>NZ_LT992502.1:3600000-4200000 GCF_900324475.1 Enterobacter bugandensis
ACGTTGTGCATGACGTCCGCACCAATCGCAACTTTTCCCGTCGGGTGAAAGATGGGCGCATTGAAGAATTCCATCAGTTTGGAGAAGACTTCAACAGCCTGCTGGACGAGATGGAGGAGTGGCAGCTTAAGCTCCAGGCGAAAAACGCTCAGCTGCTTCGTACCGCCATGCACGACCCGCTCACCGGTCTTGCTAACCGCGCTGCGTTTCGTAACAGTATTGCGGCATTAATGAATGACCCCTCGGCAAAAACAAACTCGGCCCTGCTCTTTCTCGACGGTGATAATTTTAAGTTTATTAACGACACCTGGGGACACGCGGCAGGAGACTGCGTGCTGATTGAAGTCGCCAGCAGGATGATGGAATTTGGCGAGAAACGCCATCAGTCCTACCGCCTTGGCGGTGACGAATTTGCCATGGTGCTGTACGGGGTGCATTCTGAACCAGAGGTTCAACACATTTGTGCTGCGCTAGCGCAGCAGTTTATCCGTCCGTTTGATCTGCATAACGGACAAAAAGCATCGATGTCACTCAGCATTGGCTTTGCTCTGGCGTGGGAAAATGCTTCCGTGGAAGCATTACTGGAGAGGGCTGACCGCAACATGTACCAGGTTAAAAACCAGCGTACGAAAACAATAAGTTAGAAAGGATACACTATGTTAAAACGTTACTTCGCGCCGTTAATTATGGCCTCACTGGTTCTGGCAGGCTGTCAGTCGCCACCCCAGGGCAAATTTACTCCTGAGCAAATCGCGGCGATGAAGTCATACGGTTTTAACGAACTGAACGGCGACTGGTCGCTTGGTATGTCGGACACCATCCTCTTTGATAAGAATGACGCCAGACTGCGTCCGGAAAGTGAAACACAGATCCAGTCCATGGCCTCTCGTCTGGCGAAAACTGGCCTGAATCACGCGCGAATGGACGGCCATACGGATAATTACGGTGAAGCAAGCTACAACGAAGCCCTGTCGTTAAAACGCGCCAATGCCGTGGCCGACGCCTGGGCGAAAGGCGCGAATATCCCGCGCAGCAATCTCACCACCCGGGGATTAGGCCAAAAATATCCGATTGCGAGCAACAGCACTGCACAAGGGCGCGCTGAAAACCGCCGGGTGTCAGTGGTTATCAGCGCGCCATAGGATTATTTAGCGGATGATTCGGTGAGCGACACGCCTGTTGCCGCTCGCCAGCGCAGCCAGTCAATCAGAACAAACAGCGCCAGACTCACGCCCATCACAGGCAAAGCCAGCCCCAGCAGTGCGCTGATGACCACGGTAACACCTCTTCCCCACCCTGACAGCGCCAGCCAGCTCTGAGTAAGCGTCTGCACAGGATTCATTGCCGACTGTGCCGGACGACGCATCCACCACATCCGGTATCCCCAGATGATAAGCACGCACAGGGCAAGGCCGAAGGCAACGAGCAGCAGCTGATTCACCACCCCGAATAAGATCCCCATATGGAAATCCACGCCCCAGCGGGTCAGTTTTGCCATGAGCGGGAAGTCCTCGAATCGGGTTCTGTCGAGGATCTGCATCGTACCGGGATCAACCGCAACGGCGTCCACCTGAGTCGGCCAGCTGCGGTCGATTTCCGTCACTGTCCATGCGCGATCCATTGTTTTCGCCGGGCGGATCTCCAGCCTGTTGGCATCAATCCCCGCTTTACGCGCCGCGCTTAACACACCGTCAAACCGCGTCAGATCCATCGCCATTTCCGGCATCATCATTCCGCCGTGATGGCCACGGTGTTCGGCGTGCTCATCCACGCTCTCCGGCACGCCGGATAGCATCGTATTCACCTGCGGGGTTAGCCAGTTCAACTCAGCGCGCAGCTTATCAACATTCCCCCCCGCCCACTGGGACCAGGTCAGGCCGGTTGCAGAGAAGAGCAGCATGCCCCCCAGTAATATCCAGCCGAGCGTCACATGCACCCGACGGCGGTTCTGGAAGCGATTGTTAATCCGGCGTTTTGGTCGGGTATAAAACCACAGGGCAATCCCTCCCAGTGCGGCCACCCACATCCAGGAAGCGGCCAGTTCGCTATAGAGCCGCCCGATATCGCCCAGCATCAGAGAGGTATGCAGATAATCAATGGTCTGACGCAGCGGTAAAATCCCGCTGGTGCCGTACACCGTCATATCCCCCCGCACCGCCAGGCTTACCGGATCGATAAAGATCGCCCGGTTTTCCGAGGACCCCAGCGTCGGGTCAGCAAACATCACGCGGGTGGTTTCACCTTCAACCAGCCCCGGGCGAACGGCGTGCAAACGCAAATCTGAGCCAACGGCCTTTTCCGCCGTGGCGATTTGTTCCGCCAGCGGTTTCGGCTCGCCCACAGAATCCGTATGGAGCGCGTGCCGGTAGAGCGCATTCTCGAGCTGCGGGGTCGCCACGTACAGCGTACCGGTCAGCGCGGCGAAGAAGATAAACGGGCCGACAAATAGCCCGACGTAGAAATGGAGACGACGCAGCAGGTTTCCCCATGCCGCGCGCGGAGTGCAGGTAGTCATACTTTTCCTTTTTAAGGCAGTAAGTTATCGATTTATTTTTTTTAAAGGGAAAAAGCAGACTGCCGCGGCGGCGCGCGGGTATCAGGGTAAAGCCAGGGGAAAAAGTGCCAGTGGCTGACCGCCTGACGCGGCGGCTTCACGCGAAGCCTTTGCAGCACGATACTGAGCAGCACTATCAGCGCGTGCATCACGCCCGGCACGTGGGCTAACAGCACGCAGTAGCCGCACGCTTCCGCATGGTCGACCGGCATTGTGTGTGGCATATCGCCGTGATGCTCGTCCATCGACATCATGCTCATGTCATGATGCATGCCCGGCATGGCGCTCATGGGGTCTTTCTGCAACGAGACGGAGATAAGGGGTGCCACCACGATCAGCAGGATCGCAAACAGCGCGGTCAATGCCGCTGCGCGTTTCCGGTTAGGCTGATGCAGTACGTTATCCACTTCCCCTCCATGCAAGAGGCAAGCATTGTAAATGATTTATGACGAAAGGGTTAACGCGAGAGGTGCGATGGGATAAAAAAAGGGCCAGCCTTTCGGCCAGCCCTTTCTAACAGGATGTCGCTTAAGCGAATCTTAGTTCAGACGCTCTTTAATACGAGCAGACTTACCAGTACGCTCACGCAGGTAGTACAGTTTAGCTTTACGTACAGCACCACGACGTTTAACAGCAATGCTGTCAACTACCGGAGAGTGAGTCTGGAAGACACGCTCAACGCCTTCGCCGTTGGAAATTTTACGAACAGTGAATGCAGAGTGCAGACCGCGGTTACGAATAGCGATAACCACGCCCTCGAATGCCTGCAGACGTTTTTTGGAACCTTCAACAACCCATACTTTCACTTCCACGGTGTCACCTGGACGGAAGGAAGGTACGTCCTGCTTCATCTGCTCTTGTTCAAGTTGCTTAATAATGTTGCTCATAATTTAATCTCTTATCCTGGGTAAACTGATATTCGGGAGCGTATTACGCCTTCCCATCATGTTCATGCTGCTGGTGCGCGTGTTCGGTTTTGAACTCGGCCAGCAACTTTGCTTGCTCTTCAGTCAGAGCCAGGTTTTCCAGAAGTTCAGGTCTTCTAAGCCAGGTTCGGCCCAGCGACTGCTTCAAACGCCAGCGACGTATCTCGGCATGGTTTCCTGACAGTAACACTGCCGGTACTTCCATCCCTTCTAACACTTCAGGACGAGTATAGTGTGGACAGTCTAGCAACCCATCGGCAAAGGAATCTTCCGTTGCCGAAGCTTCATGGCCCAGAACCCCCGGAATAAACCGGGCGACGGAGTCAATCAGCGTCATTGCGGGTAACTCACCACCGCTGAGAACGTAATCGCCGATAGACCATTCTTCGTCAATCTCGGTTTGAATTACGCGCTCATCTATCCCTTCGTAGCGCCCACAGACCAGAATCAGCTTTTGATTCATCGCCAGTTCGCTCACGCCCGCTTGATCAAGCTTGCGTCCCTGAGGTGACAGATATATCACCTTTGCGCCTTCACCTGCCGCGGCTTTTGCTGTGTGAATGGCGTCCCGTAAGGGTTGCACCATCATTAGCATCCCCGGTCCGCCGCCGTAAGGACGATCGTCCACGGTACGGTGCCGGTCATGAGTAAAGTCACGAGGACTCCAGCTCTGGATGCTCAGCAGGCCATTCTTTACTGCCCGGCCAGTTACCCCGTAATCGGTAATCGCGCGGAACATTTCAGGAAACAGGCTAATTATGCCAATCCACATAGCGCCGTCTTTTACCGTTTATCCGGAGAATTTAAAAACCAGGATCCCAATCTACTTCAATGGTTTGAGTAGTGAGATCGACTTTCTTGATAACCTGTCCATCGAGGAACGGGACCAGCCGCTCCTTGATGCCAAATGCATCTTTCAGGTTTGCCTTAATGACGAGAACGTCATTTGACCCGGTTTCCATCATATCGATGACTTTCCCCAGGCTGTAACCTTCAGTGGTGACTACCTGGCAGCCCATAAGGTCTTTCCAGTAGTAGTCGCCCTCTTCCAGCTGTGGCAACTGCGACGAATCCACGACAATTTCACAATTAGTCAGCGCATTCGCGGCATCACGATCGTCAATGCCTTTCAGCTTGATGATGATGTCCTGATTGTGGTGACGCCAGCTTTCCAGCTCGACCTCTTCCCACTTACCGGCTTTCTGGATGAACCAGGGCTGGTAATCAAAAATGCTATCAGCGTCTTCAGTGGAGGAAAACACTCTGAGCCAACCACGGATACCGTAGCAAGAACCCATTTTTCCCAATACGATCGGTTCAACAGGTGCTTTATTGCTCATCATGACCACCGTGACAGATTAAGCTGCTTTGTTTGCTGCTTTGATCAGCGTAGCAACGCGATCGGAAACAGTAGCGCCCTGGCCAACCCAGTGAGCGATACGATCCAGATCCAGACGGGTTTCTTCTTCTGCGCCAGAGGCCAGTGGGTTGAAGAAACCAACGCGCTCGATGAAGCGACCGTTGCGTGCATTACGGCTGTCAGTCACAACAACCTGGTAGAACGGACGCTTTTTAGCGCCGTGACGTGCTAAACGAATAGTTACCATAACATCCTCTTGTGTGAATAAAACAACCGGGCCCCATCGAGGAACGGAGCCCGGGTGTCATATTAAAAGCCCGAAAATTTTACTCATTTTCGGGCAAAAAGCAATCTCAAAAGCGATTAACGCCCTGGAAAACCGGGAGGCATCATACCTTTCATGCCGCGCATCATCTTCGCCATGCCGCCTTTCTTCATTTTCTTCATCATGCGCTGCATGTCGTCGAACTGTTTCAGAAGGCGGTTAACGTCCTGCACCTGCATGCCGCAACCGGCAGCGATACGGCGCTTACGGGAACCTTTGATGATTTCTGGCTTGGCTCGTTCCTTCAGCGTCATGGAGTTAATGATCGCCTCCATACGCACCAGCACTTTGTCATCCATCTGGGATTTAACGTTGTCAGGGATCTGGCCCATGCCCGGCAGTTTGCCCATCAGGCTTGCCATGCCGCCCATGTTTTTCATCTGACGCAGTTGCTCAAGGAAGTCGGTCAGATCGAAACCGTCGCCTTTTTTCAGCTTGCTGGCGAGTTTTTCAGCCTGCGCGCGGTCAACCTTGCTCTCGATATCTTCGATCAGCGACAGCACGTCGCCCATGCCGAGGATACGGGAGGCGATACGGTCCGGGTGGAACGGCTCCAGCGCTTCGGTTTTCTCGCCCACGCCGAGGAACTTGATCGGCTTACCGGTGATATGACGAATAGAAAGCGCCGCACCGCCGCGGGCATCACCGTCGACTTTGGTCAGCACCACGCCGGTTAACGGCAGCGCTTCGTTAAACGCTTTCGCGGTATTCGCCGCATCCTGACCGGTCATGGCGTCAACAACAAACAGGGTTTCTACCGGGTTGATAGAAGCGTGCACCTGCTTGATTTCGTCCATCATCGCTTCGTCAACGTGCAGACGACCGGCGGTATCCACCAGCAGCACGTCGTAGAATTTCAGCTTCGCTTCTTTCAGCGCGGCGTTAACGATGTCGACAGGCTTCTGGGCAACGTCGGACGGGAAGAAGTCCACGCCGACCTGCTCGGCCAGCGTTTCCAGCTGCTTGATCGCCGCCGGGCGATAGACGTCCGCAGAGACCACCAGCACTTTCTTCTTGTGCTTTTCGCGCAGGAATTTACCCAGCTTACCGACGCTGGTGGTTTTACCCGCACCCTGCAGGCCCGCCATCAGCACCACGGCCGGCGGCTGAGCCGCCAGGTTAAGCACCTGGTTCTCTTCGCCCATCGCCGAAACCAGTTCGTTACGAACGATTTTGACGAACTCCTGACCCGGGGTCAGGCTCTTGTTAACTTCATGACCAACCGCCTTCTCTTTTACGCGGTTGATAAAATCACGAACAACCGGCAACGCCACGTCTGCTTCCAGCAGCGCCATGCGCACTTCGCGCAGCGTTTCCTTGATGTTCTCTTCAGTAAGGCGTCCGCGGCCGCTGATGTTGCGCAGCGTGCGCGACAAACGATCGGTTAAATTATCAAACATTGTCTCTCGCCTGAGTAGAAACGTTGGGCCGCATTGAGCGACACATACACAGAATTTTGCCGGAGTATAACATGAAGGCGCCTTTGTTGTTATGCAACGGTTGGAGCAGGCGTCACGTAACGTTATACTGCTTCTCTTTCTTATTAAGACAACTGTCGATGCCTATATGCCTGTTTTCGCACTGATCGCCCTTGTTGCCTACTCTGTCAGCCTCGCGCTGATTATTCCCGGACTGCTGCAAAAAAACAGCGGCTGGCGGCGCATGGCTATTCTTTCGGCGGTCATCGCACTGATAAGCCACGCGTTTGCGCTGGAATCACGCATTATTCCCGGCGACGGCAGCGTGCAAAACCTGAGCGTCCTCAACGTCGGCTCGCTGGTCAGCCTGATGATCTGTACGGTAATGACCATCGTCGCGTCTAAAAATCGCGGCTGGCTGCTGCTGCCGATTGTCTATACCTTCGCGCTGATCAATCTGGCTTTAGCCACCTTTATGCCTAATGAATTCATTACGCATCTGGAGGCGACACCGGGGATGCTGGTGCACATCGGCCTGTCACTGTTCGCCTATGCGACGCTGATCATCGCCGCGCTTTACGCCATGCAGCTCGCCTGGATTGATTACCAGTTGAAAAACAAAAAGCTGGCGTTCAACCATGAAATGCCGCCGCTGATGGTCATTGAGCGTAAGATGTTCCACATCACCCAGATAGGCGTGGTGCTGCTGACGCTCACGCTCTGCACCGGCCTGTTTTACATGAAGAACCTGTTCAGCGTGGAGAATATCGATAAAGCAGTGCTCTCCATCATCGCGTGGTTTGTCTATATTGTCCTGTTGTGGGGCCATTATCATGAAGGCTGGCGCGGTCGTCGCGTCGTCTGGTTCAACGTCGCGGGTGCGGGCATTCTCACCCTTGCCTATTTTGGCAGCCGCTTCATACAGCAATTTGCTGGCTAAGTTATAAAAGGAGTTCCCCCTGGAACACATCTCTACCACCACGCTGATCGTTATCCTGATCGTCATGGTGGTCATCTCCGCCTATTTCTCCGGCTCGGAAACCGGCATGATGACCTTAAACCGTTACCGGTTGCGTCATCGTGCTAAACAGGGTAACCGTGCCGCCCGCCGCGTTGAAAAACTGCTCCGCAAGCCGGATCGGCTGATAAGCCTGGTACTTATCGGCAACAACCTTGTCAATATTCTGGCCTCAGCCCTCGGCACCATCGTTGGGATGCGCCTGTACGGCAATGCCGGGGTCGCGATTGCCACCGGCGTGCTGACGTTTGTGGTGCTGGTGTTTGCCGAAGTACTGCCAAAAACCATCGCCGCGCTTTACCCGGAAAAGGTGGCCTACCCGAGCAGCTTCCTGCTGGCACCGCTGCAGATCCTGATGATGCCGCTGGTCTGGCTGCTGAACATGGTCACGCGCGTTTTAATGCGGATGGTGGGGATCAAAGCCGACGTCACTATCAGCAGCGCGCTCAGCAAAGAAGAGCTGCGCACCATCGTGAACGAATCCCGCTCGCAGATCTCCCGGCGCAATCAGGATATGCTCCTGTCGGTGCTGGATTTGGAAAAAGTGAGCGTGAACGACATCATGGTGCCGCGTAACGAAATCGTCGGTATCGACATCAACGACGACTGGAAAGCCATTGTCCGCCAGCTGACGCACTCTCCGCACGGGCGCATCGTGCTCTATCGCGACTCGCTGGATGACGCCATCAGCATGCTGCGCGTGCGCGAAGCCTACCGTCTGATGACCGAGAAAAAAGAGTTCACCAAAGAGGTGATGCTGCGCGCCGCCGACGAGATTTACTACGTGCCGGAAGGTACGCCGCTCAGCACGCAGCTGGTTAAATTCCAGCGCAACAAGAAAAAAGTCGGCCTGGTGGTCAACGAGTACGGCGATATTCAGGGCCTGGTGACGGTCGAAGATATTCTGGAAGAGATTGTCGGAGACTTTACCACATCGATGTCCCCTTCCCTCGCGGAGGAAGTGACTCCGCAGAACGACGGTTCGGTGCTGATTGACGGTAGCGCGAACATCCGTGAACTCAACAAAGCCTTTAACTGGCATTTGCCGGAAGATGAAGCTCGTACCATGAACGGGATGATTCTGGAAGCGCTTGAAGAGATCCCGGCGGCGGGCACGCGGGTGCGCATTGAGCAGTACGATATTGATATCCTGGACGTGCAGGACAATATGATTAAGCAGGTGAAGGTGCTGCCCGTTACGCCACTTAGGGAAAGTATTGCCGAGTAAAGCGTAGGCCGGGTAAGGCGAATGCCGCCACCCGGCACTACAGGTAGCAAATTACGCTTTCGCTTTCGCCACGGTCACCATCGCAGCGCGAATGGTACGGCCGTTCAGGGTGTAACCTTTCTGCATCACGCCCAGCACTTTACCGGCTTCAATCTCTTCAGATTCCACCATCGCAATGGCCTGGTGAACGTTTGGATCCAGCGGCACATCGGTATCCGCAATCACTTCCACGCCAAACTTACGCACGACGTCGAGCATGGATTTCAGCGTCAGTTCGATACCTTCGATCATCGCCGCGTTGTCCGGATTCGCTTTGTCAGCCACCTCCAGCGCGCGGTCGAGGCTATCGATCACCGGCAGCAGTTCGTTGACGAATTTCTCCAGCGCAAATTTATGCGCCTTCTCAACGTCCTGCTCGGTGCGACGACGCAGGTTTTCCATTTCCGCCTTGATGCGCAGAACGGTGTCGCGTTCGCGATTCTGTGCTTCTACCAGTTGGGCTTCCAGATTCGCAATTTTTTCATCGCGCGGGTCCACCTGCTCAGCAGATGCGTCTGGCTCTACAGCCTCAACTTCATCGTGCTGTTCCGTGATAATTTCTTCAGGGGCTTGCCCCTCAGGCGTTTTCTGTTCTTTACTACTCATGAATTTCTCCGCGTTTTTCTGCATTCATCTCGCTAACTTCGCTTATTATGGGGATCAGTTTCCTGGATTCAAGGGAACAAGAGAGATTGTCATCATTCATCAGGCACAAGGACCTCCAGAAAATGAATAATCATTTCAGGTGTATTGGGATCGTCGGGCATCCGCGTCACCCTACCGCATTGACGACACATGAAATGTTGTATCGCTGGTTGTGTAGCAAAGGCTATGAAGTGATGGTCGAGCAGCAAATTGCGCAGGAACTGCAGCTGAAGAGCGTCAAAACCGGCACGCTGGCGGAAATTGGCCAACAGGCCGATCTCGCCGTGGTGGTGGGCGGCGATGGCAACATGCTCGGCGCGGCACGCACGCTGGCGCGTTATGACATCAAGGTCATCGGTATCAACCGCGGCAATCTCGGCTTTTTAACCGACCTCGACCCGGACAACGCGCAGCAACAGCTGGCCGACGTGCTGGAAGGTCATTATATCAGCGAAAAACGCTTTTTACTGGAAGCGCAGGTGTGCCAGCAGGACTGTCAGAAGCGCATCAGCACCGCGATTAACGAGGTGGTGCTTCATCCCGGCAAAGTGGCACACATGATTGAGTTCGAAGTTTATATCGACGAAATCTTTGCCTTTTCCCAGCGTTCTGACGGGTTGATTATCTCCACCCCGACCGGCTCAACCGCCTACTCGCTTTCTGCGGGCGGCCCGATCCTGACGCCCTCTCTGGATGCTATTACGCTAGTGCCGATGTTCCCGCACACGCTCTCCGCGCGCCCGCTGGTGATTAACGGCGACAGTACGATACGTCTGCGCTTCTCGCACCGCCGTAACGACCTGGAGATCAGCTGCGACAGCCAGATCGCGCTGCCAATCCAGGAAGGTGAAGATGTTCTTATTCGCCGGTGTGATTACCACCTGAATTTGATTCACCCGAAAGATTACAGCTATTTCAACACATTAAGCTCGAAGCTTGGCTGGTCAAAAAAATTGTTCTGATTTTGCATCCAGTACTTTACTGTATAAAAAACCAGTTTATACTGTATGAAAACACAGTTATGGTTTTTCATACAGGAAAACAATTATGCTGGCACAACTGACCATCAGCAACTTTGCCATTGTTCGTGAGCTTGAGATCGATTTCCACAGCGGCATGACGGCGATCACCGGCGAAACCGGTGCGGGTAAATCCATTGCCATTGATGCCCTCGGCTTGTGCCTTGGCGGCCGTGCAGAGGGCGACATGGTGCGCATGGGCGCAAACCGTGCCGATCTTTGCGCTCGTTTCTCCCTGAAAGATACCCCTGCAGCCCTGCGCTGGCTGGAACAAAATCAGCTCGAAGATGGACGTGAGTGTTTACTTCGCCGCGTGATCAGCAGCGACGGGCGCTCCCGTGGCTTTATCAACGGCACGGCAGTCCCGCTCTCCCAGCTCCGCGAACTCGGCCAGCTCCTTATCCAGATCCACGGTCAGCACGCGCATCAGCAACTCGTCAAACCAGAACAGCAGAAAGCCCTGCTTGATGGCTATGCGGGTGAGTACGCGCTTACTCAGCTTATGGCGGAGCACTACCGCCAGTGGCATCAGAGCTGCCGCGAGCTCGCCCAGCACCAGCAGCAAAGCCAGGAGCGCGCCGCGCGTGCGGAGCTGCTGGCGTACCAGCTTAAAGAGCTGAACGAATTCAACCCGCAGGCGGGTGAGTTTGAACAAATTGACGAAGAGTACAAGCGCCTCGCCAACAGCGGCCACCTGCTCTCAACCAGCCAGAATGCCCTCAACATGCTGGCAGATGGCGAAGACGTTAACCTGCAGAGCCAGCTGTACAATGTCCGTCAACTGGTCACCGAACTGGCCGGCATGGACAGTAAGCTTTCTGGCGTACTGGATATGCTGGAAGAGGCCGCGATTCAAATCTCAGAAGCCAGTGACGAACTGCGTCATTATTGTGAACGGCTGGACCTCGACCCGAACCGCCTGTTTGAGCTGGAGCAGCGCCTTTCTCGTCAGATTTCACTGGCGCGCAAGCACCATGTCACGCCGGAAGAACTACCAGGCTATTATCAGTCTCTGCTCGAAGAACAGCAGCAGCTTGACGATCAGGCGGATTCGCAGGAAACCCTCTCTCTGGCCGTGAACCTGCATCATCAGCAGGCGCTGACCACGGCGAAAAAACTGCATGAGATCCGTCAACATTACGCTCAGGAGCTAAGCCAGCACATCACCGACAGCATGCACACGCTGGCGATGCCGCACGGTGTATTCACTATTGATGTCCGTTTTGAAGAGAACCACCTGACGGCAGAAGGGGCGGATCGCATCGAGTTCCGCGTCACCACCAACCCTGGGCAGCCGCTGCAGGCAATCTCCAAAGTGGCATCCGGCGGTGAACTGTCGCGTATTGCGCTGGCGATTCAGGTGATTACCGCGCGTAAAATGGAAACCCCGGCGCTGATTTTCGATGAAGTGGATGTCGGCATCAGCGGCCCAACGGCGGCAGTGGTGGGTAAACTGCTGCGCCAGCTAGGTGAATCAACGCAGGTGATGTGTGTCACCCACCTGCCGCAGGTCGCGGGCTGTGGTCATCATCACTTTATTGTCAGTAAAGAAACCGACGGCGAAATGACCGAAACGCACATGAAGCCGCTGGATAAACGCGCGCGTCTTCAGGAGCTGGCACGACTGCTCGGCGGCAGTGAAGTCACGCGTAATACGCTCGCGAACGCGAAAGAACTGCTGGCGGCATAAACTTTTTCGGGATCTCAGGGTCATACAGAACAACAAAAACGCCGCCAGACCGGTTTCAAAGTGGGGCAAGGTCTATTATCATCGGCATATTACATATGAGCCGCGTTCTGCTCGGGCCCGAAAAGGAATCAAATCACTATGCGTTGTAAAATGCTGACCGCTGCCGCAGCGGTTCTTCTGATGTTGACCGCAGGCTGTTCCACTCTGGAGAAAGTGGTTTACCGTCCTGACATCAACCAGGGGAACTACCTTACCCCTAACGATGTGTCCAAAATCCGCGTGGGGATGACACAACAGCAGGTCGCTTATGCACTGGGAACCCCGATGATGACCGATCCGTTCGGCACTAACACCTGGTTCTATGTATTCCGTCAGCAGCCAGGCCACGAAAGCGTGACCCAGCAGACCCTGACGCTGACCTTCAGCAGCGCCGGTGTGTTGACCAACATCGATAACAAACCTGCCCTGACAAAATAATCAGAAGCCAGAAATGCAAAAAGGTGCTCAACGAGCACCTTTTTTGTTTTTCTTTATCCCTTCCCCCCTTTGGGAAGAGGAACAGGGTGAGGGGAAGAAGCGCTACTTACCCGCCTTCTCCGCACGCTGGCGACGCAGCTCTTTCGGGTCGGCAATCAGTGGACGATAAATCTCCACCCGATCGCCCTCTTGCAACACGTCGCCCAGCTTCACCGGACGGCTGTAAATCCCGACCTTGTTCTTCGCCAGGTCGATATCTCTGCGAAGCTCAAGGATGCCGGACGCGCGGATAGCCGCCTCAACGGTGGCACCCTCTTCCAGCATTACACGCTGTAGGTACTGCTTCTCCGGCAGCGCGTAGACCACCTCTACAGCAATCTTATGCGACACTGTAAACCTCTTTGGCGCGGGTGGTAAACGCCTGAACCATATTTGACGCCAGCTCTTTAAAGATGCGGCCAAACGCCAGCTCAATTAGCTTATTGGTGAACTCAAAGTCCAGATGGAACTCAATGCGGCAGGCGTCAGCGCTCAGTGGCGTAAACTTCCAGCCACCCATCAGGGTTTTAAATGGACCATCCACCAGATGCATCAAAATACTCTGATTGTTTGTCAGCGTATTGCGGGTGGTGAACGTCTTGCTGATCCCCGCTTTGGAGACATCCACCGCCGCAGTCATCTGCGTCGGGCCAGACTCCAGAACGCGGCTCCCGGTACATCCCGGGATAAACTCTGGATAAGACTGAACATCGTTCACTAACTGATACATTTGTTCCGCGCTGTAAGGAACGAGCGCAGTACGGCTAATCTGAGGC
The DNA here is from genome assembly GCF_900324475.1 of Enterobacter bugandensis. Classification (NCBI taxonomy): domain Bacteria; kingdom Pseudomonadati; phylum Pseudomonadota; class Gammaproteobacteria; order Enterobacterales; family Enterobacteriaceae; genus Enterobacter; species Enterobacter bugandensis. The sequence continues at coordinate 3,613,515 of NZ_LT992502.1, forward strand.
ATAGCATTTTCCATGGTCACACAACGGACAAATAATAACATTTATCACCTGTTAAAAAAACGCTAAGCCTCATCTCGTGCTAAGATAGCGCGTTAGACCTCACAGGACGCAATGAGGTGACTTTTTGAAATCAGATTACCGACGGCTTTACGACACTTATGACGAAGAAAAAAGCACATAAACCAGGCTCGGCGACCATTGCGCTCAACAAGCGTGCTCGCCACGAGTATTTCATTGAAGAAGAATTCGAAGCTGGCCTTGCGTTGCAGGGCTGGGAAGTAAAATCGCTGCGCGCCGGGAAAGCCAACATCGGCGACAGCTACGTGATCCTTAAAGATGGCGAAGCCTTCCTGTTCGGCGCGAACTTTACGCCGCTGACCGTCGCCTCGTCGCACTACGTATGTGACCCAACGCGCACCCGTAAGCTGCTGCTGAACAAGCGTGAGCTGGAATCCCTTTACGGACGCATCAACCGCGAGGGTTTCACTGTGGTCGCTCTGTCGTTGTACTGGAAAAATGCCTGGTGCAAAGTGAAAGTTGGCGTCGCGAAAGGTAAAAAACAGCACGACAAACGTACTGACCTGAAAGAACGCGAGTGGCAGTTGGATAAAGCGCGCATTATGAAAAACGCAGGACGTTGATTCTGCACACTTATTGTACTATTCAATAAGTTAGCGTTCCGGGCTGGTATCCAGGAAGTGAAATCTGGTATACTTAGTTCAACACTATTGGGGCTGATTCTGGATTCGACGGGATTTGCGAAACCCAAGGTGCATGCCGAGGGGCGGTTTGCCTCGTTAAAAGCCGCAAAAAAATAGTCGCAAACGACGAAAACTACGCTTTAGCAGCTTAATAACCTGCTCTGAGCCCTCTCTCCCTAGCTTCCGCTCTTAAGACGGGGATCAAAGAGAGGTCAAACCCAAAAGAGATCGCGTGGAAGCCCTGCCTGGGGTTGAAGCGTTAAAACTAATCAGGCTAGTTCGTTAGTGGCGTGTCTGTCCGCAGCTGGCGTGCGAATGTAAAGACAAACTAAGCATGTAGTACCGAGGATGTAGAAATTTCGGACGCGGGTTCAACTCCCGCCAGCTCCACCAAACATTCATTCATGACGCATCATGAACCTTAAAAAAGCCTGTAACTTCAAAGAGTTGCAGGCTTTTTTTTGTTGCATGTGTGGTCATGATCTCTATATGAATCTTGAGCATTATGTATCTTGTTTTGCACCGCGTTGCCAGAACGCTAAAAAAACAAGGTGCAAAAACATACCTAAGGTATTGAAATCCCTAAACAATACCGAGATCGCTGCCGCCAGGGCGCAGAAGACCGAGTATATGCTGCGCGATGGCGACGAACTGGCGTTGCTGATTAAGCCCTTCCTGCGCAGCAGCTGGAGCAGCTTCTTAAAACCGTAGCGCGGATAGCGTTCTGCCAGCGAGTGGATCACGGGTTCATCACGCCGGGTATCGGGCTGATAAAAATACACCGTCCTGCTCATCGATAACGTCCTGCAGGCCTGGCGTAAACTCATGGCAAATTGTGTCGTCAGATAGCTGACGAGTTCACGCTTTATCGCTGGTTTTAAAGCTTTTTTTGATGACGTCTTTCAGTGCCCGGCACTCAAGGCTGAGATCAGCAAACATCTGTTTAAGCCTCCGATTCTCGTCTTCCAGATCTTTGATTTTTTAATATCGGCCGCTTCCATCCCCTGTACTTTGCCTTCCAGTTGTAATAGCTGGCTTCCGAAATAGCGGCCTCACGGCACACATTCTTGACGGTACGTCCTGCTTCGACGGACTTCAATACGGTGATGATCTGGTGTTCAGTGAATCGGATCTTGCGCATAGCGATCTCCTCAGGGGACATAATCAGTATGTCGGAAGATCTCTAAAAGTGAATGGTTCGTTTTGCCGGGAGACTTACAGAAGGAAAGGCATTTTGTAATTACATTTTTAAAAAAATAAATAGCTCATGTTTTAAAATCCCGTTATCCTAAACACACTAAAGAAAAAACCACCTATGTTTTAATATGCAGCTGGCAAGTTATTCAATTGGATAAGCTTACCATCTTTTATGATAATATATCCTCCCATTTTCAGATCGGAAAGTATTTTCATAACTCGACTTCGAGAAACGCCTGTTCGCCGTACAATATAATAAGGCACATTGATTTGCTGTTTATATGCATTAGGAAAAGAATCAATTTCTTCAAGCAATTGTTTAATGCCAGTATAGGCATCACCACCAACCAGTGCACTATTTCGCATGGTTGCCACCATCAATCGATGCGCCAAAATTCGGGCAACATTATGCCATAAATCTGGTTGACTATCACATATCTCGATGAATTTTTGTATAGGAACAAAAAAAGAGACGACTTCAGTTTCAGCATAGAAAATATGGTTGCTTCGCCCAGGTACATTATAAAAAAAACTATAAGAATCAATGATACCTACTATAGATGGGGGCAAAAATGTACTCTTAACTATCTCCGAGGCCGCACTACTACCTGACAGAAAACCATCCTGTATCAGAAGTACACCCCCACCCGGGTTTATTTTCTCAAGATTTATGCTCGATCCTCTGGTAATGATTTTTTTTGAACCGAAAGGAAGGAGTGCGGTGAACATCTCCTCGATAGCTTTGATAGGCTTAGTACCTGCAATGAATTCAAAGGGATGATTGAATTCATTGTTGTCCTGTGGTGAAGTTCGCATAGCATATGCCTTGTTACAAATATTTTCTAAATGATAGAATAAACTGTGCATTAGTCAACATGAGTTGCAAGGCTGAAAGTCGTCTCAGGAAAAAGTTTGATAAACATGGCTTGCTTTTGAGCTGCCATTGTTGGGTGGTGTTGAAAATTGTCTATTTCGATCATGCTCCACCAGATATTTTTATCGTTATGGATTTTAGAATATTGACTCGCTTCTATCATAAATTGGCGTAAATAGTTTAGGTTATGCGTACTATTATAATGAACTAAAAGTGCTACCATCTCGTCAAAATGTGTTCTCTCCGGCTGCGTATAAAAATATAAGGGAGGGTCGTCAGGGAAAGAAGCGAGATGCTCTCTCTCGTATTTAGTCAAAAAATGATTAGCACAGAGCGCAACAAATCCATAGCTGAATACTATCATCCCAAAAGAAAAAATAACAATTCTTTGAGAAACATTCACCTTCTGTGAAACAATTTCTTTTTCAACAAGACCTACGCGCAATACTACAATAAATAGAAGAAGATGAACTGTTGACTGATAGAAAGGATACTCCAGATTTAAATGCACCAGCAAGGGAATAATGAGCAAAGAGTAACCAGTATTGTAGCTGCTTTCTTTGAAGTTAGCATAAATTATCTTTATCCATCCCCAAAAAAGTGTGAGCAGGCCGAAAACAGGAATTATTCCTCCCTGATACCACTGGAATAATAATTCATTATGAGGATGTGATATCTCTAATCGACTTGCAAAATTGAATGCAGGATGCGCGATGATATACCTACTGAAAGTATACTCAAATGTTCCATAACCCCATCCAAACCATGGTTTTTGCATGATCAACTGTATTGTAGCTACTAAGATCTTCCAACGTTGAGTGGTAGAAGCATCATAAGCCCGCGCAAGTAAGAAAGGCTTGCCTTCAACAATAATTGTTAGATGGTTGACAATATACATTCCATAGGAATAGGATAAACTTAGTACCACTAAAAGAACAAATATATTACTCGGCTTTTTTTTATAGATTAAAATCTGTAATACCATAATGAATACGGTACCAATCAAACCCGTACGTGACTGGTTTAATGCAAGCACAAAAACTTGAATACTTAATGCTATAAGCAACCAAATTTTATTACTTTTTTTCTCTGAATTAAAAAAAAGTAATATACCGCAACCAATTCCGGTAGCAATAAAGCTGGCCAGCAAATTTAGCTGTTGAAAAATACCGTACGGTCTACCATGGTTTTGAATCCAGTTATATTCATAAAAATGCATTGCCAATGAAGGGCAAAATGTTTGGAATAGCGCCAGCATGGCCTGAAAACAGCTCAATGAAAAAATGATGCATATAATAATTTTTTTGCAATAGTCATTTATGAAAACTTTATCAAGAAGGCACCAAATCAGGATGCATCCTAAAAATATAAAAACCCCCAGGCTGTTTTTGTGATGGAGTAACCATGGCATAGCAAGTATTATTGAACCTACAATAATCTCTTTATACCTAAATCTCATACCAAGATAACAAAGCTTGTAGGCTAAAATGATAAAAAAAATGCCTACAGCACAAATCGTCATGAGATTGTAAGGAAGTTCAACGCCGGAACCACCACTATTAGGGATGTAAAAAGCCGTAGCAATTAATAGAAAAGTCAGGGAAAATAAGCTATACATCTTTGTCATGCTAATAAAGTTCCATAACCAGAACACTGCTTCCAACATGAGCTCCAGCTTCGGTAACACCCGTTAAATAATCTTTGATTTGATGAGAGGAGTCGCCACTGGGGAGAACGATCTTAGTATTTAAATCCTGATTATCAACTGTTATTGTTGATTGGCCGTCATTAACACCATTTTCGTCAAGGTAGATGTAGTTTTCATTACTGATAAGGTTAAATTTTACATCAGTCTGCGCCACGCAGTTAACATTCATATTCGTTGTCGCGGAGTCTCCTTCAGCATTTGTAAGTGCTATTGTGCCGTGATCAAGTATGAGCTCGGGGGTTGTTATTTTACACCAGTCTTCAGCGGGAGGTACAACCAGACAACCACCAGGAACGATTACTTTCGACCAGCTCACTCCGCCCTCCTGTGGTATACTGGTCTGGTCGGGAAGATATGCGTATGCAACACACTCTGTGTTTGCATCAGGTTCATCCCCGTGGTGATACACAATGGTTTCATCCCCCTGCATAGCATAAGCGTCTTGGCCTAATTCACTAATTGTCTCAACGGGGTCACTACTTTTATGCACTGCTTGATTGCTCGTAGTGGCTACAAATGTATCACCGGGAAAATGCCTATGTCCAAGAGAGACAACTGAGCGAGAATGTACATGAGCATCAGTGCTGGGACCAACATCGAGCAAGGCCTGCGTGATATGATATTGATAATCGTCGTAGCCCATAGCCTCATTGGTAATAGACGTGATAACAGGATAATTTCCTGCCAAACAGATATTAGAGAGAAAGAGCAGTAAGAAAAAAAATTTATTACCCATGTTTATTCCACCGTTATTGATACGTCAACGTAAACGTTGTTGTTGCACTAAAATCCCCAGCTTTTAAAGAATTATTACTAACTGCAGAGGGTTCCGCCTGTACGAAAGCATTATAATTGATACTGAAGTTGCCTGCTGAAATGGGATTTATTTGACCCGACTGGTTAATATTAACTTTTGCACCACTATCATCGATAATGCCTATTGCAATGCCTGTAGCGGTACTTGAGCTATCAACCGCCAACATCCCTTCTAATTCTGCATCCTCTTGCCCATTAAAAGCCACAGAGACCGTACTCGCAACATCAATATCACAATCTTGAAGGTGGATTGTGAAAGGAGTATTTTGCGAACGACCACTGGTTGTAAGTTCTTTAAGTTGTAGATTATCAAAATTAACCTGAATATCCTGGTCCGAGTCGGGTAAAACACAAGCGTTCGAGACTAACGCTCCGGAAAGATGAACATTATCTTCTGCAGAGCAGGCAAGATGGAAAAACAAAAAAAATAACCCAAGAGCAAATTTAGTGCGCATTTTTCTCTCACATGTAGTCTGTTCGCAGTGTCATTGTAGCTTCGAATGACCCTGCAGTGAGGGTATCAGCAGGGTTTCCTACTGGTACAACCTCAACGACCGGCGGTGAAGAAGGATCATCGACCGCGATTTTTTGGCCAAACATTGCGTCAGTACCATTAACCAAAACATGAATTCCTAATTCTGATTTGGAAGTTTGGAGCGTTGAATTCATAAAAACAGCAGGATTAGAAGTATCCAAAACAATTGCCAGACTTTCCGGGAAGCCTGAATCACAGCTTATATTATAATCTATCTTTGTTTTGAAATTTACTCCATCGATCTCACTTACGCCCAGATCTTGTCCAAAATCAACTTCAATTTTATCGCCATTATTGATTTTACATGATGGAGAGATTAAAGTTCCATGAAATGACATGTTATCACTTGACAATGCAGCAAGAGGCAAGGCTGTTAATAAAACAATAAATAATCTTTTCATTGATAGCTAACCTCCATTGTGGCACCTGCAGTAAATTCCCCTGTTGATAAATCTTGAGCAGGATCTTTTACTAAAACTGCTACTAATTCTGGTTTATCCGTTGCTGTTTTAAAGTCCAGTTTGCTGTTTAAAGGGAAATCCACACCGTTAGCTATTAGCTTTATGCCCAACCCAGGCATTGAGGTTTTGAGATAAGAACTATCGAAATCTTCTCCAGTACCAGAAATCGTCATTTGTAGCGTTTTATCTGCTTCCATTCCCTGACAGTCAAGACTATAGTTCACTGGAACAGAATAAATACCCTTGGCAACATCCGTGGTATATATACTATCGCCAAAATCAACATCTATAGTCTGGCCATTATTGATTGTACAAGGCGGTATGCTTATATTTACCATAACTTTAATCGTTGCGCTTGACCCATCAGCATAAGCAAATTGACTAAAACATGTGACTAACGCTGCAAAAGTGAAAAGCCTGATAATATGCATGGGTACACCTAATTATAGCTAATACCAAAGTTGATGACTGAATGAAAATTCCCTGCCGAGAATATGCCGGAGTCTCGCACTGGTTGTATCGTGTAATTTAGTCGATTTTGGCCTGGTGCTAGTAAAACGCTATCGCTATTCCTGGAGATAGCGACTTTACGACCTAAGCTATCCTTTATCATTAAACCAATGCCGCTCGCCCCCACAACTTTAACTAAGGTGGAATTATATTCATCCGCTACAGCATCAAATGTTGCCTGATATGACGGCTGCAATGTACTTACCGTATGTGTCATAGGTGTAATATTCGTTGACCAGCTGGATATTTCCGGGCAATCCTCAAGATAAATGCTTAGTTCAGTGCCAGGACCAACGTCCCCGGCATGTTCTAAATCAGAATGAGAGATAACGCCTAATTCAACATCCTGCCAAGCGGAGTCAAGAGATAAATGGCATGTGTTCTCCACCAGAGCGCCATGAACATCCAGGACACCATTTTCGCCATTGTTGCTATCATCAGCGAGACAATAAGAGGAGAAGAATACTGCAATACATAGAAGAACTAAGCGCTTCATTTTTATCCCTTTTATTTATCCTTTAACAGTTTTGCTGAGCATTGACTGCCAGTACAGGTAAACTGAATTTCAGTACGTCCACCGTAATCATTGATATAGCTCAGTACTGGGTGACTCCCGAGTTTCTCGGCTGAGGCCTCAAGCTTCATCGTAGATTTTGGGCTAACCATTCCAGGTTTCATGGAAACTGGGGTACCTTTCGCACTGCTGTGTGCTTCGACAAGCGTGAGGAAATAGGGGGTCGGATTATCGACGGTATAAGTATCCCCCTGGCGTTTCAGGGTCACTTTTTCAACCCAGTCGCCGCGGGCAGACTGTGTCTTATCCAGAGCTATTGCTTCAGGACGATAAAAAAGCTTCACTCGCGTTTGTAGTGCAATTTGTAGTGTATTGGGTTTATTGCTACGTGGTGGAATCTCACGCAGGTTGAAATAGAAAAGGGTCTCTTTATCCTGTGGCAGGCCAGCAATCGCAGGCGTAACCTGAATTTTCACCTGGCTTTTAGCGCCCGGCTCAACGCGTTGTACCGGCGGTAAAACAGTCATTGGAGAACTAATTTTTTTACCCTTAGCATCCTCAAGCCAAGCCTGTGCTAAATAGGGAAGCTGTTTATTTTCGTTTGTAATTCTTAACGTTTCCGACTGATCACCACCATTAACTACAACACGAGTACGATCCAGCGCTACAGCAGCAGAGGCTTGGGCTGAAACACAAAGCGTTAATACTAACGATGCCAGTAAAATAGTTTTATTCTGCGTAAAAGTTTTCATATACATTCTCATATAGGTTACATCAATATTGGCAATCAGCTTTGGCATGGTAAGAATAAGCTCTCCAAGTTTTTCCCGCCTTCCAGTTTATCAGGTAGGGAAAGAGAGCATTGTTCTGAACCATTCCATTCCACTTGCATTTTTGCTCCGGGTCGAATACCGCTTAGATATATTTGACCTTCGTCGCTAACAATACCGACCTCCTGTTTATCAGCATTGTATACAGTTGCTCCGAACGGAGGATATGAGCCGTCGGATAAACGAATTACTGCCATACCCTTCAGACCTGAAACTACATTAAATTTCCTGTAGCCTATGGCTCCCTCCGTTAAAGCATCCTCTTCAACAGATGTTGATGCATCTGCATTATCCGGCATATGGTCAAGATCCAGTCGAAGAATACTTTTCGAATAATCACTTACGTCTGTTACTACTGCTTTACCAAACATATTGGTATGGACATCGCTGCCATACCCCTGGACTGGAATATCCGCAGCTTCTCCCGCATCAACCATCATACGGGTTCCCCCCATTTTTGAACTGCGATGCAGGGCAGCGCCATGTGCGGTTGCTGTCATCCCCCCCCGCAATGTCACTCCAGCAGACTGGTACTGATTACCCTGATAATCAAGGCTGGTAGATATTTCTGCCATGTCACCAGGATGATCATAATATCCATTGAAGCTGGCCCCACTCTCCGATGCCCCAGCCTGGACTCGGTAATTATCCCCATTATTAAACCTGTCGCTGTAGCCCAACAGATTACTGTTATTCTGTCCATTCACCGATGAGTCTAAACTCAGGGTCCCTGTATCACCCCAAGGTACGGAAAGTGAAATATAAAGACCGTCATCATTATCGCCATCAAATTTATTCCTGTAAGCATTTACCGATAAATTGATGTTTTTATACTTACCAACATCAAAATAGCGAGATAGCGAAATGTTATATCTATCTTCCGCAGGGTTATTCCAATACGTTTCATGCGAGTAATTTATATATGCGCTTAAACCCAAAGAATCGATATTCTGAGAAAAGGTCATGGTATACATTTCTTTGCTTTGCATAAAATCATCATCTTCAGAGATATAATCAAGAAAATCGCTATAGCTCATGAAGTCTTTATCTGAGAATCTGTAGCCTGCAAACGTAACTTCGCTTCCCGTTTCATCGAACCTTTTTGAGTAACTGAGTCGGTATGATTGTCCCTGTCGCTGTTCGTTATCAAGACTGGCATCCGAGTGCGTAATATCAAGCGCAATTGCACCCAATACCATCAAATCTCGACCAATCCCCACCGCTTCGGAACTGTAATCTTTACTCCCCAAAAGGCCGCCGTACAATGACCAGCCGTTGGTGACCCCCCAGGAAAACTCACCAGAACCAAAGTTATCGCCTTCGGAGTGGCGGTCGTAGTCCATAGGTTTGCCAGCATAAATTTTATAGCGTACTGATCCTGGACGAGCCAGATAAGGTATGCTGGCAGTATTTACCTTAAAGTTTTGTACAGAACCGTCCTGCTCCTGGACATGCACGTCTAATGTTCCTGAAACTGCTTCACTCAAATCTTGAATATCAAAAGGACCCGCAGCCACTTGAGTCTCATATATGACGCGACCCTCCTGCGAAATTGTTACCTTAGCATTCGTATGCGCAATACCAGTCACCTCAGGCGCATAGCCGCGTAAATTAGGAGGTAGCATATTGTCATCGGAAATGAGACTTGCGCCGGCAAAACGAAAACTATCAAACATATCTGAATTTAGGTAATCTTCGCCCAAAGTCAGCTTTGATTTGAGTGCTGGCAGAGGTCGATACAGGTAAAAGCGGCTCCAGGACCAAGATTTTTGAGTAGAATTATCATCATTTTGATCATCATAATTCGCCTGCCAGTCGGCACGAGCACGCCACGCACCGAGATTGCCACCGAAGGTTCCATTACCTGAAACATTGTTTGTCTCCTGCTCATCATTGTTCTTATTGGCGAGGAAGTTAAGGTTATAGTCTGCCAGAACGCCCGGAATCCCATTATCCCATAAGCTTGTCGGTACCCAGTTTTCAGTTGCATACTCCAGATAAGCCTGCGGCACACTAATCGAAATAACACCAGTTCCTAAATCAGGATGAACTTCAACACCCTCCAAAATCTGGATATCCTGGCAGTCCTGCTTATGCCAAATTGGCATTTTTTTGAGGTATTCATCCTTAAAGCCCAGCTTTGACACCAGATCAGGAGAGAAGCAGACCTTAGTATCTTTTTTTGAATCACCTACATTAAAAATAGATATTTTCTGTTCAGGTATTTGATTTTGATTAATTTTTACAGTGAACGCGTAATCACCTGGCATGATGTAATTTTTGTTTGAGAATTGACTTAAGTCAATATTACCCCTATCCTTTACATCCAGCACATCAGTATTAAACTGTATATCATCGTCAGCCCAACCGTTATTTTGCAGGGCAGTGATCATACATAAAGATAAAAGAGAAAGTCCTATTGCGTGCGGTAATTTACAACTAAAGGATTTGGTATTTTTTTCAGATTTCATAAAGAACCACACACGTGAATAACTGTTAATAATAATTAATTCTATATTTAATGATCGAGCTATACTGACCCGGGATCATAGCGTCAGCTTTTTTCTCTAATCTTAAGTTATAGTCAAGCCTTATATCACCATTATGCATAGCTACATACGGCATTGGTTTACCAGGAATTGCAACAGCGCCATCTTTACTCTCGATTCTTAACGCTATACCTTTAGCTGTACCATTAACTTTAAAATTTCCATTATCTTCAGCCCCATCAAATACGACTTCGATGAATTGCCATGGAGTTTCTGTTTTCTTCCGCATTAAATCACAGTTTATCAATTGAATAGAAAATGGTTTAGCACGCCCATAAGAATTGCGTTTAAGCAAGCGTATACTCTCATCTCCCATATCGATATCTTGATAGCGGCTATCCATAGATATATCGCACGCTGTAGATATTATCGCCCCTTCCATATTGACAATCCCATGGCCTCGAATTAAATCGTTATCTGCCTGGCAGGGTAATATACTCATAACGTTGACGATAAATAGCGCGGAACAATATTTTCTTATCATCTACACTGTTCCTTTAATTACGGTATATCCAAAAAAGGATATACCGTAAAGTAACTGATTACTGATTACTGATTACTGATTACTGATTACTGATTACTGATTACTGATAAGCGAGAGTAAAGTCAGTGATAGAGGTGAATTCACCTGGGTTTACGGTTGCAGATGCCCCATCGCCTTTCAAATAAGCGGAGAACAGCAGCGTATTGTTACCATCCTGCAGCTGCTGTGCGGAAGAAGCTTCGCCCAGCTTGATTTGCTGACCGTCACCATCGGTCAGGATGATGCTTGCACCGCTTGCGGTACCAGTGATACCCAGAGACCCGTCATTTGCACCTTCTGCACCAGTGAAAGTAGTTGCTACAGATTTCGCAGTGGACAGTGAGCAATCTTTTAGCTTGATTTCAAAGTTCTGTGGAGTTGAGGTCCCCGTGTTGCCATTAGCTTCCAGTGCAGTACTGGAAACCTGACCTAAGCTAACAGTTTGATCAACACTATCCGGATCAATGGAACATGGTGCATCAATAATAAAGCCAGTGAAAGTCACTGTACCATGGCCTTGATCAGCCGCGTGTGCAGCAGTCATACCACCAAACATCATTGCAGAAACCATCATTGCAAGAACTTGCTTTTTCATTATTGCTCCTAAAAATAAAATATTGTTATCACGGTCATACCAAACTTTAAAACAAATATTTTGTTCATTATCTGGCTGTGACAACATTCTATTTTTATGTACTCATGGGCGCCAAGCATTTTAGTGTCTCCTTCAGGACACCTATACTTGAAAATATCATTCATTGGCAGCAAACATGAGCAAAATAATACCCAACCTATACCACACCCAACTCATTGATTTAAATGAATTTGTTATTACACATGGTTGCAAATTTTATTGCTATGTTTGACTTTTCTGTAGAGATAAGATGAGTATCAAAAAAGTTAAGAATGTCATATGTTTTTCTCTAATGGCAATTGTAAACAGCCTTTGCTGTCTCTAAAAGGACATTGAGATTAGCGCTTCTATTATAGATATTCATAACAACTGCTGCTCTGTTGAAAACAGAGTACTTGTTTTACACTCATTATAATATTGGATTTATATTCTATGGTTAATTCTTGTAGAAATATTGTTTTTTCTGTTTTAGCACTTTCAATGTTGGCTATCACATCAACCGCAGAAGCCTCTTTAACATTTGGAGGAACTCGATTTGTTTATCATGCATCTGAAGACAGTACAACTGTCAATGTTTACAATAAAGACAAAGGCCCATACCTCTTACAGTCGTGGGTGTCTGATTTTTCTGTAAAAGCGGTGCTCGACAAAGATACCGCAGATAAAAAACATGATGTTCCTTTCGTGGTAACACCGCCACTTTTCAAAATGGATGCAGGTGATACAAGTAAAATAAGCATAATCGCTGAAAACACTGCTACGCTTCCTCAAGACAGGGAATCTGTTTTTTATCTCAATTTCAAAGCAATTCCTGGCAAAGCCGAAAATCAGCACAGCAGTTTGCTGATCTCAGTTAAATCCTCAATGAAGCTTTTCTGGCGTCCGCAACAAATTGATACGCCTGAAGCCGCAAATGCCTGGAAGAAAATCGAGATCACCCAGTCAGGAAACCAGGTCTCCATAACGAACCCTACCCCCTATTACATTACCTTTTACAGTCTGAATGCTGATGGAACAAAGCTTAATACACCTGAAAACTCTATGGTTGCGCCGTTCGGAAAACTGACATACGTCCATACTGGGCGTGTTCATTCATTTACGTGGACGGCTCTGGGTGACTTTGGACAAATCACGCCAGAAAACTCTATAACTTTATGATATTATGGCTATTTTATTAATCAGCAAGGGATGTTTACGTACCCTATTTGCCGGTGTCTTTTTTTTCTCATTCACTGCAGTATCGTCAGATACCATTTTTGATACATCAGCAATTGAAAATACAAGCCAGATTGATGCAAAAAAAATCGATCTGAGCCGTTTCAGAGGGGACGGACACCCCCCGGGGACATACTATGTAACTGTCAGTGTGAACTCACATTTTGTGAAAAAAGTGCAAATCGATTTTAAGAAAAACAAAAACGATAAACTTTATCCAGAATTGACTCTCTCTCAGTTGCATAGTTTGGGTGTCTATTTTCTAGACAACCATTCCAAACTAAAAGACCCCATAAATCTAGAAAAGGATCTACCCGGTGCATCAATTGACTTCAATTTTAATCAGCAGTCACTAGCTATCAATATCCCTCAGGCCTATCTGAAACCCGCCCCTGACTCTGATCTTGGTATCCCTGTATCCCAATGGGATGAAGGTATTACCGCATTGAGCCTCAATTATGATGCTAGCGGAGCCCAAAAAAAGGAGAGCGAGGGAGGATTCAGAGCGGACGATCGTTTTGTGAATCTTAATAGCGGCCTCAATTTTGGGGCCTGGAGGCTGCGGACTCTCAGCACTTTAGACATGCCGTCGACGGGCCCATCCAATTGGAATACGAATCAGGCGTGGCTACAACGCGATATCCCATTTTTACGAGGCATTTTAAAAGCGGGGGATGGCAGCAGTGACGGCAAGCTCTTCGATAGCTTCTCTTTCAAAGGCGTTTCATTACAAACTGAAAACGCAATGTATTCTGACAAAGCACAGGGCTATGCGCCTGTGGTAAGAGGAATTGCCAGGACAGCAAATGCCCGAGTAGAAATCAGCCAGGATGGGGACGTGATCTATAAACGATATGTTCCTGCAGGCCCCTTTGTCATCAGTGATTTGTATCCTCAGTCTGGTGGCGGAGAGCTTAAAGTGAGTATTGCCGAATCAGATGGAAGCGAACATCATTTTACCCAGCCCTGGGGAATGGTGCAGGCGATGCAACGTCCGGGTCATCTTCAGTACAGTTTCAATGCAGGTCGTACCGACAACAATTCTTCCTCAGGGCGGGATTTTTCTTCATTCACGCTTTTCTATGGTTTATCTCAGGATAATACAATTTTTGGCGGTACCTTAATTGGAGCGGATTATGTCGCGGCTGATCTTGGCTACGCGATTGGATTAGACGAACTTGGTTCTCTCTCTGCAGATGTAACTCAAATGAATTACACGCCAGAAAAAGAGGCGAATCAATCTGGGAAAAATTACCGTTTGCAATATGCTAAAACGTTCGTGAATTCTGGGACAGATCTTAATTTCTCATGGTCATTTTCAGGGGATGATTCCTACACCTCCTTTGCTGACGTTATTGATGATGATGTTGATAATTCAAGCTCGCTTACCGATAGACAGAAAAATAAACTGCAGCTTTCTTTGAACCAGCCCATGAATGTTGCCGGCACGCTTACGTTTTCTGCATGGAGGGCTGAGTACTGGCATAAAAGTACCGAAGAAAACCTTTCGCTTACTGATAGTTTATCGCTTGGCGATATTAGTCTTAACTTCGGATGGATGTGGAGCCAGGATGAGGATGATAATTCTGAGCAGCAATTGTCTATCAGTATGCAGATTCCATTTTCAACCTTTTCACACGATTCGTGGCTTACGTTATCAAGCAATATGCAGCGTCCAGGTTCATCTTCGCAATCAGTTGGTATCAATGGTAAAGCATTGGAAGATGATACGTTGAGCTGGTCTTTTGATGCGACGAAACAGTCTTCTGACCACAGCCATGAGGATGCTAGTCTTGAATATAAGAGCGGCAAAGGTGATTTCTCTACAAATTATAGCCACGCAACGGATCTACAAAGTATTAGCTACGAAATGAAAGGATCTCTCATCGTTTCGAAATATGGAGTGACGGCCGGACAACCGTTTGATGTCAATGATGCGATAGCGCTTGTGAAAGCTACCGGCGCAAAAGGACTGAAAGTGTTGAATAACCCAGGCGTTGTAACTGATTATCGTGGTTATGCAATTATTCCGTATATTCAGCCTTACCGGCAAGACGAGATATCCCTTGATAACTCAAGCCAAAGCAGCGATGTTGATATGAGCAACTTAACCGATTATCTGTCACCAACGAAATCTGCGATTGTCATTGCAGAATACAAACCACATATAGGTTCGAAAATTTTAGCTTCGTTAAAAATGAAAGATGGTACGCCAGTTCCATTTGGTGCCACCGCTACTGCGGATAATGCCTATGAAGGTATTGTTGATGAAACAGGGAAAGTTTTCCTCTCTGGCGTACCTCAAAGTGGCACATTGACCGCAGTGTGGGGAAGTCCTGCGCAAACTTGCCATGCTCCTTTCACTATTAACTCTCATTCTGGAAAACATTTATATGACCTTCATCTTACCTGTGAATAAATCGTTTGCTTCAATATTTACCGTTTCTGCGCTTTGTTTATTCAGTTCATCAGTTAAAGCAGGCTGTCATGTTGAACATACGCAGCGGGTTAGTATGGTATTACCCGATATTATTATTTCTCAGGATACTGACATAGGGGGCATCCTTGCTGAGAAAACAGTTAATCTCAATACTCCGATCCCAAATACCAGTTATCATGTGAAGGAGATGGAAAGCTCATGGCGATTGCAAAACTGCCGCGTAAAGGTATGAAAAGTCTATATGAAACAAATGTCCCAGGTATTTCATATCGGCTCTTACTGGATCAACACGCTTTCCCATTGATTCAACATGTTCACTGCAGCGGCCCTGAGTGCCATCGGACATTATCTGCTGGGACACGGCTCACTTTTCAACTTGTAAAAACACAGCCCCACATTGGGAATATCGCGTCGGTAAATTCTGGCATTTATGGTGTCATAAAAACAGATGATACCAAGCCAGCCGTCCTGGTCACTTTGCGTAACTCCGTACATTTACACCCTGAATCCTGCCAATTCAGTAATACGAATGTGAACTTTGGTGAAATAGATATCAGCAATAACAATGAGCGGGTGTTAGAGACAAAATCTTTTGCATTAAATTATCAATGTGCTTCATCCGGCCCCGCTCTTGCTCGCTGGGAAGGTGCTGAAACGAAAGAAGGATTTTTAACGTCAGAGCAAATTGAAAAGAAGGGGCTGGCTATAAGCATAAGTGACGCGGGAGGTAATCAATTGAAACTGAATAGAATTTTTAAAGTCAACGAAGAGTCAGGAAAGCTGTCATTTAATGCAAGACTTATCAAGACGGGTACATTGACGGAGGGTGATTTTAACGTTGTTTCAACATTGCATATGATTTATCCATAAAAAAAAGACCGCCATTGGCGGTCTTAGCATATTATATAGATTTACTGATAAATTACGTGCATGGAAGTAGAAACTGTAAAGTCACCGTCATCCACGCCATCTTTGAGTACTACCATTTGCGCGGCCAGAGGAATACTAAGCGCCCCATTTTCCAGAGAGCGAATCACAGTTGAAGTACTTGGTTTCACGATGGAGCCACCAGTTCCGAGATCAAGTAACTGCATAGCGATATGGTCGGTCATATTTCCCGTACCACTCGTAATGCTGAAATGCCCTGCTGCAGCATCCGCGGTGGAACCGTCAAAGACTAAATATGCACTGGTAACACTGCTTGGGCAATTTTTGATGTCAACGTTGAAGTTCTGCTGCGGAGTTGTTTCACCGACGGTCAGACCTGATGTATCAATGCTTCCCATATCAATGGTGCTTTGGCCATCGTTTACGGAAACAGCACATGAAGAGCTTGTCAGTGTACCGGAGAAGTTCACCTGAACACCCGCATCCGGTGTTGCTGCATAAGTGGAAAAGGCTGCTGCCATTGCTGCTGCAATAATGCTAGTTTTAATTACTGTTTTCATATGTTTTCCTTGTCAAAATATATAAATGCATTACTTAACGAATGCATGACATATATTATTATGAATAATTGAATTTAAAAATCATTATTAATGTCTACTTTTAGACATTGTAAACCTTTTTAACACAAACACTTTTTATACATTTAAACTAATCACTGACTATAGACTTTATTGTTATCATCCAGCTCTACTGGCCCTACTCTTATTTATATTAATTAGTATGAACTGAGGATTTCATTGATTATGCTCCAGCATCGAAATTCAAATTTTGCAAAAACTTTTTGTATAGTATTAGCAGAGGTATGATATGTTCTGATAATTTACTCAGCATTGAACTATCACTCTCACACTTTGTTTGTATGATTTGTAAAGCAGCCTGAACTGCAAGTAGCCTTTGGTCCTGCGGTGGTGAGGATGTTTTTTCGTTCCCAATCCATAATAGCATTCAAGCATTCCTTCCCCCTTAAACAAATGGCGTTAATATCTACTTGGCAACTTAGAAAGACTAACTAGCCTACCATGAGAGACATCTATATACCCTCCTAATTTAAGGTCTAATAGTATCTTCATAATTCTACTTCGGGAAATGCCTGTTCTTTTCATGATATAATTCGCAATATATATCTGTCTCCTGTATTGTTCAGGGTAGAAATAAATCTCCTCGAGAAGTGATTTGATCGCCATGTATGAATCGCCATCGAGAAAAGTGCTATCCCGCGATGATATAGTCATTAATCTATGTGCTAAAATCCTTGCTATTTGATGCCATAACACAGCATTACTATCGATAATGTCTACAAATCTTTTTAGAGGAATAAAAAAACCAATCACTTCTGTTTCTGCATAATAGTAATGACGCACTCTTCCTGGTATGTCATAAAAACAACTGTATGCATCGACCAAACCCGCAATCGAAGGTGATAGATAAGTTCCTTTAATAATATTAGATTCAGCGGAACAACATGAAAGCAAACCATGCTGTATTAAAAAAACACCACCGCCATATTTTGGAGATTCAAGATCCAGACATCGCCCTCTTGCGATTATATTTTCCTCACCAAAAGGAAGTAGATTTCTATATATATCCTCAATGGCTTTGATTGGTTTTGTTCCGATAAAAAAGCTAAAGGGATGTTCAAATTCATCGTTGTCCGATGCTATTGTTTTCATAATCATCCTAAACATTATTTATTTGTTTTTATGAATGCTTGCCATATAACTTCATTGAGCAATCTCTTACCATTTCGCAAATAGTACATTCTTTTATGTTATGTTAATTTACAGACAGTTTAAATGTCCTATTCAGTACAACAAATCAAGTAGGAAAAGATTTGGTGTAGTGTAATGTGCTATTATTAAAATATTTTTTATTACCGAAAATCAACGTAGACTGGAGTGCCTGAAGTAAGCAATTACCCAAAAAATTGCGTCCATTATTTTGGGGGAATGGAGAAATGCCTTTACTAATATTTACCGTTCCCTTTACCTACGAAGGCTAAGGATTTAAAATAACCGTGCCAAATAATTGATCGCGTAAAGAGAACTCAGCACTGTTTACAACATCTATTCAATCCGCCTCGCTGAATGAGAAAGCACAGCAGGAGGCCCTGCTTATCACGCCAGCATACACACACATCAACAAGTAATACGAAGCCCAGACCTCGACAATGGATTGATGTTTATCGAACGCGAAGAAGGCATTCAGCACATGTGCATCCTCTTCCGTAACGCAGGTGTTGAGTACCCGACGCAACTGGCGGTGGGGAGCAATTTACCCTTGACGGCTATCCCGTCAGCCAGTAGAAAATCAGTCGTATGTTGCAGACCGTGTACTGCCTGCTCCCCTTCATTTCTACGCACTAAACGGCCGTCCTATCCGTAAGGTTATCGATCGCTGCTGGCGCTACGCAGCGCAGCAGAACTGGATCGGGCAAAGCTGATGTGGCTCGAACACCAGCCTGAATTTTCCGACCTCTTCAGCACCGCACTCGCTGTCTTGAACGGCGAGCCGGAAGGTGTGGTAACGCAACTGGTTTTGGACTCTTGTATGCTACTGATCGACAGCGCTCCGGCTGGTTGCACCCTCGCGCCCTGCCACGCTTTTTCCTATCCGGCGGCACAGCGCTTCAGGTGCTGGCAGCCCTGAATGGTGATACCAGCACACCGTTGCCCTGTTTCGCCAGCTGCTACAGTTGCACAGGCTGCTGCAGGTATGAACGGGCCGGTCCTCAAGGGATTTGCTATTTCGACCACGACGTGCGCCGCTGTTTTTTGATCCACTTAACAAGCTGGCTCATGCCCAGAACAGCCGCTTTTTCCTTCTTGACCAACCAACCGGAGAGGGTAAATCGGCCACTCTCATCGCGAAAGTTTGAGGGTTTAAACGTGAAGGCATGATGTGGCCAGAGAGGGATATCACACAGGTGAACCTAGCCACCTTTATCCGGAAGCTTATGAAGCTCTGATTGCCATCAGCATACCGAGATCGTGGTTCAGTAACCACGGATTGGGGCGTGGGTATTGGTTTTTAAATAGTTTTTTATTTTAATGTTAATTAAACCCAAGGTACTGAAAAGGACAGTGTAATTTACCACAACCCCAAGTAAGATTACCTCTAGCAGGGTGCCATTCGCGGGCTCTTCCTGCTACATAAAAAGGTAAAGCGCAATGCCTTTTTTATATCAGAAAAAAGTACATCTTCATACGCCTTGCCCCGTAGCCCGGGGCCTTTTTCTTTTTCCTGCGAATCAACAAAGGGACATTGTTCCGGACGCGAAAAAGCTCCTGAATGAAAGATTATTTTCAATATTTTGAAAAATATTCATACTACTATTAATATGAGTCACAGTTCACTCCGATAATGATCTGTAGACCTTCCAAAAAGAGGTGCATTAAAATTCTTGAGCGAAAGGTTCACTGTAGCTAAATAATAACAGGACATGCCCCTCCTTCAGCAAAATCACCAAATAGTAATAAATATTTTCTTTATAGCAATCAAAGAACTGTGTCAGAGCGCAGCATAATGTATGCCACTCGATATGGAAAATGGCTTTCTGATAAAAAATAGCACCTTTAACAAGAGCGCAAAGAAAAGATGTAGAGGAGTGACCTAGAGAAACATCAATCTAAAACATTTAGATGATTGAAAAGAAACATATTTCCTTTGTGCAAACTCATGAGCCTGCTCTGAAAAATATCTAATGTAAATAAAACCATTGATGAAACCTGAAAATATTAAAGCGGGCTTTGGTTATGCATTAAAGTATGAATGACAATCTTGCTTAAGAAGGCATTCGGCCTTAATCCCATTTACTTATTTTTTCTTTATCGAGAAAGCTTGAGTTAAAAGAAGGTTATTTAATTATCCATATATAATTATGCCGTAAAGAATCCATGAAAAAAAATAAACCGTAGATTCATATGAAACTTAATTGGCATTCGCACAATTTATATAGCGGTAAGTTCAGCTAAGCTAAATGCACCATATTCTCTCATTAAGAAATAACGAAGATGATTAGACGAATGCGCATTCATTTTTTTAACAACAGTAGATAAAACGTTGTAGGCACCCTTATCAGATAATCCTGTTATAGCAGCAACTGCAGTAATCTTCTTGCTCATTGAGAGCAAAGCAACAGTCTTTTCCACTCGCGACAGTTTTTTAAGTGAGAGATGATGAACAATGTTAGCTATAAGTGATTTGATTGCCACACCCTTGGTTTTCCTTAATCGACAAACGAAATCACTAATAGGCAAACTAATATCCACCCAATCAAAACCAACAACAAACGATTTATAAATCCCCGGATTACCAATAAAAACCACCCTTATATCGTTACTTTGGTCAATCCCCCTTAATAGCAAGAGCAGTTCACTAAATGTCATCTTCTCATCGAAATCTACAAGGAGAATATTATCCTCACATAAGTTATCCATAAAAACATGAGAAATAGCAGCTTTTAAAAATATGTTTTCCGTAATTATCTCTATCATATTTCATTCATCCTTCCATTCATTGAGACGTGGTGCCGGGTGCCTCCCAGTGACGATAACCAGTTAACACATTATCGCCGACAAAAATACATCGGAATTACTCATTCAGAGTTTAACTGTGCCGCGTGCGCTTAGCCGCATTCACCACTAAAAAAATCTTATCTCTACAGCCATCGAGTATCCACTCCTTTGAGTGTGCAGAAGAGGACAGGATTTGTTGAAAATTAAGTTGTAGCGGTACAGTAGGCCACCTGATTAACGGAGATATCCTCTTCGCAACACAAAACCGGTGACTTAATGCACAAGAAAACCAAACTTATTTCCCCCCTGAGTTCAGGCTGGAATTTACGCAACTGATTGTTGTTAAGGACTACTCATATCGACAGGCCAGAGAGTGTGAATGTCGGTTCTACCACACTTTATAGATGGCTACCTGAAGCCCAGAAATAAAATCTGAACGTCCAGCTGCAATTATACTTAAGTGCAACGATAAACAGACCTTCGTAACTATTGCCGTCTTTTTCCAGGAAATTTCCATCAGGGATATGTTATTCCTTTGCAGAATCACTGGATGCAATCTACATCCGAGAAGCCATTCAATTATAACGGCCTATAAATGCAAAAAAACACCTTAAGGCAGGAACGTGATGATTCAAAACGACGCCCTGCCGTATAATGCTTTTAATTGTTATGAATTATGCAAACGCACCAGTATACTGTTTCTGCAAAGATAAATAATTGAGCACAGTAATACGCTAAGAAATGCAGTGCAGATGAACACACCTGCTCCGGTCATGGCCAGCATGACTCCACCGATTAACGGACCAGCAGCAACCCCGAGCGTCGTCAATGTAGAAGCGCCAAGATAGGCACCCCGGTGTTCTGCCGGTGCCAATTGATCGAGTAAAATATTAAGGTTTGGCATTAGAATCGCTTCCCCCATGCTAAAAACTACCGTGACAGTTAGCCATGCCCACATTTCCGTTGAACGTGTAGCAAAAAAACAGACTTGTGAAATAGAAAAAATTGCGCCCCCCATTAGAATACGTTTAGGCAGATCCACCTCAGCAAAAAAACCCATAATAAAACTTTGAAACAGCAGCACAGTACAAGCATTGGTAACCAATATCAAAGTAATAAGCTTAACCGCAGCATTGCCATCAAGTAACATTAAGTATTGAGGTAATACGGTTTCATAATGGATGAATACAATGCTACATAAAATGCTGCACAGTAATGCCGCAATATAAATCCTATCCCTGATTATAATCCCCACTACTTGATACAGTTTTGGTACCGAATCACTATCGCCCACTTTTTCATTAAGTAGTTTACCAGCGGGTATAAACAAACCTACATGAATGAAAAATGGTAAATAAGTCAGCCCTGTTATCAGGAATGTTCCCTTTTGAGATGTAAGACCAAAGAATATCCCTACCAATGGACCAGATACTGCCGCAACGTTAATTAAGTAGTATCGCATTTGTAGTGCCAGCGCACGACGAGGCTTGTCACCGAGCAAATCACTCATCAAAGCACGCACAGGGGGATCCACCCATGCAAAGCATACGCCGATGATCATTAGGCCAATAATAAACGTACCCATACTGCTGGCTTGCGCCAGTGTTATGTACCCCACTGCGGAGAATCCACATCCCAGAAGAAGAATGACCTTTCGTCCCAGTTTGTCTGAAATTTGCCCACCATACATCCCAAGAACCACTGATAAGAGCGCGCTAGTGGTCATTGCTACGCCAATAGCAATGGGCGACATATCGTAAGTCTGCGTCATGATCACAGCGATAAAAGGCCATGCCATAAAGTAACTAAAGCGTGTAACGAAAATAAAAAAGAGCAGAGCATGAACTGTCGCAGGAAATGTTTTTATAGTCTGAAATAGACTGGGAGACTTACATATTTCAGCAGTGGGTTTGGTGGTCATAATTTATCCCGACAATAAGAATCATTAACATATGTAATAAGTGATGACTTCAATGCTATTAAGTTAATAAAAAATTTACTGTTAGATGTGAAGTAATATTAATAGCATGCACAATACCCTAATCTTCAGAAGTTGTTTATTACTATATAAATACCATGTAGAAATTTAATTTCCCTGAAATTAATCATATAATTAAAATACATTAACAACCTTACGCATACTATGCCCCCTAAGACTTGCATGTATTATTTAATATTTTAATCCTAGCCATTCTGACATGTGATTATATTCTTCTCCAATTGTGCATTTAATTACGAGTTTCAATACATAGCCTCTCTAAGAGTGATGTTTGCTAATCCTTTCTAAAAAGGGTAAACACATAGAAACCCCGCCTCCTATAAGGACGATAGCAGATGAAATGGTTAGTGCGATTAAAAGTGACCAGTGAGAAATCATAAAACCTGTCAAAATACTTCCGACACCAATTCCTGCATTGATAAATGCGCCATAAACTGATAATGCACTTCCACGATACTTGCCTGCAATTAGGCTTACCCGTACGCCCAGGGCCGGGTAAATGAAAGACATCGCTACTCCAATAGCCATTGCGCCTGCCCACAGACCCAGATTAGTTTCGCTATGTGCCAAAAGAAGCAATCCAAGAGCTTCTATTGCAAATACGATTGTTATTCCCAAACCAGTCGACAATAAATCAGTCATGTTGCTTAAAAAAACTCGAGCAAAAACCATTGTTATGCCGAATACAAGCACTAAAGATGCGCCCGTGCCCAGGTGATGATAAGTGCCAATTTCCAGACCAAAAGAAACGATGCTGGCATATCCAATGCCTGATATTAATAAAGCAATACCAGGTACAATGCTCGCTAATAAAACAACCTCTAACGCTCTCTTAGGTGTACTGTCTGACGGGCCGTTGGTTATCGTGGCAAGTTTCGGGATAATCGCAAGCGCCAACAATGGAAATAATGATGTAATTAATAACGTATAATGCGCTCCCCACACATGGCTCAGGTACTCTCCTGCGGGGGCACTTAGAGCTAAGATAGCATAATTGATTGTACCAATTGACCCAATTGCCTGTCCTGTTTTCGAACGCATAACGGGGAGTTCAACCATCCAGGCTGTCGCGACTGCCATCATTGCTCCTGTTCCAATCCCCAGAATAGAGCGCCCGATGAGCATAATTGTTACAGATTCTGCCCAGGAACAAATAAGAGCACTAACAGAAAGTAAGAGAGCTGCGCCGAAAAGAGTAGCGCGATAACCAATTTTAAGCATCACAATCCCTGTTAAAATCCTTGCGGGAATAGCTATAAAAGCATATATACCCATGACCAGCCCTAGCAGTTTAATATCAGCATGAAAACTCTGACTAACTATGAGGGGTACAGGAATGATAGATAAACCTACTGTCAAATAACATAAAGCCACAATAACGCGTAAAAAATGATGCGAATTCTTACTTATCATTCCTTCCCTGGAGTGAAAATACGACTGAACAGGACTCATCTCAAAACTCCAATTAATAATTTTGAAGATATTTATAATGATTATGCCACATAATGATTTTTATATTTTTCCCGATCGCGCTTGTGTCAAACCTTATATTAAGATGTATCCGCAATACGAGTGCCAGACATGAAACACCCCTTTAGTATAAACGGAACAAGCAAAACATAATAATCAATTAGCTATCTAAGCATAATTATTGTTATGTTTTTTTTAGTCAATATGAAGCCTGGACTTTATGCATTAATACTCACTCATTCATGCTATGAATGTATTTAACGTATTGATTGCTTTCGAAAAAGCAATAAAACAACTCATTAACATAATTGAAACAAAACGTAACAGACCCACATAAATTAATCTGGCTGAAGTAGAAATAGACCTTACCTACGCGCCATCCATATGAAATTGATATGACGTTGTTTTTCCCTTTTTGAGCAGAAGCATTTAAGTCTTTGTATCCCTTAATTTGAATGCTCGAAAAAACTTCTGGTGTTATTTATAAAGTGGCTATTGGTCTTAACGTAAAAGTACGTCGAAGTTTTAATAACCGCTTCACGCCTAAGACGTTTGACAGGTTTTCTACGAAAGTCAGTCGTACGAATTTCGCACAACACCCACGCCAGTGCACTCAGAATTTTTGCCGCTTCGCCCGGTTACTGACGCGATACCTTTCCAGTTTCGTATTTCCTCTGCTCTGTTGAAGCATTTGCGGTTATCACACAATGCTGTAAGCGTTAGCTGGCCTATGCATGGGCCCATGCCTCGTAGTGATTTGAACAGTTCTGCATCGCGTAACGGACGCTTTCTCGATGAGTGTCTTAATGAACACTGGTTCAGCGATATTCTTCATGCTTAAAAAATGATTAATGACTGGCGGCAGGGTTATAACGAGTGCCGTCCCCATTCATCGCTGGATTACCAGACACCAGCTGAATTCGAAACAGACTGGCGAAACAGGAAATATGAAGAAAAAGCAACCGGCATTACTAACTGAAGGTTGTATCAAATCCTGTAGGGGGGTCAGATATACTCTTATTGTTAAAGGGACATCATTGGATATACCAAAGGCCATTTACCTGTATCACCTTCGGCTAGAGATGACGTTATTGTTTTTCCCGTGTATTAGATGAGCATGGTCTACAGGCGGGAAAAAACCAAGAGAGTGAATTATTCAACAGACAAGCTCACTCCTGGAAACAGGCGGCAAGTAAGTAACCTCCACCATAGTTTCAACCAACACGAAAAATCCCGCGTTACATTAATATTAAAAATCAAATAGATATAAAAAACCCATCCATATCAATACTAACACCACTCTTTTTACGCCTTCCCCTTCGAGCAAAAAATCAAAATCCCCAACAAACTCAACCACCTTCCCCACCAATGTCAGGGACGCCAGCCCACCAAAATTCTCCATCGGTGATTACCAGAGTCATCCGATGAAGTCCTAAGAGCCCGCACGGTGCAATCCCTGCGGGCTTTTTTGTGTCTGCATTTTATCCCGCGAAGTTCGTAAAATATCCGGCAATAATGGAACATTACGCCATCAAACATTGTTTCGCTCATGCTCAATGAGCCATTCTTTGCGTGAAATACCACCGCCGTAACCCGTCATCTTTCCATCTTTGCCAATTATCCTGTGACAAGGGATCACAATCGCAATCCGGTTTGCACCATTAGCTGCAGCGACGGCGCGCACAGCATTGGGCTTATTCATCCCTAGCGAAATGGCCTGATAGTGCGAGGTCTGTCCATAAGGAACTGCACGCAACTCATGCCAGACGGATTGTTGAAAATCACTGCCCGGGGCATCCACAGAGAGCTCAAACTGTCGGCGAGTTCCGGCAAAATACTCGCTGATTTCTTTTACTGTCTGCCGGGTATGGCTGTTTTCTCCGGTGACAATTCTGGCGTTAAATAAACGCTGGATATCGCGGAATTCTGTTTCTAACATCCGGCGATCGGTAAACTCCAGCAGACACACTCCCCGCTCTGTCGCGCAGACAAACATAGGCCCAAGCGTAGTGGTAAACCGATGAATGACAATCACCTCGGTTGCCTGAGTCGGCGCTGCGCCAGTAAGCCGCTTGTAGATGTAACCAAACCCGCTCAGGGATTCATAGCCATTGTCCAGCGCAACGTCAGTAGCCGCTCTTCCGCTTTTAAGCTCCTGCAGGGCAACGTTCACCCGCTGCATTCGCTGGAAAGCCTGAAAAGTGATGCCGTGATGTTGCAGGAACCAGCGTCTTACCCGCTCCGGACTGATTCCGTGCTGGCGAAGCTGTGCGTCAGCCACACGGGATTTTATATCGCGCCTGACAAGCGCAAGCGCCTGTTCAATAAATAATGGCGCGCTGTGCGCATTTTCAGCGGGTCTGCAGACCTTACAGGGACGAAAGCCGTCCGCCAGGGCAGATTTGGCATCTTTATAAAATTCAACATTTTCGCGCCTGGGCTTTCGCGCCCGGCATACCGAAATGCAGAATACGCCAGTAGTTTTGACGCCAACAAAAAATACGCCGGTATATTCTGAATCTCGTTCGAGCAATGCCTGATACCAGATATCACACAAATTCTTATCGGTTATTTTCATCGCTAAAAAGTCCTGCAAATGACTGACGAGTTCGAATCGCATGCATTACATCACTCAGCGTTGACTGCATGGCTGAATGAACAAAATTGCCCATTGAAATGCGGTTTACCCCGGCCAGCTTCAGCCTGTCGAACGACGGAAGATCGGGCATACACATGACGTTCAGAGGCAGACCCGTTGCCTCTGCAATGAGGCTGATGTCTTTCTCTGACGTAAGACAGGGAACAAAAAGGCCATCAGCACCTGCAGCTTTATAGCTCTGACCCCGTAATATCGTCTCCTGCAATGCGTCTTCATGTCCGAGCAGGTAAGTGTCAGTCCGAATGTTCAGAAACAGGCTACAGTTTTCACTTCTCAGCGCATTGCATACTGTTCTCAGATTACGGGAAAAATCAGAGATATCGTCAAGCTGACGCTTACCATTAATGACTCTGCTGTCTTCAAGGTTAACGCCTGCTACGCCAGTCTGAGCAAGGCGCCTGAGATTAGCGACTATCTCTTCGGCTGAATCACCATATCCTGCTTCCATGTCAACGCTCAATGGCAGGCTGCTGACAGCCCGGATACGGGTGACCACATAAAATAACGCATCAAACGGCATTCCCTGCCCGTCTTCATATCCCAGCATGGACGCTATTGCTGCACTGGACGTTCCCAGTGCCTGATAGCCTGCTTCTTGCGCTGCGACAGCACTGGCGGCGTCCCAAACGTTAGCGATAAGCAGGGGCTGATCCTGGTTGTGGAGTTCTGCAAAATTCATATTCATTTCCTCTCAATAGATTGAAAATGAATCTAAGCATTCAGTATGAACGTCACAACCGAAATTCAGACGACCATTTTTTAGCAAGCGTAGTCTGGATTCGCAGACCAGTCAGATCTGTTGTCAACCAGCTGCGCTAACCTGCATTTTTTCATCCGCAACGTTAGTTCGCAGATGCCGTCGGTCTGATCGTAATTTCTGTTGTATCGACACTCTCAGGCGCCTCGATGATGTGGCGCACAGCGCGGGCGATATCAGCAGGTTTGAGGGCAATAGCACGGTACGCGTCCATCGCCGCCATAGTTTCCGGGTGCGTAATGGTCGAGGCCAGTTCGCTTTCCACTACCCCAGGGTTAACGCAGGTCACGCGGATGTTCGAACTTTCCTGACGTAAACCATCCGAAATCGCCCGTACGGCGAATTTGGTGGCACAGTAGACAGCAGCCGTGGGCACCACGGACAAGGCACCAATCGAGCCGATATTAATGATTTGTCCCGAGCCCTGGGCTTCCATAATCGGCAGCACGGCGCCTATCCCCCACAGCACGCCCTTGATATTCACGTCAATGGTGCGCTCCCACTCATCCTGCTTGCCTGCCGAAAGCGGAGAAAGAGGCATGATGCCCGCGTTGTTAATCAGCACGTCAATGCGGCCCCACTTTTCACGCGCGGCCTGTACGAAGTCAGCCATCGACTGGCGGCTGGTAACGTCTAAGGCTGCGGCCTCTGCTTCCCCCCCTGCACTGCGGATTTCAGCAGCCAGGGCGTTGATGCGATCCAGCCTGCGAGCGCCCAGGAAAACGTTCGCGCCTGCCTTGCCTAACTCTCTGGCAATACCTTCTCCGATACCGCTTGATGCACCGGTAATTAAGATAACTTTGTTCATGTTTTGCTCCTTACGTTGAGTTCAACGTGATAATAGATACTCACCATTGTTTCTTGTATCCTGCATTTACTGGACTCACTGGTTAGCAATGTTAAACAATGAAAATCGATCTCAATCTGTTACCTGTTTTTCTGGCGGTCGCCGAGGAGCGCAGCTTTAGCGCTGCCGCCGCGCGGCTGGGCATAACCCGCTCCGCTGTCAGCCAGGGGATTAGGCGTCTTGAAGATGGTTTTCAAACCCTGCTGGTGATGCGCACCACGCGCTCGGTAAGCCTCACTGAAGCAGGGGAACGGCTGCGTAAATCGTTGCAGGCTCCCATCGCCAATATTGAAGCGGCATTTGAAGACGTCGCGTCGGACAGCACACCGCGCGGCCAGCTCAGAATAGCGGTCACCTCAATCGCGGAAGCGTTTCTCTCTGGCCCGCTGCTCGCTTCGTTTGCGGCTGCGCATCCTGCGGTATCGCTTGATATCTTCGTGTCGGACGAGGAGTTCGATATCGTGGCGGCGGGCTATGACGCCGGGGTAAGGCTGGGTGAAGTTATTGAAAAAGACATGATCGCCGTTCCCCTTACGGGTCAGCAGCGTGAGAGGGTGGTGGCTTCACCGTCCTATCTGGCGACTCACGGCGTACCTGAGCACCCCCGCGAGCTGGTGGCTCACCGGTGTATCGGCTGGCGTCCAGCCCCGGACGTTGCCCCCTATCGCTGGGAATTTGAGGAGGCGGGCGTTCCTTTCGATGTGGCGATTGAACCGCAGATCACCACAAACGATCTGCGCCTTATGCTCAGCCTGGCACTGGCCGGCGGCGGCATAACCTTAGCCACGGAGGATACATTCACTCCGTATATTGAAACGGGGCAGCTTGTTGCCCTGCTGGATACGTTTCTTCCGTCTTTTCCAGGCTTTTATCTCTATTTCCCCCAGCGTCACAATATGGCGCCCAAGCTAAGAGCCCTGATCGAGCACGTCCGCCAGTGGCGACAGCCAGCGGCAACGCACAGCGTTCAACGCTAACAAGGCCAGTAACTTTCATGCAGATTTTCCTTACCCTGCCGCTGCCCTTTGATAAACATCAACGACACCGCCCTCCTCCCATGGAAAAGTAAAAACGGACACAACTCACTCAGGGGATATGTCGTGCCGGGGATGGCTTAACGATGTATCCCGTACGCTGGACAAGACATCACACAAGGATGGAGCCTTAAAATGTACAGACCCATGGTCGTTATTTTCTTTATTCTGCTAACCCTTGCAGCCCTCATAGAAATAGGTTTTTTATCCTTCGGGTGATCCTCAAGCAAGGGGGCGCTTGCCTGGGTACTTTGATCTCATTACAGTTTTTTCCTAAAGCCACCCCGCTTCGTCTGTGCCATGCTGAATCACGCTCATAACCGATAACGTTAAATGAGGATATTATGAAAAAAACAATTATCGCATTATCTGCCGTTCTGCTGGCTTCCCCAGTATTTGCTGCGACCACACATGCAACTGACGATACCGTCGCTGCGGCGAACGCAAACGCCAACGAAGCGAAGCAAAAACTGCACGAAGAGCAGAACAAAGGCGAAGAGCTGAAGCTGAAACAGCAGCATGCTGCGGAAGGTAAAAGCGAAAGCTTTGGCAGCAAAGTCAGCGAAGATTCCCAGAAAGCCTGGCATAAAACCAAAGAAGGCACCGAGAAGGGGTGGGATGCCACTAAAGAAGGCGCAGAGAAAGGCTGGAACAAAACCAAAGAAGGTGCCAGCGAGCTGGAAAAGAAAGTCACTGAATAACCGACATACTCACCTCAGGGCCGCGTTAGCGGCCTTTTTTATTGCTTCGAATAAAAGCGATACGTCGTGTATATCTGCCCCTTTTTGTTCGCCGCCTTATGACGACAGATAGGATTGATGCAAATGTCCGGATGCCCATCCCTGCGGTCATTTTTTTTCGCCCTCAGTATCAGGTTAATGAATGACCGTATTGAAAATACAGCAGGTTATTATATTTCCTGCTCGCAGTAGCATAATTCCAACACCACATAAGAATATATTTTAAATCCCTATTAATATAATATATCCTACATCAAGAATGTTATCCTAACTTAAACCATGATTAAGCAGCTTTAAATAATAACATTTTTAATTGCATTCAAAAACGACACTACCAATTATTAAACTACATCTAAAACATAAATAAAAAAGCATAGTGAAATCAAAAAATATCCAACAAAAACAATCTATTAATAAAAAAAATACATAAACCTCATCAATAAATTAATGGCCTCTTTACGACCTACCTCTTTATTTACGAAAGCTTAATTTGCACATTCACCGTTTTCTGGCTATATCATTTTTATATTCTCAAAACCAAATCCTCTATTAATTACAGGGTTTTATAAGGCACAAAATACGCATAACAAACATTCTGTCTCGTAAGTAATTACATTCGCTCTGATGTTGCCACTCTGAATCCTGGCGGGCATCGTTCGCTCTAAAAAAGACGGTGAGTGCTGTTTAAAAAACAGTAACTCCGCCGGGGGCGCCCTTTACCTTCTCCAGAGATGGCTCGTCTTGCTCGTCGTTCACGATAACTCTGCTGGAGTAATACCTAAATGAGCCAAATCTCTGTTATATCAAAACTCACTGGCGTGGAAACGACTACGGAAGGCACACAGGTTACGCTGAGCCATTCCTCTATCGTTGAGCTTCATGTAGAGCGAGCCGATGTCTCCCACTTCGCGCGAAGTGGTAACGATCTGGTGGTGACACTGCACTCCGGGGAAGTGATCACCCTTAAAAATTTCTATGTCACCGACGCACAGGGCGTGAGCCAGCTGGTGCTCCAGGAGAGTGACGGTGCGTTATGGTGGATTGAAGATCCCACCGGGGCCGCCACGTACGAATCCATCGCGTCCACGGACGCCTTGCTGGCCGCATCCGGGAGTGATGCAGGTGGTGCCGCCATCTGGCCGTGGGCGCTGGGCGGCATTGTCGCAGCTGGCGCCATCGCGGCGGTGGCAAGCTCCAGCGGCGGCGGCGGCGGGGATGACGATGATGGGAATAACAACAATCCTAACCCTAACCCCAGTACGCCAGTCGATCCCACCAACCCGGATACAACACCGCCGAATGCACCCTCCAGCCTTCAGTTCTCGTCGGACGGTAAAAGCGTCACCGGTACCGCCGAGCCCGGCAGTACCATCACGCTGAAAGACGCGAACGGCAACGTCCTTGGCACCGGAAAAACCGGCAGTGACGGCAACTTTACCGTGTCTCTCGGTACTCCGCTGACCAACGGCGAACAGGTGACCGCCACCGCGACGGATGCGGCCGGGAATACCAGCCAGGGCACAACGATTACGGCGCCGGATCTCACCGCACCCGATGCCCCAACGATCGGCAGCGTGACGGACGATATTGATCCTCAAACGGGGTCGGTCACAAACGGCGGCAGCACCAACGATCCACGCCCGCAGCTCAGCGGCACCGCGGAGGCGGGCTCCACCGTAACCATCTATGACGGCGGAGTCGCCATTGGCACGGCGCTCGTCGCCAGCAACGGCACCTGGACATTTACCCCGTCAACCGATCTGACTGAAAGCACCCACCAGATTACCGTGCGGGCAACCGACGCCGCCGGCAACCTCGGACCGGCCTCACCGGTATTTACCCTCACCGTGGATCTTACCCCGCCGACCGCGCCAACCGCGATTGTGCTGACCGACGACACGGGTGCGATCAGAGGGACCATAACCGCAGGCACGCCTACCGATGCGTCAAAGCCGATCCTGGCGGGAACGGGCGAGCCCGGTGGCACAATCACTATCTACGATAACGGCGTTGCGGTTGGAACCACAACGGTGCTGCCGAACGGCACCTGGAGCGTCACGCCAGACGGCCCGCTCGCGGACGGAACGCACACGATAACCGTCGTTGAAACCGATGCAGCCGGAAACCAGAGTGCGGCCTCAGAGCCAATCATCTTCACCGTGGACACCACGCCGCCGCTGGCCCCCGGCGACCTCGTCGTATCGAATGATGGCGGCACCATCACCGGCACCGCGGAGCCTGGCAGCACGGTAACCATCCGTGAAGGCGACGCTATCCTTGGCACCCCGGTGGCCGACAGCGAGGGCAACTTTAGCCTGACGCTGACCCCGCCTAAGCTCAACGGCGAAATCCTGACCGCAGACGCCACCGACGCTGCGGGCAACACGGGGCCAGCAACCTCCGCAGCAGCGCCGGATATCAGCCCACCGCAGGCCCCGGTTATCGTGTCGGTGATTGACGACGTGCTGAACACAACCGGTCCCGTGGACCAGAATGGGCTGACCAACGACCGGGCGCCGACCCTGAACGGCACGGGCGAACCCGGTTCGACCATCACGATTTTCAACGGCAGCGATATCATCGGCACGGTGGTCGTCCCCTCATCCGGCCTGTGGAACTTTACGCCGCCCTCTCCGCTGGCCGATGGTACGTATGTGCTGACGGCAACGGCGACGGATGCCGCCGGTAACCCGAGCGGACAATCGAACGCGTGGACCATTATCGTCGACGGGACGGCGCCAGCCGCCCCGGTGATTACGCAGGTCGTTGACGATGTGCCCGGACGAACCGGCTCGCTCGACCTCAATGAGACCACCAATGATTCAACTCCGACGCTCAGCGGTACCGCCGCGGCCAACGCCACGGTCACCATCCGCGTGGATGGGGTTGATATTGGAACCACCGTCGCCGATGGCCTCGGCGCGTGGAGCTTTACTCCGGACACCCCGATCGCTGAGGGTCAACATACCCTGACCGCCGTCGCAACTGACGCGGCGGGCAACATTAGCGACGTATCCAACAGCTGGGGCATCATCATTGACAGCGTTGCCCCGGATGCGCCGGTCATTACCCAGGTGGTGGATGACGTGCCAGAGCGCCTCGGCGCGCTCAACTCTGGCGACAGCACCAATGACACCACGCCGACGCTCAACGGCACCGCGGAGCCGGGCTCAATCGTCACCATCCGCCAGGACGGCGTCGATCTCACTACAATTGTGATCGACAGCAGCGGCACGTGGACCTATACCCCAACCACACCGCTTGTTAACGGCACCTATACCTTTACCGCCGTCACCACCGATGGAGCGGGTAATACCAGCCAGCCGTCAGGCGGCTTTACCCTGACCGTCGATACCACGCCGCCAGCGGCGGCCACCATCGCCACCGTAACCGATGACGTCGGCGGCGTTAACGGGCCGCTTACCAGCGGCGACACCACCGACGACACCCAGCCGCTGCTGCAGGGCACCGCGCCGGCAGATGCGGTGATTACCGTCTATGACGGCACCACCCTGCTCGGCACCGCGACCCTCGACGGCAGCGGCGGCTGGAGCTTTACCCCCGTTATCCCGCTCACCGACGGCCCGCATACGCTGACGGTGCATGCCACGGATGCCGCGGGCAATACCACCATCTCAACGCCGTTTGAACTGACGGTAGATACCGTTCCGCCAGCCACGCCGGATATCCCGGCAATCACCGTCAATCCTGACGGCACAGAAACGCCGCTGAACCCGGGAGAAACCACCCGCGACACCACGCCGACCCTGAGCGGCACCGGCAATCCGGGCGATACCGTGACCATCTACAACGGTGGGGTCAAGCTTGATGATGTGCTCGTGGACGGCACCGGCAACTGGACCTGGACGCCAGCTACCCCGCTGCCTAACGGCACCTATGACATTACCCTGACCGTCACCAATATGGACGGCACGGGCAACGAAAGCGCCCCGTCCCAGCCGGTCACCATCACCATTGATACCGATGCGCCAACAGCACCAGCAGCACCGGTGATCACCGACAGCGTCAGCCAGATAACCGGCCCCGTTCCCGATGGCGGAACCACCAACGATCCGCGCCCGATCCTGAGCGGCACCGGTACGGCGAATGACGTTATCAACATCACTGATACCGTTAACGGCACACCGACCATCGTGGGCACCGTGACGGTAGACAGCAACGGCAACTGGAGCTGGCGTCCTGACAGTAATATTGGGGAAGGCAGCCACGTCTATACCGCCACCGCCACCGATGAGGCGGGCAACGTCTCTGACCCGTCGCCAGCGATTACGATTACCGTGGATACCGTAGCACCGGATGTCCCGGTATTTGACGCCGTCGGGGGCCAGCCGAATGGGGGCTTAATCACCGATGCGACGCCAACCGTCGGAGGTACCGGCACGACTGGCGACACGGTCATCGTTTACAACAACGGCGTTGAGGTAGGACGTGTCGATGTCGTTAACGGAGAATGGAGCTTTGTCCTGCCACCACAGCAGGACGGCCTGCTGAACATCACCGTTGCGGGAGTCGATGCCGCAGGTAACGTCAGCGCGCCGAGCCCGGTCGTTTCCGTCACGCTTGATACCCTTGCGCCGGAAATCCCCGTCATTAGCGCCGTTGCTGACAGCCAGCTCTCCAACAACCAGCTGTATACGCAGGACGGCACGCCAACCCTTACCGGGACCGGTGAGCCGGGAACTACCGTGATCGTTTCCGTAAACGGCACGCCATCTGCCGTGACGGTAACAGTGCAGCCGGATGGCACCTGGAGCTGGACTGCCGACGCGACGCTGCCGGATGCTACATATACCTTCACCGTCTCTTCCAGCGATCCGGCGGGTAACCTCTCTGGCAGTTCAGCACCGGTGAGCGTGACGGTAGATACCGTTGCCCCGGCAGATCCGGGCAACATGAGCCTGCCAGATGAAGGAACACCGCTGACCGGTACCGGTGAAGCGGGCAGCATCATTACCGTGACAAACGGTACTACGGTCATTGGTACTGGCGTTGTCGGCAGCGACGGCAGCTTCTCCATTGCGCTGAGCCCGGCGCAGCTGGATCCAACCACGCTGACCGTGACCGCCACGGACGCAGCAGGAAATGCCAGCGCTGACGTGCCTTTTATCGTTACCGACTCGCCGCTTGAGCTGCCCCAGGTACCCGTCATTACGGCCATCGTCGATGACGTGGACCCGGTCACCGGCGATGTGAAAGGCAAAACCACCAACGACACCACGCCAACGCTTACCGGTACGGCCGAAGCGGGCAGCGTGATAACTATCTATCAGGACGGTAGCACGACGCCATTAACAACGGTGACCGCCGACGGCAGCGGCAACTGGAGCTATACGCCGGCCGCGCTTGGCGAGGGGCTGCACACCTTTGAGGTGACTGCGACCCTCAACGGTGCCACCAGCGGCCGCTCTCCGGCGGCCAGCGTAACCGTCGATCTGACCGCGCCGGGCACGCCAACCATTGGCTCGGTCATTGACGACGTGGGTCCTGTCACCGGTCCGCTGACCAGCGGCCAGACCACCAACGACAGCCAGCCGACCCTCACCGGCACCGGCGCGGTGGGTGATACTATCTCCATCTACAACAACGGCGTGCTGTTGGACAGCGTGGTGGTTGGTAATACCGGTACCTGGAGCTACACCACGCCCGCCCTGCCAGAAGGCAGTAACGTTCTGACCATCCGCGAGACCGATCCGGCGGGAAATCAGAGCGGTCCTTCGGCGGACTTCACCATCGTGGTGGATTCCATTTCCACCACGCCGGTCATCACCAGCGTAACGGATAATGTGGGCAATACCGCCACCCCGGTAGCCAGCGGCAGCGAAACGAACGACGCCACGCCAACCCTTTCGGGGACAGCGGACGCAAACAGCATCGTGACCATTTTCGATGGCGCTACCCAGATTGCCGTGGTTACGGCTGATGGCACCGGCGCGTGGAGCTTTACGCCAGAGACCGCGCTTGTCGAAGGGCCACACGCGTTCACGGTTCAGGCAACCGATCCGCAGGGTAACCTGAGCCTGGTCTCAGCCCCGTGGAGCGTGGTGGTTGACCTCACGGCGCCGACGGTTCCAACGCTGGATACAGTAAGTGATAACGTCCCTGGCGGCGTCACGGGCAACCTCACCAGCGGGCAGGCGACCAACGACAACACCCCAACGATTAGCGGCACCGGACAGGCAGGCAGCACCATCTACATCATGAATAACGGTACGCAGTTGGGTACGACGACCGTCGACGGAAACGGTAACTGGTCCTTCACCCCGACCACGCCGCTGGACGACGGCAGCTACTCCCTGCGCGCGTACGCAACGGATGCCGCGGGCAACGCCTCGGCGAACTCGTCGGTCTTCGCCTTCACCGTCGATACCGCAGGCCCCGGCGTGCCGGTGGTGACCAGCGTGATTGACGATGTCGCACCGATCACGGGGACGCTCACGTCGGGTAACAGCACTAACGACGCGCGTCCGACCTTCAACGGTACGGGCGACGTGGGTTCTACGGTGCACGTGATTGTTGATGGCAACGAAATTGGCACCGCCGTGGTCAATGCCCAGGGCAGCTGGACCTTCACGCCGGGTACCGATCTGATCGACGGACCGCATGCCATTACCTTCAACGCCACCGACGCGGCGGGCAACGTGGGTACTGCAACGGCACCGTTTAACCTGACGGTGGATACGGGCGTGCCGTCTGCGCCGGTCATTTCAGCCGCGGCAGATAACGTGGGCAGTATTCAAACCCCGCTCACTTCCGGGCAAAGCACCGACGACACCACGCCAACGCTGAGCGGCACCGCAACGGCCAACGCCACGGTCACTATCTATGAAAACGGGCAGCCTGTCGGCACCGCGCTGGCAGACGGTACCGGTGCATGGAACTTTACGCCGTCCACGCCGCTGGCGGCTGGCAGCCACACCTGGACCGCCACGGTCACCGATGCCGCAGGGAACATCAGCCCCGCCTCGCCAGGCTTTACGCTGGTTGTCGATAGCACGGCACCCACCGCGCCGGTTATCAGCCAGGCGATTGACGATGTGGGGAGCATTACCGGGCCAATCACGTCCGGGCAGACGACCGACGACACCGTACCGCGGCTGGTCGGAACCAGCGAACCGTTTGCCACTGTGAATATCTATGAGGGAACCACGCTGGTCGGGACGGGCACCGCAGACGGCAGCGGCAGCTGGAGTATCTTACTCAATACCACGCTGACAGAGGGGGCGCACAGCTTCACCGCGCAGGCTACGGATGCCGCAGGCAACACCAGCGCGTCGTCCGCAAGCTTCAGTCTGACGATTGACACCGCGCCGCCAGCGCTGCCGGTGCTCACCAGCATTCTGGATGACGTCGGCAATGCGGCAACGCCAGTCGCGAACGGAGGAATAACCAACGACGCGCAGCCAACCCTCAGCGGTACGGCGGAAGCGGGTTCTACGGTGAAAATCTTCGATAACGGCGTGCAGATCGGCAGCGTGATCGCCACCGGCGGGGCGTGGAGCTATACGCCTTCTCCGGCGCTGGGCAACGGCCCGCACACGTTGACCTTTACCGCCACCGATGCGACGGGCAATGCCAGCGCGCCAACCGCCGGGTACACGATTAACGTCGATACCCTTGCTCCGGCAGCGCCGGTCATCAGCTCGGTAATTGATGATGTCGGTAGCGTCATCGGTCCGGTAACCGGCACCAACCCGACCAACGACACGCGTCCGGCCCTGAGCGGGACCGCCGAAGCGAATGCAACAGTACGGATCTACGATGGCATCACGCTGGTGGGCACCGTCACCGCCGACGGCAATGGCAACTGGACGCTGCCGGAAACCACCACGCTGACGCA
The DNA here is from genome assembly GCF_900324475.1 of Enterobacter bugandensis. Lineage (NCBI taxonomy): Bacteria > Pseudomonadati > Pseudomonadota > Gammaproteobacteria > Enterobacterales > Enterobacteriaceae > Enterobacter > Enterobacter bugandensis. The sequence continues at coordinate 3,651,848 of NZ_LT992502.1, forward strand.
GGGCACCCACAACTTCACCGCCACGGCCACCGATGCCGCAGGCAACACCAGCCCGGCATCGGCCGTGACGACGATTATCGTCGATCTGACCGCGCCAACGGCCCCAACCGGAACCTTCAACGCCGACGGTAGCGTCTTAACCGGCAATGCTGAAGCAGGCAGTACCGTCACCATCCGTCTCACGGACGGCTCGACGGTCACGACCACAGCGGGCAGCAACGGCACGTACAGCTACACCTTCGTTAACAAACAGACTGAAGGCCAGACGCTGCAAATCACCGCCACCGACGCGGCGGGCAATATCTCGCAGCCCGGCTCGGCGCTCGCGCCAGTGGTGCCGCTCTCCGCCAGCAATAATGTCGAAGAGCTGGATCTCAGCACCACGGCCACCGTCACCAACAGCCAGTACAGCGACTACGGCTTCCTGCTGGTCGGCGCCGTGGGCAACGTCCTGACGCTGCTCGGTAATGACACCGCTCAGGTCAACTTCACCGTGGGCAGCGGCGGCAGCGCGGATATCGTCGTGAACGCCAACGCCACGGGCGCGGTGCTCTCTCTGCTCAACACCCTTGAGCTGGTGGTTCAGCGCTTTGACACCGTTAACAACACCTGGACTACCGTAGTCGATACCGGACAGCCGCAGTTTGCCGACCTGCTGACCCTGGGGGCAACAGGCGTTTCGCTAAACCTGACCGGGCTGGCGGACGGCAACTACCGCGTGTTGAGCTATAACACCAACCTGCTGGCAACCGGCTCCTACACCAGCCTCGACGTGGCGGTGAAAGAGACCGGGCCGGGCACCGTTACGGGCGACACCAGCCTCGGCGGTAACGTGATCACCGACGTTGACCCAACCGCAGGCAGCGACAACGCTCCGGCAGGGGCAACGGTCACGGCCGTCACTAACGCCCAGGGTGTCACCACCAGCGTCACTGCCGACGGCACGGTGATCCAGGGTCAGTACGGTACGCTGACCATTAACCGCGACGGCAGTTACACCTACGATCTGACCAACACCAGCGCATCGGTGATTGGCCGGACGGAGAGCTTCAGCTACACCATCACGCATAACGGCGTCAGCGCGTCGGCGAATCTGGTGCTGTCGCTGGGCACCGGTACCGCCACCAGCGGTATTGTCGCGGTTGACGATACGAACTCGCTGACCTTCGATACCACCGTCAACGCGATTGATAACGGTACGTCGTCCCAGGGCGGCTTTACCCTGGTGGGAATCAATCTCGGCAACACGCTGGGGCTGAACCTGCTGGACGATATGACCAATCCCATCATCTATAACGTGGAGGAAGGCACTACCCGCACCATGACCATCCAGGCCTCCGTGGGCGGCGTGGCGCTGGCGTCGGTGTTTGATCTGTACGTCTATAAGTTCAACAACGCGACCCAGACCTTCGAGCAGATGCGCGTTGAACCAGGCTGGCTGCGCGCGCCGCTGTTGGGCGGCACCTCGCCTCAGCTGACGCTGCAGCTGCCGGCCGGTGAGTACCTGTTCCTGCTGAATACGGCTGCAGGGATCACCGCCCTGACGGCCTACACGCTGAACGTGCTGCAGGATCATGTCTACAGCGTGGCGAGCGTCAGCGCGAGCACTACCGGGGACGTTCTGTCGGATGATATTGCGCCAGTCGGCACGCTGGTGACGGAAGTTAACGGCGTAGCGGTGAACAGCAGCGGTCTGACGAACATTACCGGCGAGTACGGTACGCTGAGCATCAACGCGGCCGGGGAGTACACCTACACCCTGAATAGCGGCGTCGGCGTTGACCACATCAGCACCCCGGATACCTTCGTCTACACCATTACCGCGCCGGACGGCACGAAAGACACGGCTTCGCTCAACATCACCCCAACCGCGCAGCCGATGAATGCGGTGAATGATGTCAGCACCGCGATGGACGTGACGTCGGTACACCACACCGCCGCGTACTCGGATACAACCGTCGGGTCGGCGAGCTGGAACGCCGCGCTGCTCGCTTCAACCCAAGGCTCCGGCTCCGGCACCTTCGTGGTGGATGCCAATACCGCGCTGCACAACGTGGTGCTGTCATTTAACGTCGCCTCGTTGCTGACGCTTACAGGGTTGACGGTTGACTGGACGCTGACCAACGGCGCCACCACCGTCAGAACCGGCTCGTTCAACGGCGGGCTGCTGCTGGGCGGCACGGCAACGGTCAACCTGACGGGTCTCGACCTGGAGGCGGGGACCTACACCCTGAGCTATACCGGCAGAATGGGGCCACTGGGAGTAGGAAATATCACCATCACCCCAAGCGTCACCGGCACAAGCTACTCGCTGTCGCAGTTCGACGCCACGGGCACCCACACCGTTGACGGCAACATTTTCGACGGCACCGGTTCCGCAGGGACGATGGACCAGCTGCACTCGGTGGATACCCGCGTGAGCATTACCGGCTACGACGGCGTTACCACTACGCTGGATCCCTACACCGGCAGCACGCAGTCGAGCATCACGGGTCACTACGGCACGCTGGCGATTGCCGCAGACGGCAGTTACACCTATACGCTCAACCCGGGGATATCGCTCTCTACCATTACCACGAAGGAGGTCTTTAACTACACCCTGACCGATGCCAACGGCACCACGGACACCGCGTCGCTGACCATCAACATGGCGCCGAAATTTATCAGTTCGGAGCATAACGATGTGATTAGCGGTACGGCCTACGGCGACACGCTGATTTATCAGGTGCTGAACAGCACGGCGGGCAACGCGACGGGGGGCAACATCACCAGCGCTGGCGGCGACCACTGGACGAACTTCTCCCTGGCGCAGGGAGACAAGATCGACATTGGCGATCTGCTGGTGGGCTGGGACGGGAATACCGCCTCGCTGGGGAATTATATCAATGTCACGCAAAGCGGTAGCAACACTGTGATCTCCATCGACCGTGACGGCGCAGGGAGCACCTACACTAATACTGCACTCGTTACGCTTGATAACGTGCAGACCACGTACGACGAGCTTGTGAACCAGCAACACATCATTACCTGATAGCACCTGCAGGACATGACCCGGGCGCACAGCGCCCGGGCATAAATAATAAAGCTGTACTTATTTATTAGGGACAAGACATGGGAATAAAGATGCCTTACTGGTGGCTCTCGTGCTGCCTGATATCTGTACCCGCCATCGCGGCAAACCCGGCGGCAACCATCAATACCGGACAGCTCCGCGAAACGCAGGAACTCCCCTCACTGAATGGCCGCGTCGCTCCGGTGGCAGGCAAAGCCGCTCCCGGTTCACTACAGCTTGGCGAGGCCGTTAATCGCGCCGTCACCTGGCACCCGGCGATCGCTGAAGCCGTGGGCAAACTCTACGAACAGAACGAAGAGGTCGACGTCGCCAAATCGAAATACTATCCGCAAATCAACGCCGGCATGGACAACGGGTATTCCCACGATGGCGACCAGAACGGCTTTACGCCGTCGCTGGTGCTCTCTCTTTCACAGATGCTCTACGACTTCGGCAAAGTGGCAAGCCAGGTGCGGGCCGAAAACGCCGGGGTCGCCCAGCAGCAGGCCAACGTGCTGGTCAGTATCGACACCATCGCCCACGATACCGCTATCGCCATGGTGCAGGTGCAAACCTGGCAGCAGATGGTCGACACCGCCAAAGAGCAGCTTGACGCCCTCTCATCAATCGGCACCCTGACCCGCCAGCGTAACGACGAAGGGGCCACTTCCCTGTCTGACGTGGTGCAGACCGACGCGCGCATTGAAGGGGCGCGCGCCCAGCTGATGCAGTATCAGGCCAGCCTCGACAGCGCCCGCGCCACGCTGATGAGCTTTCTCGGCTGGAACAGCCTGAACGATATCAGCAATGACTTTCCGCAGAAGCTGGCCCGCAGTTGCGATATCGCCGAGCCGGACGATCGTCTGGTGCCTGCGGTCCTCGCCGCCTGGGCACAGGCGAACGTCGCTCAGGCTAACCTTGACTACGCCGACGCGCAGATGACGCCAACCGTCTCGCTGGAGCCGGAAGTCCGTCACTATCTGAACGATCGCTACGCGGGTAACGAAACGCGGGACCGCACCCAATATTCCGCCTGGGTGAAAGTCCAGATGCCGCTCTATCAGGGCGGCGGACTCACCGCCCGACGCAACGCCGCCGGTCACGCGGTGGAAGCGGCGCAGTCGACCATTCAGCGCACGCGCCTCGATGTCCGCCAGAAGCTGCTGGAGGCCCGCAGCCAGGTCATGAGCCTGCAAAGCACGCTGCAAATTCAGGGCCGCCAGGAGGCGCTCAGCGCCCGCACCCGCGAGCTCTACCAGCAGCAGTATCTCGATCTCGGCTCGCGCCCGCTGCTGGACGTGCTCAACGCCGAGCAGGAGGTCTATCAGGCGCGCTTTACCCAGCAGCAGACCCTCGGTCAGCTGCATCAGCTGCAGCTCAACTGCCTGTATAACACCGGGCAATTGCGTCATGCGTTCGATCTTGATAACCGCACCATCCAGACCGTGGAGATCCAGCCATGAAGCAACGCGACATCCCGCAGGGGGAAACGATGACGGATGAGGCGCTGGAGCAGTGGGCTCAGGCGTTTGGCTTTGTCGCCACGCGCTACCGCGTTGCCTGTTCGCCAGGCTCGCTCGTCGCGGGCGCGCCGTGGCTGAAAGGCAAACCGATGGTGCCCGCGCTGACTCAGCTTGCCCGTGAAGCCGGGCTGACGTTCCAGCTGCTGACGGCCGATCAGCAGTCGATCAACAGCTGGCGTCTGCCGGTGGTGGTGGCGCTGAACGACGGAAAAATCGGCGTGATCGAGAATTTCGACGGAGAAGATACGCTCGAGGTCAGCTTTTTCGACGACAAGACATACACCAACCGCCTGTCGATGAGCGCAATGCTGCCCGCCATCCGCCACGTTATCGCCCTGCGTCCGCTGGCCGCGCTGAAAGACAGCCGCGTGGACGCCTACATCTCAAAGTACCGTCCGGACTGGCTCTACCGGCTGGTGATGCGCGACCTGCGCCCCTACAGCTGGGTGATGCTGGCGGCGCTGTTTATCAACGTGCTCTCCCTCTCCGGCATTGTCTTTTCCATGCAGGTGTATGACCGGGTGATCCCCGCCCAGTCCTACCCGACGCTCTACGTGCTGACCATCGGAGTGCTGATCGCCACCCTGTTTGGCTTTGTGCTGCGCGTTGCGCGCGGGCACATTATGGATCTGCTGGGCAAACGCTCGGATCTGCGCGTCTCGGATCGCGTGTTCGGCCACGCGTTACGGCTGCGCCACAGCGCCATTCCGCGCTCCACCGGCAGCTTTATCTCCCAGCTGCGCGAGCTGGAGCAGATCCGCGAGATGGTCACCTCCTCCACCATCTCGACGATTGTCGATCTGCCCTTCTTCTTCCTGTTTGTGGTGGTGCTGGCGATCATCGCCCCGCAGCTGGCGTGGATCGCCCCGGTGGCGGCAGTGATCATGGTGCTGCCGGGCCTGCTGCTGCAAAAAAAGCTGGCGGAGCTGGCGAAGCAGTCGGCGCATGAATCCACCCTGCGCAACGCGGTGCTGGTGGAGAGCGTGCAGGGGCTGGAGGACATCAAGCTGATGCAGGCGGAGAACCGCTTTTTGCAGCAGTGGAACAGCTATATCCAGATCACCGCGGAATCCGGCCTGCGCACCCGCGAGCTGACGCAGAACCTGATCAGCTGGGGGATGACCGTCCAGAGCCTGGTTTACGCCGCCGTGATCGTGGTTGGCGCGCCGATGGTGATTGACGGCACGCTGACCACCGGCTCGGTGGTAGCCGCCTCAATGCTGGCCTCCCGGATGATCGCCCCGATGGCGACGCTGTGCGGCGTGCTCGCCCGCTGGCAGCAGGTTAAGGCCGCCAAAGAGGGGCTGGACAGCATTATGCAGCTTCCTACTGAAAATCAGCGTGAAGAGACGCCGATCCGCCAGGACGTGCTGCGCGGACACTATCTTTTCGAGCAGGCGCAGTTCCGCTATCAGCCGGAAGATCCGCGCATGGCGCTGCGCATTAACCGTCTGGAGATCAGGCCGGGCGAGAAAGTGGCGATCCTCGGGCGTAACGGCGCGGGCAAATCCACTCTCCTGCAGGCGATGGCGGGCGGCATGGATCTGGCCGCCGGCGAGTTGCGGCTCGACAACCTCAGTCTGCCGCATCTGGACGTGGCCGACGTGCGGCGAAACGTCGGCTTTATGACCCAGAACGCGCGGCTGTTTTACGGCACCCTGCGCGAGAACATCACCCTCGGCATGCCGCGCGCCACCGACGAAGAGATTTTCGAGGTGCTGGAGATGTGCGGCGCAGCCAGCTTTGTGCAGAAGCTGCCGAAGGGGCTGGACTACCCGATTATGGAGAACGGCGTGGGATTGTCCGGCGGGCAGCGGCAGTCGATTCTGCTGGCGCGGATGCTGCTGCGCGATCCGAATATCGTGCTGATGGACGAGCCGACCGCCTCCCTTGATGAACACACCGAGCGGGAATTTATCCAGCGCCTGGGGGCGTGGCTCGGCAACCGGACGCTGGTTGTCGCCACCCACCGCGTGCCGGTGCTGGAGCTGGTGGAGCGCGTGGTCGTGCTGAAAGATGGGATGCTGGTCATGGACGCGCCAAAAGCGCAGGCGCTGAACAACAGCCGCATGCAGCAACAGCAGCAGGCAGCAACCGGACGGGAGTGGAAAAATGAAAATCAGTCAGCGTGACGTAGCGGCGATGGACGATCTGGATAATGCGCTCGACTCCGAAAGCGGCTATACCGGCGCGCGGCGGATTGTGATCTTCTCGCTGCTGATGTTTGTCGCGCTGGGCGTCTGGGCGTGGTTTGGGATGCTGGATGAAGTCTCAACGGGAACCGGAAAAGTGATCCCCAGCTCGCGCGAGCAGGTGTTGCAGTCGCTGGATGGGGGGATCCTCACCGAGCTGAACGTTCACGAGGGCGATCAGGTGCAGGCCGGACAGGTGCTGGCGCGGCTGGATCCAACACGTTCCGAATCGAACGTCGGCGAAAGCGCGGCGCGCTACCGCGCGTCGCTTGCCTCCAGCGCCCGTCTGTACGCCGAGGTGAACGATCTGCCGCTGAAGTTCCCGCCTTCGCTGGAGAAATGGACCGAACTGACCGCCGCCGAAACGCGGCTCTACAATTCGCGCCGCGCGCAGCTGGAGGACACGCAGCGTGAACTGCGTTCAGCGTTAGATCTCGCAAACAAAGAGCTGGCAATCACCCAGCGGCTGGTAAAAACCGGCGCCGCCAGCCACGTGGAAGTGCTCCGCCTGCAGCGGCAGAAAAGCGACCTGGAGCTGAAGCTCACCGACGTGCGTTCCCAGTATTACGTTCAGGCGCGCGAGGCGTTATCCAAGGCCAACGCCGAGGTGGATATGGTCTCGGCGATCCTCAAAGGCCGCGAGGATTCCGTCACCCGCCTGACGGTAAAATCCCCGGTGCGCGGGATCGTAAAAAACATCAAAGTCACCACCATCGGCGGCGTGATCCCGCCCAACGGCGAGCTGATGGAGATTGTGCCGGTGGACGATCATCTGCTGATTGAAACCCGCCTCTCGCCGCGCGATATCGCCTTTATCCACCCGAACCAGGAGGCGCTGGTGAAGATCACCGCCTACGATTACGCCATCTACGGCGGGCTGCACGGGGTGGTGGAGACTATATCCCCGGACACTATCCAGGACGAGGCCAAGCCGGAGGTGTTCTACTACCGCGTGTTTATCCGCACCAGCCAGGATTACCTGGTGAATAAGGCGGGCAGGCATTTCTCGATCGTGCCGGGGATGATTGCCACAGTGGACATCAAGACCGGAGAGAAAACGGTACTGGATTATCTGATCAAGCCGTTTAACCGGGCGAAGGAGGCGCTGAGGGAGCGATAGACTTCGCCGGGCGATGTGTTGCAGTATGAATATCTTGAGCCGCTCAATCTGAAAATTAGCGATCTCGCGGAAATGCTTAACGTGCACCGTAACACCATCAGTGCTCTCGTTAATAATAATCGTAAACTGACGGCCGATATGGCAATCAGACTGGCCAAGGCATTCGATACCACCATTGAATTCTGGTTGAACCTGCAGCTAAACGTCGACGTCTGGGAAGCACAAACTAATTCCCGGACTCAGGAGGAGTTGAGCCGTATAAAAACGATTGCAGAAATCATGGCAAAAAGGAAATCAGGCCAGCCGGATGTGGCCTGAATCAAACCGGCTCTACAGCGCCACCTTTAATCCCCCACTGTCCCGGCGTTTTACCGGTCCACAATCTGAAAACTTCAATAAATGCGCTGACGCTGCTGTAGCCGCAGGACAGCGCAATCCATCCCACCGGCTTCCCCGCCGCCAGCCACTCCATTGCCTGCATGACGCGCGCCAGCTGCCGCCAGTTGACGAAATTCATTCCCGTCTGGGCGCTAAATCGACGGTTAAACGTACGCACGCTCATCCCGGCATGGCTGGCATGGCTGTTGACCGTTTGATTATCATCGACACACTGCAGCAAGTGGCTGACCACCTTCTTCAGACGCGGATCCGTCGGTACGGGCAGATAAAAGCGCACCTGAGGCGTCAGGGCAAGCTCATCCAGCAGCAGGGTGAGCTTTCGCGGATCGTACTCGTTTTCTGCAACGCTTAAGCGGGAAAACAGTGCATGAGTGAGATCGTCGGGCTCGAACAGCGCGGGGGCATCGGGAAGCATTGCACAGCACGCAGGGTCAAGATAGATAGCGCAGCCTTCTATCGCGCTTTCAGAAAAGGCGGCGTGCTGCTGGCCCGGCGGGATCCAGCCAATATGGTTTGCGGGTACAACCGAACGCCCCTGTTGGGTCTCAATCACCAGCAGCCCCGTTGCAATACGCCAGAGCTGTCCGGTGGGATGGCTGTGCCACGCGGTGCGGTAACCGCCGGGATGACGGAGCGTCTCTGTACCGATCATCTTAACCTGGCCGAAAATCGTTATTCATCGACGTATTACAGAAACTGCGCCGTCGACTGTCAAGGATAATGGTGTCTCAACTACACAAGGAGCCAACATGAGCATCATCACAACCCTGATAGCCCAGCCTGACAATACCCTACAGCGCGAAAAAATGGCGTGCCTGTTAAGCCGCTTGTTCAAAGGCGAATTAGATCCCGCAGAGGTGTTCACGCCCGATTACCAGCAGTACACGGATGGTCACGCGCTTGATTTTCGGGGTTTTGTGCAGCACCTGAACCACGTCCGCTCGCAGATCCGCGCGATCGCATTCAGGGTAGAAGAGCTGGCCTGTCACGAGAATCTTTTAGCAGACCGGCACTGGGCTACGGTGACGTATCCAGATGGTCGCCAGGCGGAATTAGAGGTGTATATGTTTGCCGCACTGCGCGAGGGGAAAATCTGTCGTATCCATGAAGTGACGCAGACGATCGGCGGCGATGCTTCAGACCGCGCGCTCGCCCACGCCACGCAATAAGCTCACCCTGCGCGCACAACGGCAACTGCCGTTATGCGCGCTCTGTTACAGGGAGATCTTCAGGCGTCGAACCGCTTCTTTAAGCTGCTCATCCGTTGGGGTGACGAATGACATGCGCAGCGTTGTCGGGTCCGGTTCGTTGCAGTAGAAGAACTCGCCCGGTACAAACACCACGCCGTTGCTTAAGGTTTTTTCCAGCCATTTCGTCGTATTCATGCCGTTGTTCATTTTTGCCCACAGGAACATCCCGCCCTTCGGCTTGTGGAACGACATCACATCGCCCAGCTCGGCTTCCAGTTCCGTTGCAAACGTCTGGTATTTCTGGCGATAGGCCTCGCGGATCATTTTAATCTGGTTCGCCAGACGCCCGGTTTTCAGGTACTCGTAGGTCATCAGCTGGGACAGCGTGCTGGTGTGCAGATCGGTGGTTTGCTTGAGGTTCACCACCGCGCGCTTCAGCCATTCCGGCACCAGCACCCAGCCCACGCGGGTGCCCGGCGCGAGGATTTTGGAGAAGGTAGAGGTGTACACCACGTTATCTTCATTGCCGATATCTTTCGCATGGGCAATAAGCGGTCGGAACACGTCATCGGTGTAGTTAATTTCGCTGTACGGATCGTCTTCGATAATCACGAAATCATGGCGCTTTGATAATTCCACCAGCTGTTTACGGCGCGCTTCGGAAAGCGTTACGCCGCCAGGGTTACCAAAGGTTGGAACGATATAAACCGCCTTGATGGTTTTCTTCGCCACCAGCGCTTCAAGTTCATCGACCTTCATGCCGTCGCCGTCGGTGCCGACGGATTCAAAATTCGCCTGTGCCAGGCCAAAGACCTGCAGCGCGGCGAGATAGGTAGGACGTTCAACGACAACCGTATCGCCCGGATTAATTAACGCACGCGCCAGCACGTCCAGAGATTGTTGAGAGCCGGAAGTAATGACCACGTCATCGGCCTTACAGGCGATGCCGCGCCCCTCGCAGATGCGTTTAATTTCTTCGCGCAGCCCCGGTACACCTTCCGTCAGGCCATACTGGAACGCCTCGCCAAAATTCTGTGACAACACGGCATCGGCGGCAATTTTAAGCCCTTCGCGATCGAACAGGTCCGGATTGGGAATACCGCCGCCCAGCGAAATCACGCCCGCCATTTTGCTATGTTTTAATAATTCACGGATGGCAGATGATTGCAGGCCCTGCGCGCTGCTGGCGAGTTTGTTTGCAGACATTCTTTGATTACCTTCTTTTTTTATATTGTGCCCAATCTTAGCAGAATATGAGCAATAAATTCCGTTAGCTTAGGGAGGGGACGCAAATCCTGACGCCACAGTAAATGCACCGGCCTCGGCGCGGGCGTGAATGGCTCCAGCACACGCACCAGCCTGCCGCTTGCCAGCTCTTCCGCCACCAGCACTTCCGGTTGCAGCAGCAGCCCTGCCCCGGCTCGCGCAGCCATGCGTAAGCCGTAGCCGTCGTTGCATCTTAAGATCGCATCCCGCTTCCAGCGCACCTCCCCTTCCGCACCCGGCAGCCGCCACTCGTTGCGCGCGGTCCACACCGTGTGCGACAGGCACAGATGATCCACCAGATCGGCGGGCGTCTGCGGCGTGCCGTGTCGCGCCAGATAATCCGGCGCGGCGCAGATCACCATGTTGTAGGGACACAGATATTTCGCCACCAGATCGTCATTGCGGATATCGCCAATGCGAATGGCCAGATCGACCCCCTCTTCCACCAGATCGACCATCCGGTTGGTGAGATCCAGTTCGATACGCACTTCCGGGTAGCGCTGCAAAAATGTAGCCGTCAGAGGGGCGATCGCGCAGCCGCCAAACGACGTGGGGGCGGTGACGCGCAGGGTGCCGGCGGGCGTCGCGCGCAGCCGTTCAACCGCGCTTTCGGCAATCGAGACCTGCTCCAGCACGCGCCTGGCCTCTTCGAAATAAACGCGTCCGGCGTCGGTCAGGCTCTGGCGACGGGTATTGCGCTCCAGCAGCCGCGTGCCGAGCTGAGATTCGAGCAGCGCAATATATTTCCCGACCATCACCGCCGACATCTCCAACCGCGCCGCCGCGCCGGTGAAGCTGCCGCTCTCTACCACCGCGATAAACGTCTCCATGCCGCGAAGCTTATCCATATTCCAAACCCCTGGTTAGCAATCATCTAACTTTAGCCCAGTTTATCTGACTTTTTATTTATTAAAGAATGAGGGCTCACAACATGAGGAGTCGGATATGAAAATCGTCATTATTGGTGCCAGCGGTACGGTCGGTCGAGCCGTAACCGAAGAGTTAAGCCGTCGTCACGAGGTCATCCGCGTGGGTCGCACGCGGGGCGACTACCAGGTGGATATCACCTCGCAGGCGAGCGTGCAGGCGCTGTTTGAGAAAATCGGCCCGGTGGATGCGATTGTCTCCGCCAGCGGTGGTCTCTACTTTGGTCCGCTCGCGACCATGAAGGACAGCGACTTCAACCAGGGCCTGCAGGACAAGCTGCTCGGGCAGGTGCGTCTGGCGCTGACCGGCCAGCATTATCTGAACGAAGGCGGCTCGATTACGCTGATAAGCGGGATTGTGGCGCACGAGCCGATTGCGCAGGGCGTAAATGCCACCACGGTCAATGCGGCGCTGGAAGGGTTTGTCCGCGCCGCAGCTTGCGAACTGCCGCGCGGGATCCGCATTAACCTGATTAGCCCAACGGTACTGACGGAATCCGCCGAAGCATATGACGGGTTCTTCCCTGGCTTTGAAAGCGTTCCCGCCGCGACCGTGGCCCAGGCCTACCGCCGCAGCGTGGAAGGGGTGCAGAGCGGGCGGGTGTATAAGGTAGGTTACTGAGCCTTACGGGCGGACATCAGCACCAGCATCGGGCGCTCCGCCTCTTCGGACAATGCAGGCCAGGCGTCAATCTGCGCCTGCGTTGGTCCCCACTCATTGACTTCACTTATCGTTAATCCCGCCTTGACCAGCGCGTTAAGCGTGGTGCCCAGCGTGCGGTGGTATTTAATCACTCCATCCGCCAGCCAGTTGCTGACGCGCTGGCTTTCGTCCTGATAATGGTTCACGCCCCAGAACCGCTCGCCACTGTCGTCGGTCAGCCAGCCCTGACGGGTGGCGCAGGTGTAAATTGGGTGCTCCATCGAGAAGACCAGGCTGCCACCCGGTTTTAGCGCGCGATGAACGTTGGCGAATAGCGTGTCCAGCTCCGGCAGGTAGTGTAGCGCCAGCGAGCTGTAGACCAGATCGAGACTGTTTTCGCGAAGCTGAAGAGATTCCAGATCGCTACGCTGATAGTGAATCTGTACGTCATCCGTCAGTTCAGCCGCGCGGGCAAGCATTTTTTCTGAGATATCGACGCCCGTAACGTCAGACGCGCCCAGCTCGCGCGCCGCGCGGCAGAACCAGCCGTAACCGCAGCCGAGATCGATAACCGCTTTGCCGGTTAAATCAGGCAGCATTGCCTTGAGCGCAGGCCACTCAGGCGCACCGTCCAGCCCGTGCACCGAACGCGGAAGCTGAGCGTAGCCTTCAAAAAACGCCGGGTTGTCGTAGATGTTTTGTGCCATGGCAGATCCCTCTTTAAGAATGTGCATAGCAGTATACTGCATTGTCGGGTGGCGGTTTCACCTTACCCGACCTACGATCCCATGTTGACCCGATAAGCGCAGCGCCACCCGGATCGCTTTTAGCCAACAACACCCCAGACGAGATTCCCCTTGTGGAACGTCGCGGTCCGCGGAGAAATGCGCGCCACCGCCTCGGCGGAACAGGAGGCGTCCACCAGCACAAAGCTGGCGTCGTCCTGCGCTTTCGGCCATACGCGTTCACCTTTATCGTTCAGCGGCAGCACGTCGCCGGTGGCGATGCCGAGCGCGCGGGAGAGCGTCTGCTCGTTCGGGCGAATATAGAGCTGGGCGTACAGATTGGCTTTCTCCAGCATGTCCCCCAGACCGTACGGCGACCAGTGGTCGATCACGCTGTCGGTGCCGGTCATAACAAACACGCCCTTCTCCCGCAGCTGCTTCAGCGGCATGTGCAGGGTGCCAATCGGCACGGTGGAGGCGATGGTCACCTGCTGCGCCGCCATGCGGGTGGCAATCTCATCCACCTGCTGCTCGTTGAGCGTCGCCAGCGCGAAGGCGTGGCTGATGGTCAGCTTCCCCTTCAGCTCCGGTGTTTTCTCCACGGTTTCCACCATGTAGTTCACCGCCGCCACGCCCGCCGGGCTGGTTTCGTGCAGGTGAATATCCACCCCTTTGTCGTAGTCCAGCGCAATCTGGAACATGGTATCGAGCGATTTCTCCATCGCGCCGTCAACGCTGGTTGGGTCCAGCCCGCCTACGTAGTGCGCCCCCGCCTGCATCGCCTCGCGCATCAGCTTTTCAGCGTTGGAGAGCAGCAGGCCGTGCTGCGGGAAGGCAACGATTTCGCAGTCAAAACCTGCGCTGCGGCGCGCCAGCACCGCCTGCAAATTTTCCAGGTTTTTCAGGCCGGAAACCGGCTCAATATTGCAGTGGCTGCGGGCGATGGTGGACCCTTTCGACTGGATCAGATCGATCAGCTTTTCGGCGCGTTCTTGCGTGTAGGGCTGTAACTCCGGCAGCAGCTTCTGCTCCAGGCGGATCATGTCCTGAATGGTGGTGCCCGCCGGACGGTTCAGGGAGCGCCACGGGCCGCCGTAGAAGGTTTTATCCAGGTGAATGTGCATGTCGCGCATCGCCGGAAGCATCAGCTTTTTACCCGCGTCGTAGTGCGGCAGGGTCGCGTCGGCGTGGCTGCCGTTATCGCGCAGGGCGACAATTTTCCCGTATTTGATCTCCAGCGTTTTCAGCTCGGTGCGGGTGCTCGTCGCCACGCTGCCCTCGAAGTTGAACCCGGCCTCCAGCAGCACGTTGTCCAGATAGTAATGTTTCGCGATGATCTTCATCGGTTTCCCCATCTCGCAGGTTGCCTTTGCAGTGTCGGCAGCATACGCCACGGAGCCGGTTGCGCCAAACAGCGCACAGGCGGTGACCATTTTGCCGCTCTGGCTGATAAACTCGCGGCGGCTTTTGTTTTCACTCATCTTATCTTCCTTCATTAACAATGTGGGTACCCGTTTCACCGCGCAGCGCCGCGGGCAGGCAGTCCGGCGAGGTGATGATCACGCGCCTGCCGCCGTGGCGTAAAAATGCCAGCGAGGCGACGATTTTGGGCAGCATGCTGCCCGCCGGAAAGTGTCCTTCATCCATGTAGCGCGTCATCTGCGCTACATTGACAGTGTCCAGCGTCTGCTGGTCTGGCTTGCCGAAGTTAACGCAGACTTTCTCCACGCCGGTGGTTATCACCAGCACGTCGGCGCAAATCTCACGGGCCAGCAGCGCGGTGGAGAGATCTTTATCGATAACCGCATCCACGCTCTGATAATCCCCCTGCTCGCTGCGCACCACGGGAATGCCTCCGCCGCCCGCGCCGATGACCACAAAACCTTTCTGCGTTAGCGCCTTAATCGCATCCGCCTCGACGATGCGCAGCGGCTGGGGCGAGGCCACCACGCGGCGATAGCCCCGGCCTGAATCCTCGACAAAATGCCAGTCCGGGTGCGCGAGCTGTAGCTCGTCGCGCTGCGCCTCGCTGAAGAACGCGCCGATCGGTTTTGTCGGGTGCGTAAAGCCGGGATCGTTTTTATCCACCTCCACCTGGGTGACGACCGTGACCGCCTTTTGCTCGCCACGCGCCGCCAGGCGGTTGTTGAGCGCCTGCTGGATCAGGTAGCCGATGCCGCCCTGGGTATCCGCCACGCAGTTTGCCAGCGGGGTCAGCGGCAGCCCTTCCCGCTCGTGGGCGATCTCGGCGCGGCGCAGATCCAGCCCCACCTGCGGGCCGTTGCCGTGGGTGAGGACGATGTCATAGTCGGAGGCCAGCATTTCAAGCACCGACTCGGCCACCGCTTTGACCGCCTGCGCCTGATGTTCAACCGACTGGCTGGCGTTGTCTTTGATAATGCTGTTGCCGCCGATGGCGACGACCATTAGCTCTTTCATACGTTTTCCTTCGCAACAGTAACTTCAGCGCTCGCAACTTCGCGGCTGTCGAGGAAATGCTTCACCACAAACATGCCGCCCATCATCAGGTAGGCCGTGACGAACATCAGGGAACTGCCCTCGGCAAAGCCCACCACTGGCGCGTGGATCACGCCAAACAGCGCCAGCAGCGCGCCTCCTGCGGCGGCGGCGGCCCCGCGCAGCGGTTTGTTAATGATGGCGAAGATAGCGATACAGCCCCAGAGCATGCTGGCGAGCGGCGCACCGTTGCCGAGGTGCATCAGCCCCTCGTAGTAGATCCCTTTGCTGTGCAGCACGTCGGTGCCAATTTTCGCCGCGCTGGTTCCCGCCGCGCTCATCACGCTGTTCATCATGGTCAGCGCCCAGTTAGCGATCCACGGGAACAGGCAGATAAAGATGACGGGCACCTCCACTTTCGGCGTTTCCCGCACCACCTGGTTGGCGGTGACGACGCCGATAAACACCAGAATCGGCACGATAGCGGTCATCGGTATGATGGCGAGCATAAAGGCCCCCAGCCCGAACAGCGGCACGATGAACATGGTCACGCCGGACGCCAGCGTGTAGCCGATGCTCGCCCCCATCGCCTTCCAGCCGGGATGGCCCACGTAGACCGTGACCGGGAACGGGTTGCCCATCAGGCAGCCGAGCATGGAAGCCAGGCCGTTCGCCAGCATCACCTTGCGGGTCGGGTACTCATCCCCCGCCGCATGGGCACTTTCGATGTTCTCCAGGTCAAAGATGTAGTTCGCCAGCCCCAGCGGTACGGCGGACGCCAGATACGGCAGCGCGTGCGGAAGGCCCTGCATAAAGCTGTCCACGTGCACCTCCGGCGGGTTAAAGCCGAAGGATGACATGGACGCCTTAATGGCATCCGGGCTTTGCAGTCCGGAAATCCACGCCAGCGCTGTTCCGGCAATCAGCAGCAGCAGGCCGGTCGGGATTTTGGCGAAAATCGGCTTTTTACCGAACCAGTTAATGAAGATCAGCAGCAGAACGATGAACGACACGGTGGGCGCTTCGAACGCCTGCAACATTGGGTTCATCGCCAGCAGCAGCAGGCCAAGACCGGACAGGCATGACAGCAGCACGGTACGCGGGATCATCTTGCGGATGGTCTCCCCCAGGAACGAGCCGCCCGCGAGGATCATTGCTTCCACAAAGCACCACACCAGGCCAATCTGAATCGCGAAATCCGCATCGCCGGTTTGCTGGTAGACGGGCATCAGGACCAGGAAGGTCACGGTAAAAATCGAGGGTGCGCTCGGGCCGGACGGCAGCGCGGTGACGTCCGTACGTCCGGTGGCGCGCGCCATTTGCAGGCCAAACCATGTGTAGCATAAGCTCGCTACCAGCACCGCCAGCCCGAAGGCCGGCGCGATGCGTCCATAAACAATCTCCTTCGGGATGCCGACGACAAAAATGAGCAGCCCCATCATGGTCAGCAAATTAGTCAGGTTGTTGGTCATCAACCCGAAATAGGCCGCCCAGTCACCTCTTTTCCACTCCAGTTTCATGTTTTTCATGGATGCATACCTTATAGAACGTAGCGATCGCGGAAGGTCAACAGCGCCTTTTCAAAACAGCTAAACGGCGGGTGAACGATGCCCGCCCCAATCATGCCGATGCCCGCGTCCTTGTGGGCTATGGCGGTGTTGATCACCGGCAGAATGCCGCTGCCCGCCACTCTGGTGATGTCGATGGCGGTTGGAATGCCCATAAACGACAGCAGCGGAATGGTGACGTTCGGGTTCTCGCCGAGGGTGATTTCGCGCATCTGGCGCGAGAAGTCGATGGCTTCCTCCACCGTGCCGCCCACCAGCGCAACGATGGCCGGTGCCGTCGCCATCGCAAAGCCGCCGATGCCGTAGGTTTCGGTGATGGCGCTGTCGCCAATGTCCAGCCCGGAGTCTTCCGGCTTGTAGCCTGCGAACATCGGGCCAATCACCTGCTGCGCCGGGCCGGTGAACCACTGTCCCGGCAGGCCGGAAACGCGCAGGCCGAACTCGTAGCCGTTGCGCGCCATGGTGGTAACCACGGTGCTATATTCAATGCCGTGAGCGGCATCCAGCGCGGCTTTACACATCGCCATCCACGTCGGGCCGGAGAAGTAGTCGCTGCTGGCGACAAACTCAAACACCTCGCGCTGCTGCTCCACCGGGTAGCCCGCCTGAATCAGCCCCGGCGTCAGCGCCTGGATCAGCAGCGTGGTGCCGGCGTTGTTGCGGTTGTGGCACTCGTCGCCCATGTGCAGCGCCTGGGCCAGCATCAGGCGCAGGTCGATTTCGCCGATGATATTCATCGCGTCGCGCAGCATCGGGCCGAGCACGTCGCGCATCCAGTTCAGGCGGTCGATCACGCTCTGGTCGTTAGCCCCCATGCGCAGGATCTTCGCCATCTGCTCGCTGAGGTTGGTGAACGCCCGGTTACCGTAGGTTTTGTTTTCAACAATGTGCATAAACATCGACGCGGAGGTGACGCCCGCCATGGAGCCCACGCAGTCGTGCTCGTGGCACGGCGAGAAGGTGATCTCGCCTGAAGCCGCCAGCCTTGCGGCATCCTCCAGATCCGTCGCCAGCCCTTCAAATACCAGCGCACCGGTAACCGCGCCCTTCATCGCCCCGCACATGTTTTCCCATGCGACGGGCGGACCGGCGTGCAGAATGGTGGTGCGGGTCATGCCCGGCACTACGTTAATTGCCTGGTCATAGCCCACCAGCACCGGGTGAGACTGGATGATGCGCTCAAGGGCGATTTTGTTCGCGGCAGCGATCTTCTCCGCCAGCGGTTTCTCTGCCAGCTGGTCGAGCGCTTCAACAACCTGCATATTGCCCTGCCCCGGCGGCGTCCAGTCGAGCTGGGTCACGGGAACGTGCTGCTTTTTGAGGTCGTCGCTGAACATCGCAATGCCGACGTTAATGACGTTAAGCGGCTGGTTGAATAAAGTGGTCATTATGCGTTCTCCCCTTTGCAAACAAATTCGCGTGCCAGTAATCCGGTGTTGGTGCTGCTGCTGGCCCAGATGACGCCTGCGTCGGTCAGCCGCTGGCACTGCTGCGCCAGCGACTGCGGATCCTGGTCGGTGCCGAGCACGTAGCCGAGGATCTCCAGCGGACGGTTATCGGCTCTCGCGATCGCCTGTGCCTCTTTGATCGCGTCGATCATCACCCCCACCGGATCCTCGTGCGCGCCGAAGCCGAGCACGAAGTCCATCACGATGACGCCCACCTGCGGATCGCGCGCCTCCTGTAGCAGGCGGCTGATGCGGTTGGTCGGGTCGATCATTGGGTGCGGTTTGCCGTTGGTGAAGTCGTCGTCACCGAAGTCAAGGAAGGTGTGGGCCTGGCTGACGCTGATGTCCTTCAGGCGCTTAGCCGGATCGGGCTGGATATTGCTCCAGACATCGTCGAACTTCTCCAGCGCGGCAAACATCGCTTCGTCGCACAGGGTGCCGCCGCAGAACAGGCCGCGAATGTACTTCTGCTGCGGGGTCAGGCGGGCGCGCACCTCTTCAATCAAAGGCCAGTTGAGCGGATGCAGATCCAGGGACTCTTTTTTAATGCCGGTAAGCAGCACCGCCTTCAGCGCCGCCTCTTTGGTGCCACGCGCAAACTGCAGGCCGTCTTCATCGGCGGGCGGTTCGCTGCGGCCGAGGAAGCAAACAACCACCGGCTTGCGGCAGGCTCTGGCGCGGGCCAGCACCTTTTCTGCCACCGCTGGCGCAGGCGGCTTGGAGATGAGCGCAATCACCTGAGTGCCCTCGTCCGCCTCAAGCATGTCGATGGCGTCGAGCATCATCAGGCCGCCGATTTTCTCGCTGAGATCGCGCCCGCCGGTGCCGATTAGCTGCGACACGCCGCCGCCGAACTCGTGAATGCGCACGCTCAGCTCCTGGCTGCCGGTGCCGGAGGCGCCAACGATCCCAATCGGCCCGCGACGTACCGCGTTGGCGAAGCACAGCCCCGCACCGTTGATGATGGCGGTCCCGCAGTCTGGCCCCATCATCAGCAGCCCTTTCTCATGCGCCAGCTGCTTCAGCGCCAGCTCGTCGTCCAGCGACACGTTATCGGAGAACAGCATCACGTTAAGATCGTTTTCCAGCGCCTGACGCGCTTCGCGGGCGGCAAAGGTGCCGTTGACAGAAATGACCGCCAGGTTGCTGTCCGGGCGATGGGTCTTGGCGCTGGCAATCGTCGCGTAGCGTGCTTCATGGCCGCCGCTGCTCGCTTTGCGTGTAAATAAGGCTTCTATTTCCGCCAGCGTTTCATCGTTCGCCGCGTCGCCTTTAATCACGATCATCAGGTCGCCATTTTTGGCTTCCGCTAATTCCGGCGTGAGCAGCCCGAGATTTTTCAGAACGCCTTTATTCATTTCCGTCGCCATTGCCACAAACGCCTGTTCGACGCCCGGCAATTTATTGGCTTTGGTGGAAACCGACATTAAGGAAACCGAATCGAAATACGTGTTCTTTTTTATAACGATTTTGGTTGGCATTGTTTTCTCCTGAATACGGATAAAAGGGGGCCGCCGTCGCGCAGAATGCACGTCGGTAAAAATACTGTTTGAATTAACGGCCAGCCGGAAGTGGCTGGCCAACTGCGCTATGCGCCTGCCGCCAGCAGCAGGTCTGCTATCGCGTTGAAGCCTTTTTCCCGCGCCAGTTCGAGCGGGGTTTTGCCGTATTTATCGGTCATGTGCGGATTCGCGCCGTGATCCAGCAGCAGCTTCACAATTTCCTGCTGCTTTGCGCCGCCGTCATTCAGCACGATGGCTTCCAGCAGCGGCGTCCAGCCGACAAAGTTAGTGTGGTTGACGTTAATATCGGTTTTTTCCAGCAGCTCGCGCACGATTTCAACGTGGCCTTTTTCACTGGCAGGGGTAATGCCCACGCCGCCGAAGCGCGTCAGACGGTCTAGATCCGGATTCGCCGGAAGAACGATGCGCAGCAGGGTTAAATCATTAGTCAGGCAGCTTATCAGGAAGGGGTTAAAACAGGTCTGGTCCTGTTTATCAATATCCGCGCCGGCGGCAATTAATAATTCCACGCAGGCATAATGCTTTTTCAGGCTGGCAATAATAATGGCGGTTCTTTTCTGGCGATTGGTGGCGTTAATATCCACGCCGTTATCCAGGCAGGCTTTTAGCGCGTCGATGTTGCCCTCTTCTGCCGCCAGCAGAAATTCCGTAACGAGTGCGTTTGCAGACATATTCAGTCTCCCAATGTTTCACTTCTGATGACCTGAGAATAGCAACAGCCTGGTCACAAAAGAATCCGCTTAAAAATGATTCATCGACACGCAATTCATTGTTGAGTTAAATTCAACAGTCAGGCTAAAACGTGCGTCTGTGCAACCTTTTTCTTATGGTTTACCGCTTTTTAGCGCCTCAGGCAGCATTATCCTTATGGTTGTAAAAGCCTTGCAGGACGCGGCTCCGCGTAAATAGTCAGAACTGTGACACACTTCAAATATGATGTAACGGCGCTGTTAAAATATGTTCAAAACTGATGGCTGAGGATGCTGTGATATGAATTCCATCTTTACCGAAGAGAACCTGCTGGCCTTCACCACCGCGGCACGCTTCGGCAGCTTCAGCAAAGCCGCCGCCGAGCTGGGTGTGACGACCTCCGCCATTAGCTACACCATTAAACGCATGGAGACCGGGCTGGACGTGGTGCTGTTTGTGCGCAACACGCGCAGCATCGAGCTGACGGAGTCCGGGTTTTATTTTTACCGTAAAGCCACCGACCTGCTGAATGACTTCCACGCCATCAAGCGCGGGATTGATACCATTTCGCAGGGCATCGAGGCGCGAGTGCGCATCTGCATTAATCAGCTCTTGTATACGCCGCGCCATACCGCGCGTTTGCTGCAGGTGCTGAAAAAGCAGTTTCCCACCTGCCAGATCACGGTGACGACCGAGGTGTATAACGGCGTCTGGGATTCGATCATCAACAATCAGGCCAACATCGCGATTGGCGCGCCGGATACGCTGCTGGACGGCGGCGGGATTGATTACACCGAAATTGGCGCCATTCGCTGGGTGTTTGCCATCGCGCCGGAACATCCCCTCGCCTTTGTTCCCGAACCGATAGCGGAGAGCCAGTTGCGCCTGTACCCCAACATCATGGTGGAAGATACCGCGCATACCATCAACAAGAAGGTCGGCTGGCTGCTGCACGGGCAGGAGGCGATTCTGGTGCCGGATTTCAACACCAAGTGCCAGTGCCAGATTCTGGGGGAAGGGATTGGCTTTTTGCCGGAATACATGGCAAGAGAAGCGATGGAAGACGGTCTGCTCATCACGCGGCGTATTAACAATCCGCGTCAGGACTCGCGCATGCTGCTCGCCACGCAGCATGCGGCGACCGGCCAGGTGACGCGCTGGATCAAACAGCAGTTTGGCCCGGAAGGCGTGTTAACCGGTATATACAGTGATTTACTGTGGCGTGCTTAGTTTTTCGTCTGCACCCAAAACGCGTGGATAAGGCCCGGGAAGTAACCCAGGATGGTCAGAAGGATGTTCAGAATAAACGCCCAGCCCAGTCCCTTGCCAAGCAGCACGCCCAGCGGCGGGAGAATAATCGTAAAAACAACGCGCCAAAAACCCATAATCACTCCGTGCAAGCTAACCAATTGAAAATTAAAAAGAGACATTTCTCTAAGCATAGCCAGTTTACGGGTTACTGCCATTCGTCTCTCGCGCTTTTACCTGCCTTTACCCTCTTTACACTGGCTTAAGCCCTTCCTTAAATGTTCTACTACTCATAAATTGACCGTAAGGAAACACCATGTCTCTTTCTCTTATTTCGCCACAGCAGGCGAACGCGCTTATTAAAGAAGGCGCAAAACTGATTGATATTCGCGATCCCGATGAGTATGCCCGCGAGCATATTCCGGCAGCACGCTCCATACCGCTGGATTCTTTACCCGGCGGGCTCAACGCTGCCCCTGGTGAAACGGTGATTTTCCACTGTCAGTCCGGGACACGGACATCAAACAATGCTGCGCGACTTGCGCAGGCAGCGTTGCCGGCTCAGGCCTTCGTGGTTGAGGGGGGCATTCAGGGCTGGAAGCAGGCCGGGCTGCTGACCGTTGAAGATAAATCCCAGCCGCTCCCGCTGATGCGGCAGGTACAAATTGCCGCCGGGCTGCTGATCCTCTGCGGCGTGGTGCTGGGTTATAGCGTCTCCAGCGGCTTTTTCCTGCTGAGCGGTTTCGTCGGTGCCGGGCTGCTGTTCGCCGGTGTGACAGGTTTTTGCGGTATGGCACGGTTGCTGAAAGTGATGCCGTGGAACCGTCATACCTCATAAGCAGTAATCAATGAATTACGCTGTACCCGACATCAGACGTCGGCTAAGGTGAAGATCGCTAAAACGATGAGGAGGTTATATGTTTTCTGTCGGTGATTATGTGCAACCGCTAAAAGGCGGCCCAAAGCTGAAAGTGCTCGAAGTGAACGGTGAAAACGTGGTGGCGGTACAGGCCAGCAATGAACAAGGCGAGAAATATACGCTGAAAGCGGCCGATTTGGCGCCGTATACCGAAGAAGGTGATTTCGGCGTCTGCTGAACAGACAACCGGGCGGCTTGTTCCGCCCGGTCCACGTATTAGATCAGAAAATCATCCAGTGATTTACCCTCTGCCAGTGCGCTGGCAATAGGCTTCGGCGTGCGGCCTTGGCCGGTCCACGTTTTTTCTTCACCGTTCTGGTCAATAAAGCGATATTTCGCTTCACGCGGTTTACGCTTTTTAGTCGGTTTACCCGCCTGCGCCAGTTCTGAACCCAGCAGGTCAGTCGGAGAAATACCATCGGCTTTCATCAGTTCCAGCAGGGTATTAATTTTTTCCTGCTGTTCAGCGCGCTGCTGCTCTAATTCCGCCAGCTCATTGCGTTTTTCTTCAGTAACGACCCTGACCTTTTCCAGCATTTCCTCAAGAACGTCCAGGGTTAATTCTCGCGCCATCGCGCGCAGGGTTCGGATATTATTAAGATTCTGTAACGTCAAAGACATATTATTGAAAACCTTTTCTTTGGGGTAAATAGATAAATCGCCCCAAGAATAATTCATTTCAGTTGAAATATCTACCCAAAGGTCCAAACGGGCATAAATGTAAATATATTTAAATATCGCCGTTAATAATAGCGCATAGCATTGGCGGGAAACACGTAGATCTAATCACCGAATCAATATAAATGGTCAACTTTAATCCAAATCACAGCATACTGCGCTATCATCAGGGGAGTGGATTTCTGCGTCAAAAGCAAAACATCTAAGACACTGATTTATATAAGTAAAACATTTGATGAGACAGATTATAACGAACCGGATAAAAAACAACCAATTTTAGAGAATATTGTGGACAAAAGGCGAGTAAATAAAAATTAATCACTAGTTGTTAGTTCAAACATAGAGATATACGCTATACACCTCAAACAAACCAACCTAAAGCACTAGCCGCTGAAGGAAAACCGATTCCACTGCGTTCTTCTCAAGGAGTTCAGACATGTTCTCGCCGCAATCTCGCCTGCGCCACGCGGTGGCGGATACTTTCGCGATGGTTGTCTACTGTTCCGTTGTGAACATGCTGATTGAAATATTCCTCTCCGGAATGACCTTCGAGCAGTCACTTTCTTCTCGTCTGGTGGCGATCCCGGTCAATATTATTATCGCATGGCCTTACGGGCTATACCGCGATGCCGTCATGCGTTTCGCGCGCCGCATCAGCCCGGCGGGCTGGATGAAAAATCTTGCCGACGTGCTGGCGTACGTCACGTTCCAGTCGCCGGTCTACGTGGCTATTCTCCTGACAGTGGGCGCGGACTGGCACCAGATCGCCGCAGCGGTCAGTTCGAATATCGTGGTATCAATGCTGATGGGTGCGGTATACGGCTATTTCCTCGACTACTGCCGCCGCCTGTTTAAGGTCAGCCAGTACGGCCAGGTAAAAGCGTAATGTGAAGCGACTGGCGAAAGCCAGTCGCAGATTTACTGTACGTCGCCAAACAGTCCCTTCAGAAACCGCTCCAGCGCCATACGCGAACTGAAACCGTGCGGAATACCATAATGCTCATGCCGTTCACCGCCTAAATAGAGCGGAAATTGCTGATAGTGGTCGCAGGTTTTAATATCCGAGGCAGGCTCAGCAAATGACAGACTTCTGTCTTTCAGCGTCGGGTGAATAATGAGAGCGGTACGTCCCATCCTGGCTTCACGATTAACATAAACATAATTCTCGCCGCGGCGATATCCATACGCTTTTGGCGTCACCTCATCCATGGTGAATCCCTCTTTTTCAAGAACGCGTGCCACCTCGTCAGGTCGTAAATACATATCTTTTCCTCGTTATCTTTTCCTGCCCGGCAACCTTACAGTAATCAGCATTAGCAGGGCTTTCAGAATAGTCCATAAACTGGCGGATAACGCGTGACGCGCTTCAGATATTAAATTTCTGAACTAAACTAAACGGGAACACAAAATTACGGAGGATCGTATGTTTAACAGACCGAACCGAAACGATATTAACGACGACGCGCAGGATATTCGTAATGATGTCAGCCAATTAGCGGACACGCTTGAGGAAGTGCTGAAATCCTGGGGATCCGATGCGAAGGATGAAGCAGATGCTGCGAAACGTAAGGCTCAGTCTCTGCTCCGTGAAACCCGCGCCCGTATGAACGGACGTTCACGCGCTACGCAGGCGGCCTGCGACATGGCAAGCTGTGCTACGACCTTCGTACGTGAAAAACCACTGTGTACGCTGGGAACCGTCGCGGCGGTCGGCATTTTTGTCGGAGCCCTGCTCAGCCTGCGTAAGTAAGCCCGCATTCTCAACCCCGGTAGCCTCAGGCGCCGGGGCTTTTTTATGCCTGTAAGCCTGAAAAACCCGTACAGCCCGCCCTGCCCCGCTGTGCTCATCATCAGGGCAACATTAATCTGAATTTCCCATATCTTGTATGGTTGAATCTTTTATCAACTACATCTAGTATTCTCTTTAGAAAGACATACACTCTATGACGCGTTAACTCGCGCCGTTTTCTCATTCTAAATGGAAATACGAATCATGAGCATTATTATTTACACTCGTAACGATTGTGTTCAGTGCCACGCCACCAAACGGGCGATGGAGAGCCGAGGCGTGGCGTTTGAGATGGTAAATATCGACCTGGTGCCCGATGCCGCGGATACCCTGCGCGAACAGGGATTTCGTCAGCTTCCGGTGGTGGTTGCCGGTGATACCAGCTGGTCTGGCTTTCGCCCGGACATGATTAACCGCCTGAGCGCTCAGGCCACGCGTGCATGAGTGGGCTGGTCTTCTTCTCCAGCAGCTCAGAAAACACGCTGCGCTTTATTGAGCGCCTCGGGCTGCCAGCGGTGCGTATTCCGCTCAACGAGCGGGAGCGCATTCAGGTAGACGAACCTTACATTCTGGTGGTGCCCAGCTATGGCGGCGGCGGTACGGCAGGAGCAGTACCTCGCCAGGTGATCCGCTTTCTGAACGATCCTCATAACCGGGTACTGATTCGGGGCGTGATCGCGGCGGGCAATCGTAATTTTGGCGATGCCTTTGGCCGCGCCGGGGATGTCATCTCTCGAAAATGCGGCGTGCCGTATCTCTATCGTTTTGAACTGATGGGGACACAGCAGGACGTAGAAAACGTGCGTAAAGGAGTGAACGAATTTTGGCAACGACAACCGCAGAACGGGTAATTCAGGCGACGCCGGACTACCACGCATTAAACGCGATGCTTAACCTCTATGACCGGGAGGGGCGCATTCAGTTTGGCAAAGATCGCGAGGCGGTAGAGGCTTTTTTCGCCGTCCACGTGCGGCCCAACAGCGTGACGTTTTCAAGCCAGAATGAACGTCTCGACTATCTGGTTAACGAGGGCTACTACGAGGAGCGCGTCCTGGCCCGCTACGATCGTCCCTTCGTGGTAAGACTGTTTGAACGTGCGCACGCCAGCGGTTTTCGCTTCCAGACGTTTCTTGGCGCATGGAAGTATTACACCAGCTACACCCTGAAAACCTTCGACGGCAAACGCTACCTGGAAAGCTTTGAAGATCGCACCGTGATGGTGGCCCTGACGCTGGCCCAGGGCGATGAAGCGCTGGCTGAACGGCTGACGGAGGAGATCCTCTCCGGCCGCTTCCAGCCCGCTACGCCCACCTTCCTCAACTGCGGCAAGGCCCAGCGCGGCGAGCTGGTCTCCTGCTTCCTGCTGCGCATCGAAGACAATATGGAGTCGATTGGCCGTGCGGTGAACTCGGCGCTGCAGCTTTCCAAACGCGGCGGCGGCGTGGCGTTTCTGCTCTCGAACCTGCGGGAAGCGGGCGCGCCGATCAAGCGCATCGAAAACCAGTCCTCGGGCGTGATCCCGGTGATGAAGATGCTGGAAGATGCCTTCTCCTACGCCAACCAGCTTGGCGCACGCCAGGGGGCGGGGGCGGTTTACCTGCACGCGCACCACCCGGACATCCTGCGTTTTCTCGATACCAAGCGCGAAAACGCCGACGAAAAAATCCGCATCAAAACCCTGTCGCTCGGCGTGACGATCCCGGATATCACGTTTAAGCTGGCCAAAGAGAATGCCGACATGGCGCTCTTCTCGCCGTATGACGTGGAGCGTATCTACGGCAAAGCGTTTGGCGACGTGGCGATAAGCGAGCTTTATGACGAGCTGGTTGCAGACGATCGCATCCGCAAGAAATACATCAACGCCCGCGATTTCTTCCAGACGCTTGCGGAAATTCAGTTTGAATCCGGCTATCCGTACATCATGTACGAGGATACGGTAAACCGCGCCAATCCGATTGCCGGGCGCATTAACATGAGCAACCTGTGCTCGGAAATTTTGCAGGTCAACAGCGCCTCCGCTTACGACGAAAACCTGGACTACGCGGAGATCGGCAAAGATATCTCCTGCAACCTCGGGTCGCTGAATATTGCCCACACCATGGATTCGCCGGATTTTGGCCGCACGGTGGAGACCGCCGTTCGCGGGCTAACGGCGGTATCGGACATGAGCCACATCCGCAGCGTGCCGTCCATCGAGGCGGGCAACGCCGCGTCGCACGCCATCGGCCTGGGGCAGATGAACCTGCACGGCTATCTGGCACGGGAAGGCATCGCCTACGGCAGCCCGGAAGGGCTGGATTTCACGAATCTCTATTTCTACACCGTCACCTGGCATGCGCTGCATACCTCAATGATGCTGGCGCGCGAGCGCAACCAGCGGTTCGCAGGCTTTGAGCAGTCGCGCTACGCCAGCGGGGCGTATTTCAGCCAGTATCTGGAAGGCGACTGGCAGCCGAAAACCGAAAAAGTGCGCGCGCTGTTTGACCGCGCCGGCATTACCCTGCCGACGCGCGAGATGTGGCAGCAGCTGCGCGACGACGTGATGCGCTACGGCATTTATAACCAGAACCTGCAGGCGGTGCCGCCAACCGGTTCGATTTCCTACATCAACCACGCCACGTCGAGCATTCACCCGATCGTGTCGAAGATTGAGATTCGTAAGGAAGGCAAAACCGGACGCGTCTACTACCCTGCCCCGTTTATGACCAATGAGAACCTGGCGCTGTACCAGGACGCGTACGAGATCGGCCCGGAGAAAATCATTGATACCTACGCCGAGGCCACGAAGCACGTTGACCAGGGGCTGTCGCTGACGCTCTTCTTCCCGGACACCGCCACCACGCGGGATATCAACAAAGCGCAGATTTACGCCTGGAAGAAAGGCATCAAAACGCTGTACTACATTCGCCTGCGCCAGCTTGCGCTGGAAGGCACCGAAATCGAAGGCTGCGTGTCCTGCGCGCTGTAAGGAGAAAGGATGAAACTGTCACGCGTGAGTGCCGTTAACTGGAACAAGATTCAGGACGATAAAGACCTGGAGGTGTGGAACCGCCTGACCAGCAACTTCTGGCTGCCGGAAAAGGTGCCGCTCTCCAATGATATTCCAGCCTGGCAGACGCTGAGCCACGCCGAACAGCAGCTGACGATCCGCGTCTTTACCGGCCTGACGCTGCTGGACACTATTCAGAATACCGTGGGTGCACCCGCTCTGATGAGCGACGCGCTGACGCCGCACGAAGAGGCGGTAATGTCGAATATCAGCTTTATGGAGGCGGTACATGCCCGCTCCTACAGTTCGATTTTCTCGACGCTGTGCCAGACCAAAGACGTGGACGCGGCCTACGCCTGGAGCGAAGAGAGCGCGTCATTACAGCGCAAGGCGGAGCTGGTGCTGGAGTATTACCGCGCCGACGAGCCGCTGAAGAAGAAGATCGCCAGCGTGTTCCTGGAATCCTTTCTCTTCTATTCCGGCTTCTGGCTGCCCATGTACTGGTCGAGCCGGGGCAAGCTCACCAACACCGCCGATTTGATTCGCCTCATTATCCGTGACGAGGCGGTGCACGGGTATTACATCGGCTATAAGTATCAGAAAGGGCTGGAGAAAGTCAGCCCGGAAAAACGCGAGGAACTCAAAGGTTTCGCCCTCGATTTGCTGATGGATCTGTATGACAACGAGTTGAGCTATACCGAAGAGCTGTACGCCGGAACGGGCTGGGAAGAGGACGTGAAGGCGTTTCTCTGCTACAACGCGAACAAAGCGCTGATGAACCTGGGCTACGACGCGCTTTTCCCGCCGGAGATGGCGGAGGTAAACCCGGCGATCCTCGCGGCGCTGTCGCCCAATGCGGACGAAAACCACGATTTCTTCTCCGGGTCCGGATCGTCGTACGTGATGGGTAAAGCGGTGGAGACAGAAGATGAGGATTGGGATTTTTAATGTATGAATTAACGTTCATTAATTAAATATAAATCTCATTATTTCCATACCACTATTTCTCCAGGCACTACACTGTAATTTCCCCGTCATATTCGCCTGAATCACACCGATTCAGGCGAATTTCCCGACGCAGCAGCAAAAAATTGAGAAAAATTCAAACCGCCCTCAGCCCTTTATTCATGGGAAATTCAGCCGTTTCGCTTGCAGCAAAATTCCGGCGTCAGGCCAACTCAGGGTTGTCTCAGATTCTCAGTATGTTAGGGTTATGCCCGTTAACAATTTACCATGGTAATCATATCGACATAAACAAATAACAGGACACTCTCTATTGCATGGCAATTAAATTAGAAGTGAAAAATCTTTATAAAATATTTGGCGAGCACCCGCAGCGCGCATTCAAATATATTGAGAAAGGCCTTTCGAAAGAGCAAATTCTGGAAAAAACCGGGCTGTCGCTTGGCGTTAAAGACGCCAGTCTGGCCATTGAAGAAGGCGAGATTTTTGTCATCATGGGGTTATCCGGTTCGGGTAAATCCACTATGGTTCGCCTTCTCAATCGCCTGATTGAACCCACCCGCGGACAGGTGCTGATTGACGGCGTGGATATCGCCAGAATCTCAGACGCAGAACTCCGCGAGGTGCGCAGAAAGAAGATCGCAATGGTGTTTCAGTCATTCGCGCTGATGCCGCATATGACGGTGCTCGATAATACCGCCTTCGGTATGGAATTAGCCGGCACGCCTGCTCAGGAACGTCAGGAAAAAGCCCTGGATGCTTTGCGTCAGGTTGGGCTGGAAAATTACGCTCATGCCTACCCGGACGAGCTTTCGGGCGGGATGCGTCAGCGCGTTGGATTAGCCCGCGCGTTAGCCATTAATCCAGACATATTATTAATGGATGAAGCCTTTTCAGCCCTCGATCCTTTAATTCGCACCGAGATGCAGGATGAGCTGGTAAAATTACAGGCCAAACACCAGCGCACCATTGTCTTTATTTCTCACGATCTCGATGAAGCCATGCGTATTGGCGACCGCATTGCCATTATGCAAAATGGCGAAGTGGTGCAGGTCGGCACGCCGGATGAAATTCTGAATAATCCGGCGAATGATTACGTGCGCACCTTCTTCCGCGGCGTGGATATTAGCCAGGTATTTAGCGCGAAAGATATTGCCCGCCGAACGCCAAACGGCATTATTCGAAAAACGCCAGGCTTCGGCCCGCGCTCCGCGCTGAAGCTGTTGCAGGATGAAGACCGTGAATACGGTTATCTGGTTGAACGCGGCAATAAATTTGTCGGCGTTGTCTCCATCGACTCTCTGAAAACCGCCCTGAGCGAAAATCAGGGAATCGATGCGGCGTTGATTGACGCTCCGCTTGCCGTGGATGCCGAAACGCCGCTTAGCGAGTTGCTCTCTCACGTGGGTCAGGCGCCTTGCGCCGTGCCGGTTGTCGGTGAAGAACAACAGTACGTTGGCATCATCTCAAAACGGATGCTGCTACAGGCTTTAGATCGCGAGGGGGCAAACAATGGCTGATCAATCAAACCCATGGGGTACCACTGAAGCTGCGGACAGCGCGGCGCAATCTGCCGATGCGTGGGGTTCCACGCCCGCACCTGCCGACGGCGGCGGCGCGGCGGACTGGCTCAACAGCGCACCCGCGCCTGCGCCAGAGCATTTCAATATTATGGATCCGTTCCACAAGACGCTGATCCCGCTGGACAGCTGGGTAACAGAGGGGATCGACTGGGTCGTTACCCATTTCCGCCCGGTGTTCCAGGGGATCCGCATCCCGGTGGATTACATCCTGAACGGCTTCCAGCAGCTGATGCTGGGCATGCCGGCGCCCGTGGCGATAATCCTGTTCTCGCTGATCGCGTGGCAGTTCGGTAGCGCGGGTATGGGCGTCGCCACGCTGATCTCCCTGATCGCCATCGGCGCGATTGGCGCG
Organism: Enterobacter bugandensis; assembly: GCF_900324475.1. Taxonomy (NCBI): domain Bacteria; kingdom Pseudomonadati; phylum Pseudomonadota; class Gammaproteobacteria; order Enterobacterales; family Enterobacteriaceae; genus Enterobacter; species Enterobacter bugandensis. The sequence goes on from NZ_LT992502.1 coordinate 3,683,091, forward strand.
TGGTCTCAGGCGATGATTACCCTGGCGCTGGTGCTGACCGCCCTGCTCTTCTGCATTGTCATCGGCCTGCCGATGGGGATCTGGCTGGCGCGCAGCCCGCGGGCGGCGAAGATTATTCGTCCCCTGCTGGATGCGATGCAGACCACCCCGGCGTTCGTCTATCTGGTGCCTATCGTGATGCTGTTCGGCATCGGCAACGTGCCAGGCGTGGTGGTGACCATTATCTTCGCCCTGCCGCCGATTATTCGCCTGACGATCCTGGGGATTAACCAGGTGCCAGCGGATCTGATTGAGGCCTCGCGCTCGTTCGGCGCCAGCCCGCGTCAGATGCTGTTTAAGGTTCAGCTTCCGCTGGCGATGCCGACCATTATGGCGGGCGTTAACCAGACGCTGATGCTGGCGCTGTCTATGGTGGTGATCGCCTCGATGATCGCCGTTGGCGGTCTCGGCCAGATGGTGCTGCGCGGTATTGGCCGTCTCGACATGGGGCTGGCGACCGTCGGCGGCGTCGGGATTGTGATCCTCGCCATTATTCTTGACCGCCTGACCCAGGCTGTCGGTCGTGATTCACGCAGTCGCGGCAACCGTCGCTGGTACACCACCGGCCCTGTCGGGTTACTGACCCGCCCATTTACAAAATAAGGAACAACGATGCGACATAACGTACTTTTTGCCACAGCGTTTGCCACCCTTGTCTCCACCAGCGCGTTTGCCGCTGACCTGCCGGGCAAAGGCATTACCGTGCAGCCGGTGCAGAGCACCATTTCGGAAGAGAGCTTCCAGACCCTGATCGTCAGCCGCGCGCTGGAGAAGCTGGGCTATACGGTCAACACGCCGAGCGAAGTGGATTACAACGTGGGCTACACCTCGATTGCCTCCGGTGATGCCACCTTTACCGCCGTGAACTGGCAGCCGCTGCATGACGACATGTATGCCGCCGCAGGTGGCGATAAGAAATTCTATCGCGAAGGCACCTTCGTGACCGGCGCGGCGCAGGGTTATCTGATCGACAAGAAAACCGCTGATAAGTACCACATCACCAATATTGAGCAGCTGAAAGATCCGAAGATCGCCAGACTGTTCGACACCAACGGTGACGGAAAGGCCGACATGATGGGCTGCTCGCCGGGCTGGGGCTGCGAAGCGGTGATTAACCACCAGAACAAAGCGTTCGATCTGGCGAAAACCGTCGACGTGAGCCACGGCAACTACTCCGCGATGATGGCCGACACCATTGCCCGCTTTAAAGAAGGCAAGCCGGTGATCTACTACACCTGGACGCCGTACTGGGTGAGCGACGTGCTGAAGCCGGGCAAAGACGTGGTGTGGTTACAGGTGCCCTTCTCCTCCCTGCCGGGCGAGCAGAAAGATATCGACACCAAACTGCCGAACGGCATGAACTATGGCTTCCCGGTGAACACCATGCACATCGTGGCGAACAAAGCCTGGGCGGAGAAAAACCCGGCTGCGGCGAAGCTGTTCTCGGTGATGAAGCTGCCGCTGGCGGACATCAACGCCCAGAATGCGATGATGCACGCGGGCAAATCCTCTGAGGCGGATGTTAAAGGCCACGTGGATGGCTGGATCAAAGCCCACCAGCAGCAGTTTGATGGCTGGGTGAAAGAGGCGCTTGCGGCGCAGAAGTAAAAACACAACACAACCTTACCCCTCACCCCGGACCGTACACCCCTCTGGGGAGAGGGTTAGGGTGAGGGGATTAACCGCACAAACACACACATAACAATCCCCCAACATTCACAATCATTAGCTATTATGGTTTCCGGAAAAATAATCACTTAACTCACGATTCCTGAAACTAATGACAAAAACATCTCAGGGGCTTAGCCCCGCACTCATCCTTTTAATGTCCGTGGCAACGGGTCTGGCAGTCGCCAGCAACTATTACGCACAACCTCTGCTTGATACTATCGCGCGCGCCTTCGATCTTTCAGCCAGCTCCGCCGGCTTTATCGTCACCGCTGCGCAGCTCGGCTATGCGGCAGGGCTGCTGTTCCTGGTGCCATTGGGCGATATGTTTGAGCGCCGGATGCTTATCGTCTCTATGACGCTTCTGGCGGCAGGCGGCATGCTGATCACCGCCAGCAGCCAGTCGCTGACGATGATGATTGTCGGTACCGCGCTAACGGGGCTTTTCTCCGTCGTGGCGCAAATCCTGGTGCCTCTCGCCGCAACGCTCGCCTCGCCGGAAAAACGCGGCAAAGTGGTCGGCACTATTATGAGCGGCCTGCTGCTGGGCATTCTGCTGGCGCGAACCGTTGCCGGGCTGCTGGCAAGCCTCGGTGGCTGGCGCACCGTTTACTGGGTGGCGAGCGTATTGATGGTGGTGATGGCGCTGGCGCTGTGGCGCGGGCTGCCGAAGGTGAAGCAGGAGAACCACCTGAATTACCCACAGCTTCTGGCCTCCGTGTTTAGCCTGTTCACGCAGGATAAACTGCTGCGCACCCGCGCTCTGCTGGGGTGTTTAACCTTCGCCAACTTCAGCATTCTCTGGACGTCGATGGCGTTTCTGCTGGCAGCACCGCCGTTCAATTATTCCGAAGGGGTGATTGGTCTGTTCGGTCTGGCCGGTGCTGCCGGTGCATTGGGCGCTCGCCCGGCAGGCGGGCTGGCTGATAAAGGCAAATCGCACATGACCACGACAGCCGGACTGATTTTGCTCCTGCTCTCCTGGACGGCCATCTGGTATGGGCACGTCTCGGTGCTGGCGCTGATCGTCGGTATTCTGGTGCTCGATCTCACCGTACAGGGTGTTCACATCACCAACCAGACCGTGATTTACCGCGTGAAGCCCGAGGCGCGTAACCGCCTCACGGCCGGATACATGACCAGCTACTTCATTGGTGGTGCGGCGGGTTCGTTAATATCAGCGTCGGCGTGGCAGCATGCCGGCTGGTCAGGCGTGTGCGGGATAGGGGCACTCGTCGCCGCGCTTAACCTGGTTGTATGGTGGCGCGGCTATCATCGTCAGGAAGCAATTCATTAAGTTTTACATTGCTTTGGGCCTCTTAGGGTGTAAAGGGGCCCGGCAGTCTGTTAATGTAAACGTAATCATTTATCCCAGAAATTTTAATGTGGGTGACATATCTACAATTGGCATGAATAGTTCAGACCCCCGTCCCCACATCCTCTCTTCAGCGGGTTTATACCCTACGCTTTCTGTGCTCACCGGGTCACGGACTTACCCGGCGCTCTTTGATGGTGGCATTCGTTTGGCGGATATAACCGCACAAATAATTCATTTACATTATTTGTCACCATCGTTACTATATCGGCTGTAATTAATGAGGTTATGCCCAAAATGGATAGTTCGTTTACGCCCATTGAACAAATGCTTAAATTCCGCGCCAGTCGTCATGAGGACTTCCCGTATCAGGAAATCCTGCTGACCCGCCTGTGCATGCACATGCAGGGTAAGCTACTGGAAAATCGTAATAAAATGCTGAAAGCTCAAGGGATTAACGAGACGTTGTTTATGGCGTTGATTACGCTGGAGTCTCAGGAAAACCATAGCATTCAGCCTTCTGAGCTGAGCTGCGCGCTGGGATCGTCCCGTACCAATGCGACCCGTATTGCCGATGAGCTGGAAAAGCGCGGCTGGATTGAGCGCCGTGAAAGCGATAACGATCGCCGCTGCCTGCATCTGCAATTGACCGATAAAGGTCACCAGTTCCTGCGTGAGGTGCTGCCACCTCAGCACAATTGCCTGCACAAACTCTGGTCTGCCCTCAGTACTTCCGAGCGCGACCAGCTTGAGCATATCACTCGCAAGCTGCTCACCCGTCTGGACCAGATGGATGAAGAAGGCGCTGTTCTTGAGGCGCTGCGCTAACGCGACGACACGCTCAACAATCCAGATTTATATAAGAAAACCGACAGGCCAGCACGTCACACTGCTGGCCTTTCTGACAACAGGTCGGCTCAGCCGATGTGAAAATAAGAAGATCGTGGAGAACAACAATGAGCGCAAATGCGGAGAGCACTACCCCGCAGCAACCGGCCAATAAGAAAGGCAAACGTAAAAGTGCCCTTCTTCTGTTGACCTTGCTCTTTATTATTATTGCCGTGGCATATGGGATCTATTGGTTTTTAGTATTGCGTCATGCAGAAGAGACTGACGACGCATACGTGGCAGGGAACCAGGTACAGATTATGGCGCAGGTGTCGGGCAGCGTGACGAAAGTCTGGGCTGACAATACCGACTTTGTGCAAAAAGGCGATGTGTTGGTGACCCTCGATCCAACCGACGCCCAGCAGGCCTTTGAGAAAGCCCAGACCGCGCTGGCCTCCAGCGTCCGTCAGACCCGCCAGCTGATGATCAACAGTAAACAGCTGCAGGCCAACATCGACGTGCAGAAAACCGCACTCGCGCAGGCGCAGAGCGACCTGAACCGCCGTGTACCGCTCGGCACCGCTAACCTGATTGGCCGTGAAGAGCTGCAGCACGCGCGCGACGCGGTTGCCAGTGCCCAGGCACAGCTGGACGTGGCGATTCAACAGTACAACGCCAACCAGGCGATGGTGCTCGGCACCAGCCTCGAAAACCAGCCTGCCGTACAACAGGCGGCGACTGAAGTACGCAACGCATGGCTTGCCCTGCAGCGTACCAAAATCGTCAGCCCGATGACCGGCTACGTCTCCCGCCGTTCCGTCCAGCCAGGGGCGCAGATTAGCCCGACCACGCCGCTGATGGCGGTCGTGCCGGCAGACAACCTGTGGGTCGACGCCAACTTTAAAGAGACGCAGCTCGCTCATATGCGTATCGGCCAGACCGCAACCGTGGTCAGCGATATCTACGGCGATGACGTGAAGTACACCGGGAAAGTGGTGGGTCTGGATATGGGGACCGGCAGCGCCTTCTCCCTGCTGCCTGCGCAAAACGCCACCGGTAACTGGATTAAAGTGGTTCAGCGTCTGCCCGTGCGTATCGAGCTGGATGCCAAACAGCTGGCGGATCACCCGCTGCGTATCGGCCTCTCCACGCTTGTGACGGTCGATACCGCCAACCGCGACGGTCAGATCCTGGCAAGCCAGGTGCGTAGCAGCCCGGTTTATGAAAGTAACGCCCGTGAAATTAGCCTCGATCCGGTCAACAAACTGATCGATGACATCGTGAAGGCAAACGCCGGTTAAACCGAAGGTGAGCGTTATGCAACAGCAAAAGCCGCAAAAACCGCTGGAAGGCGCGCAGCTGGTCATTATGACCATTGCGCTGTCGCTGGCGACATTCATGCAGGTGCTGGACTCCACCATCGCAAACGTGGCGATCCCAACCATCGCCGGCAACCTTGGCTCGTCGCTGAGCCAGGGGACCTGGGTCATTACTTCGTTTGGGGTGGCAAACGCCATCTCCATCCCTATCACCGGCTGGCTGGCGAAGCGCGTCGGTGAGGTGAAGCTGTTCCTCTGGTCCACGGTAGCGTTTGTTCTTGCCTCCTGGGCGTGCGGCATGTCCAGCAGCCTGACGATGCTGATTTTCTTCCGCGTCATTCAGGGGATTGTCGCCGGGCCGCTGATCCCGCTGTCGCAGAGTTTGCTGCTGAGCAACTACCCCCCAGCAAAACGTTCGGTCGCGCTGGCGCTGTGGTCAATGACCGTTATCGTCGCGCCTATCTGCGGACCGATTCTGGGCGGGTACATCAGCGATAACTACCACTGGGGCTGGATCTTCTTTATCAACGTACCGATTGGCGCCGTCGTGGTATTGATGACGCTGCAGTCGCTGCGGGGACGAGAGACGCGCACCGAACAACGGCGTATCGACAGCATCGGGCTGGCGCTGCTGATCCTGGGTATCGGCAGTCTGCAGATCATGCTCGACCGCGGTAAAGAGCTCGACTGGTTCAACTCGCAGGAGATCATCATCCTGACCATTGTCGCGGTGGTGTCAATAAGCTTCCTGATTGTCTGGGAGCTGACGGACGACAACCCGATTGTCGATCTCTCGCTCTTCAAATCGCGAAACTTCACCATCGGCTGCCTGTGTATCAGCCTCGCCTATATGCTCTACTTCGGCGCGATTGTTCTGCTGCCGCAGCTGTTGCAGGAGGTGTATGGCTATACCGCGACCTGGGCGGGTCTGGCCTCAGCGCCCGTTGGGGTGATCCCGGTTCTGCTGTCGCCGATTATTGGCCGCTTCGCCCACAAGCTCGACATGCGTCGGCTGGTGACGTTCAGCTTCATTATGTACGCCGTGTGCTTCTACTGGCGCGCGTATACCTTTGAGCCGGGAATGGACTTTGGCGCCTCGGCGTGGCCGCAGTTCATTCAGGGCTTTGCGGTGGCGTGCTTCTTTATGCCGCTGACCACCATTACGCTCTCTGGCCTGCCGCCTGAGCGTCTGGCGGCGGCATCAAGCCTGTCGAACTTCACCCGTACGCTAGCGGGTTCCATCGGGACGTCGATCACCACCACCCTGTGGACCAACCGTGAATCGATGCACCACGCCCAGCTGACCGAAGCGGTGAACCCGTACAATCCGAATGCCCAGCAGATGTACAGTCAGCTTCAGGGCATGGGGATGACGGAGCAGCAGGCATCCGGCTGGATTGCCCAGCAGATCACCAACCAGGGGCTGATTATCTCGGCAAACGAGATTTTCTGGATATCGGCGGGGATCTTCATCGTCCTGCTGGGGCTGGTGTGGTTTGCCAGACCGCCGTTTGGCGCCGGTGGCGGCGGCGGAGGGGCGCACTAATTCGCGTTGTCCAGAACGCGACAGTGATTGTCAGTTTCGATAAAGCAGCGCTCCTGAAATCAATTCACGATAGTGAAAAGACAACAGGAGCGCATCATGCTGAATACACCCGCCGACAAATACCAGCCTTATCCCACCGTTTCATTGCCCGACCGCCGCTGGCCGGAGCAGACCATCACCCGCGCGCCGCGCTGGCTTTCGACAGACTTACGCGACGGCAACCAGGCGCTTGCCGAGCCGATGGACAGCGCGCGCAAGCTGCAATTCTGGGATTTGCTGCTGGGCTGCGGATTTAAAGAGATTGAGGTCGCCTTCCCGTCCGCCTCGCAGACCGACTTCAACTTTGTCCGCCAGCTTATCGAAGAGAACCGCATTCCGGATGACGTCACGATTCAGGTGTTAACACAGGCGCGGGAAGATCTCATCCATCGTACTTTTGAATCCCTGCGCGGCGCGAAGCAGGCCACCGTCCACCTGTATAACGCCACCGCCCCGCTGTTCCGCCGCCTGGTGTTCGGTATGGAGAAAGCGCAGATCGTCGAGCTGGCCACCCGCGCCACGCGGCTTATCCGCCAGCTTTGTGAAGAGAACCCTGAAACCCGCTGGCAGTACGAGTACTCCCCGGAAACCTTCTGCTTTACCGAGCCGGAGTTTGCGCTGGAGATTTGTGAAGCCGTGGCGGAGATCTGGCAGCCGTGCGATGAACGGCCAATGGTGATCAACTTACCCGCTACCGTCGAGGTCAGTACGCCGAACGTCTATGCCGACCAGATCGAGTATTTCTGCCGCCACTTCAGCCGCCGCCGCGACGTGTGCATCAGCGTGCATCCGCATAACGACCGCGGAACGGGCGTCGCCAGCGCGGAGCTGGCGGTGATGGCCGGGGCCGACCGCGTAGAGGGCTGCCTTTTTGGCAACGGCGAACGCACGGGCAACGTTTGCCTGGTAACGCTGGCGATGAACCTCTACAGCCAGGGCATTAGTCCCAATCTGGACTTTAGCGATATGAATCGGGTGGTCGAAACGGTAGAGGCCTGCAACCAGTTGCCTGTCCATCCGCGCCATCCGTGGGCAGGACGGCTGGCCTATACCGCCTTCTCCGGCTCGCACCAGGACGCCATCAAGAAAGGCTTTGATGCCCGCAGGCCTGGCGATCGCTGGGAGATGCCCTATCTGCCCGTCGATCCGCAGGACATCGGCTGCACCTACGAAGCGGTGATCCGCGTGAACAGCCAGTCAGGAAAAAGCGGCAGCGCCTGGCTTATTGAGCAAAACCACGGCCTGAAGCTGCCCCGCGCCCTGCAGCAGGATTTTAGCCAGCACGTGCAGCAGGAAACGGATCGCCACGGGAAAGAAATGACGCAGAACGCACTGTGGCAGCTTTTCCGCACCCGCTACGGGCTGGTAACGACGCCGCAGCTGGCGCTGCAATCCTACCGCAGCGACGGCCAGCAGGACGGCCAGCTGCGGCTGACGGCAAGCGTCGTCACGCAGGGGGGAACGCGCCAGCTGGAGGGTCAGGGCAACGGTCTGCTCTCCGCTGCCGCGCAGGGCCTGAGCCGCTGGGTCAACGCGCCGTTTGTGATTAAGGATTATCACGAACATACGCTGGGCGAACGCAGCGACAGCCGTTCGGTGGCCTATATCCGCTGCCTGTTCCAGGACGGCACCAGCAGTTGGGGCGTGGGCATTGACAGCGACGTGGCGCGCGCGTCGCTTCAGGCGCTGTTTAACGCGGTCAGTCGTTCTTAAAGTAATCGCTGGGAGAGATACCCATCGCCCGGCGGAACATCGCCGTAAAGGCGCTGTGGCTGCCGTATCCCAGATCCAGCGCCACGCGCAGCACCGGCTGGCCCTGAGCCAGCCGCACTAAGGCTTCCAGCAGGCGCGCCCTTCTCACCCACTCGCCGTAGCTTAACCCGGTCTGCTGCTGAAAATGGCGGTTCAGCGTACGCTCGCTCATTCCGAGCAAACTCGCGCTCTGTTGACCGCTCCAGCTTTCACCTGGTAACTGACGGATCTGCCGACACAGCTGGCGTAACGCTTCACTTTCCGGTTCCGGCAGGTGAAACGGCAGCACCGGCATGATGCGAATTTCATCCAGAATGAGCTCATACACGCGCTCGTCACGGCTTCCCGGCGAGTACGACTCCGGTAGCGTCAGGGAGGTGAGGATCAGCTCGCGCAGCAGCGGGGAGATCTGCACGATCTGACAGGTCGCCGGGAGATCGGCTCGCGCCAGCGGATCGATAAACAGCGTGCGGGCTGCAACGTTGCCGGTGATGCGAAGCGAGTGCTGTGTCCCCGCCGGTAGCCAGACGCCGCGCCCGGGCGGCACTACCCAGCAGCCGGATGCGGTATCGACCCGCACGACGCCCGTCAGGCTGTGCAGCAACTGCGCGCAGTCGTGCTCATGCCACGGCTCGCTATCGCCATGAGCATAATCATGCGAAAACGGCACAAGCGGGCGATGGGTAAAGGAGAAGGTGGTGGTTGTCGTCATGAGGATTGTAGGCCCGGCCAGCGAAGCGCCACCGGGCATCCACAGGCACAATACTAGATGTGCAGTTCCTGCAGTTTTTCTTTTGGCAGGGCCAGCTCTTCATTGCTGTTTACGCGAACGTCACGCTCGATGATGTGACGGGCAATTTCCTGGGCTTCTTCCAGAGAGTGCATCTGGTAAGTGCCGCACTGGTAAACGTTCAGCTCAGGGATCTGGTTCTGCTCTTTCACTTTCAGCACGTCTTCCATCGCCGCTTTCCACGCATCGGCGACGCGTTTCTCTTCAGGCTGACCAATCAGGCTCATGTAGAAGCCGGTACGGCAGCCCATCGGAGAGATGTCGATGATCTCAACACCGTTGCCGTTCAGGTGGTCACGCATGAAACCGGCGAACAGGTGTTCCAGGGTGTGAATGCCTTTCTCCGGCATCACTTCTTTATTCGGCACGCAGAAGCGCAGATCGAAGACGGTGATCGTGTCGCCGTGCGGGGTGTGCATGGTCTTCGCCACGCGGACTGCAGGTGCTTCCATACGGGTATGGTCGACAGTAAAGCTATCTAATAACGGCATACGTCACCTCCGATAGTGATTTTTTTTAAAATAAACTGAACTCTTCTACAGAATGCACGTCTGAGTATATGAAAGACGCGCATTTGTTATCATCATCCCTGAATTCAGAGATGTATATTTTGGCCACAGCGATGTGGCCTTTTTCTTTTCTGCTTAAGCCTGCTTCGCCAGAAACGCCTCAAACGACTCCGTATCCGCCGCTTCAACCTCTTTCTGACGCACCAGGGACGCGTCGCGCTCCGCGACAAAATCCGCTTCGCTCAGGATCTCTAACGGCTCCTGCATCAGCATCTCACGGTACTCCGCTGAGAGTGAACGCCCTGTGCCGCCAATCCCCTGCTCGATCATGGTGCGCAAAATGCGCGCAGAGAACGTCAGTTCCGGGTTATCAAAGCATTCCACCAGCTGGTCGCAAATCTGTTGATACGCGTCGCCGCCGTCGATGCTGTCCAGGGTGCGGGCAACACGCTTCAGGTCACGGAACAGATCCTTACCAACCTTAGCCAGCGGGAACTGCGCCGTTTCGCAGCCAATACCCAGCGTCAGACCCGGTTTACGGCCTTCCAGAATCACGCGGTTCCAGTTCGTGCGCGTACAAAGCAGTTCGTCTGAACTCATTTCCGGCGCATCCGCCAGCGCGCACCAGACCATAAACAGATCCAGGAAGCGAACCTGCTGCTCGTCAACGCCAATCGGTGAGAACGGGTTGATGTCCAGCGAGCGCACTTCAATGTATTCAATGCCGCCGCGCTGCAGCGCATCCGACGGCGTTTCACCGCTGCGCGTCACGCGCTTCGGACGAATTGGCGCATACAGTTCGTTTTCAATCTGCAATACGTTGCTGTTGATTTGCAGGCGCTTTCCGTCTTTTTCGAGGCCGATTTTCGCGTACTCTTCCGACGGAGTTTTAATCGCCCGCTTCAATCCTGCCACATATTCGTGCAATTCGTTAAACGTAATACCGAGATTGCTTTGCGATTTATTGGTATAGCCCAGATCGCTCATGCGCAGAGAAGTCGCGTACGGGAGATAGTACATTCCGCACTCGGTTTTTTCGAACGGCAGCGTGGTCGGTTTCCCCTGCAGGAACGATGAACAAATGGCAGGCGACGCGCCAAACAGATACGGAATCACCCAGCCAAAACGGTAATAGTTGCGGATCAGACGGAAATAACCGGCGGAGATCGCTTCTTTATCCGTATCTCCCCCCTTCGCCTGCCAGAACGCCATCGGCAAAGAGAAATTGTAGTGCACGCCAGAAATCGTCTGCATCAGCGCGCCGTAGCGATTTTTAAGACCTTCGCGATAGAGCGTTTTCAGCCGACCAATGTTTGACGTGCCGTACTGCGCCAGCTCAATCTCCTGGCCCTGCTCGATATAGCACGGCATGCTGAGCGGCCACATACGCTCATCGCCGAGATTGCGCGCGGTGTAGCGATGGATGTCGCGCAGGATCGTCAGCATATGATCAATATCGCCGTCCACCGGCGTAATGAACTCCAGCAGCGCTTCAGCGAAATCGGTTGTGATCCATTTATGTGTCAGCGCCGAGCCTAACGCCTTCGGGTGACCCGTCGTCGCTAAGCTACCGTCCGCGTTAACGCGCAGCGTTTCACGCTCAAGACCACGCTGAATACCCTTCAGAGCCTGAGGGTGGTTTTCCAGCCAGGCCAGCGCCTGAGATACGTCCGGGATCAAATTGACCTCCCGCCTGTCAAAGTAATGTTACTCAGCATAATTGTAATGGTTGACGATTGAAGGTCGCGTATTCATTCCACCAATTAGTGCCACCACGTCATACCCTGTAGTGTTGCCCACGCCACGAGAACATAGCGCAACGCCTTGCCAAGGCACAAAAAAAAGAGCACCGGTCCCCAGGAGATGCGCATCCATCCCGCCAGCAGACACAGTAAATCGCCTATTACAGGCATCCAGCTTAATAACAGCGTGGCAGCGCCATAGCGTTTTAGCCAGCCGACTGCCTTTTCCTGCCAGCGCGATTTTTCGCGCAGCGGAAAGAAACGCCCAAGAATAACGTTAGTCAGCCCTCCAAGGCTATTACCCATTGTTGCTATTAATACAAGCAGCCAGGGCTGACTCACGCCGGACAACAGCATCGCCACCAGTACCACTTCCGAATTTCCCGGTAACAGCGTGGCGCTTAGAAAACTGCTGGCGAATAATGAGGCAAGTGACAGCGCGTCACTCACAGTAAGCGCACATCCACCGCCGCCATTCCGGCATCACGCGCGGCCTGAATACCGAAGTCGGCATCTTCAAACACGACGCATTTTGCCGCCGGTACGCCCATTAATTCTGCGCAAAGCAGGAAGGTGTCCGGCGCGGGCTTGTGATTTTTAACATGATCGGCGGCCACCACGGCAGAAAAATAGTGGCGCAGGCCAAGATGGTTGAGCAACGCTTCTGCTATCGCGCTCTCGCTGCCCGTCCCGACAGACATCGGGCGACGCCCGTGCCACTCTTTTACCACATCAATCAGTGGCAGAGGGCGTACGGTATCTAAAAGCATGGCTTTTACCGCATCGGTTTTTTCACGCGCGAGAAGGTGTGGGTCGAGATCGGCCTGATTCAGTTCAATCACGGCCTGCGCAATACGCCAGGTTGGGGATCCGTTGAGGGCAATCATCGCCTGAAGGTCGAAACGCATGCCGTAGCGGCCAAGGACCTCGGTCCAGGCTTGACGATGCGTGGGTTCAGTATCCAGGAGGGTGCCATCCATGTCGAAGATCAAACCGTCATACTGTGCGTACATCGTGCTCTCGCTAAACGATTAACAAAGCATTACTTTATCGTAAAAGGGGGTTTTTGTCGCTGACAGAGAGTGTGATTGCTGACGGAACGTCGAAGGAATAGACAAAAGAAGAGAAGATGGTGCATCCGGGAGGATTCGAACCTCCGACCGCTCGGTTCGTAGCCGAGTACTCTATCCAGCTGAGCTACGGATGCATCGGGGAAATGCTTTTAGAAACAGTAAATGGTGCATCCGGGAGGATTCGAACCTCCGACCGCTCGGTTCGTAGCCGAGTACTCTATCCAGCTGAGCTACGGATGCATCAGGGAACTGCTTTCAGAAATAGTAAATGGTGCATCCGGGAGGATTCGAACCTCCGACCGCTCGGTTCGTAGCCGAGTACTCTATCCAGCTGAGCTACGGATGCATCGGGATTTACTACTGTACTGCTCGATATTCATATCACTTCGAAAGCAATATGAAGTAATAGATGGTGCATCCGGGAGGATTCGAACCTCCGACCGCTCGGTTCGTAGCCGAGTACTCTATCCAGCTGAGCTACGGATGCAAAATGGCGGTGAGGCGGGGATTCGAACCCCGGATGCAGCTTTTGACCGCATACTCCCTTAGCAGGGGAGCGCCTTCAGCCTCTCGGCCACCTCACCACACAACGCCTCTTTCGAGTGCTTCGAGTGACTCGTTAAGAGCTTCTCGTCGCTGCGTGGCGCATATATTACTTTCTGGGACTTATAAGTCAAACAATTTTCCAAAAGCTTTTATCGTTTGCACAAATCACACGCAATTCGCATGTAAAAGCCGCAAAGAGGGTGTTTTATAAGCGGATTTTGCAGGCAACGCCACAGAAAACATCTGCCGAAATGGCGGTATTGAGACGAGTTAAGGGTAACGGAGTGGTTAAAAAGAGAGCGATTGAAATTAAACGGTAACTTTGAGCAGGAAAAATAGCGGGAGGGTTGCGTCTCGCCCGACAGCGAGACGCGACAATATCAGTAACTGGACTGCTGGGATTTTTCAGCCTGGATACGCTGGTAGATCTCTTCACGGTGGACAGATACTTCTTTAGGAGCGTTAACACCAATACGTACCTGGTTACCCTTTACCCCTAAAACTGTCACGGTGACCTCATCCCCAATCATGAGGGTCTCACCAACTCGACGAGTCAGAATCAGCATTCTTTGCTCCTTGAAAGATTAAAAGAGTCGGGTCTCTTGTATCCCGGCATTATCCATCATATAACGCCAAAAAGTAAGCGATGACAAACACGTAAAGTGTAAGCAGTCACGGCATCACATTCTGTTAAACGTAAGTTTAGCCGATATACACAAACTCAACCTGACTTTATCGTTATCGATAGCACAGTGAACAAGACGCCATAACGTTGCCGCTATGGCGTCTGCTTGTGCTTTGTAGTTATTACAGTTTCGCGCTTACCCAGCTTTCAACGCTGGCTAATGCCGCAGGAAGTGCCGCCGCATCCGTACCACCGGCTTGCGCCATGTCCGGACGACCGCCACCCTTGCCGCCCACCTGCTGAGCGACCATACCAATCAGTTCCCCTGCTTTAACGCGGTCGGTCACATCCTTAGAGACGCCCGCAATCAGAGAAACCTTACCTTCTGCCACCGTCGCCAGCACGATAACGGTAGAACCAAGCTGGTTCTTGAGATCGTCGACCATAGTACGCAGCATCTTAGGCTCAACGCCCGCCAGATCGCTGACCAGCAGTTTGACGCCCTTAATGTCTACAGCCTTGCTGGAGAGGTTTGCACTCTCCTGCGCCGCAGCCTGCTCTTTCAGCTGCTGCAGCTCTTTTTCCAGCTGACGCGTGCGATCCAGCGCAACGCGCACTTTCTCGCCCAGATTCTGGCTATCGCCTTTCAGCAGCTGCGCGATGTCGTGCAGCTGATCGCTCTGCGCATGCAGGCTGGCGATTGCGCCTTCACCGGTCACCGCTTCAATACGACGCACACCTGCAGCCGTACCGGATTCGGAAACAATGCGGAACAGGCCGATGTCACCGGTGCGCGAGGCGTGAGTACCGCCGCACAGTTCGGTAGAGAAGTCGCCCATGCTCAGCACGCGAACGCGCTCGTCATATTTCTCGCCAAATAGCGCCATCGCACCTTTTTTCTTCGCGTCCTCAAGATCCATAATGTGGGTCTCAATTGGCAGGTTACGACGGATCTGCGCGTTCACCAGGTCTTCCACCGCGCGAATTTCAGACGGCTTCATCGCTTCAAAATGCGAGAAGTCGAAGCGCAGCACTTTATCGTTTACCAGAGAACCTTTCTGTGCAACGTGGGTACCCAGCACGTCGCGCAGGGCTGCGTGCATCAGGTGGGTTGCAGAGTGGTTCAGACGAATGCGCGCACGGCGTGCTTCATCAACGTTAGCCTGTACGCCCTCGCCCACTTTCAGAGAACCGGATACCAGTTTGCCCTGGTGACCGATCGCCTGACCGTATTTCTGGGTGTCGCTGACGCTGAAGCTAAAACCGTTGCCTTTCAGTTCGCCTTTATCGCCAACCTGACCACCGGATTCCGCATAGAACGGCGTTTTGTCCAGAATGACAACGGCTTCCTGACCCGCGCTGATGCTGTCTACGGCTTTACCGTCAACAAACAGGGCGGTCACTTTGCCGGTCAGTTCCAGCGCTTCATAACCTTTGAATTCAGACGCGCTATCAACGCGGATCATCGCGTTGTAGTCTGCACCGAAACCGCTGGACTCACGCGCACGACGACGCTGCTCTTCCATCGCGGCTTCAAAGCCTGCTTCATCAACTTTGATGTTGCGCTCGCGGCAAACGTCCGCCGTCAGGTCAACCGGGAAGCCGTAGGTGTCGTACAGGCGGAAAGCGGTTTCGCCATCCAGCGTGTCGCCCTTAAGCTTCACCAGTTCTTCGTCCAGCAGCGCCAGACCGCGCTCCAGCGTACGAGCGAACTGCTCTTCTTCGGTTTTCAGAACCTGCTCAACCTGCGCCTGCTGGCGTTTCAGCTCGTCGCCGGCTGACCCCATCACGCCAATCAGTGGCCCAACGAGTTTATAGAAGAAGGTGTCCTTCGCGCCCAGCATGTTGCCGTGACGGATCGCACGGCGAATGATGCGACGCAGCACGTAGCCACGGTTTTCATTCGACGGAATAACGCCGTCGGCAATCAGGAACGCACAGGAACGAATATGGTCTGCGATAACGCGCAGCGATTTGTTGTTCAGATCGGTCGCGCCGGTAACGTTCGCAACGGCTTTGATCAGAGTGCTGAACAGGTCAATCTCGTAGTTGGAGTTAACGTGCTGCAGAACCGCGGCGATACGCTCCAGGCCCATACCGGTATCAACGGATGGCTTCGGCAGCGGCTCCATAGTGCCGTCAGCCTGGCGGTTGAACTGCATGAAGACGATGTTCCAGATCTCAATATAGCGATCGCCGTCTTCTTCCGGGCTGCCTGGAGGGCCGCCCCAGATATGGTCGCCGTGATCGTAGAAGATCTCGGTGCACGGACCGCAAGGACCGGTGTCGCCCATCTGCCAGAAGTTATCAGACGCATATGGCGCGCCTTTGTTATCACCGATGCGAATAATACGCTCGCGCGGGATACCCACTTCTTTTTCCCAGATTTCGAACGCTTCGTCATCGGTTTCGTAGACGGTCACCCACAGACGCTCTTTCGGCAGGTTGAACCAGTTCTCACCGGTCAGCAGCTCCCATGCGTATTGAATGGCATCATGTTTGAAGTAGTCGCCGAAGCTGAAGTTACCCAGCATTTCGAAGAAGGTGTGATGGCGCGCGGTGTAACCGACGTTTTCCAGGTCGTTGTGTTTACCGCCCGCACGCACGCAACGCTGTGAGGTTGTGGCGCGGGAATAATTACGCTTGTCGAGACCAAGGAACACATCCTTGAACTGGTTCATCCCGGCGTTGGTAAACAGCAGAGTCGGATCGTTGTTCGGTACCAGGGAGCTGCTGGCAACAACCTGGTGTCCCTTACTATGGAAAAAATCGAGAAACGCCTGACGGATCTCAGCGGTGCTCTTGCTCATAATTATCCTGAAATCAAGCTAACGAAATGTCGTAGCCAGCCTGTATCGGTAAACCGTTGGACGGACCAGCTACTGGAAAAAGTGGGAATAAGATAAGTTTTCTTTAGTGGGAAGTAAAATCCCGCATGCGTTCAATCGGCAAAATTACGCCAGATATCCTGAATATCTTCCATCAGAAAGCCGCGGTAGAGCAAAAAGCGCTGGATTTTGACTTTTTCTGAAAATTCACGCGGCAACGGTTCGCCGTACTTACGAATCGCCTGCTCTTTTGCCAGTTCGCACCAGTCGATGTCGCTTTCGCGCATCGCTTTTTCGATGGACTCCCTGGCTACCCCTTTCTGGTTCAGCTCCTGGCGGATGCGCGCGGGCCCATACCCTTTGCGACCACGGCTGGCGAGAAAACGCGAGGCAAACCGGTCATCGTCCAGGTAATGATGCTCATAGCACCAGGCCACCACGCGGTCGTAGTCTTCCGCAGTGGCATCAATCTCCTCCGGCCCGTTTTTGCTCATGACGGGCGCTGACAGCTTCCGCCGCAGCTCCTGTTCACTGTGGTCTCGCACGGCGAGAATGCGTACCGCACGATCCAGCAAGCGCGCGTAGGCGGGTCGGCGTGATGTCGGTTCACTCATAAAAAACCTGCAGAATCAGAAATGCAAAAAGGGCCGCGTCAGCAGCCCTTCATATTTACACGAGAGACTTAAAAGTCTTCGTTGGTTTCTTCAGCATCCGCGGCATCCACCACGAAATCAGGTTTGGAGTCCTGGTTGTTCAGCAGAAGCTCACGCACCTTCTTCTCAATCTCTTTCGCCGCAGCCGGGTTCTCTTTCAGCCAGGAGATAGCATTCGCTTTACCCTGACCAATCTTGTCACCGTTGTAGCTGTACCAGGCGCCCGCTTTTTCAATCAGCTTCTCTTTCACGCCCAGGTCAACCAGCTCGCCGAGGAAGTTGATACCTTCGCCGTAGAGGATCTGGAATTCAGCCTGTTTGAACGGTGCTGCGATTTTGTTCTTCACAACCTTCACGCGGGTTTCGCTACCCACCACGTTCTCGCCCTCTTTCACCGCGCCGATACGGCGGATATCCAGACGGACAGAGGCGTAGAATTTCAGGGCGTTACCACCGGTGGTGGTTTCCGGGTTACCGAACATCACACCAATTTTCATACGGATCTGGTTGATGAAGATCAGCAGCGTATTGGACTGCTTCAGGTTACCGGCCAGCTTACGCATCGCCTGGCTCATCATACGTGCCGCGAGGCCCATGTGAGAGTCACCGATTTCACCTTCGATTTCCGCTTTTGGCGTCAGCGCCGCAACGGAGTCGACGATGATCACGTCAACCGCACCGGAGCGTGCCAGCGCGTCACAAATTTCCAGCGCCTGCTCGCCGGTGTCCGGCTGGGAACACAGCAGGTTGTCGATATCAACGCCCAGCTTACGGGCATAGACCGGGTCCAGCGCGTGCTCGGCATCGATAAACGCACAGGTTTTACCTTCGCGCTGCGCCGCTGCAACAACCTGCAGGGTCAGCGTCGTTTTACCTGAGGATTCCGGACCGTAGATTTCTACGATACGCCCCATCGGCAAACCGCCCGCGCCCAGTGCGATATCCAGAGAAAGCGAACCGGTGGAGATAGTTTCCACATCCATGGAACGGTCTTCACCCAGGCGCATGATGGAGCCTTTACCGAATTGCTTTTCGATCTGGCCCAGTGCTGCCGCCAACGCTTTCTGTTTGTTTTCGTCGATAGCCATTATTACTCCTGTCATGCCGGGAGAAGCAACTGCGCTTCACCATGGACTTCTGTTCTGTTGGTGCAATTATACTGTATAGTCATACAGTATCAAGTATTTTGTAGAAATTGTTGCCAGAGCGTTTTTAACGCATAAACGGTAGCCTGACGACGCACGCTTTCGCGATCGCCGCTAAAGCACTCCCGACGGGTGATCCCTTCCCCTTTGGACGTGGCAAACCCGAACCAGACGGTGCCGACAGGCTTCACATCGCTGCCGCCGTCCGGCCCCGCGATGCCGCTGATGGAAATGGCGTAATCTGCCCGCGCCTCTTTCAGCGCGCCAATGGCCATTTCAATGACAACCGGTTCGCTGACCGCGCCATGCTGTTCCAGCGTGGCTTCGCGCACGCCAATCATCTGCGCCTTAGCTTCGTTACTGTAGGTCACAAAGCCACGTTCAAACCAGGCGGAACTGCCGGCGATATCGGTAATCGCTTTCGCCACCCAGCCGCCGGTGCAGGATTCCGCGGTGGTAATAGTCGCGCCACGCTGCTTCAGGGCAAGGCCAACGATCTCGCTAAGCTGCATCAATTCATGGTCAGTCATTCTTGCTCCAGGCTTGAGAAAAACGTGCAGCACAAGATAGCACTTTCTCGTCAGATATGGGGATGCGCTTCAGGTTTTACGAGGGGGCTTCAGAAAAAAGCCGGTGCGGGCGCACCGGCTGTAAAAATATTATTTCATGCTGTTCGCAAGCGTATCGACATTATGGCGAAACGCCTTAACGTAGGTGTCTGCTGCCCCACCTTTTGCCGACAGGGCTTCCGGGTAAAGTTCGCCGCCCGGCTGTGCGCCCGTCGCCGACGCAATCTGCTTCACCAGACGCGGGTCGAGCTGGTTTTCCATAAACCACGTTTTCACGCCGTCGGCTTTAATCTGCTTGATAATCTCCGCCACCTGCGACGCGCTGGCCTCGCTCTCTGAAGAGAGTCCTTGAGGTGCCATGAAGGTTACGCCGTAAGCGCGGCCAAAATAACCAAACGCGTCATGGCTGGTCAGCACTTTGCGCTTTTCCTGCGGGATCTGGCTAAAGCGCGTTTTGGCCCAGCTGTCCAGTTGGGTCAGTTGCGCAATGTATGGTTTTCCTGAAGCCTCCAGCGCCGCTTTGTCTTCCGGATCGGCTTTCACCAGCCCGTTCAGAATATTTTGCGCATACAGCGCACCGTTCGCCGCGCTGTTCCAGGCGTGCGGATCGGTCACGGTCTTTCCATCTTCCTTAAGCGTGTGGGTTTTCACCCCGTTTGAGGCAACGACCAGCTGGCCTTTGAACCCGGAGGCTTTCACCAGGCGGTCGAGCCAGCCTTCCAGCCCCAAACCGTTGACCACGACCACGTCAGCCTTGCTCAGCGCCGCGCTGTCCTTAGGCGACGGTTCGAAGGTATGCGGATCGCCGTCCGGCCCCACCAACGTCGTCACGTTTACACGATCGCCCCCCACCTCCTGCGCGATATCCCCCAGTATCGAAAAGCTGGTGACTACATTCAGCGTTTTCGCCATCACGCTATGCGACATCATCCCCAGCGCTAGCGCCATGATTAATCCTGTACTTTTCATCGTTTCCCCTTGCGTTAATAAAGCGCCCGCAGGCTGCCAGCCAGCCTGCTGCGCGTGCCAAATAAAACGGAAATAAAGAACAGCGCGCTGGCGGTCAGCACAATAGATGGCCCCGCGGGTAAACTTGCCGCCCAGGAGAGGCTTAGCCCCAGCCACGCGCAGAAAATACCGCTGATACCAGCCATCAGGAGTAATCCGGGTAAGGTGCGGACCCAACAGCGCGCCGCCACCGCCGGGAGCATCATCAGCCCGACGGCCATCAGCGTGCCGAGCACCTGAAAACCGGCCACCAGGTTCAGGACCAGCAGCGCCAGAAACAGACCGTGCAATAAGCCTGGTAGCCAGCGGGCATTCACCTCCAGCCAGGCGGTGTCAAACGCCTCCGTCACCAGCCCGCGGTAAAAAAGAGCCAGCATGATAAGGGTGAAGATGCACACGCCGGTCACAAACAGCGCGGCGTCGTTGTCCACCGCGAGGATTGAGCCAAACAGCAGATGCAGCAAATCGACATTCGAGCCGCGCAGAGATACCAGCGTGACGCCCAGCGCCAGTGACCCCAGGTAAAAACCGGCAAAGCTGGCATCCTCTTTCAGCGGCGTGCGGCGGCTGACCAGCCCGGCCACCAGCGCAACGGCAATCCCGGCGATAAACCCGCCGACGGTCATAGCCAACAGCGACATCCCGCTGAGCAAATACCCCACGGCGACGCCGGGCAAAATGGCGTGAGAAAGCGCATCGCCCATCAGACTCATCCGGCGCAGCTGAAGAAACACGCCGAGCGCGGTGGTGCTGACGGAGAGCGCCAGGCAAACCACCAGCGCGCGGCGCATAAAGCCGAATTCGATAAACGGCTGGAAGAATGTGTGCCAGATCATGCCACCCTCACCCGTTCGGTTTTCCACTGGGGGGCGTCAGCATCCAGCCGCAGCGTCTGCGGGAAGTGGCGCGCTACGCGCTCGCTGTCGTGCAATACCGCGAGCAGCGTTTGCCCCTGCATATACATCTCCAGCATCAGATCCATCAGCACGTTGCAGGTCGCTTCATCAACGCCGGTGAAGGGCTCGTCGAGCATCACCAGCGGCGCCTGCTGTACTAACACGCGGGCAAAAAGCATGCGCTGAAACTGGCCGCCGGAGAGTTCATCAATGGTGGAGAGCGCCATCGACTCCAGCCCCACGCGCTCAAGTGCACCACTAATGCGCAGACGCGCTTCGCGACGAAAACCGGCGAAAAGCGAAATTCCGGGCCAGCAGCCCATGCTCACCACGTCCTGCACGGTCAGCGGAAACTGCGCTTCCAGCGCGTGACGCTGCGCCAGCCATCCGATTACTGGTCGTCTACCCTGCCAGTGAAATCTGCCGCTGACGGGCGGAATAAATCCGGCGAGGGTTTTCAGCAGCGTGGATTTGCCGCAGCCGTTGGCGCCGATAATCGCGGTCATGCTGCCGCGTTCAATCACGCCCGAAAGCGGACGCGTGACGGGCTGGCGGTCGTAGCCCGCAACCAGTGCGTTCATCACGATCATGGCAGCGCCACCGCCCAGCGCACGGCCAGCCCGAGAAACAGAATGAGCACCATCGCCAGCAGCAGCCGAACCGGGGATGAGAGAGAAAACAGGGACATGGATATTTCAACTCAAAAATAATGTTATAACATAACAATAATGAAAGGCGATGAAGATGTAAACGGCGGGAATGAAATGGGAGTGTGGCGAAATGTTTCTGCGGGAAAGAGGTGCGCGCGGGCGCCCTCTCCCACAGGGAGAGGGCGGAATAAGGCGAGTTACTGACTAAACGGCGACGCCGCCGGGACGCGAGCCTGCGATACCGCCAGCCCCAGTTGCCACACAGCCATCGCATAGTGGGTGCTATGGTTGTAGCGGGTGATGGTGTAGAAGTTCGGCATGCCGTACCAGTACTGGTAGCCGGTTCCCACGTCCAGACGCAGCAGGCTCACCTGGTCAACATTGCCCAGCGGCTGGGTTGGCGTTAAGCCTGCCGCCGTCAGCTGCGCAACGCTGTATTTGGTTTTAAAGCCGTTTTCCAGACCAAACGCTTCGCCGTTCGCCTGCACGGCAACCTGGCCGCCCGGCGTCCAGCCGTGCGCTTTAAAGTAGTTCGCCACGCTGCCGATGGCATCCACCGGATCCCACAGGTTAATGTGACCATCCCCGTTAAAGTCGACGGCATACTGTTTATAGGACGACGGCATAAACTGGCCGTAACCCATCGCGCCGGCAAATGACCCTTTCAGATCGAGCGGATCGTCCTGCTCGTTGCGCGCCATCAGCAGGAAGGTTTCCAGCTCGGAAGAGAAATACTCCGCGCGGCGCGGGTAGTTAAAGGAGAGTGTCGCCAGTGCGTCGAGGATGCGGGTTTTGCCCATCACACGCCCCCAGCGGGTCTCTACGCCGATAATCCCGACGATGATTTCCGGCGGCACGCCGTAAACCTGCCACGCGCGGTTGAGCGCATCTTCATACTGGTTCCAGAACGCCACGCCGTTTTGCACGTTGTCCGGGGTAATAAACTGTTTGCGGTATCGCAGCCATGCGCCGTTCGGCCCGCTCGGCACCTGGGCGGATGGTGCCTGCCTGTCCATCAGGCGCAGAACGTAGTCCAGACGCTTCGCCTGAGACAAAATTTCATGCAGCTGCTGGCGGTCGAAACCGTGTTTGCTCACCATTTTATCGATGAACTGCTCGGCCGCCGGGTTATTCGCGAAGTCGCCTCCCATCTGCATCATATTGTGCTGCGGCTCCAGCAGGAATCCCCCGGAAGGCGCGCCCGCCGTTTGCTGAACGGCTTCGGTCTTAGGTTTGCTGCTACAGGCAGACAGCAGGATAAGCGCAGGCAACAGCGCTGCATAACGACGCTTGAACATGAGACATCCATTTAACGGGTTCGATAAGAACCCAGTATGGTAAAGCATCCGCAACACCTCAAGGAAGCGGTACGCGCCTCCACAACGCAAATCCGCGCTTTTTTCCACCGAAAATCATTCACCCCACCAATTAACTTTCAAAATAATACATTTTTCTTTCATTGTGAGACCTAACTAACACTTTAAAACCTTTCAAAGTGATTATTATTAGCCGCAGTTATACAAAAACAAAAAAGCCCCACAGGAGAGAAGAATGATAGAGACCATCACCCACGGCGCCGAGTGGTTCATCGGGCTGTTTCAGAAAGGCGGAGAAGTGTTCACCGGCATGGTGACCGGGATCCTGCCCCTGCTGATCAGCCTGCTGGTGATCATGAACGCGCTGATCAACTTTATCGGCCAGCAGCGCATCGAACGCTTTGCCCAGCGCTGCGCCGGTAACCCGCTGTCCCGCTACCTGATATTGCCATTCATCGGCACCTTTGTTTTCTGTAACCCGATGACCTTAAGCCTTGGCCGCTTTATGCCGGAAAAGTACAAGCCGAGCTACTACGCCGCCGCCTCCTACAGCTGCCACTCGATGAACGGCCTGTTCCCGCACATCAACCCCGGTGAGCTGTTTGTCTATCTCGGGATCGCCAGCGGCCTGACCACGCTTGGCCTGCCGCTCGGCCCACTGGCGGTGAGCTACCTGCTGGTTGGCCTGGTGACCAACTTCTTCCGCGGCTGGGTGACCGACCTCACCACCGCTATTTTCGAGAAAAAAATGGGCATCCAGCTTGAACAGAAGGTCCATCTTTCAGGAGCGACAGCATGAACCGGATCCGCATTGAGAAAGGCACGGGCGGCTGGGGCGGCCCGCTGGAGTTCGACGCCACCGAAGGCAAAAAGATCGTCTACATCACCGCGGGCACGCGCCCGGCGATTGTCGACAAGCTGCGCGAGCTGACCGGCTGGGAAGCGGTTGACGGCTTTAAAGAAGGCGAGCCGCCGGAAGCGGACATAGGCGTGGCGGTGATTGACTGCGGCGGCACGCTGCGCTGCGGCATCTATCCGAAGCGCCGCATTCCGACGGTGAATATTCACTCCACTGGGAAATCCGGCCCGCTGGCGCAGTACATCCTTGAGGACATTTATGTCTCGGGCGTGAAGGAGGACAACATCACTCTGGTGAATGGCACTGCCGCGCCGCAAAAAGCAGCCCCGCGCGAGTACGACACCAGCAAGAAAATCACCGAGCAGAGCGACGGCCTGCTGGCAAAGGTCGGGATGGGGATGGGCTCCGCCGTGGCGGTGCTGTTCCAGTCCGGACGCGACACTATCGATACGGTGCTGAAAACAATTCTGCCGTTTATGGCGTTCGTCTCGGCGCTGATCGGCATCATCATGGCGTCCGGTCTGGGCGACTGGATTGCCCACGGCCTCGCCCCGCTCGCCAGCCACCCGCTCGGGCTGGTGACGCTGGCGCTGATCTGCTCCTTCCCGCTGCTGTCGCCGTTCCTCGGCCCGGGCGCGGTGATTGCCCAGGTCATCGGCGTGCTGATAGGGGTGCAGATTGGTCTGGGCAACATTCCCCCGCACCTCGCCCTGCCCGCCCTGTTTGCCATTAACGCCCAGGCGGCGTGCGACTTCATCCCCGTGGGGCTGTCGCTGGCCGAAGCGCGCCAGGACACCGTGCGCGTGGGCGTGCCGTCCGTGCTGGTGAGCCGCTTCCTGACGGGCGCGCCGACGGTGCTGATTGCCTGGTTTGTCTCCGGCTTTATCTATCAATAAGAGGTTCCTGCAATGAACGTCATTTACCAGACCACCATTACCCGCATCGGCCAGAGCGCAGCGGACGCGCTGAGCGACCAGATGCTGATCACCTTCCGCGAAGGCGCTCCGGCGGATATCGAAGAGTTTTGCTTTATCCACTGCCACGGCGAACTGAACGGCGAGCTGAAGGCCGGGAGCCAGCTGGAGCTGGGCGAGGCGCGCTATGCCGTGACCGCCGTCGGCGACGTGGCCGAGCAAAACCTGCGCGAGCTCGGCCACATCACCCTGCGCTTCGACGGCCAGCCGCAGGCGGAATACCCCGGTACGGTTCACGTGGATGGCCCGGTTCCGCAGGCTGTCACCCCAGGCTGCACGTTAAAATTTGTTGCGTAATTAAGGAGAGTCACATGAGTCAGGTTGCCGTTGTCATTGGTGGGGGACAAACCTTAGGCGAGTTCCTCTGCCGTGGGCTTGCCGCTGAGGGTTACCGCGTGGCGGTAGTGGACATTCAGAGTGAAAAAGCCGCCCGCGTGGCCGACACCATTAACACCGAGTTTGGCGAAGGGATGGCGTACGGGTTTGGTGCCGACGCCACCAGCGAGCAGAGCGTGATGGCGCTGGCCCGCGGCGTGGACGAGATTTTTGGGCGCACCGACCTGCTGGTCTACAGCGCGGGGATTGCGAAAGCGGCGTTTATCAGCGATTTCGAACTGGGGGATTTTGACCGTTCGCTGCAGGTGAATCTGGTGGGCTATTTCCTTTGCGCCCGCGAGTTTTCCCGCCTGATGATCCGCGACGGCATTCAGGGGCGCATCATTCAGATCAACTCAAAATCCGGGAAAGTGGGCAGCAAGCACAACTCCGGGTACAGCGCGGCGAAGTTTGGCGGCGTGGGGCTGACGCAGTCCCTGGCGTTGGATCTGGCCGAATACGGGATTACCGTGCACTCGCTGATGCTGGGCAACCTGCTGAAATCGCCGATGTTCCAGTCCCTGCTGCCGCAGTACGCCACCAAGCTCGGCATCAAGGCTGAGGAAGTGGAGCAGTACTACATCGATAAAGTGCCGCTGAAGCGCGGGTGTGACTATCAGGACGTGCTGAACATGCTGCTGTTTTACGCCAGTCCGAAAGCGTCGTACTGCACCGGGCAGTCGATTAACGTGACCGGTGGGCAGGTGATGTTCTGATCGAGCGGCCTGATGCCCTCACCCTAACCCTCTCCCACCGGGAGAGGGAACAAAACAAGGAGTCGATATGGTAACCGCACTCATCACCGTCGCCGCCCTCGCCTGGCTGTGCCAGATGGCGTTTGGCGGCTGGCAGATCCACCAGTTTAACCGCGCGTTTGATGCGCTGTGTCAGAAGGGCCGCGTCGGCGTCGGGCGTTCCGGCGGACGCTTTAAACCGCGCGTGGTCGTCGCCGTAGCGCTGGACGAGCACGACCGGGTGTGCGATTCCCTCCTCATGCGTGGCGTGACGGTATTTGCCCGTCCGGCCAAAATCCAGGCAATCAACGGCCTCTTGTTACAGGAATTGCAGCCTGATGTGATCTTTCCCCATGATCCACTCTGTCGGAATGCACTATCATTAGCGCTCAATCTGAAACATGGATAATTTCGTTGTGAAAGTTATAGACTTGCGAAATTATCATTTCGCAACCTAAGGAACGAAGCGCCTATGAAACCACGTCAGCGGCAGGCGGCCATTCTCGAGCATCTACAAAAGCAGGGAAAATGCTCGGTAGAGGATCTGGCCCACTACTTTGACACCACCGGCACGACAATACGCAAGGACCTGGTATTGCTCGAAAACTCTGGCGCCGTTATTCGCACCTACGGCGGCGTGGTGCTCAACAAGGACGAAGCGGACCCGCCAATCGATCACAAAACGCTGATCAATACCCACCAGAAAGCGCTGATTGCCGAAGCCGCCGTCAAATTTATCCAGGACGGCGATTCCATCATCCTCGACGCAGGCAGTACCGTCCTGCAGATGATCCCCCTGCTCAGCCGCTTTAACAACATCACGGTGATGACCAACAGCCTGCACATCGTCAACGCGCTGTCCGAGTTCGACAGCGAGCAGACCATCCTGATGCCCGGCGGCACCTTCCGCAAAAAATCGGCGTCCTTTCACGGCCAGCTGGCGGAGAACGCTTTCGACCACTTCAGCTTCGATAAACTGTTTATGGGCACCGACGGCATCGACCTGAACGCAGGCGTCACGACGTTTAACGAGGTGTTCAGCGTCAGCAAAGCCATGTGTAACGCCGCGCGGGAAGTGATTTTAATGGCCGACTCGTCGAAGTTTGGCCGCAAAAGCCCCAATATTGTCTGTAGCCTCGAAAGCGTTGATAAGCTGATTACCGACGCGGGTATCGATCCGGCGTTCAAAAAAGCGCTGGAAGAGAAAGGGATCGACGTGATCGTAACCGGAGAAAGAGATGAGTGATTTTCTGTTAGAAACGGGCCGCCAGACGCTGATGCTGGAGCTGCAGGAAGCCAGCCGCCTGCCGGAACGTCTGGGCGAGGATTTTGTCCGCGCCGCCAACACCATTATCCACTGCGAAGGCAAAGTGATTGTGGCGGGCATCGGTAAATCTGGCCATATCGGCAAGAAGATTGCCGCGACGCTCGCCAGCACCGGTACCCCGGCGTTCTTCGTGCATCCGGCAGAGGCGCTGCATGGCGATCTCGGGATGATCGAAAGCCGCGACGTGATGCTGTTTATCTCCTACTCCGGTTCGGCCAAAGAGCTGGATCTGATTATTCCGCGCCTGCAGGAAAAATCTGTCGCCCTGCTGGCGATGACCGGGAAACCCCGCTCGCCGCTGGCGCTGGCCGCCAAAGCGACGCTGGATATTTCCGTTGAGCGTGAAGCCTGCCCGATGCACCTCGCCCCGACCTCCAGCACCGTTAACACCCTGATGATGGGCGACGCACTGGCGATGGCGGTAATGCAGGCGCGCGGATTCAATGAGGAAGATTTTGCCCGTTCGCATCCGGCAGGTGCGCTCGGCGCGCGACTGCTCAACAAGGTTCACCATCTGATGCGCACCGACGATGCCATTCCTCAGGTCAAACTCGATACCAGCGTGATGGACGCGATGCTGGAGCTGAGCCGCACCGGTCTGGGGCTGGTGGCGGTATGCGATGACGGCGGAAACGTGAAGGGCGTGTTCACCGACGGCGACCTGCGCCGCTGGATGGTGGGCGGCGGCAGGCTGGAAACAAACGTGTCTGACGCCATGACCAAAGGCGGGCTGACGCTCAATGCCGACAGCCGCGCCATTGAAGCCAAAGAGGTGCTGATGAAGCGCAAAATCACCGCCGCACCGGTGGTGGACGAGCACGGCAGGCTGTGCGGCGCTATCAACCTGCAGGACTTCTACCAGGCCGGGATTATTTAACCCTTCAGCCCAAGACGCTTCGCCAGCCGGTGCAGGTTGGCGACGTCCATCTCCAGCGCCCGCGCGCACGCCGCCCAGCTGCGGTTATTCTGCTCCAGCGCGCGGGTAATCATCTGACGCTGAAACTCTTCCGTCGCTTCGCGCAGGTTTTCGATTGCGCTCTCAGGCACAGCAGGCTTCACGGTCGGGGCATTTTCCTCATGCAGCGCAAAATGGCGCGCATGAATCACCACTTCATCCCCCGAGCGCGTCGCCCTCGCCAGCACCACCGCGCGGTGAATCGCATGCTCCAGCTCGCGCACGTTGCCCGGCCAGCCGTAGCTGAGCAGATGCGCTCTCGCCCCCGGGCTAAGCACCACGCGGGACAGCCCCATTTTGAGACGGCACTGTTCGCAGAAATAACCCGCCAGCAGCACCACGTCGTCTCCGCGCTCACGCAGCGGCGGCACGGACAGCGGGAACACGCTCAGCCGATGGAACAGGTCGGCTCGGAACTGCCCGGCCAGCACCGCTTCGCGCAGATCCCGGTTGGTCGCAGCAAGGACACGCACGTCCACCCGCAGGCTGCGGTCATCCCCCACGCGCTGGATGTCGCCGTACTGCAATACGCGCAGCAGCTTGGCCTGAAGTGAAAGGGAAAGCTCGCCAATCTCATCAAGAAACAGCGTGCCGTTATCGGCCATTTCAAACTTGCCGCTGCGGTTGCTGATGGCCCCGGTAAACGCCCCTTTGACGTGACCGAACAGCTCGCTCTCCGCCACGCTTTCCGGCAGCGCGGCGCAGTTGAGGTACACCAGCGGGTTGACCGCGCGCGGCGAAGCTTCATGGATGGACTTCGCCACCAGCTCCTTACCGGTACCGGTCTCTCCGAAGATCAGCACGTTCAGATCGGACGCGGCAACAATCTCAATCTCTTTTTTGAGCTGCGCCATGCCGGGCGAAAGGCCGATCATCTCCGTATGCGCCACCGGCTCAAACGCCGCCGGGCTGCCGGGAAGAATATTCTGGCTCTCCAGCTGCTCTATCAGCAGGGCATTGTTCAGCGCCCCGGCGGCCAGCGCCGCAATCAGGCGCAGTTCTTCGTCGCTGAAGGTGTCGAACTGATCCGGCGACATGCCGTCGAGGGTTAATGCGCCAATCAGATTCTGCCCGGCGAACAGCGGCAGGCCAATACAGGCGTGCACCTTCAGGCTCTCCTGCCCCGGAATCAGGCCGTCGTACGGATCGGGCAGATCGCTGTCTGCCGGGAAACGCACCACGTCGCCCGCGCGGGCGATGGTTTCCAGACGCGGGTGGCCCTCCAGCGTAAAGCGCCGCCCGAGTACGTCCTTCGCCAGGCCGTCGATAGCCAGCGGAATAAACTGCCGCCCTTCGTAACGCAGCAGCGCCGACGCATCGCAATCCAGCACGTGGCGCAGCGTGGAGATCAGGCGCTGAAAGCGGTCCTGATGGCCGATACCGGTTTGCAGTTCTATGGCGATCTTCGCCAGCACGTCTACGGAAAAACTCATGCCTGCCTCACTGTCATTTTGACAATGCATAATGTCATATTGACTCTTTTTAGGATAGTCATAATGACTACTCATTATGGGGCATTAAATCACAACTTATTGAATATTAATAATTTAAAAAGTTGGCACGCAACTTGATATAAGCAAACCATCTTATTTAAAAACGCTGTATTAAGTTGAGGTTGCTATGTCTATTCTGGTTAAAAATAACATTCATTGGGTGGGTCAACGTGACTGGGAAGTGCGCGATTTCCACGGGACGGAATACAAAACGCTGCGCGGCAGCAGCTACAACAGCTATCTCATCCGCGAAGGTAAAAACGTCCTGATCGATACCGTCGATCACAAATTCAGCCGTGAGTTCGTGCAGAACCTGCGCGGTGAAATCGACCTGAATGACATCGACTACATCATCATCAACCATGCGGAAGAGGACCACGCCGGGGCGCTGACCGAGCTGATGTCCCACATTCCGGATACCCCAATCTACTGCACCACCAACGCCATTGATTCAATTAACGGCCACCACCACCATCCGGAGTGGAACTTCCACACCGTAAAAACCGGCGACACGCTGGATATCGGCAACGGCAAGCAGCTGATCTTCGTCGAAACCCCGATGCTGCACTGGCCGGACAGCATGATGACCTACATGACCGACGACGCGGTGCTGTTCAGCAACGACGCCTTCGGCCAGCACTACTGCGACGAACGCCTGTTCAATGACGAAGTGGATCAGACCGAGCTGTTCGAACAGTGCCAGCGCTACTACGCCAATATCCTGACCCCGTTCAGCCGTCTGGTGACCCCTAAAATTACCGAGATCCTCGGCTTCAACCTGCCGGTGGACATGATTGCGACCTCCCACGGCGTGGTGTGGCGTGAAAACCCCACCCAGATCGTCGAGCTGTACCTGAAGTGGGCCGCGGATTACCAGGAAGACCGCATCACTATCTTCTACGACACCATGTCCAACAACACCCGCATGATGGCGGACGCGATTGCCCAGGGGATCAATGAAGTTGACCCGAACGTGGCGGTGAAAATCTTCAACGTGGCGCGCAGCGATAAGAACGAGGTATTGACCAACGTCTTCCGCTCCAAAGGCGTGCTGGTGGGTACCTCCACCATGAATAACGTGATGATGCCGAAGATTGCCGGCCTGGTGGAAGAGATGACCGGCCTGCGCTTTCGTAACAAACGCGCCAGCGCCTTTGGCTCTCACGGCTGGAGCGGCGGCGCGGTAGACCGTCTTTCTACCCGTTTACAGGATGCGGGTTTTGAGATGTCCATGAGCCTGAAGGCGAAATGGCGTCCGGATATCGACGCGCTGGAAATCTGCCGCCAGCATGGCCGCGACATCGCCCGTCAGTGGGCGCTCGCCCCGCTTCCTGAAGTCACCGCAAAACCTGCGGAACAGCCACAAACCTGTTCTGCAGCAGCCAGCACCGATCTCGGTCCGCGCATGCAGTGCAGCGTCTGCCAGTGGATCTACGATCCTGAGCTGGGCGAACCGCTGCAGGATGTAGCCCCGGGCACGCCGTGGAGCGAGGTGCCGGACAACTTCCTCTGCCCGGAATGCTCCCTCGGCAAAGACGTGTTTGATGAACTGGCAACGGAGGCAAAATGAGCAACGGCATCGTTATCATCGGCTCGGGCTTTGCTGCCCGCCAACTGGTGAAAAATATCCGCAAACAGGATGCAAACGTGCCGTTGACGCTGATCGCCGCCGACAGCATGGACGAGTACAACAAGCCTGATTTAAGCCACGTCATTAGCCAGAATCAGCGCGCCGATGACCTCACCCGCCAGACGGCGGGGGAGTTCGCGGAGCAGTTCAACCTGCGTCTGTTTCCGTACACCTGGGTCACCGATATCGATGCTGACGCCCACGTGGTAAAAGCGAAAGAGAAAACCTGGCAGTACGACAGGCTGGTGCTGGCGACCGGGGCATCTGCGTTTGTGCCGCCGGTTGAAGGCCGCGAGCTGATGATTACCCTCAACAGCCAGCAGGAGTATCAGGCCAGCGAAACCCGGCTACGCGATGCCGCCAGAGTGATGATCGTCGGCGGCGGGCTGATCGGCACCGAGTTGGCGATGGACTTCTGTCGGGCGGGAAAATCCGTGACCCTGGTTGACCACGCGGCGAGCATTCTGTCGGCGCTGATGCCGGCAGAAGTAAGCAGTCGCTTACAGCATCGTCTGACTGATATGGGCGTGCATCTGCTGCTGAAATCGCAGCTACAAAGCCTGAGCAAAACCGAAGGCGGTATCCGTGCCACGCTCGACCGCAGCCGCAGCGTAGAAGTGGATGCGGTGGTTGCCGCGACGGGCCTGCGCCCGGAAACCGCGCTGGCGCATCGTGCAGGGGCTGAAATCAACCGCGGCGTGAAGGTAAATAGCTACCTGCAAACCACGCGGCCGGATATTTATGCCCTGGGCGACTGCGCGGAAATTAACGGCCAGGTGCTGCCCTTCCTGCAACCGATACAATTAAGCGCCATGTATCTGGCAAAAAACCTGCTCGGCGGCAGCGCGCCGCTGAAATTACCCGCCATGCTGGTAAAGGTCAAAACGCCGGAATTGCCGCTGCATCTTGCAGGTGAAACGCAGCGTCAGGATCTGAACTGGCAAATTACCCTCGAACCGCAGGGAATGGTGGCGCGCGGCACCGATGCAGACGGTCAGATGCGCGCCTTTGTCGTCAGCGAAGACCGGATGAAGGAGGCTTTCGCGCTGCTGAAATCGCTACCTGCTTAACCCTCGTATTGCCGGGTGGCGCTCCGCTTACCCGGCCTACATGCAGACCCGCGCAAGCGTAGCGCCGCCGGGTAAAACAGGGTGGGGAGTTCAGGAGCGCACCACCAGCGCGTCGTAGCCGCGCCAGCGATAGTTGGCCATGGAGATGAGCCAGCAGGCAACGAACAGCCCGACAACCACAAACCCGGCGTTGCCCAGGTTGTCATTTACCGCGCCGATCAGATCCCAGATGCCGCCGCTGAGGGCAAATTTATCCATCAGCAGGCCCAGCGCTTCCAGCCCGCCGATAAACAGCGCCACCACCACGGAGGTGCCGGTGATGGTCATGTTGTAGTAGAGCTTGCGCTGCGGTTTATCAAACGCCCAGCCGTAGGCACCGACCATCAGCAGGTTATCGAGCGTATCCACCAGCGCCATGCCGCTGGCGAAGAGCGCCGGGAAGATCATGATTGACCACACGGACATCCCGCTGGAGGCGCTGGCGGCGGAGATCCCCAGCACGCCAATTTCGGTGGCCGTGTCGAAGCCGAGGCCAAACAGGAAACCCACCAGATACATCTGCCAGCTTTTATTGACGAGGCGGAAGGTTTTACCGAACAGCCAGTTCATAACGCCCCCCTGGGCAGGCAGCGTGACGTCACCCTGCACCGTCTGGCCCTTTTTCAGCGCCTGGAAACTGCGCCAGACGCCGCGCAGGATCACCATATTCACCAGCGCCATCGCCAGCAGGAAGGTGGCGGATACCGCAGTGCCAATCAGGCTGCCGGTTTCGTGGAACCATTCCATGTTTTTCTGAAACGCCGTGGCGGTGGCGGCGATGGCAATGGAGGCCAGCACCACGATGGTGGAGTGCCCCAGCGAGAACCACGCCCCCACCCCGCACGGGCGTTTGCCCTGCTGCATCATCTTACGCGTCACGGTATCAATGGCCGCGATGTGGTCGGCATCCACCGCATGGCGCAGCCCGTAGCACCACGCCAGCAGGCTGGCGGCCATCAGCGCCGTGCTGCCGCTAAAAGAGTGCCATGCCCATCCCCAGGCCAGCAGGTTTGCCATTACCAGAGCCAGCAGCAGAAGCGCGGCGCGAGGTTCGTTGCGTAACAGTCGTAACATTTTAAATCCTTTTTGAACATGACCGGGCAGCGGCAACCACCGCCTGCCCGAAGGAGATCGCTCCGTCACCTGCGGGCAGGCGCGAAGGAAAAAGAAGCGTAAAGTCAGAGAGATGATGACGCAGGCGCGTGCGCAGCAGGCGGTTGTGCAACACGCCGCCGCTGAAGCAGATTGTCGAAATCGATAAGCGTCGGGCATGGCGCGCGGCGAGCTGAGCCAGCCCTTTTGCCAGCGCGTCGTGAAACGCCCACGCGCGCTCGCAGGGCTCCGCCTGCCAGTTCAGCCACTGCTGCCAGAACAGCGCAAGGTTATTCGCTTCCAGAATCACCGGATGGTCAACGCCCGCGCACTGCGATGCCAGCGCCTCCAGCCTGCACGCTGCCTCGCCTTCATAGTACTGCGCGTCGATGCCCAGCGCGCAGGCGACCGCGTCAAACAAACGACCGCAGGACGAGGCCTGTGGCGCGTTGATGCCACGCTGGAGCGCCGTTGCCAGCAGCGGCCAGCTGTGGCGCTGAACCGCTCGCGTTTCCGGGTAGCGTTGCCAGTCCGGGACAAACGCCAGGCAGTGGGCGAGCAGATTACGCCACGGCTGCTTTGCCGCCAGATCGCCGCCCGGCAGCGCCACGGCAGGCAGGCCGCCGAGCCGTTCGCAGTCGAGATAGTTCACCCGCAGGCACTCTCCGCCCCACAGCGCGCCGTTCTCGCCCATGCCGATCCCGTCCAGCGTCAGAGCGATAGCGTCTCCGCCGCCGAGCGGCCAGCCGTTCTCCGCCAGGCACGCCGCCGCGTGAGCGTGATGATGTAGCACGGTTTCGACGGGCAGCGCCTGCTCCTGCGCCCACCGGCGCGCGCGATACCCCGGATGGGCATCGCACACCAGCTTATCAGGCTGGAAAGCGTAGATGTCCTGCATCGTCGAGAGCGCGCTGCGCCACTGCGCCTCTACGCCCTCGTCGCTCAGATCGCCAAAGTGCTGGCTCAGCACCGCCTGGTTGCCGCGCACCAGGCAGAAGGTGTTTTTCATCTCTGCACCGGTACACAGCATGGCGGGGATATTCTCAAAACCCGCAGGCAACGTGACGGCATCGGGCACAAAACCCCGGGCGCGACGCAGGATAGCGCCATCCCGATCCATCACCGAATCATCCATGCGCTGCAGGATGTCGCGGTTGTGCAGCAGGAAGCCGTCCGCGATGCCGCTGAGATCCTCCAGCGCCTGCGCGTTGGTGACGGCAGGCGGCCTGCCACTGAGGTTGCCGGAGGTCATCACCAGCGGGCGCCGGCAGTCCATCAGCAAAAGATGCTGGAGCGGGTTCGCGGGCAGCATCACGCCAACGCAGTCGAGCCCAGGGGCAATTTCCTCGGGAAACGCGGGAAGCGAAGCTTTCGGCGTCAGCACGATCGGTGCCGCGGGCGAGCGTAACAGCGTCTGTATCGTCTCCGGCAGATCGTCCGCATCCGGTAGCATCACCGCCAGCGGCTTCGTCGGGCGCTGCTTGCGCATTCGCAGTTTCTGTATCGCCTGCGGATCCAGCGCGTCGCAAACGAGGTGGAAACCGCCCAGCCCTTTCACCGCGACAATGCCGCCGCCTTTCAGCATCGCCACCGCCGCGCGTAAAGCCGACTCGCGTATGGCAACAGCATCTCCGGCTCGCCATTCCAGCTGCGGCCCGCAGTCCGGGCAGGCCACCGGCTGGGCGTGGAAGCGGCGGTCGGCCGGGTTGCGGTACTCGGTTTCGCACGGCGCGCAGAGCGGGAATGCGGCCATCGACGTGGCCGGACGGTCGTACGGCATGGCGCGTATAATGGTAAACCGCGGCCCGCAGTGGGTGCAGTTGATAAACGGGTAACGATAGCGGCGCTCGCGGGGATCGCGCATTTCAGCCAGACACGCCGGGCAGGTGGCGGCATCCGGCACGATTTGCGTATCCATCGCCCCGCGATCGCTGTGGCGGATGGTAAAGTCCTCAGGCATGTCCGCCCAGGTGAACGGCTGCGTTTCAACGCGATCGATGCGCGCCAGCGGTGGGCAGTCCTGATGCAGCCTCGCGGTAAAGTCCCCCCCATTACCCGCGAGACGCACCAGGACACCCTCTCCGTCGTTGCAGACATCACCCACAAGCTTCAGCCGGTGCGCCAGCTGCCAGACGAAGGGCCGAAACCCCACGCCCTGCACTTTGCCGCGCACCCGAAGCAGTACGCCGTTAACGCTCATCGCAGCTTAAAACAGCAGCGATGACGAGGTGTCGAACGCCGCGCGACGGCGTTTTTCTGCGCTCATCTGCTCAAGCTTGTCACGATCCACGCAGACCAGCGCGTGCGTCGGGCAGGCCTCCATACAGGCCGGGCCGGCTTCGCGGTGATAGCAAAGATCGCATTTATTGGCTTCGGCTTTCTCCGCCCGCACGCTCAGCCCCATGCCGCTGTTGCGCACCACCGGGCGGACAACCACCTCCATCGCGCCATACGGACACGCCACCACGCAGGTTTTGCAGCCGATGCAGCGCTCCTGCATCACGTGCACAAAGCCCTTCTCGTGCTTAATCGCCCCGTTCGGACAGACGTTGGCACACGGCGCATCTTCACACTGGCGACAGATGGCGGCGGTGGAAATATTCACACCTTTAATGACGTGAATGCGCGGCAGGAAGGTATCGGGAGTGAGAGAGGCGCAATCCTGCTCCGCCTGGTGGGAAACCACGCACGCCACTTCACAGGTACGGCAACCAATGCACTTGCTGGCATCGGCCATTATAAAACGGTTCATCTGCTTCTCCGGCATAACTGTTATGCGCGAAGCTATTCATAAACCGTGCCAATATTTAACACACTGATTTTTAAGGATAATAAAAACGCAGCGTTTCTGTCATCGTCATTAGTGACGATGACAGATGTCGACGTCAGCGGTGCGGGCCATCGGTAACGGAGTCGCGCAGGACAAGCTCGCCAGAAAAGGTTTGCTGATATTTGAACTCTCCGCCGTCGAGCATGAAAATCAGGCGACTGACGATCTCCTGGATCATCGCCGTCACCGGAATACGGACGCTGGAGAGCGACGGCACGATGTAGGGCGCTATCGCCACGTCGTCAAAGCCGATGACGGACACCGCGTCCGGCGTGGCGACCCCGCTGTCGTGCAGCTGCTTGATGGCGCCGATCGCCATATCGTCGTTGCTCGCCACCAGCGCGGTAAACGGTTCGCCGCGGGAGAGGAGTTGAGTGACCGCCGCCGCGCCGCTGGCCGGGTTCCACTTCCCTTCGGCGATAAGCGCGTCACGCGCTGCAATACCGTGCTGCGCCAGCGCATCCCTGTAACCGGAAAGACGCTCAACCCCGGTGGGGGAATCCAGCGAACCGGTGATAAAGGCAATCTCCCGGTGCCCTTTCGCAATCAGCTGCGACACCGCGTCCTGACACGAGGCTTTATGATCGGACCAGACGCTGTGGCTGCTGTTTTTCCGCAGGCGGCGGTTAAGCACCATAATCGGCTGCTCGCATTTCTCGACGAGCTCGTCCAGCTCTTCCACGCTCAGAAAACGCGGGTAGATAATTACCGCATCGCAGCGCATATCCAGCAGATACTGGATCGCCTCGCGCTCTTCTTCGGCGCTGTGCTTGCCGTCGGCGAGGATCAGCTGCCGCCCTTTTTCTTCCGTCATCCGCGCGGCGTTAAACAGCAGCTCGCTAAAGTAGACGCCGTGATACAGGGTGTTGGTCACTACCAGCCCAAGCGTCTGGGTGCGTTTGGTCGCCAGGTTTCGCGCCAGCAAGTTCGGGCGATAGCCGCTCTCTTCAATGGCCTGAAAAACCCGGTCTTTGGTCTCCTGGCTAACGTAGCCGTTGCCCGACAACACCCGGGAGACCGTCGCTTTCGATACGCCTGCCCGCTTCGCCACTTCCAGCATCGTGGTCATATTGTTCTTCCATCCGAAACTCATGCGGGCAGTGTACTGCACCGCGAAAAAATTGTCGCAGCGACGACGTCACGCTTTCTACACCCCACTGCGATCTTCATCACGAAAAGAAAAAATGTCCAAAAAGCGGTCTTGTTTCAACAAAAGAAACTCATGATGATTATGTGGAACCGGTTTCCTACATTTCACACAACGATAACAGGAACAGATCCGATGGCCAAAAACTACGCTGCGCTGGCAAACGACGTTATCAGCGCGCTGGGCGGCAAAGAGAACATCGTCGCCGTCACCCACTGCATGACGCGCCTGCGTTTCGTTCTGAAAGACGAAAATCTTACCGACGTTGCGCGCCTGAAAAGCATCAGCGGCGTGCTTGGCGTGGTGCGTAACGACAACCAGTGCCAGGTGATTATTGGCAACACGGTTTCACAAGCGTACCGCGAAGTAGTGAGCCTGCTGCCCGTTGACCTGCAGCCCGTGGTACCGGAAGGCCCGCAGAAGCTGACGTTACGCCGCATTGGTGCCGGGATCCTCGACGCGCTGATCGGCACCATGTCGCCGCTGATCCCGGCGATCATCGGCGGTTCGATGGTCAAGCTGCTGGCGATGATCCTCGAAATGACTGGCGTGCTGGAAAAAGGCGCGCCGACGCTCACCATTTTGACCGTCATAGGCGACGGGGCGTTCTTCTTCCTGCCGCTGATGGTGGCGGCCTCGGCGGCGGTGAAGTTTAAAACCAATATGTCGCTGGCGATTGCCATCGCGGGCGTGCTGGTGCACCCGAGCTTTATCGAACTGATGGCGAAAGCCGCGCAGGGCGAGCACGTTGAGTTCGCCTTTATTCCGGTGACGGCGGTGAAATACACCTATACCGTCATCCCGGCGCTGGTCATGACCTGGTGCCTGTCGTATATCGAACGCTGGGTGGATCGCATCACCCCGGCGGTGACCAAAAACTTCCTCAAGCCGATGCTGATCGTGCTGATTGCCGCCCCGCTCGCCATCGTCCTGATTGGCCCGCTGGGGATCTGGATCGGTAGCGCCATCTCCGCGCTGGTTTACACCATTCACGGCTACCTGGGCTGGCTCTCCGTCGCCATCATGGGCGCACTGTGGCCGCTGCTGGTGATGACCGGGATGCACCGCGTGTTTACGCCGACCATCATTCAGACCATTGCCGAAACGGGCAAAGAAGGAATGGTGATGCCGTCAGAAATCGGCGCCAACCTGTCGCTCGGCGGCTCGTCGCTGGCGGTGGCATGGAAAACGAAAAACCCGGAACTGCGCCAGACGGCGCTGGCCGCGGCGGCCTCCGCCATCATGGCGGGGATCTCTGAACCGGCCCTGTACGGCGTAGCGGTACGCCTGAAGCGTCCGCTGATTGCGAGCCTGATCAGCGGCTTTATCTGCGGCGCGGTGGCGGGTATGGCAGGCCTTGCCAGCCACTCGATGGCGGCGCCGGGGCTGTTTACCAGCGTGCAGTTCTTCGACCCGGCCAACCCGATGACCATCGTCTGGGTGTTTGGCGTAATGGGGCTGGCCGTGGTGCTGTCATTTGTTCTGACCCTGCTGTTAGGGTTTGAGGATATTCCGGTCGAAGACGAGGCTGAAAAAGCGCGCGCCCTGCAGACCGCACCGGTACAGAACAACGCAGCAAAAGCATAAATTGAAAGCGAGGTAAGAATGTCTGTTTTTCCACAAGGATTTTTATGGGGCGGCGCGCTTGCCGCCAACCAGAGTGAAGGTGCTTACCGTGAAGGCGGCAAAGGACTGACGACGGTCGATATGATCCCCCACGGCGCGAACCGCCTGGCGGTGAAGCTGGGTAAGGAAAAGCGTTTTTCGCTGCGTGACGATGAGTTTTACCCGAGCCATGAAGCGATTGATTTTTACCATCGCTATAAAGAGGACATCGCCCTGATGGCGGAGATGGGCTTTACGGTGTTCCGCACCTCGATTGCCTGGAGCCGCCTCTACCCGAACGGCGACGAGCCGCTGCCGAATAAAGAGGGCATCGCCTTCTACCGGGCGGTGTTTGAAGAGTGTAAAAAGTACAACATTGAGCCGCTAGTAACGCTCTGCCACTTCGACGTGCCGATGCACCTGGTGACGGAGTACGGCTCCTGGCGCAACCGTAAGATGGTCGATTTCTTCGCCCGCTACGCCCGCACCTGCTTCGAGGAATTTAACGGGCTGGTGAAATACTGGCTGACCTTCAACGAAATCAACATCATGCTGCACAGCCCGTTTTCCGGCGCGGGGCTGGTGTTTGAGGAAGGTGAAAACGAGGATCAGGTGAAATACCAGGCCGCGCACCACGAGCTGGTGGCGAGCGCGCTGGCGACCAAAATCGCCCACGAGGTGAACCCGGAAAACCAGGTCGGCTGCATGCTGGCGGGCGGTAACTTCTACCCGTACTCCTGCAAGCCGGAAGACGTGTGGATGGCGCTGGAGAAAGACCGCGAGAACCTGTTCTTTATCGACGTGCAGGCGCGAGGCAGCTATCCGGCCTACTCTGCCCGCGTGTTCCGCGAAAAAGGCGTTGTGATTGTGAAAGATCCCGGCGACGACGAACTGCTGAAAAACACCGTCGACTTTGTCTCGTTCAGCTATTACGCCTCGCGCTGCGCGTCGGCGGACATGAACGCGGGCAACACCAGCGCGGCAAACATCGTGAAGTCCCTGCGTAACCCGCATATTCAGGTAAGCGAGTGGGGCTGGGGCATCGATCCGCTCGGCCTGCGTATCACCATGAACATGATGTACGACCGCTACCAGAAGCCGCTGTTCCTGGTGGAAAACGGCCTCGGCGCGAAGGACGTCATTGATGAAAACGGCGAGATCAACGACGACTACCGCATCAGCTACCTGCGCGAGCATATCCGCGCGATGGGCGATGCGATTGAGGACGGCGTGCCGCTGATGGGCTACACCACCTGGGGCTGCATCGACCTGGTGTCGGCCTCAACGGGCGAGATGAGCAAGCGCTACGGGTTTGTGTACGTTGACCGCGACGATGCCGGCAACGGGACGCTGGACCGCAAGCGCAAGAAATCGTTCTGGTGGTATAAGAAGGTGATTGCGAGTAACGGGGCGGATCTGGCGTAGCCTGTTGCCCGGTGGCGCTGCGCTTACCAGGCCTACGGTTTTGTAGGCCGGGTAAGGCGTAGCCGCCACCCGGCACTGCTCAGAGCGGAGAAAACCCTCCATCCCCAACCCACTCCGCCAGCCGCGAATACACCTCTTCCACCGCCGCCTTCACCGGCGGCGTCATCGGGTAATAAAACCCGACAATGTCCGGCTGGATACCCAAAAACAGCACCTCGCCCACCTCGTCTTTAATCTGATCGACCAGGTAGTTCAGCGGCATATTGTGGGTAGTCATCATAAACATCTCGGCGATGTCGTCCGGGTCAATCAGGCGGATCTCGCCCGGGTTCAGCCCCATATCGGTGGCATCGACAATCAACAGCCTTTCCGGACGCAGCTCGCGAATGGCGACCACATCGTTTTCCGGCGCGCTGCCGCCGTCAATCACCACCCAATCGCCCTGCGGGTTCGCGGCGCACATCTCCGCCAGCAGCGGGCCCGCGCCGTCGTCGCCCATCATGCTGTTGCCGACACACAATAAAACGTCAGTCACGTAATCTCCTCACCATCAGGTAGATGGCGCTCTCCTGATGAATATCGTGCAGCATGCCGAGCAGCGTTTTGCTCCACGCCTGCTGCGCCGGGGTTTGCCTGCCGAGCGCCGCGTCAAAGGCGTTAGCGAGCATCGCAATATGGTTGGCATCGATGACGATCTCGCCATACTTCGGCACGCCCTCCATCTTGCGCCGCGCGGTGCTGCCCTCCTCCAGCGTGGCGATCCACGCCAGGTATTCCGTCCACGGGCAGGTTAGCGCCGCCTCCAGACAGTCGATCACCCCGAGGTGGTGCCCAATCGCCAGGCTGTAATAGACCACCTGCTGCGCCGCATCCGGCGTGGCATCGTTCTCATCAATAAACTTACGGCTCAGCTGGCTGAACACCACCGTTTCACTCATCGGATACGCGCCTCATCCACAATGCTGTTCAGGTTTGCCACGATCTCATTGAGACGCGGATCGTTTTCTGCCTCCAGCCAGCGCGCCACCTGATGGTCGCCCTGGCTCAGCAGGCGCAGGTAATCGTCGGCAATCTGACGCCCGTAGCGATAGCCCGCCAGCCTGCGCGCCGTGCGGTCCACCTTCACGCGCAGCGGCTGCACCATGTCCGGATGCAGAATGGCTGCGGGCTGGTTGTCGATCTCGCCAGGTGCGCGGGCGTGGATCTTCTGCTCCAGCAGGCCGAGCGCCATCGCAAAGCCGTACAGCGTGGCGGCGGGCGTCGGCGGGCAGCCCGGAATATAGACATCCACCGGCACGATTTTGTCGGTGCCGCCCCAGACGCAGTAAAGATCGTGGAAGATGCCGCCGCTGTTGCCGCAGGCGCCGTAGGAGATGCAGATTTTCGGATCCGGCGCGGACTGCCAGGCGCGCAGCGCGGGCGATCGCATGGCGCGGGTCACCGCCCCGGTAAACAGCAGAATGTCCGCATGACGCGGGGACGGTACCACTTTGATGCCGAAGCGCTCGGCGTCAAATAGCGGCGACAGGGTGGCGAAGATCTCGATCTCACAGCCGTTGCAGCCGCCGCAGTCCACGCGGTAGACGTAGGCCGAGCGTTTGATTTTTTTCAGTAGCGACGCCTTCATGCTGGCGATGGACTCCTCCACCGTCAGCGGCACCGGAATGCCGTTATCGTCGCGCGGGCCGAGTAAGTTTTCCATCAGCTGGCCTCTCTCATATGGCGGGTAATATCAATGCGGTCGGACGGCAGCAGGCACTTCTGACGTTTGCACTCCGGGCAGGTTTCGAAGCTTTCGCGGTGATGCTCCGCGCGGGCGTCGCCGTTGTGCTGCAGCAGCGCGATGGCGTAGTCGATCTCTTTTTGCACGGCGAACGGACGCTTGCAGACGCGGCAATTGCACAGCGCGAAGCGCGACTGCTGGAGAAAATCCTCTTTTTTCCACACCGCCAGCTCGTACTCCTGAGAAAGTCGAATGGCGACCGTCGGGCAGACCTCCTCGCAGCGGCCGCAGAAGATGCAGCGCCCGAGGTTAAACTGCCAGGCCAGCTCGCCGGTTTTGAGGTCCGTTTCCACCGTTAAGGCGTTCGACGGGCAGGCGTTGACGCAGGCCGCGCAGCCGATGCACTGCTGCGGGTTGTGCTCCGGCTTGCCGCGAAAGTTTTTATCCACCGGGATCGGCTCCAGCGGATAGCTGCTGGTCTGCGCGCCGGTTTTGATTACTTTTTTGATAAAGGTAAACATGGCGTGTCCTTATTTCAGCGGCGAGTTCTTGCGCTCGATGCTGTAGCGCTCAAGCTCTTTGTACGGCACTACCTGGCTTTTCTTCTTGCGCACGTCCACCACCGTCATGCGGTCGGTGCAGGAGTAGCACGGATCGAGGCTGCCGATGATCAGCGGCGCGTCAGAGACCGTATTACCGCGCAGCATATAGCGCAGGGTAGGCCAGTTGGCGTAGGTCGCCGCGCGACAGCGCCAGCGGTAGAGCTTCTGATTGTCGCCGGTCATGCTCCAGTGGATATCATCCCCTCGCGGCGCTTCGGCAAAGCCGAGGGCAAAGCGGTTTGGAATGTAGGTGAAGCCCTCCACCATCAGCGGACCGCCCGGCAGGTTGTCCAGGCCGAAGTCAATCATGTTCAGGGCGGTGTAGACCTCGTTGATACGCACCTTGAGGCGAGATATAACGTCGCAGCCCTGTTCGCTGTGCACGGTCATCGGCAGCAGGCCGTAGCCGACGAACGGGTGATCGGCGCGGGTGTCGCGGGCGTGGCCGCTGGCGCGCACCATCGGGCCGACATTGCTGAAGTCGCGGGCAATTTCCGGATCGAGGCGACCAATCCCGACGGTGCGCTGCTCGATGTTTGGCGTGCTGAGCAGCATGTCCACCAGCTCCTGCACGTCCCGGCGCATCTGCTGCGCCAGCTGACGGGTCTTGATCATGTCGTCTTTCAGCAGGTCGCGGCGGATCCCGCCGATCAGGTTCAGGCCGTAGGTTTTACGCGCCCCGGTGAGAATTTCCGCCATCTTCATCGACGCTTCGCGC
Source organism: Enterobacter bugandensis (assembly GCF_900324475.1). Taxonomy (NCBI): domain Bacteria; kingdom Pseudomonadati; phylum Pseudomonadota; class Gammaproteobacteria; order Enterobacterales; family Enterobacteriaceae; genus Enterobacter; species Enterobacter bugandensis. The sequence goes on from NZ_LT992502.1 coordinate 3,726,545, forward strand.
ACGCGGAAAAACTGCATAAACCCGGAGTCAAAGCCGACGAAGTGGCAGGCAAGGCCGAGGTTCAGCAGGTGCGAGTGCAGGCGCTCCACCTCCAGCAGAATGGCGCGGATCATCTGCGCGCGCTCCGGCACCACGATCCCCATACCGTTCTCCACCGAGGTGGTGTAGGCGGTGCTGTGGGCGAAGCCGCAGATGCCGCACACGCGGTCTGAGAGGAACGTGACCTCGTTGTAGCCCATGCGGGTTTCCGCCAGCTTCTCCATGCCGCGGTGGACGTAGAACAGGCGGTAGTCGGCGTCGATGATATTTTCGCCGTCGACGAACAGGCGGAAGTGGCCCGGTTCGTCGGAGGTGACGTGCAGCGGGCCGATCGGCACCACGTTGTTCTTCTTGCTGCCCAGCTCATTGATGAACTCGTAGGTTTCGCTGTCGGTGGTCGGGGCCGGACGCTGGCGGTAATCCATGCTGTCCTTGCGCAGCGGATAGAGTTCATCCGGCCAGTCGTCCGGCAGCACCAGACGACGCTCGTCCGGCAGGCCGACCGGCACCAGGCCGTACATGTCGCGCACCTCGCGCTCACCCCAGACGGCGGCAGGAACGCGCGGCGTCACGGACGGGTATTCCGGCTTAGTCGGGTCGACTTCGACGCGCACGGTGAGCCAGCACTTTTCGCCCTGCTCCATCGACATCACGTAGTACACCGCGTAGTTACCGCACAGCTGGCGCTCGTCGTTGCCGAACAGCACCGACAGCCAGCCGCCCTGCTGGTAATAGAGAAACTCCACCACTTCCGGCAGGTAGTTCACCTTCACGGTAATGGTGATCTGATCTTTGGTTTGCCAGGACTCCTCCAGCACCACGCCGGGGAAAGCCTGATGCAACGCGGCGAGATACTGCTGACCTTTCTTTTCTTCAGACATAAACACTCTCTTTAATCACGCCACCAGCAAGGAGACGAACGCTAAAAATGCAAAACCAAAACCGGCCCAGGTGATGCGCGAGGTTGCCGCAAAACGCAGGCGTGCCATGCTGTTTTCAAACAGGGCGATGACCAGCACGCCGACCAGCAGCTTGAGGGCGGCCACCACCACGGCCAGCAGCAGGCCGCCTGCAGAGAAGTGCGTCATCTGCCCCCACGGGAAGAAAACGCCAACAAACATCTGCAACACCACCAATTGCTTAAGGCTGATGCCCCACTTCAGCACCGCGAAGCCGTAGCCGCTGTACTCGGTAAGCGGCCCTTCCTGCAGCTCCTGCTCCGCTTCCGCGAGATCGAACGGCAGCTTGCCCATCTCAATAAACGTGGCGAACGCGCAGGCGCAGAGTGCCAGCACGAGCGGGATGGAGCGGGCCACCGGCCAGTGGTAAACGGTGTCGGTGATAAAACTGATGTGGGTCGAACCTGCAACCTGCGCGGCCACCCACAGCCCCAGCAGCAGGATCGGCTCAACCAGCACGCCGAGCATCGCCTCGCGGCTGGCGCCGATGCCGGTAAACGGGCTGCCGGTATCTAGCCCGGCAATCGCAAAGAAGAAGCGCGCGATAGCGAAGAGGTAGATGAGCGTAATCAGATCGCCGAGCACCGGCAACGGCGAGCCTACCGTGACCACCGGCAGCGCGGTGGCGATGGTGAGCATCACGCCGACCATCACGAACGGCGTCAGGCGGAACACCCAGCCCGCGGCATCCGGCGCGACGCTCTGGCGAGAGAGCAGTTTGAAGAGATCGCGGTACTCCTGGAGCACGCCAGGCCCGCGACGGTTGTGCATTCGGGCGCGCGCCACGCGCGTGATGCCCGACAGCAGCGGCGCGGCGGCGAACAGCACCAGCGCCTGAAGAATTGCCAGTAACAGACTCATGTCAGGCTCCTCGTGAAATCACAATCACCACCAGCACCGCCAGCTCGATCAGCGCCAGTCGGCGGAACAGCACGGGCACGGCAGCACTCTGCCAGCCCGGCACCCAGCCCTGCGGGTTAAGCCACTGGCGCAGCTTTAGCACGACGGCGAAGTTCTCCTTCACCGGCATGGCAAAACCGTGGGCGGTAATGACCATCGACGGCTCGTGTTCGTAGCCGCAGGCCCACGCCGCGCCGCGCGAGCGGGAGGCGAGACGGTCGCGTCTGAAGAACAGCATCAGCACGAACGGCAGGAGCGGCCCGGCGATCAGCAGCAGCGCCATCATCGGCTGGGAGACAACGGTATGCGCCGTCGCCAGCGGCAGCGGAATGGCGTGGCCCAGCAGCGGCAGCAGCCACGGCGCGGCAACCCCGCCCGCAATGCAGCACAGCGCCAGCGCGACCACGCTGGTGGCCATCAATACCGGGGCGCAGCAGGCGTTCTCCGCTTCACGGGTGCGCGGCGCGCCGAGGAAGGTGACGCCGTAGACTTTCGCCATGCACATCACCGCCAGCGCCCCGGTAATCGCCAGGCCCACCGCCAGCAGCGGGCCGAGCAGCCGCGCGATAAACGCGTCGCTCTGGCCGAGCGCGAAGAAGGACTGATAGATCACCCACTCCCCGGCAAAGCCGTTCAGCGGCGGCAGCGCGGCCATCGCCATCAGCCCCACCAGCATGGCGAGTGAAATCATCGGCATCTTTTTGCCAATCCCACCGAGCTTTTCGATATCGCGATGGCCGGTGCGGAACCAGACGCTGCCCGCGCCGAGGAACAGAGTGGTTTTAAACAGGCTATGGTTGACGAGGTGATACAGACCGCCGATAAACCCGGCGGCAATCAGCGCCGGTTGGTTGAGCGCCAGCCCGGTGACGCCCGCGCCCATGCCGAGCAGGATGATGCCGATGTTTTCCAGGGTGTGATAGGCCAGCAGACGCTGGATGTTGTGCTCCATCAGGGCGTACAGGCCGCCGACAAAGGCGGTGATCATCCCCGCAATCAGCAGCGCTACCCCCCACCACAGCGGCGGCTGACCGCCCGTCAGGGTAATCGTCAGGATACCGAACAGACCGACCTTCATTACCACCGTCGAAAACAGCGCGGCGGCGGGCGCAGAGGCATTCGCGTGCGCCTGCGGGACCCAACCGTGCAGCGGGATAATCCCGGCCAGCAGGCCAAAGCCGACTGTGCCCAGCAGCCAGACGTCGTTCCCCAGCGGCTGGCCGTTAAGCGCGGCAAAGTCCAGGGTGCCGAAACGCTGCCACACCAGCCAGCAGGCCAGCGCCAGCAGCAGCGTGCCGAGGCGTCCGAGCGCAAACCATAGCTTGCTGGAGGCGCTGCAGCCGGTCAGGAACACGCCACACAGCGCCATGATCTCCGCCATCACCACCAGCGCGCCGAGGTTGCTGGCGATAACCGTGCAGACCGCGGCGGCCATCAGCAGATTGACCAGCAGGCCGTTGGCTTTGGTCTGCTGATGGCGGTGCCAGTCGATATTGAACAGGCTGATAAACAGCCCGCACAGGCCAAAGGTCACCAGCCAGATGGCGTTCAGCGGCGTAATCGCCACGGTATGGCGAATCAGCGGCATGAGTGTTTCCACTGATTGTCCGCCGAGCAGGACGACACCGCCCGCCGCCAGCGTCATCAGGCTGCCGACCGCCCCGCCGATACCGGCTATCCAGCCGCTCAGGGTTTTATGGAAAGAGAACACCAGCGCCAGCGCGGCGGCAGCGGCAAAGTACGCCACGGCGCTGTTAATCATAAATATCGCGTTCATTTCGCCCCCTCGTTAAGCGCCTGCAGAAGCGAAAGATCGCCGACGTCGGTATTAATGGTCAGCTCGCGCTTGCGCCTGCTGGTGCGGGCGATATCGCGGATGTTAACCAGGATCAGCGCTTTGGTCGGGCAGGTCCGCACGCAGGCCGGGCCCTGTTCGTCAAAGCTGCACAGGTCGCACTTCACCGCAATAGCGCGGATGCCGGGCACCCAGTCCAGCAGCGTGCTCACGCGTGCCGGAGCCGGTGGCGCAGGCGGCGCTTTCGGGGTATTGGCGTTCGCCGGGATATGCAGCGGGCGGCTGCCGGAGAATTCAATGGCACCGAACGGGCAGGCGATGCCGCACAGCTTGCAGCTCACGCACAGGCTTTCGTTCAGCTGGACCGCGCCATCGACGCGGGTGATGGCATTGACGGGACAGACGCCCGCGCACGGGGCATCTTCACAGTGGTGGCAGAGCTGCGGGGCAGACTCTTTCTCATTACGCATGACGCGCAGGCGCGGCATGGACTGCAGCCCGTGCAGGCGGTGCGTTTCCGAACACGCCGCCTCACAGGTCCGACAGCCAATACAGACCGTCGAGTCAGCAATTACAAAACGGTTCACCGGGCAATCCTCTGGTGATAGTCATTTTTGACGACGAAAAACTGTCTCATCGACACTTTTCGACATTCGGTTATCAGGCAAGATTTGCGGGGGCCTTTCCCACGACGAGCTGTTTGAGGTCTACCGGCAAGTCGTGCTCAACCGCGGCGTAGAGACCGTTGTAAACCGGCGCGATTTTCTCCAGATAGTGCTCAAGCACCTGCTGGCGATCGCGGTTGCTGACGTAGCCGTCGACCATGCCGTCGGCCATCAGCTGCGCCTGCGCAATACGTTGTTTTTCACCCTCTTTATTCTCAACGTAGTACTCGATGGTGTGGCTGTTAAAGCTGTCTGCCAAGGTCACAAAGACCGTGAAATGACCGAACAGGACAAAGCGCATATCCCCCTGCGCCGCACAGCTCATTGCATGATGCAGTCGGGCTTTTGACAGAGTGATCCCCTGCACCAGAGAGTTACAGTAGAGGTGCCACTGATCCTGAAGCTGCTGGTGGCGCTGCGCGATGTAATCCGCTTTTTCGCTAATTTCCCAAATAGTCATAGAAGGTATCCGGTTAATGGAGATAGCGGCTGTTAAGCAGATTCCGTGCCAGTTTTTAATTTGTTGATTTGAATGATTTTTATCAAAAAAGACACTGTCAATGCCGCCGTGTCGACGTGTCATTTCGACAGCGCTGACATCGTCACGCCGTAACGCAAATCAAGCTGGCACCGTTATTGCATTTACTGGCGCAAATCATTGAGGAGGCGTCATGCACGAAATCACCCTCTGCCAGCGGGCTCTGGAACTTATCGAACAGCAGGCTGTGCAGAACCACGCGAAGCGCGTCACCGGCGTCTGGCTGAAGGTCGGCGCCTTTTCCTGCGTCGAGAGCAGCGCCCTCACCTTCTGTTTTGAACTGGTGTGCCGCGGCACGCTGGCGGAAGGCTGCGCGCTGCATATTGAAGAGCAGCAGGCAGAGTGCTGGTGCGAGCAGTGTCAGCAGTACGTCACCCTGCTCTCATCAAAGGTTCAGCGCTGCCCGCAGTGTCAGAGCACGGGTCTTCGCATCGTGGCGGATGACGGTATGCAGATCCAACGCCTCGAAATCGAGAAGGAGTAATGTATGTGTAGCACCTGCGGTTGCGCCGAAGGCAACCTGTATATAGAAGGGGATGAACACCGTCCCCACTCCGCGTTTCGCTCCGCGCCCTTTTCCCCTGCCCCGCGTCCTGCGGCGGCCCTGACCGGCATCACCTTTGCGCCGCAGCGCTCCGACACGGGCGACCTACATTACGGCCACGGCGAAGCGGGCACCCACGCACCGGGCATGAGCCAGCGCCAGATGCTGGAGGTGGAGATCGACGTGCTGGACAAAAATAACCAGATCGCCGCCCGCAACCGCGCCCGCTTTGCGGCCCGTCAACAGCTGGTGCTCAACCTGGTCTCCAGCCCCGGCTCCGGTAAAACCACCCTGCTGACCGAAACCCTCAAACGGCTGAACGAACGCGTCTCCTGCGCGGTTATCGAAGGCGATCAGCAAACCGTTAACGACGCGGCGCGCATCCGCGAAACCGGGACGCCCGCCATCCAGGTTAACACCGGCAAGGGCTGCCACCTGGATGCGCAGATGATTGCCGACGCCGCCCCTCGCCTGCCGCTGGCGGATAACGGCATCCTGTTTATCGAAAACGTCGGTAACCTGGTATGCCCGGCAAGCTTCGACCTCGGCGAACGGCATAAAGTGGCGGTGCTCTCCGTGACCGAAGGGGAGGACAAGCCGCTGAAGTACCCGCACATGTTCGCCGCCGCCTCCCTCATGCTGCTGAACAAAGTTGACCTGCTGCCGTACCTGAACTTCGACGTGGATAAGTGCCTTGCCTATGCCCGCGAGGTGAACCCGGACATTCACATCCTGCTGGTTTCCGCCACGCGCGGCGACGGCATGGACGCCTGGCTGGACTGGCTGGAGAGCGAACGATGTGCATAGGCGTACCGGGACAAATCCATTCCCTCGACGGCAATCAGGCCAAAGTGGAGGTTTGCGGCATCCTGCGCGACGTCGACCTGACGCTGGTGGGCAGCACCGATGAGACGGGCGCGTCGCGCCTCGGCCAGTGGGTGCTGGTCCACGTGGGGTTTGCGATGAGTGTGATTAACGAAGCGGAAGCCCGCGACACGCTGGACGCGCTGCAAAACATGTTTGACGTGGAGCCGGACGTGGGCGCGCTCCTGTACGGCGAGGAGTGCTAGCCTATGCGTTACGTTGATGAATACCGCGCGCCAGAACAGGTGATGCAGCTTCTCGGACATCTGAAAACGCGCGCGGCGCTGGTGGACTACACGAACGAAAGGCCGCTGCGGATCATGGAGGTGTGCGGCGGGCACACGCACGCCATCTTCAAGTTTGGCCTCGACCAGCTGCTGCCGGAGAACATTGAGTTTATTCACGGCCCCGGCTGCCCGGTGTGCGTTTTGCCGATGGGGCGTATCGACAGCTGCATCGAAATTGCCGGCCAGCCCGACGTCATTTTCTGCACCTTTGGCGACGCGATGCGCGTGCCGGGGAAAAACGGCTCGCTGCTGCAGGCGAAGGCGCGCGGCGCGGACGTGCGGATCGTTTACTCACCGATGGATGCCCTGACGCTGGCAGAGGCTAACCCTGAGCGCAAGGTCGTCTTTTTCGGGCTGGGTTTTGAAACCACCATGCCCGCTACGGCCATCACGCTGCAGCAGGCGAAAGCGCGCAACGTCACTAACTTTTTCTTTTTCTGCCAGCATATTACGCTCATTCCCACGCTGCGCAGCCTGCTCGAAGAGCCAGACAACGGCATCGACGCGTTTCTGGCGCCGGGCCACGTCAGCATGGTGATTGGCACAGACGCCTACGGTTTTATCGCTGATCAGCACAATCGTCCGTTAGTGGTGGCTGGTTTCGAACCGCTTGATCTACTGCAAGGCGTAGCCATGCTGGTTGAGCAGAAAATAGCGTCCCTGAGCGCGGTCGAAAACCAGTACCGCCGCGTGGTGCCCGATGCGGGAAATGAACGGGCACAGCAGGCGATAGCCGACGTGTTTAGCGTTGAGGGCGACAGCGAGTGGCGCGGGCTGGGGCTGATTGCGGAATCCGGCGTGCGACTGACGCCTGCCTATCGCGAATTTGATGCCGAAGCGCACTTCCGCCCGCAGCCGCAGCAGGTGTGCGACGATCCCCGGTCCCGCTGCGGCGAGGTGCTTACCGGCAAATGCAAACCTCATCACTGCCCGCTATTTGGCAACACCTGTAACCCGCAAACCGCGTTTGGCGCGCTGATGGTCTCCTCTGAAGGGGCATGCGCCGCGTGGTATCAGTATCGCAACCAGGAGTGTGAAGCATGAACACGGTGGAAATGGCGCACGGAAGCGGTGGACAGGCGATGCAGCAGCTGATTAACCGGCTGTTCATGGAGGCCTTTAATAACCCCTGGCTCGCCGAGCAGGAGGATCAGGCGCGCATCGCGCTCTCAACCCTCACCGCACACGGCGACCGGCTGGCGTTCTCCACCGACAGCTACGTGATTGACCCGCTATTCTTCCCGGGCGGCGATATTGGCAAGCTCGCCGTCTGCGGTACGGCCAACGACGTGGCCGTCAGCGGCGCCATTCCGCGCTACCTCTCCTGCGGATTTATCCTCGAAGAAGGATTACCGATGGAGACGCTTGCGGCAGTGGTCAACAGCATGGCGCACACCGCCCGCGAGGCGGGGATCGCTATCGTCACCGGGGATACCAAAGTGGTCCAGCGCGGCGCGGCGGATAAGCTCTTCGTCAACACCGCCGGAATGGGGGCGATCCCCGCCGACGTTCACTGGGGCGCGCAGCAGCTTTCGGTGGGCGACGTGCTGATTGTCAGCGGAACGCTGGGCTGCCACGGGGCAACCATCCTGAACCTGCGCGAAGGCCTGGGGCTGGACGGCGAGCTTCGCAGCGACTGCGCGGTGCTCACCCCGCTTATCCAGACGCTGCGCGACATACCGGGCGTCAAAGCCCTGCGCGACGCCACCCGGGGCGGGGTGAATGCCGTTGTCCACGAGTTCGCCGCAAGCAGCGGGTGCGGGATTGAACTGAGCGAACGCGACCTGCCCGTTAAGCCTGCCGTCCGGGGGCTGTGTGAGCTTTTAGGGCTTGACCCGCTAAACTTTGCCAACGAGGGCAAGCTGACGATCGGCGTGGAACGTTCGGCCGCGGAAGCCGTACTTGAACAGCTGAGAGCGCATCCCTTAGGGAAAGACGCGGCCATCATTGGCGACGTGGTTGAGCGCAAAGGGGTGCGCCTGACCGGACTTTACGGCGTGAAGCGCACGCTGGATCTGCCGCACGCTGAGCCGTTACCCCGAATTTGCTAGAACCGCGCCATAAGCGGTCAGCAGTGAAGTCTCTTTTTTGCCAGTTTCTATTGGAAAGCAATAATGCCGTATACACCGATGAGCGATCTTGGACAGCAGGGCCTGTTTGACATCACGCGCACACTTTTACAACAGCCCGATCTCGGCGCGCTGAGCGATGCCCTGACGCGGCTGGTCAGGCAATCAGCGCTGGCGGACAGCGCGGCGATTGTGCTCTGGCATAGCGGAACGCACCGCGCGAGCTACTATTCCACGCGCGAGAATGGCAAAACGTTTGAATACGAAGACGAAACGTACCTCGCGCACGGCCCGGTGCGCCGCATTCTCTCCCGGCCTGAAGTGCTGCACTGCAATTTTGAAGAGTTTCGGATGGCATGGCCGCGGCTGGCAGAGAGCAATCTCTATCAGCCTTTCGGTCATTACGGCATGCTGCCGCTGGCGGCGGAGGGCCATATCTTTGGCGGCTGCGAGTTTATCCGCAATACCGACCAGCCCTGGAGCGAGTCGGAGTACGAGCGGTTGCATACCTTCACCCAGATTGTGGCCGTCGTCGCGGAGCAGATCCAAAGCCGCGTCACCAATAACGTGGATTACGACCTGCTGAGCCGCGAGCGCGATAACTTCCGCATTCTGGTCGCCATCACCAACGCCGTACTCTCAAGACTCGACATGGACGAGCTGGTCAGCGAAGTCGCCAAGGAGATCCACCACTATTTCAGGATCGACGCCATCAGCATCGCGCTACGCGGGAACCGCAAAGGCAAGCTAAACATCTACTCCACCCACTATCTTGATGAGGCCAACCCGGCACACGAGCAGAGCGAGGTGGACGAAGCGGGCACCCTTTCTGAGCGGGTATTTAAAAGCAAAGAGATCCTGCTGCTGAATCTTAGCGAGCAGGATCCGGTGGCGCCGTACGAGCGGATGCTGTTTAACACCTGGGGCAACAAAATTCAGACCCTGTGCCTGCTGCCGCTGATGTCCGGCAGCACCATGCTTGGGGTGCTCAAACTGGCGCAGTGCGATGAAGCCGTGTTTACCACCGCCAACCTGAAGCTGCTGCGCCAGATCGCCGAGCGTATTTCCATCGCGCTGGATAACGCCCTCGCCTATCAGGAGATCCACCGCCTGAAAGAGCGGCTGGTGGACGAAAACCTGGCGCTGACCGAACAGCTCAACAACGTGGACAGCGAGTTTGGCGAAATCATCGGGCGCAGCGATGCCATGTACAGCGTGCTTAAGCAGGTGGAGATGGTGGCCCAGAGCGACAGCACGGTGCTGATCCTCGGTGAAACCGGCACCGGTAAAGAGCTGATAGCCCGCGCCATTCATAACCTGAGCAACCGCAACAGCCGGCGGATGGTGAAGATGAACTGCGCGGCGATGCCCGCGGGTCTGCTGGAAAGTGACCTCTTCGGCCACGAGCGCGGCGCGTTTACCGGGGCCAGCAGCCAGCGGCTGGGCCGTTTCGAACTGGCGGATAAAAGCTCGCTGTTCCTCGACGAAGTGGGCGATATGCCGCTGGAGCTGCAGCCCAAGCTGCTGCGCGTTTTGCAGGAGCAGGAGTTTGAGCGCCTCGGCAGCAACAAGCTGATCCAGACCGACGTGCGGCTGATTGCCGCCACCAACCGCGACCTGAAAAAGATGGTCGCCGACCGCGAGTTTCGCAGCGATCTCTACTATCGCCTGAACGTCTTTCCGATCTGCCTGCCGCCGCTGCGCGAGCGTCCGGAAGATATCCCGCTGCTGGTTAAAGCCTTTACCGCCAAGATCGCGCGCCGGATGGGGCGAAACATCGACAGCATTCCCGCCGAGACGCTGCGCACCCTCTCGTCGATGGAGTGGCCCGGAAACGTGCGAGAGCTGGAAAACGTCATTGAACGCGCGGTGCTGCTGACGCGCGGGAACGTGCTGCAGCTATCTTTGCCTGAAGTCTCCCTTCAGGAAGCCCCCACGCTTTCGGCAGAAGTCGCGCAGGAAGGCGAAGATGAATATCAGCTGATATTGCGCGTGCTGAAAGAGACCAACGGCGTGGTAGCCGGACCGAAGGGCGCAGCTCAGCGGCTGGGGCTGAAACGCACTACCTTGCTCTCTCGCATGAAGCGTCTGGGAATCGATAAAGAGAGCCTGCTTTAACCCGTCATTCCGGCGCCGCTTATGGCGCCGCTTTTCGTCACCCTGCGCAATTATCCCTCATTGACACAATATATTTTCCTCTGTATAAAATTCCGCCTTAATAATGCGTTTCATTTGCATCAAAAATAATATTAATGAAGGGTAGCGTTTCATGAAGAAGGTCATCTGCGCGTTAGGCCTGGCGATTGCGTCGGTCAGTTCTGCTCTGGCAACCACATATCCTCTGACGATTGAAAACTGTGGCTATAAAGAGACATTCACTAAAGCGCCGGAACGCGTCGTGGCCCTCGGTCAGAACACCGTGGAAATTTTGCTCCTGCTGGGGCTGGAAGATAAGGTCAAAGCCAGCGCCTTCTGGCCGACCAAAGTGCTGCCGCAACTGGCTGAGCAGAATGCAAAAATCAAAACCCTGACCGTCGAAATTCCGACTCTTGAATCCATCCTTGCGCAAAACCCCGATTTTGTTCCTGCACAGCTGCCGCTGCTGCTTGGGCCGGAAAGTAAGGTCGCAAAACGTGAAGATCTGGCTACCGTCGGCGTGAACAGCTATTTATCTCCAGGCATGTGCGCCACCAAAAAAGCGGCAGGCGATATGTACGGCAGCCGCCAGACGCTGTGGGATATGACGTACCTTTATAAAGAGATTGAAGATTTCGCGAAGATTTTCAACGTTGAAGCGCGCGGCCAGGCCGTTATCGCTGATTTCAAAAAACGTGAGGCCGACCTGCGTCAGGAATTTGGTAAAAACAAAAAAGATCTCTCGTTTGTTTTCTGGTTCTCAAGCGCCTCGCCTTCGGCAGATGCCTATGTCGGCGGGAAAAACAGCGCCTCCGGTTTTATTGCTAACGTGCTGGGTGGCCATAACGCCATTACCGCTGAGACCGAATGGCCGACCGTCGGCTGGGAAAGTATTATTGCCGCGAACCCTGATGTGATTGTCGTCTCCAGTCTGGACCGCAACCGCTGGGCGCTGGATAACGCGGATGAGAAAATCAAATTCCTGAAAAGCGATCCTGCCGTGAGCCAGCTTGATGCCGTCAAAAAAGGCCATATCGTGGTGATGGACGGTCAGGCGATGAACCCAACGATTCGTACAATTTACGGTGCTGAACAGGTGGGTGAACAGCTCAGAAAACTGGGGCTGAACTGATGACGGTAGCCGTACTTCAGGCCCGCCAGGGCCTGATCCTGACCACTTCCGCTCTGCTTGCCGTTGTCCTGCTGTTTTTAGTGATTGCTCTTGGTGTCAGCGTTGGCGAGCTGTCGATTCCGCTGTCCAACGTCTTTTACGCTATTGGTAATAAGCTGGGGCTGACCGACGTTCCGCTCAACCGCATCTATGAGAGCGTGATCTGGGACTTTCGCCTGAGCCGCGCGCTGGTGGCGGCCTGCTGCGGGGCCGGTTTAGCCATCTGCGGTGCCGTGCTGCAAAGCCTGCTGAAGAACGCGCTGGCGGAACCTTACGTGCTCGGCGTGTCGGCGGGTGCCTCAACCGGGGCGGTGTCGGTCGTCGTCCTGGGCATCGGCACCGGCGCGGTATCGCTCTCTGCGGGCGCGTTTGCCGGGGCGTTCGCCGCCTTTGCGTTTGTCGCCTTTCTGACGAACGGCGCGCGCGGCGGCAATGAACGCACCATTCTGGCAGGCGTTGCTGCATCTCAGCTTTTCAACGCCATTACCGCCTACACCATCAGCACCTCCGCCAGCGCGCAGCAGGCGCGCGACGTGATGTTCTGGCTGCTGGGCAGCTTTAGCGGCGTGCGTTGGCCGGAATTCCAGCTGGCGCTGGTTGTCGTGCTGGCGGGCCTTGCCGTCTGCCTCTACTATTCCCGGGCGCTGGACGCCTTTACCTTTGGTGATGACGCGGCTGCCTCCTTAGGCATTGCCGTGCCCTGGGTGCGTCTTGCCCTGTTTACCACCACGGCCCTGATCACCGCAACCATCGTCAGCATGGCGGGCTCAATCGGCTTTGTAGGGCTGGTGGTGCCGCACGTCATGCGCTTCCTGTTCGGGCCGCTGCACCGCACGCTGCTGATTGCCAGCGCGCTGGCGGGGGCGATCCTGATGGTGCTGGCCGATATCGCCTCGCGCATGCTGATTGCCCCGCAAAGCCTGCCCGTCGGCGTGGTCACCGCGCTGGTGGGCGTACCTTTCTTTGCCGTGATTATCTACCGCTCAAGGAATAAGTGATGAGTATCTGCGCTGAAGATATTACCTGGAAGGTAGGCAAAAAAGTTATCGTCAATGGTGTCTCGCTGAAGGTTTCACGCGGCGAAACGGTGGGTTTGCTTGGTCCTAACGGCTGCGGCAAATCGTCCCTTTTGCGTATCCTGGCAGGCCTGCGTCGCCCGGATGCGGGCAGCGTGACCCTGGACGGGCAGGACATTTCCCGCATCGCCAAAAAGCAGCTCGCCCGCCGGGTGGCGTTCGTTGAGCAGCACGGGATGACCGACGCCAATATGCGCGTGCGCGACGTGGTCAAACTTGGACGTATTCCGCACCACTCCCCTTTTTCTAACTGGAGCGCGCAGGATGACGACACCGTCACCGCGGCTCTGCAGCGTGTCGATATGCTGGACCGCAGCGAGCAGGGTTGGCTGAGCCTGTCCGGCGGCGAGCGTCAGCGGGTGCATATTGCCCGCGCGCTGGCGCAAACGCCAACCGAAATCCTGCTGGATGAACCGACCAACCACCTGGATATCCATCATCAGATGCAGCTGATGCAGTTGATCAGCCAATTACCCGTTACCAGTATCGTCGCCATCCACGATCTCAACCACGCTTCAATGTTCTGCGACTCGCTGATTGTGATGCAGAAGGGGCAAATTGTGGCGACCGGAACGCCGCAGGACATCTTATCCGAGTCGTTGCTCTGGGATGTCTTCCGGGTCAAAACCAAAATTGAGATCTCGCCGTTTCATGGCAAAAAGCACATTCACTTTATCGTTTAGGGACGACTGATCGACAATGACCCTTCGCCCCGCCACCACGCTCTGGCCGCCCGTTTTACTGGGTAGCCAGTTTGTTTTTAACATTGGGTTTTACGCCGTCGTTCCCTTCCTGGCGATATTTCTGCGTGACGACATGCTGCTCTCCGGCGGGCTCATCGGGCTGATCCTGGGCCTGCGCACGTTCTCGCAGCAGGGGATGTTTATCGTTGGCGGTGCGCTCTCGGACCGGTTTGGCGCGAAGGTCATCATCCTCAGCGGCTGTATAGTTCGTGTTTCAGGCTATCTGCTGCTGGCCTTCGGGGGATCGCTGTGGCCGATTATTCTGGGCGCGTGTCTGACGGGCGTCGGCGGCGCGCTATTTTCTCCCTCAATTGAGGCTCTGCTGGCGAAAGCGGGTACCCACAGCGAGGCGAAAGGGAAACGAAGCCGGGCGGAGTGGTTTGCGCTCTTTGCCGTCTGCGGGGAACTCGGCGCGGTACTGGGCCCGGTTGCTGGCGCTCTGCTAACGGGGCTTGGCTTCCGCCAGGTGGCGCTGGCGGGGGCAGGCGTCTTTATCATTGCGCTAGTGGTGCTTTACTTCTGTCTGCCTGCTGCCGGGCAACGTTCACAGAAGATAAAAATAGTGCCCTGGTGGACAACGTTCCGCCAGCCGCGCTTTGTCGCCTTTATCATTGCCTACAGCTCCTGGCTGTTAAGCTATAACCAGCTCTATCTGGCGCTGCCGGTGGAGATCCAGCGCTCCGGCGGTAACGAGAAAGATCTCGGCCCGCTTTTTATGCTGGCCTCCGTTCTGATCATTACCTTACAGCTGCCGCTGGCGCGTTTCGCCCGACGCGTGGGCGCGGTGAACATTCTTCCGGTGGGCTTTTTGCTGCTTTCCGCCGCCTTTGCGAGCGTGGCAATGTTTGCGGCAACAGAACCGCCTGAGGGCTGGCTGCGGCTTCTGCCCTCGGTCTCGTTTGTCACGCTGCTGACGCTGGGGCAGATGCTGCTGGTGCCGTCGGCAAAAGATCTCATTCCGCGGTTCGCCGATGAATCCACGCTGGGCGCGCACTATGGCGCACTCTCCACCGCCGGAGGCATTGCGGTACTGGCTGGAAACTTGTTATTTGGCAGCCTGCTGGATCGCGCGCTGGTGCCTTCAACGCAGGCGATTTACCCGTGGCTGCTGCTGGCGCTCTTTCCACTCTGCAGCGCGCTGGCCCTGAACGTGATTTGCCGCCCGCTACGAAGCTGATCGGTTCACTTTTTCGGGCGATACTTCTCCGGCAGTTCCGGCACCGGACGACGGTCATCCATCAGATGGAGGACGGTCAGAATGGGGTGACGCCATAACATACGCGGGCCTGCCCAGCGCATAATCTGCTTCATCTCTTCACGTCTGGCAGGCTGGTAGCAGTGCACCGGGCATTGTTTACAGGCGGGCTTTTCTTCACCAAAAACGCACTTATCCAGGCGCTTATCAGCATACGCGTTGAGCGCCTGATAATGCCCCGCTTCCTGAGAAGCCTGTGGACACTGCTTTGCGTACAACGCGATCATTTTCGCGATGGTCTCTTTTTCACGTGATATGCGTTTACCGGTCATAGCGACTTACCAAATAATAAGATGCATCAATAATACACTTTAAAACTGTGGATTTCAGGTGTTGCATTCCGTTTTCTGAAGCCTGATTCCACTATTAACCCTGCACCCCCTGAAAATCACTGGTATTTTATACAGGCATCAGGAATGACCGTTGTCCGTATAGTCTGGAGACCCTATGAAAGAGATCGCGATCGGCAAACCCTACCGCCATTTAAAAGTGGGATATTTCAGAAAACGTCACGAGGATCGAAAAACGAAGATACCAAAGCGATACAGCGTGCATGCGGCGCTGAGCTTAAAAGGAGACTGGCTTGAAAAGGCGGGCTTTACCACCAACTCCCAGGTCAGGGTGGGCGTCGAGCATGGAAAAATCGTCATTGAGTTAATGTCTGAAGGCGCCTCGTAAAGCCGCCACATTTTTCTGCGCCGTACCTTTTTTTCATGCGACAATAGAACGAACAAACGGCCACTGAGCCGCTCAAAACGGTTTATTTTCAAAGAAATGGACATCATAACTCCATGAGCACAATCGACAATTTCGACGCACATACGCCGATGATGCAGCAGTACCTGAAGCTGAAGGCACAGCATCCGGAAATCCTGCTGTTTTACCGCATGGGCGATTTTTACGAGCTGTTTTATGACGATGCTAAACGTGCGTCGCAGTTGCTCGACATCTCGCTAACCAAACGTGGCGCATCCGCAGGCGAGCCCATCCCGATGGCCGGTATCCCGCACCACGCGGTTGAAAACTACTTGGCCAAGCTGGTGAATCAGGGTGAGTCCGTTGCCATCTGCGAACAAATCGGCGATCCGGCAACCTCGAAAGGCCCGGTTGAGCGCAAAGTCGTGCGCATCGTCACGCCAGGCACCATCAGTGATGAAGCCCTGCTTCAGGAGCGCCAGGATAACCTGCTGGCGGCGCTGTGGCAGGACGGCAAAGGGTTTGGCTACGCCACGCTGGACATCAGCTCCGGGCGTTTTCGCCTGAGTGAGCCGGCTGACCGCGAAACGATGGCTGCCGAACTGCAGCGCACCAACCCGGCAGAATTGCTCTACGCCGAAGACTTCGCCGAAATGGCGCTGATTGAAGGCCGTCGCGGATTGCGCCGTCGCCCGCTGTGGGAATTTGAAATTGATACCGCGCGCCAGCAGCTGAACCTGCAGTTCGGTACCCGCGATCTGATTGGCTTTGGCGTGGAAAATGCTCCACGCGGGCTGTGTGCCGCAGGTTGCCTGCTGCAGTACGTGAAAGACACCCAGCGCACCGCCCTGCCGCATATCCGCTCTATCACCATGGAGCGCCAGCAGGACAGCATCATCATGGATGCCGCCACGCGCCGTAACCTGGAGATCACCCAGAACCTGGCAGGTGGCGTTGAAAACACGCTCGCGTCGGTGCTCGACAGCACGGTGACGCCAATGGGCAGTCGCATGCTGAAGCGCTGGCTGCATATGCCGATTCGCGATACCGATACGCTGGTTTGCCGCCAGCAGACGATTGCTGCGTTGCAGGATCGCTATACCGAGCTGCAGCCGGTCCTGCGCCAGGTGGGCGATCTGGAGCGTATCCTGGCCCGTCTGGCATTGCGCACCGCGCGACCACGCGACCTCGCGCGGATGCGACATGCTTTCCAGCAGCTGCCGGAACTGCGTGCGCAGCTGAGTGACGTTGACAGCGCGCCGGTACAGAAACTCCGTGAAACGATGGGCGAATTCACTGAACTTCGCGAACTGCTGGAGCGCGCCATTATCGATGCGCCTCCGGTTCTGGTGCGCGACGGCGGCGTGATTGCCCCAGGCTACAACGAGGAGCTGGACGAATGGCGCGCGCTGGCTGACGGTGCGACGGACTACCTGGATAAGCTGGAAATCCGCGAGCGCGAGCGTCTTGGGCTCGATACGCTGAAAGTGGGGTATAACGCGGTACACGGTTACTACATTCAGATCAGCCGTGGGCAGAGCCATCTGGCGCCGATTCACTACGTACGTCGTCAGACCTTGAAAAACGCCGAGCGTTACATCATTCCCGAGCTGAAAGAGTACGAGGACAAAGTACTCACCTCGAAAGGTAAAGCCCTGGCGCTGGAAAAACAGCTGTATGACGAGCTATTCGACATGCTGATGCCGCACCTTGCTGACCTGCAGCTCAGCGCCAGCGCGCTGGCGGAGCTGGACGTGCTGGTGAACCTGGCAGAACGGGCTGAAACGCTGAACTATACCTGCCCGACCTTTACCGACAAGCCCGGCATTCGCATTACGGAAGGCCGTCACCCGGTCGTTGAGCAGGTGCTGAACGAACCGTTCATCGCCAACCCGCTGAGCCTCTCGCCGCAGAGAAGAATGCTGATCATTACCGGCCCGAACATGGGCGGTAAGAGTACCTACATGCGCCAGACGGCGCTGATTGCTTTGCTCGCGTATATCGGCAGCTACGTCCCGGCGCAAAAAGTGGAGATTGGCCCCATCGATCGTATCTTCACCCGCGTTGGGGCAGCGGACGATCTGGCGAGCGGTCGCTCAACCTTCATGGTCGAGATGACCGAAACGGCTAATATTCTGCATAACGCGACGGAGCACAGCCTGGTGCTGATGGATGAGGTGGGACGCGGAACCTCAACCTATGACGGCCTGTCTCTGGCCTGGGCCTGTGCTGAAAGCCTCGCGAATAAAATCAAGGCCATGACGCTGTTCGCCACCCACTACTTCGAGCTGACGCAGCTGCCGGAGAAAATGGAAGGCGTGGCTAACGTTCATCTTGATGCGCTGGAGCACGGCGACACCATCGCCTTTATGCACACGGTGCAGGATGGCGCGGCGAGCAAGAGCTATGGCCTGGCCGTTGCGGCGCTGGCAGGTGTACCAAAAGAGGTGATCAAGCGCGCTCGCCAGAAGCTGCGTGAGCTGGAAAGCCTCTCGCCGAATGCGGCGGCGACGCAGATTGATGGCACCCAGATGTCGCTGTTGGCGCCAGCTGAAGAAACGTCGCCTGCGGTGGAAGCGCTGGAGAACCTCGACCCGGATTCACTGACGCCGCGTCAGGCGCTGGAGTGGATTTACCGGTTGAAGAGTCTGGTTTAGTTTTCTGCGGTCTGTTTTGTCGGGTGGCGGCTTCGCCTTACCCGACCTACAAAACCCTTAGGCCCGGTAAGCGCAGCGCCACCGGGCCTATTTTTACAACAGCGGCGGGATCGTCGGCACCTGCGGTGCTTCATCAATATCCTTCTGCGTCATGCGGAACGCTTCCGGGTAATGCTCGCGGCTGGTACGACGCAGCGGTTCGGTATCGCGCCAGGTATAAAGACAATGCTGGCACTGGTAAACGGTCCAGACCCCTTTCATCGGTGACGTCGCCATCACTTCAATATGCTCATCGGCACAACGTGGACAAATCATCTTTTCCTCCTTATTGGCGTGCTGCCAGCATCGCGGTCAGTTTTTCAGCCCAGGCTTTAGTTTCAGGCAGATCCTGTACCGGCTGGCTGTAGTGGCCACGGGTGTCCGGTGCAACAGGCGTGGTGGCATCAATAATCAGTTTGTCGGTAATGCCCGCCGGGCTGGAGCCAGGGTCGAGTTCAAGCACTGACATGTTCGGCAGCTGCACCAGATCCCCTGCCGGATTGACCTTCGATGAGAGCGCCCACATCACCTGCGGGAGGTTGAACGGATCGACATCCTCATCCACCATAATCACCATCTTCACGTAGCCCAGACCGTGCGGCGTGGTCATGGCGCGTAAACCGACCGCGCGGGCAAAACCACCGTAGCGTTTTTTGGTGGAGATAATTGCCAGCAGACCGTGGGTGTACATCGCGTTCACCGCCTGCACTTCCGGGAATTCCGCCTTCAGCTGCTGGTAAAGCGGCACGCAGGTGGCTGGTCCCATCAGATAGTCAATCTCGGTCCACGGCATGCCGAGGTAAAGGGATTCGAAGATCGGTTTGGTGCGGTAAGAAACTCTGTCGATACGGACCACCGTCATATTACGGCCACCGGAATAGTGTCCGGTAAACTCGCCGAACGGCCCTTCGATTTCACGTTTGCGGCCTTCAATCACCCCTTCCAGGATCACTTCAGACCCCCACGGCACGTCGAAGCCGGTCAGCGGCGCGGTGGCAATCGGGTACGGGCTTTCGCGCAGCGCGCCGGCCATTTCATACTCAGACTGATCGTATTTCAGCGGCGTGGCGCCCATCAGGGTGATGATCGGGTCGTTGCCGAGAGTAATCGCGATCGGCAGATCTTGCCCGCGCTCTTCCGCTTTGTGCAGATGGAGGGCGATATCGTGCATCGGTACCGGCTGCAGACCGAGCTTGCGCTTGCCCTTGACCTCCATGCGGTAGATCCCGACGTTCTGCTTGCCGAAATGGTCCGGGTCGAGCGGATCGCGCGAGACAACGCACGCTTTATCGAGATAAAAACCGCCGTCACCGTCGTTCAGGCGAAACAGCGGCAGGATATCGAACAGGTTAATGTCTTCACCGTCGACCGTATTTTGCGCCCAGGCCGGGTTAGCGCGGCGCTCCGGCGTAACGGGGAATTTGTCCCAGCGGCGAATAAACTCGTCGATCTGTTTTTTTACCGGGGTATTCGCTGGCAACCCCATCGATATGGCGTGGTTTTGCCACGAGCCGATGGTGTTCATCACCACGCGGGCATCGGTAAAGCCACGAATATTGTCGAACCACAGCGCGGGCGCGCCGTCGCCAATACGGCCTGTGGCGTTGGCTGCCGCCGCCAGGTCCGGCTCCGCATTCACCTCTTCCTCAATTTTCAGCAGTTGCCCTTGCTCATCGAGCGCCTGCAGGAAGCTTCTCAAATCATCAAATGCCATCTTTGTTCTCCTGTGAAAAATGTTTCGCCTCCCGCAACCCGTTCCATCGGCGCGCCTTGTTGTGCTCCAGACCAAACTGGTCGAGCACACGGGTGACGATATGCTGGGTGATGTCATCGGCGGTTTGCGGGTGGTTGTAATACGCAGGCATGGGCGGCACCATCGCCACGCCCATGCGGGAAAGCGCCAGCATGTTCTCCAGATGAATGGTGCTGAGCGGCGTTTCGCGGGGAACGAGCACCAGCTTGCGGCCCTCTTTCAGCACCACATCTGCCGCACGGCCCACCAGCCCTTCGGCGTAGCCCGCGCGGATCCCCGCCAGCGTTTTCATGCTGCATGGAATGACGATCATGCCGTCGGTGCGAAACGAGCCGGAGGAGATGGTGGCGGCCTGGTCAGCCGGGCTGTGAACAACGTCAGCCAGCGCAGCAACGTCCTGCACGCTGTAAGGCGTTTCCAGCTCAATGGTTGTTTTTGCCCACTTCGACATGACCAGATGGGTCTCTACCTCCGGCATTTCCCTCAGCGCCAGCAGCAGCGCCACGCCCAGCGGAGCCCCCGTTGCTCCTGTCATTCCCACGATCAATCTCATTCATCACCTCAATCAATTTGTTCGTGTACGAACATTTAAAGATAAACTACTCCCGGATCGCTCTACTGACAAGATCGTTCGCACACGATCACATTAATTGCTAAAAAATCCCGCGTTATCATCCCGGGCTTTAGCGGCTATCATAGGGGGTGATTTTTTCTGTCGGAGTGTTCATGGAACTAAGACAAGAGGCGTTCCACCTGTTACGTCAGCTTTTTCAACAGCATACCGCTAAGTGGCAACATTCCCTGCCGGAACTGACCAAGCCGCAGTATGCGGTTATGCGCTCCATTGCCGAGCACCCGGGCATTGAGCAGGTGGCATTGACCGAAGTGGCGGTCAGCACGAAGGCGACGCTGGCGGAGATGCTCAGCCGAATGGAGGCGCGCGGGCTGGTCAAACGCGAGCACGATCCCGCAGATAAGCGCCGCCGGTTTGTCTTCCTGACACCGGAAGGCGAAGCCCTGCTTGCAGACTGCCAGCCGGTCGGCAACGAGGTGGATGAGGCGTTTTTAGGGCGTCTTAATAAGGCCGAACGGGAGCAGTTCTCTGCGCTCATCAAAAAGATGATGCACGATTAATTCACGCTGGCGCGCATAAAATCAATAAAGGTGCGCACTTTCGCAGGCACGTGCCGGGCATCCGGATAAACCGCGTGGATGCCCTGCCGCGCGAAGGTATATTCCGGTAAAACCGGGACCAGTTTTCCCGCATCAAGCGCATCGCGCACCAGCCATTCCGGCAGTAACGCCACGCCACTTCCCGCAAGCGCAAAAGCCATAAGCGCCTGCGCGCTGTCGGCAAACAGGCGCGGCGCTTTTTTTATCTCAAGCATTTCAGGCGCACCGCTGGCATCTTTTACCTGCCAGCGCAGCGGCGACGCTAAGCGCTCGTGAATAATCCAGTCGGCTTGCGCCAGCTGCGCAAGCGATTCAACCGGATGATTCATCCGCCATTCCGGCGTCGCGACGGGCAGGATGGAAAAATGTGAAATCAATGCGGCGTGGTAGCGCGAGTCGGTAAGCGTTCCCAACCGAATAGCCACGTCAAAGCGCTCTGAGATCAGGTCGGCATGGAGTGAAGACGAAACATGACGCACGCGAAGCTCCGGGTGCAGCTGGCTAAACCTTGCCAGCAACGGTACCACGACCCGCGAACCATACTCAGGCGTGGTGGTAATCCGCAATTCCCCCGTGAGTCCTGCATGATTCGCGCGAACATCATCCTGCAGCCGTTCTGCGTCCTTCAGAAGCGCCACGCTGCGCTGATGAAAAAGCGCTCCCGCCTCGGTTAACGTCAGGCGGCGGGTGGAGCGCAGCAGCAGCGTCACCCCCAGCTCGGCTTCGAGCTGGCGAATATTGAAGCTGACCACGGCTTTTGTCAGGCCCAGCGCATCGGCTGCGGCAGTGAAGCTGCCGGTATCGGCCACCGCAACAAACATCTGCGTCCGCTGTAGGTTAATCATCATTACGCCTTTTACCGTCAAAATTTTTTTGACAGTATATCGCGCTTTGTCAGGTTTATCCGTGCTTCCGGGGTCGATACGATACGCCACCTCACGGGAGGATCCACCATGACGTATCGCAGCAAAGTCGCCGCTGTCTATCTGCTGGGCTTTTTTCTTGATTTGATCAACATGTTTATTGCCAGCGTCGCTTTTCCGGCGATGGCGCAAGCTCTTAACGCCACGCCTTCAGCGCTTGCCTGGGTCAGTAACGGATACATTGCCGGCCTGACGCTGGCGATCCCGTTCAGCAGCATGCTCACGCGCCGTTTCGGACCAAAACGGGTCATCCTGATCTCGCTTTTTATGTTCAGCGCGGCTTCTGCTGCGGCAGGCTTGTCTGCAACGCTGGAAAGCCTGATCGCCTGGCGCGTGCTGCAGGGCGTGGGCGGTGGCTTACTGATCCCCGTCGGACAGGCGCTGACCTGGCAACTGTTTCAGCCTCACGAGCGAGCCAGACTCTCCTCGGCGGTCATGCTGGTCGCGCTGCTTGCTCCCGCCTGCTCCCCCGCTATCGGGGGCCTGCTGGTGCAGATGCTAAGCTGGCGGTGGATATTTTTCGCGACGCTTCCGGTGGCCATCGTGACCTTTGTGTTGGCCTGCCTGTGGCTTAAACATGAAATACCCGCGATGAAAGCGGCCAGGCTGCTCAACCTGCGGTTGCTCGCGGACCCGCTTTTGCGTTTTGCCATGCTTGTCTATGTATGCGTTCCTGGCGTATTTATCGGGGTGAACGTTACGGGCATGTTTTATCTTCAGCACGAGGCGAACATGAGTCCAGCCGCAACGGGTATGCTCATGCTGCCGTGGTCCGTGGCATCGTTTATCGCCATCACGGCGACGGGACGCTATTTTAACCGTATCGGCCCACAGCCGCTGATTGTTATCGGCTGCCTGCTGCAGGCGACGGGCATTCTGCTTTTGCTTAACGTCAGTTCGGCTACGCTGCTTCCTGTCGTTGCGTTTACCCTGATGGGCGCGGGGGGAAGCCTGTGCAGCAGTACCGCTCAGAGCAGCGCTTTTCTGACAACGCGCCGGGAAGAGATGCCGGATGCCAGCGCGCTGTGGAATCTCAATCGTCAGTTGAGCTTTTTTGCCGGTGCCCTGCTGCTGGCAGAGGTGCTGAGTCTGGCGCAGAGTTATCTGGCGCCGCTCGCCGCCTGGCACGGAATGTTTCTTTTTGCCGCAGGCATGACCCTATTGCCTGTACTGTACGTTTTCCGACTTAACAATACGCAGGTGCTCGCCCAGCTGCGACAGGAGAATTCATGACGCCTTTTGAACACGACATTATCGACCTCCACATTGCGCTTGAAAACTGGTTAGGCAAAGGCGAAGGCGACTCCGACGCCCTGCTCGCCCGTTTCCGGCCAGATTTTCTGATGATCCCACCGGGTGGCGTTCATATCGACTATCACGGCCTTGTGGACTTTCTGCACAGTCAGCGAGGAAGCCGCCCCGGACTGAAGATCGTCATTGACGAATTATCCACGATCGAGCGCTGGGATCGTGGCGCGGTACTGCACTACCGGGAGACGCAAACCCGGCCGGACCTGCCCGTCAACGTGCGCTGGTCAACCGCGGTGCTTAATCAGGAAGGTGGCGGGATTACATGGCGTCTGCTACACGAAACGGCCCAGCCGTAGCACAAAAGAAAAAGGCCCGTCTCACGACGGGCCTTTTTGACGAAAGGATGCTTATTCGCGGAACAGCGCTTCGATATTCAGACCTTGCCCCTGCAGAATTTCACGCAGGCGGCGCAGACCTTCTACCTGAATCTGACGAACACGTTCACGGGTCAGGCCAATTTCGCGGCCGACGTCTTCCAGTGTCGCAGCTTCATACCCCAGTAAACCGAAACGACGTGCCAGCACTTCACGCTGTTTGGCGTTCAGTTCGAACAGCCATTTGACGATGCTCTGCTTCATGTCATCGTCCTGCGTGGTGTCTTCCGGGCCGTTGTCTTTTTCATCGGCCAGGATATCCAGCAGCGCTTTTTCGGAGTCGCCACCCAGCGGGGTGTCAACCGAGGTAATGCGCTCGTTGAGACGCAGCATACGGCTTACGTCATCAACCGGTTTGTCGAGTTGTTCGGCAATTTCTTCTGCGCTTGGCTCGTGGTCCAGTTTATGGGACAACTCGCGCGCGGTACGCAGATAGACGTTCAACTCTTTGACGATGTGGATCGGCAGTCGGATCGTACGGGTCTGGTTCATAATAGCCCGTTCGATGGTCTGACGAATCCACCAGGTCGCGTAGGTTGAGAAACGGAACCCGCGTTCCGGGTCAAACTTCTCAACTGCGCGGATGAGACCTAAGTTGCCCTCTTCAATCAGATCCAGCAGAGCCAGACCACGATTGCCGTAACGGCGGGCAATTTTCACGACCAGTCGCAGGTTACTTTCGATCATGCGACGACGCGAGGCAACATCACCACGCAAAGCACGACGTGCGAAATAGACTTCTTCTTCGGCCGTTAGCAGTGGAGAGTAACCAATCTCCCCAAGGTAAAGCTGAGTCGCGTCCAGTACACGCTGTGTGGCGCCCTGCGATAACAGCTCTTCTTCAGCCAAATCGTTATCACTGGGTTCCTCTTCTACTAAGGCTTTTTCGTCAAAAGCCTCTGCTCCGTTCTCATCAAATTCCGCGTCTTCATTTAAATCATGAACTTTCAGCGTATTCTGACTCATAAGGTGGCTCCTACCCGTGATCCCTGAACGAGACACCCTGGCTGGCATGCCCCGTCAATTTATCGCTGCGGCAAGTACTGCAGCGGGTTTACGGATTTCCCCTTGTAACGAATTTCAAAATGCAAGCGTGTAGAACTGGTTCCGGTGCTACCCATGGTAGCGATTTTTTGCCCCGCCTTAACTTCTTGTTGTTCCCGGACCAGCATTGTGTCGTTATGGGCGTAGGCACTCAGGTAATCATCGTTATGTTTGATGATAATCAGATTACCGTAACCGCGCAGCGCATTACCGGCATACACAACGCGTCCGTCTGCGGTCGCGATGATAGCCTGTCCTTTACTGCCTGCGATATCGATCCCTTTGTTCCCACCCTCAGAGGTTGCGAAGTTCTCGATAATCTTGCCGTCGGTTGGCCAGCGCCATGCGGTGATGGACGAACTGGCATTCTGACTGCTTGCAGTCGGTTCAGTAGAGCTAACCACAGGTGCCGTGGTCGGTGCTGTGACAACAGTCGCAGTCCCTTTATTATTCGGCAACATTTTGTTAGCAGTCTGATCACCTGAATCCTCAGAATACGTAATTACAGGTTGTGAAGCAACCACCGTGGTGGATTTTTGTGCAGGCTTAACGCTGTTATTTTGAGCCGTCACATCGGCCGCTGAAACCGTATTGCCAGGCGTCAGTGGCGTACCCGTTGCGTTGCCCACCTGGAGCGTTTGGCCAACTTCCAGAGCATACGGGGCCTGGACGTTATTGCGCTGCGCGAGGTCACGGAAATCGTTCCCGGTGATCCAGGCAATGTAGAACAGCGTATCGCCGCGCTTCACGGTATAGGTGCTGCCGCCGGTATAGCTGCCTTTCGGAATGTTCCCATACTGGCGGTTATAGACTATGCGGCCATTTTGGGTCTGAACAGGCTGTTCAACTGGCTGAATCTGCGTTGGCTGTGTAACAGGATGTTGCACAGGCTGAATTTGTGGTGTTTGCTGCGGCGCAGCAGTACCCATTTTAGGCGGAGGCGTGATCAACATTCCGCTGGACGTGTTACCGGAGCCGCTGTTTCCCCCGACGGAACTGACGGGCGCAGGCGCGTTGTTGGAACTTGTACAGCCTGCCAGCCAGAGCGAAACCAGTGATAATGCCGCAACACGGCTGATGGTGAATTTAGGGCTTCCCGCGCTCATTTATCCCCCAGGAATGTGTTAACTACCAGTGACTTAAAATTTACCGTGATGACACGAATCTTTCGCGCCACACCATACGCTGAATTTGCCTTAATAACCCTGGATAAATCCGAGTCTCAGGCCAACTCCCCCTTTACCAGAGGCACAAAGCGCACGGCTTCCACGGTGTCGATAATATACTCGCCGCCGCGCCGACGAACGCGCTTCAATAGCTGCTGCTCGTCCCCGACGGGCAGAACAAGAATGCCCCCCTCATCCAGCTGCGACAAGAGCGCAGCGGGAATTTCAGGCGGAGCCGCCGTCACGATGATAGCGTCAAACGGGGCTCGAGCCTGCCAACCCTGCCATCCATCACCGTGTCGTGTCGAAACATTATGTAAATCAAGTTGTTTCAGGCGACGACGCGCCTGCCATTGCAAACCTTTGATCCGCTCTACGGAACAGACATGGTGTACCAGATGCGCCAGGATGGCGGTCTGATACCCCGACCCGGTGCCAATCTCCAGCACGCGTGAGTCGGGCGTGAGCTCCAGCAGCTCCGTCATCCGCGCCACCATATAAGGCTGCGAAATCGTCTGGCCTTGCCCGATGGGCAGCGCTACGTTTTCCCACGCTTTGTGTTCAAACGCCTCGTCTACAAATTTCTCACGCGGGACCTGAGCGAGCGCTTCAAGCACGTGCTCGTCGCGGATCCCCTGTGCGCGAAGTTGTTCCAGAAGAGTTTGTACACGTTTGCTTACCATTGCGCGTTCACTCCTGCGCGATCCAGCCAGCCCGACACCACATCATGCGCGCTATACGCGGTTAAATCTACGTGCAGCGGAGTGACCGAGACATAGCCATCATCCACGGCGGCAAAGTCGGTGTCCGGACCCGCATCGCACTTATCGCCAGGAGGCCCGATCCAGTAAAGGGTGTTGCCGCGAGGATCCTGCTGCGGGATCACCTGATCGGCCGGATGCCGGCTTCCGCAGCGCGTAACGCGAATGCCCTTAATTTCATTGAGAGGAAGATCCGGCACGTTGATGTTGAGAATGCGCCCGGTACGCAGCGGCTCGCGGCCTAGCGCCCGCAGGATCGAGCAGGTTACCGCGGCGGCGGTATTGTAGTGCGTGTGGCCGTTTAACGAGACCGCCAGCGCCGGGAACCCCAGATGGCGCCCTTCCATTGCCGCCGCTACCGTTCCGGAGTAAATCACGTCATCGCCGAGGTTCGGCCCGGCGTTAATGCCGGAGACGACGATATCCGGACGCGGGCGCATCAGCGCGTTCACGCCCAGAAACACGCAGTCCGTCGGCGTGCCCATCTGCACGGCAATATCGCCATTTTCAAAGGTAAAGGTGCGAAGCGACGACTCCAGCGTCAGTGAGTTAGACGCTCCACTGCGGTTACGATCGGGGGCCACAACCTGCACATCCGCAAATTCACGGAGGTGCTTCGCCAGGGTCTGAATGCCCGGCGCGTGGATCCCGTCATCGTTACTCAGCAATATTCGCATAATCACCCGAGGTGTTGATTAGTTCCCTGACAACACTGGTGGCAAAGCTACCTGCCGGCAGCCAGAAGCGTAACTCGACGGTCACGTCATCCCACCAGTTCCAGCTTAACTGCTGCGGATAGAGCAGCATCGCGCGGCGCGCTGCTTCGACTTTTTCCCGCACCAGCAAGGATTGTAATTCCGGCACATCCGCCACGGCGGACTGCTCAGCGCTCAACGCGTCGCCCTGGGTGCCCCAGTCGCCTGAGCCCGGCAAAGCTGCGGTAATCATCAGCGCTTTGGCATCCACGCGCGACTGCACATCGGCCATTTCTTCGGCCGTTGCCACAAACCAGCTTCCGCGTCCCGCTAATTGTAGCGCATCGCCAACAACAACTTGATTCGCGTCCGGTTTTTTCAGCCTTTCGCTCACAATCTGATTAAACAACGCGCTGCGGGCCGCCGACAACCAAAAACTGCGTTTATTCCTGTCGCGCACCGGCGCATCGCTTTGCGCCCAGCGCAGCGCGCCCTGCAGGTTGCTGCCGCCAATGCCAAAGCGCTGCGCGCCAAAGTAGTTCGGAACGCCGCGTTCATTGATGGCATTCAGGCGCTTTTCAACGTCTTCACGGTTAGTCACTTCGCGCAGCACCAGCGTAAACGCGTTGCCTTTCAACGCCCCCAGGCGCAGCTTGCGCTTGTGGCGGGCGTACTCCAGCACCTTACAGCCTTCAAGCTCAAATTTGCTTAAATCAGGCATCGCATTGCCGGGTACGCGGGCGCAGAGCCACTGCTCGGTGACGGCGTGTTTATCTTTCTGCCCGGCAAAGCTCACTTCCCGGGCGTGAATTTTGAGGAATTTTGCCAGCGCGTCGGCCACAAAGCGGGTGTTGCAGCCGTTTTTCAGAATACGCACCAGGATATGTTCGCCTTCGCCATCGGGCTCAAAGCCCAGATCCTCCACCACGAGGAAATCTTCCGGGCTGGCTTTCAGTACCCCGTTCCCCTGCGGCTTGCCGTGCAGGTATGTCAGATTATCGAAGTCCGTCATTTTGCCGCCTTCACCAGCAGCGCCACGGCTTCACAGGCAATCCCTTCGCCACGACCGGTAAAGCCCAGCTTCTCCGTGGTGGTGGCTTTGACGTTGACGTCGTCCATATGGCAGCCCAGATCTTCAGCGATAAATACGCGCATCTGCGGAATGTGCGGCAGCATTTTCGGGGCCTGGGCAATAATCGTCACGTCGACGTTGCCGAGGGTGTAACCTTTCGCCTGAATACGGCGCCACGCTTCGCGCAGCAGTTCGCGGCTGTCCGCCCCTTTAAAGGCCGGGTCGGTGTCCGGGAACAGCTTGCCGATATCACCCAGCGCGGCAGCGCCGAGCAGCGCGTCGGTCAGCGCATGCAGCGCCACGTCGCCATCAGAATGCGCCAGCAGCCCTTTTTCGTAAGGAATACGTACGCCGCCAATGATAATTGGGCCTTCTCCGCCAAAGGCGTGTACATCAAAACCGTGTCCAATTCGCATTATGCCTTCTCCTGATGGGTCGAACGGGTAAGATAAAATTCCGCGAGCTGTAAATCTTCCGGGCGCGTCACTTTTATATTATCAGCGCGCCCTTCAACAAGCGTGGGGTGAAAACCGCAATACTCCAGCGCGGAGGCTTCGTCCGTGATGGTCGCGCCTTCATTAAGGGCACGCGTTAAGCAGTCGTGGAGCAGTTCGCGGGGGAAAAATTGCGGCGTCAGCGCGTGCCATAAGTCGACGCGCTCAACGGTGTGGGCGATAGCACGCTTGCCCGGCTCGGCACGCTTCATGGTGTCGCGCACCGGCGCGGCCAGAATGCCGCCCACTTTACTGGTTTCGCTCAGCGCCAGCAGGCGTGCCAGGTCGTCCTGATGCAGGCACGGACGTGCCGCGTCATGGACCAGCACCCACTGGGCGCTTCCGGCAGCCTGAATGCCCGCCAGCACGGAATCGGCGCGCTCGGCGCCGCCATCAACTACGGTAATCTGTGGGTGTTTTGCCAGCGGCAGCTGCGCAAAGCGGGCATCGCCGGGACTGATGGCGATGACCACGTGCGTCACCCGCGGGTGCGCCAGCAGCGCCGTCACGGCGTGCTCAAGGATCGTTTTATCGCCAATTGAGAGGTACTGCTTGGGACATTCTGTCTGCATGCGCCGGCCAAAACCTGCGGCCGGCACCACGGCACATACGTCCGAAAAAGTTGCTGCCATGTCGTAATCCTGGGCCTGATTATCGATTGTTTTGTGCTGAGCCCTGATTGCGTTTAGACGCATCCGGAACCAGACGATAAAAGGTTTCGCCCGGCTTAGTCATACTGAGTTCATTGCGTGCGCGCTCCTCAATCGCCTCCTGGCCGCCATTGAGGTCATCAATTTCAGCAAAGAGTTGATCGTTACGCGCCTTAAGTTTGGCATTTGTTGCCTGCTGAGCCGCGACGTCATCGCTCACCCGGCTGTAGTCGTGCAGCCCGTTCTTACCGAACCACAACGAATATTGCAGCCAGACCAGCAAAGCCAGCAACAGCAGCGTTAGTTTACCCATCCTGCCCCCTGAAAAAACGGCATCATCATCCCATAACTTTCCGTTCGACTCTACTGCGGGGTTTTAATTATGTCGCAAGTTAGCCCATCAGCCATAAAAACAGCAGGCCAAAGATGACGACAACGGTGGCAATCGTGATAACCGTACTGTACAGGAGCTTGCCGTTGAAAAGGGAGTGCAGCGCAACCCCGACAACGACCGCAACGGGCATCAGCGCCAGGAAGAAGGGCCAGGTGTAGAGAAAGAAGAAAAGGGTGTTACCACCGTAGATCAAAAACGGGATACCCAGCGCCAGTAACCACGACGCAAAGCCGACTATCGCCCCAGGGAAGGACCAGGTCGTCTCATTGTCGGTGGTTAACGGTTCCGACCCGGTGGTGATAATGTAGTTTTCACTGTTGCGCATAGCTAATCCTGTGACCGTGACTCATCGTTCGGGAAGACAGCTCCCGAACGATACCGCCTCAGGATCTGATAATATCGTCCCGTCTGAGCAGGTCTAATAATTGGCTTACTAAATTTGTTACCAATTGTTGACCTTCCAGGTGAATCTCAGGCGATTCAGGCGCTTCGTAAACCGAGTCAATTCCGGTGAAGTTTCGAAGCTCGCCGGCACGCGCTTTTTTGTACAGCCCTTTCGGATCGCGCGCTTCGCAGATCTCCAGCGGCGTATCGACAAACACTTCGATAAAGCGATCCTGACCCACGCGCTCGCGCACCATCTGGCGCTCTGCGCGGTGTGGCGAGATAAACGCCGTCAGCACCACCAGCCCGGCGTCAGCCATCAGGCTGGCGACTTCACCTACCCGGCGAATGTTCTCTTTGCGGTCGTCGTCGCTGAACCCCAAATCGCTGCACAGGCCGTGACGCACGTTGTCGCCATCCAGCAGGTAGGTACTTACTCCCTGCTGATGCAGCGCCTCTTCCAGCGCGCCCGCCACCGTGGATTTACCGGAGCCAGACAGCCCGGTAAACCACAGCACCACCCCACGGTGGCCATGAAGCTGTTCGCGCTGGGCGACGGTGACCGGATGAGGATGCCAGACGACGTTCTCATCATGGGCGGCCATTACTTGCCTCCCAGCAGATCGCGGGCGCCCCAGTGCGGGAAGTGCTTACGCACCAGCGCGTTCAGCTCCAGCTCGAAGGCGCTGAACTCAGAGGTCACGCTCACCTGCGCGTTAGGCTCGCGCACCATGCCAGCACCGACGGTAACGTTGGTCAGGCGGTCAATAAAGATCAGCCCGCCCGTCACCGGGTTCTGCTGATACGGATCCAGCACCAGCGGCTCGTCGAAGGTCAGATCCACCAGGCCAATACCGTTCAGCGGCAGCTCGCTCACATCACGGTGGGTCAGGTTGTTGATGTCCACCTGGAACTGAATGCCGTCCACGCGGGCGCGGGTTTTCTTGCCCGCAATTTTGATGTCGTAGCTCTGGCCTGCGGTCAGCGGCTGTTCGGCCATCCACACCACGTCCACGGACGCGCCCTGCACCGCCGCCAGCGTCTCCTGCGCGTCGACCAGCAGGTCACCGCGGCTGATATCAATTTCGTCTTTCAGCACCAGCGTGACCGCTTCACCCGCTCCGGCCTCAGGCAGATCGCCGTCGAAGGTCACGATACGCGCAATTGCTGACTCCACGCCGGATGGCAGCACCTTAACGCGCTGCCCCACCTTCACGGAACCGGAAGCAATAGTGCCGGAGAAGCCGCGGAAATCGAGGTTTGGACGGTTCACGTACTGCACCGGGAAGCGCATTGGCTGAGTGTCGACCACGCGATGAATTTCAACGGTTTCGAGCACTTCCAGCAGCGTCGGGCCGCTGTACCACGGCATGTTTGCGCTCTGGGAGGCGACGTTATCCCCTTCCAGCGCCGAGAGCGGCACAAAGCGAATATCCAGGTTGCCCGGCAGCTGTTCGGCAAAGGTCAGGTAGCTCTGGCGGATCTCCTCGAATTTTTCTTCGCTGAAGTTCACCAGATCCATCTTGTTGACCGCCACCACCAGGTGCTTGATCCCCAGCAAAGTGGAGATAAAGCTGTGGCGACGGGTTTGATCCAGCACGCCTTTACGGGCGTCCATCAGCAGGATCGCCAGATCGCAGGTGGATGCGCCGGTCGCCATATTGCGGGTGTACTGCTCGTGGCCCGGGGTGTCGGCAATAATAAACTTGCGCTTCTCGGTGGAGAAATAGCGATAGGCCACGTCAATAGTGATGCCCTGCTCGCGCTCCGCCTGCAGGCCGTCCACCAGCAGCGCCAGGTCAAGTTTTTCGCCCTGGGTGCCGTGACGCTTGCTGTCGTTATGCAGGGAAGAGAGCTGATCTTCATAAATCTGGCGCGTGTCGTGCAGCAGGCGGCCAATCAGGGTACTTTTCCCGTCATCCACGCTGCCGCAGGTCAGAAAGCGCAGCAGGCTTTTATGTTGTTGGGCGTGCAGATACGCTTCCACGCCGCCTTCGTTGGCAATTTGTTGAGCAATAGTGGTGTTCATGGCGGCTCCTTAGAAATAACCCTGACGTTTCTTCAGCTCCATGGAGCCTGCCTGGTCGCGGTCAATCACGCGCCCCTGTCGCTCGCTGGTGGTGGACACCAGCATCTCTTCGATGATCTCCGGCAGCGTCTGCGCGTTCGATTCCACCGCGCCGGTCAGCGGCCAGCAGCCGAGGGTACGGAAACGGACCATCTGTTTTTTGATCACTTCACCCGGCTGCAGGTCGATACGATCGTCGTCAATCATCATCAGCATGCCGTCGCGCTCCAGCACCGGGCGCTCGGCGGCCAGGTACAGCGGAACAATCTCGATGTTTTCCAGATAGATGTACTGCCAGATATCCAGCTCGGTCCAGTTAGAGAGCGGGAAGACGCGAATGCTTTCGCCCTTGTTGATCTGGCCGTTGTAGTTGTGCCACAGCTCCGGGCGCTGGTTTTTCGGATCCCAGCGATGGAAGCGGTCGCGGAAGGAGTAGATACGCTCTTTGGCGCGGGACTTTTCTTCGTCACGCCGCGCGCCGCCGAAGGCCGCGTCAAAACCGTACTTGTTCAGCGCCTGCTTCAGCCCTTCGGTTTTCATGATGTCGGTATGCTTGGCGCTGCCGTGGACGAACGGGTTAATGCCCATCGCCACCCCTTCCGGATTTTTGTGCACCAGCAGCTCGCAGCCGTAGGCTTTGGCGGTACGGTCGCGGAATTCGTACATTTCGCGGAATTTCCAGCCGGTATCCACGTGCAGCAGCGGGAACGGCAGCGTGCCCGGATAAAACGCTTTACGCGCCAGGTGCAGCATGACGCTGGAATCTTTACCGATGGAGTACATCATCACCGGGTTAGAGAACTCGGCGGCCACTTCGCGGATAATATGGATACTTTCCGCTTCGAGCTGCCGCAGGTGAGTAAGTCGTTTTTGGTCCATAACCGTTCCTTAAGCCAAATTTACAACAGAAGAACCAAAGCCTTCTGTATCGGTTGTGTGTTGGAACCAGGCGAGGGTGCTGTGCAGCTGCACCACCTCTCCCACCACGATCAGGGCAGGCATCGGGGCGTCTTTCGCCAGGGTTGCAAGGTCTTGTAATGTGCCGATAGCGACATGCTGATCGACACGCGTACCGCGAGAAATGACGGCAACGGGCGTCGTCGCCTCACGACCGTGCTGAATAAGCTGTTCGCTGATGTCCGCCGCCTTCATCGTGCCCATGTATATCGCCAGCGTTTGTCGGCTCTGGGCGAGGTGCGACCAGTCGAACGGCGTGCTGTCGGCCTTGTAGTGCCCGGTCACAAAAGTGACGCTCTGGGCGTAATCGCGATGGGTCAGCGGAATGCCGGCGTAGGCCGTCACGGCTGACGCCGCCGTGATGCCGGGCACCACCTGGAACGGCACGCCAGCTTCGGCTGCCGCCTGCAGTTCTTCACCGCCGCGACCGAAAATGAACGGGTCGCCCCCTTTCAGGCGCACCACGGTTTTGCCCGCTTTCGCGGCGTCAATCAGCATCTGGTTGGTATCGTGCTGCGGCACGGAGTGTTCCCCCGCCCGTTTGCCGACGCAGATTTGCTCCGCATCGCGACGGATCAGCTCGCGCACACCGTCGGTGACCAGATGGTCGTAGAACACCACGTCCGCATCCTGCAGCACCTGCAGGCCGCGCAGCGTCAGCAAACCGGCATCCCCCGGCCCGGCTCCCACCAGAATAATTTCCCCGCCCGTACTGCCGGGGTTATCCAGTTCGTCTTCGAGAATTTTCTGCGCCGCCGTCTCATTGCCCGCCTGCATCAGGCTGGCAAAGCGGCCGCGAAATACGCGCTCCCAGAAGCGACGGCGTTCCGTCACGCTGGTCAGGCGGTTTTTTAAATGGTTGCGCCAGTAGCTGGCTTTCTCCGCCATGCGCCCGAGGCTGGTCGGCAGCAGCGCTTCGATCTTTTCCCGCAGCACGCGCGCCAGCACCGGCGCGGTGCCGCCGGAGGAGATCGCCACCAGCAGCGGCGAGCGGTCAACGATCGACGGGAAGATAAACGAGCATAAAGGCTGGTCGTCCACCACGTTCACCAGACGGTAACGGGCCTGAGCCGCGTCGGAGATCCGCCGGTTCAGTTCCCGATTTTCAGTCGCCGCAATCACCAGCACCACGCTGTCGATCTGTGACTCGTCGAAATCCGCCTCTTCAACAACCCGCACCTGTGCCCCTGCGCGCTGCAAAAACGCGATTTTGCGATCGGCAATTTCTCCCGTGCCGACAACCAGTACCGGTCGGTCTTTTAAGGCGGCAAAAAGGGGCAGATAGTCCACAGGCAACAACTCACTAACAACGAGGAATAGAGGGACTATAGGGGGCGGCTTAGATCGAATGAAATTACGAATTGGAATGAGTAGTTACTCAATGGAATAACGCAGTGAAAAAGCAAATACCAAAAAATGCTTAACACGCGAAATTTCGGGCATTTAAGAGCAATTCAAATTGTGTATGGACGATCACAGTTTCATACTATGCACGTTATTATTTTGCTCTGTTTTTAAGGACTCACTATGTTTTCCGCAACGCGCCACCGTATTGCTGCCCTGGCGCTCGGCGTTTGCTTTATCCTTCCGGCTCAGGCAAAAAATCAACCTTATGGTGAAATCGCCACTATGCAGGCGCGACATATTGCGACGGTTTTCCCTGGCCGCATGACCGGTTCACCCGCGGAGATGCTCTCCGCCGACTATATTCGCCAGCAGTTTGCACAGATGGGCTACCAGAGTGACATACGCTCGTTTCACAGCCGCTACATCTATACCTCACGCAATAAAACGCAAAACTGGCATAACGTGACCGGCAGCACGGTGATTGCGGCGCATGAGGGGAAAGCGGCTGAGCAGATTATTATCATGGCGCACCTGGATACCTATGCGCCAATGAGCGACGCCGATATTGATAATAACCTCGGGGGACTGACGCTGCAGGGCATGGACGATAACGCAGCGGGTCTCGGCGTGATGCTTGAACTGGCTGAACGCCTTAAAAATATTCCGACGAAATACGGTATTCGCTTTGTGGCGACCAGCGGCGAAGAAGAAGGAAAACTCGGCGCTGAGAATCTCCTTAAACGGATGAGCGCTGAGGAGAAGAAAAATACGCTGCTGGTGATTAACCTCGATAACCTGATCGTGGGCGATAAGCTCTATTTTAATAGTGGACAGAGCACGCCGAGCAGCGTGCGTAAACTCACCCGCGACCGCGCGCTGGCGCTTGCCCGTACGCATGGCGTCTATGCTGCAACAAACCCAGGCGGTAACCCGGATTACCCAAAAGGCACTGGCTGTTGTAACGACGGGGAAGTGTTTGATAAAGCAGGCATTCCGGTGCTGTACGTCGAGGCGACGAATTGGGCGCTGGGCAAAAAGGATGGCTATCAGCAGCGCGCTAAATCGAAAGCGTTCCCGGACGGGACCAGCTGGCATGACGTGCGGCTGGATAATCAGCAGCACATTGATAAAACGCTGCCGCAGCGGATTGAGCACCGCAGCCGGGACGTGGTGAAAGTGATGCTGCCGCTGGTGAAGGAGCTGGCGAAAGCGGGCAAAGCCTGAGGTTTTTAAGTATAGCGGGGCCTGATGCCCTCACCCCAACCCTCTCCCACAGGGAGAGGGAGGATAAAGGATCACCCTTCGTGCAGCCCGCACTCGCGCTTCAGCCCAAAGAATCGCGTCTCTTCTTCAGCCATTCCCGGCTCCCATTTGCGCGTGGTGTGGGTGTCGCCCACGGACAGGTAGCCCTGATCCCATAGCGGATGGTACTTGAGCCCGTGTTTTTGCAGGTACTGATACACCGTGCGGTTATCCCAGTCGATAATCGGCAGCACTTTGAACACGCCGCGCTGTACCGCCAGTACCGGTAAGGTTGCGCGGCTCCCGGACTGCTCGCGGCGCAGGCCGGCAAACCACGTCTGGGCGTTCAGCTCTTTCAGCGCCCGGTTCATCGGCTCAACTTTGTTGATCTCATTGTATTTCTCAATGCCCTCAACGCCCTGCTCCCACAGCTTGCCGTAGCGCGCCTCCTGCCAGGCCGCGCTTTCCGTTGCGCGGTAGACTTTAAGGTTCAGCCTGAGCTTATCCGTCAGTTCGTCGATAAACTGGTAGGTTTCCGGGAACAGGTAGCCGGTATCGGTGAGGATCACCGGTATGTCCGGACGGATCTGATTCACCAGATGCAAACTGACCGCCGCCTGAATACCAAAGCTTGATGAGAGCACATACTCTCCCGGCAGGTTTTCCAGCGCCCACGCTACGCGCCCTTCGGCGTCCAGCTTTTCAAGGTGAGCGTTAGTTTCTGCCAGGGCCAGAATGCGTTCGACTTTTGGCAGGTCATTAAGGGCGTTTAGATCGAGTACGGACATAATTACCTCTCGTGGTTACTCCCAGAAATCCCTGGCGGGATCGAGCACCGGGCGAATGATGCCCGCACGCACCGTAAAGTCGCCAAAGCCTTCACCCGCTTCGCGCTCTTTTGCCCAGCGCCCGACAAGCACGTCGAGGGAATCGAGAATTTCCGGCTCGGTGATGTTCTCGCGGAACATACGCGGGATACGCGTGCCGATACGGTTACCGCCCAGGTGCAGGTTATAGCGGCCCGGCGCTTTCCCCACCAGACCGAGCTCGGCCAGCATCGCGCGACCGCAGCCGTTCGGGCAGCCCGTCACGCGCATAACAATATGCTCGTCCGGAATACCGTGTTTTTCCAGAATCGCTTCCACTTTGTCCGTAAATGACGGCAGGAAACGCTCGGCTTCGGCCATCGCCAGCGGACAGGTCGGGAACGACACGCAGGCCATCGAGTTTTCACGCTGCGGTTTGACCGCATCCATCAACCCGTGATCGCGCGCCAGCTTCTCGATCTTCGCCTTCTGGCTCTCCGGCACGCCGGCAATGATGAGATTCTGGTTAGCGGTAATGCGGAACTCGCCCTTATGGATCTTCGCAATTTCCAGCAGACCGGTTTTCAACGGACGCCCCGGATAATCCAGAATACGGCCGTTTTCGATAAACAGCGTCAGGTGCCATTTATTGTCGATGCCTTTCACCCAGCCGATGCGATCGCCGCGACCGGTGAATTCGTAAGGGCGGATCGGCTCAAATTTGATCCCCGCGCGACGCTCCACTTCCGCTTTGAACGTTTCAACGCCCACGCGCTCCAGAGTGTACTTGGTTTTCGCGTTTTTACGGTCGGTACGGTTGCCCCAGTCGCGCTGGGTGGTCACTACCGCTTCCGCCACGGCCAGCGTATGCTCCAGCGGCAGGAAGCCGAACTCGCTCGCGGTGCGGGCGTAGGTTTTCTTATTACCGTGCTCAATAGACAGGCCGCCGCCCACCAGCAGGTTAAAGCCAATCAGCTTGCCGTTCTCGGCAATCGCCACGAAGTTCATGTCGTTGGCGTGCAGATCGATGTCGTTCTGCGGCGGGATCACCACCGTGGTTTTGAACTTACGCGGCAGGTAGGTCTGACCGAGGATCGGCTCTTCGTCGGTGGTCGCGACTTTTTCCTGATCGAGCCAGATCTCCGCATAGGCGCGGGTACGCGGCAGCAGGTGCTCGGAAATTTTCTTCGCCCACTCATACGCTTCGGCATGCAGCTCGGACTCATACGGGTTCGAGGTGCAGAGCACGTTACGGTTCATGTCGTTGGCGGTCGCCAGCGCGTCCAGACCCACGGAGTGGAGCATCTGGTGCACCGGCTTCACGTTCTTCTTCAGAATCCCGTGGAACTGGAAGGTCTGACGGTTGGTCAGGCGGATGCTGCCATAAATCGTGTTTTCACCCGCAAATTTGTCGATCGCCTGCCACTGTTTGGTGGTGATCACTCCACCCGGCAGGCGGCAGCGCAGCAGCATCGCGTGGCGCGGCTCCAGCTTCTGTTCTGCGCGCTCGGCGCGGATATCGCGGTCGTCCTGCTGATACATGCCGTGGAAACGGATCAGCAGGAAGTTGTCGCCTTTGAAACCGCCGGTCAGGCCGTCATTCAGATCTTCAGCAATGGTGCCGCGCAGATAGTTGCTTTCCAGCTTCATGCGCTCGGCGTCTGTCAGTTTACCTTCGACCACCAGTGGCCCTGGATGTTTTTCGCTCATTAGTAGACATCTCGCTGATAACGGCGCTCAACGCGCAGCTCACTTAAAAATTCATCCGCCGCTTCGGCATCCATACCGCCGAATTCGGCAATCACTTCCAGCAGTGCCTGCTCAACGTCTTTCGCCATGCGATTGGCGTCGCCGCAGACATAAATGTGGGCACCGTCATTGATCCAGCGCCACAGCTCTGCGCCCTGTTCGCGCAGTTTGTCTTGTACGTATACTTTTTCTTTCTGATCGCGGGACCAGGCCAGATCGATGCGGGTCAGTACGCCCTCTTTGACGTAGCGCTGCCACTCAACCTGGTAGAGGAAATCTTCGGTAAAGTGCGGGTTGCCGAAGAACAGCCAGTTTTTACCCGGCGCGTCGTCCGCGGCACGCTGCTGCATAAAGGCGCGGAACGGCGCGATGCCGGTGCCCGGGCCAATCATGATCACCGGGGTCTCCGGGTTCGCCGGCAGGCGGAAGTTGTCGTTGTGCTCGATAAAGACGCGCACCTCGCCCTCTTCTTCCACGCGGTCCGCCAGGAAGCTTGATGCCCCACCCGCGCGGGCGCGGCCTTCGATGTCGTAGCGCACCACGCCGACGGTAACGTGAACTTCGCTTTCCACTTCCGCCTGGGAAGAGGCGATAGAGTACAGGCGTGGGGTCAGCGGACGCAGCAGACCGATCAGCGCATCGGCATCCAGCTGTGCCGGCGAGAAACGCACCATATCGACAATCGGCGTCGTCGCGGCGTAATGCTGCAGCTTCGCTTTGTCGCCCACCAGCGGCAGCAGGGATTCGCTGCGCGTTAGGGTGGCATAATTCTCGACGATATTCGGAGTGTTCACCGTCAGCTCGAAATGCCACTGCAGCGCCTCTGAAAGTGGCTGGGTTTTGCCGTCAACGGTGACGGGCTCGTCACCCTTCAGCCACAGCAGTTCCACCAGCTCTTTCACCAGCGCCGGATCGTTCTGATACCAGACGCCCAGCGCATCGCCAGGCTGATAGCGCAGGCCGGAGTCGCCAAGATCGATTTCAATATGGCGCACGTCTTTTTCCGAGTCGCGGCCCGTAATTTTCTGGTTCACCGACAGGCTCGCCGTCAGCGGCGACTCTTTGGTGTACGGGCTGGTGTGGATCTCATTGACGGTGCCCGCAGCGGTCACCGCGGCCTGCGCTGGCGTCTCTTTCGGGACGCGGGCTTTCAACACCTCAACGATGCGCGCACGCCATTCAGCGGCGGCAGTCTGGTATTCCACATCCGCGTCCACGCGGTCCAGCAGGCGCTCCGCGCCCAGCTCCGCCAGCTTGCTGTCGAAGTCTTTACCGGACTGGCAGAAGAATTCATAGGAGGTATCGCCCAGGCCAAAGACGGCAAACGCCGTGCCGTTCAGCTTCGGCGCTTTTTTCGAGAACAGGAACTTATGCAGCGCCACCGCTTCTTCAGCGGGTTCACCTTCACCCTGGGTCGAGGCGACCATCACCAGCAGTTTTTCTGACGCGATTTGTTTGAATTTATAATCCCCGGCGTTGACCAGGTTCACGTTCAGTTTGGCGGCCAGCAGATCATCACGCAGCGCTTCGGCCACGCGGCGGGCGTTGCCCGTCTGCGAGGCGCTAATCAGCGTAATAACAGGAATTTCCACGGCCGTTGCCGGTGCGCCAGCCACCGCGCCAGGCTGCTGGTTGAGCATTCCCCAGAAATAACCGGAGACCCAGGCAAGCTGAGTGGGAGAAAAATCAGAGGTGGCAGCCTGAAGGCGCGCCAGTTGCTCCGGGTTAAGGGGAAGCAAATTTGAAGGTGGGGCCTGTGTTGTCATGCGTCGTTATGTTCCAGTAGCCAAGCGGACTTTAAGCGAATAAATCCAAACTGAAGATAAGGTTAACGGCGTGGATAATAACAATTAAAGAAGGGATGGAAATAATAAATAACCAAATGGACTAACCTGTTTTAGTTATCGTTCTTAGCGATAAAAACGATTGAATAACCATTTGAAATAAAAGAATAAAAACCAATAATCACCCTGAATACCGGGCGTTCACCGTTCAGAGCCGTTTTAGTTAATGCTAAAAATTGTGCTTTCCGGTACTATGCGGCGGTTTTTTCCGCATTACTGAGAGCGATCATGTCCACCACACTGTTTAAAGATTTCACCTTCGAAGCCGCCCACCACCTTCCGCACGTTCCTGCAGGACATAAATGCGGCCGCCTGCACGGGCATTCGTTTATGGTGCGTCTTGAGATCACCGGTGAAGTTGATCCGTATACCGGTTGGATCATGGACTTTGCCGAGCTGAAGGCCGCGTTTAAGCCGACCTACGATCGTCTGGATCACTACTATCTCAACGATATTCCGGGTCTGGAAAACCCGACCAGCGAAGTGCTGGCAAAATGGATCTGGGATCAGATGAAGCCGCTGGTACCGCTGCTGAGCGCGGTGATGATCAAAGAAACCTGCACGGCAGGCTGCGTGTATCGCGGAGAGTAAAAAAAGCCCGGCAAAACCGGGCTTTTTTCTAGGCAATATTCAGATACTTGTGCGTCTGCATCGACAGGCGCCAGTTGCGCGCAATGCAGGTTTCAATGCACAGGCGCGTCGCATCCTCTTTCTGGCTGATCGGCTGCAGGGCGATTACCCGCTGCTTCTCATCCGTCAGCGTCGCCAGCAGTTCATCCAGCGCTTCGATATCACGTACGCGTCCTACCGGATGCTTAATTTCATCCGCGCGCTCCAGCGCCTGAGACAGCACGTCATACCCGCCACGCATATTCACTTTTGGCGATACCGTCACCCAGGTGGTGTGCGAGCAGCGCACTTCATGGGTGCCGCTGGTCTCAATCTGGCAGCTGTAGCCGTTCTTTTCGAGCAGCTCGGTCAGCGGCGTCAGATCGTGAATGCAGGGTTCGCCGCCGGTGATGACGACGTGGCGAGCCGTCCAGCCCTGGCGACCAATTATGGCCAGCAGGTCTTCTGCACTGCCCGCGCCCCACTTATCACTCTCTTTGGTTTTCGCCAGAATGCTAAACAGCGACACTTCCCGATCTGCGAGCTTATCCCACGTATGTTTGGTATCACACCAGGCACAGCCAACCGGGCATCCCTGTAAACGAATAAAGATAGCGGGAACGCCGGTAAAGTAACCCTCGCCTTGCAGGGTCTGGAACATCTCGTTAATCGGGTACTGCATAGTCATCTCAGTAAAGGGGATAAACGATAAGTATCGCAGATCCCCGTCGGATGGTCATGCTCCATCGGTGCTTTGCGCGCTAATCGCCGCCATAAAGCGCGCGGTAATTTGCTGTGGGCGGGTGATCGCCCCGCCGACAACGACCGTATGCGCGCCCAGCGCCAGACACCGGGCAGCGCGCTCGGGCGTATCCACGTTGCCTTCGGCAACCACGGGGACCGTCACGGCCGCCAGCACCGCTTTCAGGAACGCACAGTCATTCTCCGGAAGCGTATGGCCTGCCGTTTCCGCCGTATAGCCGTACAGCGTGGTACCGACGCAGTCAAAGCCAAGCGTATGCGCCGTCACGGCTTCGTCTACGGTGGAAATATCTGCCATCAGCAGTACCGAGGGGTAACGTGAGCGGATGGCCGTGACCAGTGTTTCCAGGGATTCACCGCCAGGACGTTCCCGCGCCGTCGCATCAAGGGCAATGATTTCCGGAGAGACGGCCATGAGCTCATCCACCTCTTTCATCGTAGCGGTGATAAATACTTCGCTCCCTGGATAGTCCCGTTTGATGATGCCGATAACCGGTAAAGACACCTGCTGCTTAATGGCCTCGATATCCACCACGCTGTTGGCGCGAATGGCGAAGGCTCCACCCTGTGCCGCCGCCAGCGCCATTCGCGACATGATAAACGGGCTGTGCAGCGGTTCGTTTTCCAGCGCCTGACAGGAGACGACCAGTTTTCCCTTCAGGTTATCCAGTACATTTTTCATTACGATAAGATCTCTTCCACTTCGTTTTTGATAATCGTGACGTGCGGGCCATAAATGACCTGTACACCGTTACCGCGCACGATAACGCCGCGCGCGCCGGTGGCTTTCAGCGCCGCGTCATTCACTTTGCTGCCGTCTTTGACCGTCACGCGAAGCCGCGTGGCGCAGCAGTCCACCTCTTCCAGATTGTCTTTTCCGCCTAACCCGGCGATCACCGCCGCAGCGCGCTCGCTTTGCGGCAGGCTGACGTCATCAACCATCGCCTCCTTTTCACGGCCCGGCGTGGCGAAATCAAAGCGGTTAATCAGGTAGCGGAAGGTGAAGTAGTAGAGGAAGAACCACGGCACGCCGACCAGCGGAACGAACATCCAGTTGGTTTTGGCCTCCCCCTGCAATATGCCGAACAGCACGAAGTCAATAAAACCGCCGGAGAAGGTCTGCCCGATGGTGATGTGCAGCATGTGCGCGAGCATAAACGCCAGCCCGTCAAACAGCGCGTGAATGACGTAGAGCACCGGGGCAATGAACAGGAAGGAGAACTCGATGGGCTCGGTAATTCCCGTCAGGAATGAGGTTAACGCCGCGGAGAGCAGCAGCCCGGCAACGCGCTTTTTGTTCTCCGGTTTCGCCGTGTGATACATCGCCAGGCAGGCACCAAGCAGGCCAAACATCATCGTGATAAAGCGCCCGGACATGAAGCGTGACGTGCCTTCATAGAAATGCTGCGTGTTCGGGTCGGCGAGCTGAGCGAAGAAGATCCGCTGCGTGCCCTCAACCAGGTGGCCGTTGACGATCTCGCTGCCGCCGAGCGCGGTGGTCCAGAACGGCAGATAGAAGATGTGGTGCAGACCAAACGGGCCAAGCATGCGCAAAATAAAGCCGTACAGCAGCGTGCCAAGATAACCGGTGGCATCCACCAGCCCGCCCAGACCAAAAATAAGCTTCTGGAAATGCGGCCAGACCACGGTCATGATCGCGCCAACGAGTATTGCCGCCAGCGAGCTGATAATCGGGACAAAGCGCGAGCCACCAAAAAAGCCCAGGAACTGCGGAAGCGCTATCTTGTTAAACCGATGATGCAGCACGCAGGTCACGAGACCAATCACCACGCCGCCAAACACCCCGGTTTCCAGCGTCTGAATACCCAGCGTCATGCCCTGCCCTACAGCGCCCGGGTTCTCGTGCGCCAGTTTGCCGGTGAGGATCAGCAGCGCGTTGATGGTGGCATTCATCACCAGAAACGCGAGTAGCGCTGCCAGCCCCGCCGTGCCCTTATCGTTTTTTGCCAGCCCGACGGCCACCCCAACCGCAAACAGCACCGAGAGGTTCGCAAACACAATCGAACCCGCACTGCTCATGATGGTGAAAATGGCCTGCAGCCAGCTCACATCTAAAAACGGATAGGCCGCCAGCGTATTAGGGTTCGATAACGCCCCGCCGATACCGAGCAGCAGACCCGCCGCGGGCAATACGGCGATAGGCAACATAAAGGATTTGCCAAAGCGCTGCGCTTTTTCAAACCATCCACCCGACGAAGCGCCACTGAATATTTGCATCATTTTTTCATCCCCCCATTAAAAGATGAAAATTTTTACCACATAAATATTTTATAGTGAAAATTATCATCACAAACCAGGAGGCCGATCATACTTTTTTAAAATGACTGGCATCTTTCCCCCCCTTTCCGCCACACTAGTCGCAGTGAAACACATTAAGGACGTGGCATGTCGGACCATGAAAACCTGCTGCTGAAGCTCCGCCAGGAGGCTTCCGGGT
Source organism: Enterobacter bugandensis (assembly GCF_900324475.1). Classification (NCBI taxonomy): domain Bacteria; kingdom Pseudomonadati; phylum Pseudomonadota; class Gammaproteobacteria; order Enterobacterales; family Enterobacteriaceae; genus Enterobacter; species Enterobacter bugandensis. Next base: position 3,771,014 of record NZ_LT992502.1, read on the forward strand.
ACAGCCCAACGCAACAAAAACTCGGTGAGTTTGTCCTCAGCGACCCTGCCCGGGTGCTCTACCTGACCATCACCGAACTGGCGCGAGAGAGCCACACCAGCGAGGCCAGCGTGACGCGTCTTTGCCGGACGCTGGGGTGCAAGGGGTATAACGAATTCAAAATGGCGCTGGCGCTGGATATTCAGCAGGGTCAGCCCGCGCGTCAGGCGGGGGATGAGATTGACAGCGTGGTGGATGAATCGGTGCAGGCTCTGCAGGATACCGCGAGACTCCTCGACCGCGCGCTGCTTGAAAAAGCCGCACTGGCGCTGCATCAGGCGCAGTCCGTGCAGATTTATGGCGTCGCGGCCAGCGCAATCCTCGGGGAGTATCTGCATTACAAGTTATTAAGGCTGGGTAAATCCGCACAGCTGTTTAGCGATATGCACCGCGCAGCCATGAATGCGACCACGCTTTCGGCAGAGACGCTGGTGGTGGCGATCTCCAGTTCCGGTTCAACGCGAGATTTACTTCACGTGGTGAAACTTGCCCGCAAGCGCGGGGTGAAGGTTCTGGCGCTCAGCAACACGCCCCGCAGCCCGCTGGCGTCTCTTAGCGATATGCTGCTGGTGGCCGCCAAGCCAGAAGGCCCTCTTAGCGCGGGCGCGCTCAATGCCAAAGTTGGGGTGATGCTGCTGGTCGAATTACTTACGACATCCATGATTGCGCTGGATGGTCATTACGCTGACGTCAGCCAGCAAACGGCCAGCGCCACGCTTCCTCTTCTGCTCTGAAAACCCTTCGCAGGCTAAATAAAATAGCCTGCGTTTTATTTTGCTCAATTTTACTTAAGCAGGGCTCAATTCATTTATATGATAAATGTTTGGTGTAACAAATTATTTTGTTTATTACAGTTTGAATTATTTCCATCGCGCCACCCAAGAGACAAAAACAGATTAAAATCATTAAGTTAAAATAAAAACATGAATAAATTGAATTTTTCCGCCTTCTGCAATGTCCAATATTTTCACCTAATTTCCTTTCCTTAAAATAAGCTTAAGACGCTGTCGGTCCCGGCGTTTTATTATTTAAACGCCGTTTACTTTTGCGCGCCTACAATCCGCCTCATCAATCATAATGAGACGGTAATAATGAAGATGTTATTAATTACAGGCGTGACCGGGTTTCTGGGCGGTGCAGTACTTGAAAAAATCCTGACCAGCGATCAATCCGTAAAACTCCTTTTGCTTGCCCGTGCCGGCGATCCGCAAAGCGGGCTGGCGCGCGTGCAGGAGAACATGCGTAAGTTCAACATTTCTGAGGAGAAACTGGCCTCCCTGAGCGTGGATAATATCCTCATCGGCGACCTTAGCCAGCCGGAAGCCTTTCTGAACGATCCCCGTCTGGACCAGGTTACGCATGTCGTTAACTGCGCGGCAGTTGCGTCATTTGGCAATAACCCGCTGATCTGGAAGGTGAACGTAGAGGGTACGCTAGCGCTGGCGCGCCGCATGGAGCAGGTCGCAGGGCTGCAGCGTTTCCTGCATGTAGGCACCGCAATGTCATGCACGCCGGAGCAGGATTCGCTGGTCGCCGAAAGTGCGGAATTCAGAGAAAACGCTGAGCACCTGGTGGAATATACGTATTCGAAGTCAACCATCGAACAGCTGATGCGCCAGGAATGTCCTAACCTGCCGCTGCTCATCGCCCGTCCGTCCATCGTCGTCGGCCATACCCGCCACGGCTGCACGCCGTCGAGCAGTATCTTTTGGGTCTTCAGCATGGGCCTGATGCTGCAGAAGTTCATGTGCTCGATGGAAGACCGGATCGACGTTGTCCCGGTAGATTATTGCGCCGACGCAATGTTAATGCTGCTGAGCAGCAACGCGCGTCCGGGGGAAGTGGTACACATTTCAGCCGGGGAAGAGAACAGCGTTCGCTTTGCGGATATCGATCGGGCAATGGCGCAGGCGCTGGAGAAAGCGCCCGTTGGCGATAAGTACGCGCAGGTCAGCTACGAAACGCTGGTCAAAATGCGCCGTGAACTGAAAACCATTTTTGGTCCGTGCAACGAACGTCTGATGCTGAGAGCGATGCGCTTATACGGTGCCTTTGCCACGCTGAACGTGCGCTTCAGCAACGATAAGCTGCTAAGCATGGGGATGCCGAAGCCACCTCGTTTTACGGATTATATCGCCCGCTGCGTGCAAACCACCCGGGGACTGACCATTCCCGAGCAGATGGCGGTCGATTTTAAATAACCAAAAAAAAATGCCAGTCATTCGACTGGCATTTTCATGTTAAGGCTTAAGCAATTATGCCTGGCCTTTGATCTCTTTACGACCGTTATAAGGTGCTTTTTCACCCAGCGCTTCTTCGATACGAATCAGCTGGTTGTATTTAGCAACACGGTCAGAACGGCTCATAGAACCGGTTTTGATCTGGCCAGCAGCGGTACCAACAGCCAGGTCAGCAATGGTCGCGTCTTCAGTTTCGCCAGAACGGTGAGAGATAACAGCGGTGTAGCCAGCGTCTTTCGCCATTTTGATCGCAGCCAGCGTTTCGGTCAGAGAACCGATCTGGTTGAATTTGATCAGGATGGAGTTAACGATGCCTTTCTCGATGCCTTCTTTCAGGATCTTAGTGTTGGTTACGAACAGATCGTCACCAACCAGCTGGATTTTGTCGCCCAGTACTTTGGTCTGGTATGCGAAACCATCCCAGTCAGACTCGTCCAGACCGTCTTCGATAGAAACGATTGGGTACTGTTTGGTCAGGTCTTCCAGGAAGTGAGTGAACTCTTCGGAGGTGAACGCTTTGTTGCCTTCGCCAGCCAGAACGTATTTACCGTCTTTGTAGAATTCAGATGCTGCACAGTCCATCGCCAGGGTGATGTCTTTGCCCAGCTCGTAGCCTGCTGCTTTAACCGCTTCAGCGATAACAGCCAGTGCTTCTGCGTTAGAACCCAGGTTTGGCGCGTAGCCACCTTCGTCACCAACAGCAGTGTTCATACCTTTAGCTTTCAGAACTTTAGCCAGGTTGTGGAACACTTCAGAACCCATACGAACCGCTTCTTTCAGGGTTTTCGCGCCAACTGGCTGAATCATGAATTCCTGAATATCAACGTTGTTGTCTGCGTGCTCACCACCGTTGATGATGTTCATCATTGGTACAGGCATAGAGTATTTGCCTGGGGTGCCGTTCAGTTCAGCGATGTGCTCGAACAGTGGCATACCTTTAGCAGCGGCTGCTGCTTTGGCGTTCGCCAGGGAAACGGCCAGGATTGCGTTCGCACCGAAGTTAGATTTGTTTTCAGTACCGTCCAGATCGATCATGATCTTGTCGATGCCAGCCTGATCTTTGGCATCTTTGCCAACGATAGCCTGAGCAATAGGACCGTTAACAGCGCCAACCGCTTTCAGTACGCCTTTGCCCATGAAACGGGATTTGTCGCCATCACGCAGTTCCAGCGCTTCACGGGAACCCGTAGAAGCACCTGATGGAGCAGCTGCCATACCGACGAAACCACCTTCCAGATGAACTTCGGCTTCAACGGTCGGGTTACCACGGGAGTCGATGATTTCACGACCGATGACTTTAACGATTTTGGACATTAGATTTTCCTCAGTACAAGTTAAACTAAAACTCCAGACAAACAACGCGTACCGTTGGTACGCGTTGCCGTTCTAACTTTTTTACTTCGCCTGACGCTTCTGGTACTCGCTGGCGGCTTTCACGAAGCCTGCAAACAGCGGATGTCCATCACGCGGCGTTGAAGTAAATTCCGGGTGGAACTGGCAGGCAACAAACCACGGATGGTTTGGCACCTCGATGATCTCGACTAACTGATCGTCCCCGGAGCGACCCGCAACACGCAGGCCCGCGGCTTCAATTTGTTTCAACAACATATTGTTGACTTCATAGCGGTGACGATGGCGCTCGGTGATGACCGGCTCGCCGTACAGCTTGCGAACCACGCTATCGTCGGACAGCTGGCAGGCCTGTGCGCCAAGACGCATAGTGCCACCCAGATCGCTCTTCTCGGTACGGACTTCGACGTTACCGTCTTCGTCGCGCCATTCCGTAATCAGCGCCACGACAGGGTACTTACAGTCTGGCACAAATTCCGTAGAGTTCGCGTTTTCCATTCCCGCTACGTTGCGCGCAAATTCGATCAGCGCAACCTGCATACCCAGGCAGATGCCGAGGTATGGAATATTGTTTTCACGCGCATAGCGTGCAGTGGCGATCTTGCCTTCAACACCACGGTAGCCGAAGCCGCCAGGGATGAGGATAGCATCCAGATCTTTCAGAATTTCAACGCCACGTGTTTCAACATCCTGCGAATCAATCAGCTTGATGTTCACGGAGACGCGGTTCTTCAGACCACCGTGCTTCAGCGCTTCGATAACGGACTTATAGGCGTCCGGCAGTTCGATGTACTTGCCGACCATACCGATAGTCACTTCGCCTGCCGGGTTCGCTTCTTCATAAATAACCTGTTCCCATTCAGACAGGTTAGCTTCCGGACAGTTCAGGCTGAATCGTTTACAAATATAATCGTCCAGACCCTGTGATTTCAACAGGCCCGGGATTTTATAAATGGAATCGACATCTTTCATTGAAATAACGGCTTTTTCAGGCACGTTACAGAACAATGCAATTTTCGCACGTTCGTTCGCTGGAATGGCACGATCGGAACGGCAAACCAGGATGTCAGGCTGAATACCGATAGAGAGCAGTTCTTTAACGGAGTGCTGAGTCGGTTTGGTTTTCACTTCACCTGCCGCCGCCATGTAAGGCACCAGCGTCAGGTGCATGAACAGCGCGTGTTCACGACCAATGTCTACCGCCAGCTGACGAATCGCTTCGAGGAACGGCAGGGATTCGATATCACCCACGGTACCGCCGATTTCAACCAGCACAACGTCATGCCCTTCGCCACCGGCAAGGACACGCTCTTTGATGGCGTTAGTGATGTGTGGGATAACCTGCACGGTCGCGCCCAGGTAGTCACCGCGGCGCTCTTTACGCAGAACGTCAGAGTAGATGCGGCCAGTCGTAAAGTTGTTACGACGGGTCATTTTGGTACGAATGAAACGCTCGTAGTGGCCAAGATCCAGATCGGTTTCAGCGCCGTCTTCAGTAACGAACACTTCCCCGTGTTGGGTTGGGCTCATGGTGCCAGGATCGACGTTGATGTACGGATCCAGTTTCATCATGGTCACATTGAGGCCACGGGCTTCAAGAATGGCTGCGAGGGAGGCTGCGGCAATGCCTTTACCCAGAGAGGATACGACCCCGCCGGTCACAAAAATATAGTTCGTTGTCATGCTGAACCTGAGAAGTTAGGGTGAAACGATGGAATAACCAGGACGGGAAAGTAGTATACCCGAACACGGCGAGCGCCACAAACTTTCATTCTCCGTCTCCATTCCAGGCCATGACAAACATAAGGAGTGAGAAAATAGCCCCTTTTGGGTAAATGTTTTTGACGCAAATCAAGCGCTTGTCATTTAAAAAATCACACAAATTGCGCTTGATCGCAAAATTCCGTTAGAGATCAGATTCCTGGCGTTTTACTTCCTGCCAGACTTCTTCCATCGCGTCGAGGTCAATTCCGGTCATTTCCAGGCCGCGCGAGGCCACAATCCGCTCGACTTCACGAAAGCGTCGTTCGAATTTCAGGTTGGCTTTTTGCAGGGCGGTTTCCGCTTTTACCCCTAAATGGCGAGAAAGATTGACGGTGGCGAACAGCAGGTCGCCCATCTCTTCCTCCAGCTTTGCTTCATCGACCACCGCCTGCTGCGCTTCGTGCATCACTTCGTCGATCTCTTCATGCACTTTATCCAGCACGGGTCCCAGGGAATCCCAGTCAAATCCTACCGCCGAGCAGCGCTTTTGAATTTTGTGGGCGCGCATCAGCGCGGGCAGGCTCAGCGGGATGTCGTCCAGCGCAGAGTGTTGGGACTTTTCAGCGCGCTCGGCGCTTTTAATCTGCTCCCAGCGTGCCAGCACCTCTGCGCTGTTTCCTGCAGTGGCATCGCCAAAGATATGCGGATGGCGACGCTCCAGCTTATCGCTGATAGCGGCACAGATATCGTCAAAGTTAAAGCGCCCTTCCTCCTGTGCCATCTGGGCGTAGAACACTACCTGGAACAGCAGGTCGCCGAGTTCACCGCGCAGGTCGTCAAAATCTTCACGGGAAATGGCGTCCAGCACCTCATAGGTCTCTTCGAGGGTATAGGGTGCGATGGTCGCGAAAGTCTGCTCCTTGTCCCACGGGCAGCCGTTTTCCGGGTCGCGCAGGCGCTTCATGATGCCGAGCAGGCGGTCGATTTGAGTCATAGTTCTGTCCTGATGAAAAAATGCCGGGTGGCGGCGTTGCCTTACCCGGCCTACGGAAGAGGATGTTTAGCCGCCGTGCAGACGACGCGCGTCAATCACATCCGGCACCTGGTTCAGTTTGCCCAGCACGCGGCCGAGCACCTGCAGGTTGTAGATTTCGATGGTCATATCGATGGTGGCAAGCTGCTCGCGGGTATCGCTGCGGCTGGCAACGCCCAGCACGTTGACCTTCTCGTTGGCGAGAATGGTGGTGATGTCGCGCAGCAGCCCGCTGCGATCGTTGGCGGTGACGCGCACCACCAGCGAGTAACCGGCGGAGTAGCTCTCACCCCAGACCGCTTCCACGATACGCTCCGGCGCGTGGGACTGCAGTTCGGCAAGCTGGTCGCAGTCGGAGCGGTGGATCGAGATCCCGCGCCCCTGGGTGATAAAGCCGACGATATCGTCCCCCGGAATCGGCTGGCAGCAGCGGGCAATATGGTGCATCAGGTTGCCCACACCCTCGACCACCACGCGGCCGTTGTCTTTGCTGCGCTGCTGCGGGGCATAGGTTTTCTGCTGCAGCTGCTTCAGCGCTGCCGCGTCCTGCTCTTCCGCGCTAGGCTTGTTGAACTGCGCCTGCAGGAAGTTGACCATCTGATTCAGACGGATATCGCCGCCGCCAATCGCCGCCAGCAGCTCGTCCAGCTCGTTGAAGTTGTAGCGCGGCAGCAGGAATTTCTCTGCTTCTTTCAGGCTGATCCCGATATGCTCCAGCTCGTCGTCAAGGATCTGGCGACCGGCAAGAATGTTTTTGTCACGATCCTGCTTGCGGAACCAGGCGTGAATTTTGGAGCGCCCGCGGCTGGTGGTGACGTAACCGAGGTTCGGGTTAAGCCAGTCGCGGCTCGGGTTTGGCTGCTTCTGGGTAATGATTTCAATCTGGTCGCCCATCTGCAGCTGATAGGTAAACGGCACGATACGTCCGCCGATCTTCGCCCCGATGCAGCGGTGCCCCACGTCGCTGTGGATGTGGTAGGCAAAATCGAGCGGCGTGGAGCCAGCCGGCAGGTCGACAACGTCCCCTTTCGGGGTAAAGACGTAGACGCGGTCATCAAAGACCTGGCTGCGCACCTCGTCGAGCATTTCGCCGGAGTCGGCCATCTCCTCCTGCCACGCAATCAGCTTACGCAGCCAGGCAATGCGGTCTTCGTGGCCGGAGCGTGCCCCGCCAGAAGTGCCCTCTTTGTACTTCCAGTGCGCGGCTACGCCCAGCTCGGCGTCTTCGTGCATCTGTTTGGTGCGGATTTGAATCTCGACCGTTTTGCCGCCGGGGCCAAGCACCACGGTATGAATGGACTGGTAGCCGTTCGGTTTTGGGTTCGCGACATAGTCGTCAAATTCATCCGGCAGGTGGCGGAAGTGAGTATGTACTATCCCCAGCGCGGCGTAGCAGTCCTGCAGACGCTCCGCCACGATACGCACGGCGCGCACGTCAAACAGCTCGTCAAAGGCGAGGTGTTTCTTCTGCATTTTGCGCCAGATGCTGTAGATATGTTTTGGTCGACCGTAGACTTCGGCGCGGACGTTCTCTTCTTTCATGGCCTGACGCAGGCCGCTGACAAACTCGTCGATATAGTGCTCACGATCGATACGGCGCTCATGCAGGAGTTTAGCAATGCGCTTGTATTCTGCCGGATGCAGATAGCGGAAGCAGTAATCTTCCAGCTCCCATTTCAGCTGACCAATACCTAAGCGGTTCGCCAGCGGCGCATAGATGTTCGTACACTCTTTGGCGGCCAGCACGCGCTCGTCTTCCGGCGCATCTTTCACTTCACGCAGGTGGGCAATACGCTCGGCCAGCTTGATGACCACGCAGCGAAAATCATCCACCATGGCCAGCAGCATCCGGCGGACGTTATCAACCTGCTCAGAGGAGACGGAATCGGTATGCGCGGCTTTTAGCTGGCGAATGGCCGCCATATCGCGCACGCCGTGGATCAGCGCAACGACGGATTTGCCGACGCTGTCGCGCAGCACATCTTCGCTGACCACATCCGCATCCGCGAGGGGGAAGAGCAGCGCGGCCTGCAGCGTTTCGATGTCCATGTTCAGCATGGACAAGATTTCAACCATCTCCACGCCGCGCCATAAGAGCAGATCGGCATCCGGGTGTCCCTGCGTGGTGCGCAGACAGTAGGCCCAGGTTTCGGTTAAGCGTTCACACGACTGCTGGCTGGAAATTCCCAGACTTGCGATCCATTTTTGTGGGTCAAACTCCCCAGCTTTATTGAGATGTGCACTTCTTACCGCAACCATTGTCCTCTCCTTTAGGGACCAGGGCCTGTCGAAGTCGACAAGCCAAACAAATTAGATGTGCTCGAACAACGCCATCGATTCCAGATGTCCAGTGTGCGGGAACATGTCCAGCATTGCCAGACGCCGAATCTGGTAACCCGCGCTGATTAACGCCTCACTGTCACGGGCAAGCGTGGCCGGGTTACAGGAAACATAGACCACACGCCTGGGCGCGAGTTTAATAATATGCGCCATGACGCCTGGGGCACCTGCACGCGCCGGGTCGAGCAGGATTTTGTCGAAACCCTGCTTTGCCCACGGCTGTTGAGTGACATCTTCCTCAAGATTTTGATGAAAGAATGTCACATTTTGCAAGCCGTTCTGCTCTGCGTTTTCCTGGCCTTTGACCACCAGCGCCTCAACGCCTTCCACCCCGACCACGCTTGCCGCTCTGCGCGCCAGCGGCAGGGTAAAGTTACCCATGCCGCAGAACAGATCGAGCACACGGTCAGTGGGCTGTACGTCAAGCCATTCCAGGGCCTTCGCCACCATTTGCTGGTTTATGCCGTCGTTGACCTGGATAAAATCACGCGGACTGAACGTTAAGCGTAGCCCGTCTGACGAATACCAGGGAGCTTCGCCCGATACCTGTTCAAGTATCTCGCTTTGCGGCGCGAGGAAAAGCGCAAGCTCATGAGAATGCGAAAAGCGTTCCAGTTTTTCGCGATCTTTTTTCGACAGCGGCACGGTGTGGCGCAGCACCATCAGCGGGCCGTTGTTCGCCAGCACCAGTTCAACGTGGCCCAATGAACGCACCCCGTCGAGCGATGCAAGACAGCGGTGCACGTCCGGAAGTAACGCCTCAAGATGGGGCACCAAAATGGGGCACCGCTTCACGTCAACAATATCGCTGGAGGCCGCTTTGCGAAAACCCATCTCCAGCCGCTCCGTTTTGGGCTGATAGCTCAGGCTCAGGCGCGCGCGGCGGCGATAGCCCCAGGGCTCATCGGCGATAACCTCGTCAACTTCGTGTTTAAGGAGGCGCGCCAGCGCGCGGCTTTTACTTTTTTGCTGTAATTCTGTGCTCGCATGCTGTTGCTGGCAGCCTCCGCACACGCCAAAATGGGGACAGCGGGGCTCCACGCGCTCCGGGCTCGCGTTGAGGCGACGCTTCACCTGTCCACGCGAGTACTGACGCTTGTCTTCCGTCAGCGTAATTTCTGCTCGTTCTCCTGGCAGCAAACCTGTTATAAACAGAGTCTTACCGTTGTGACGAGCCACTCCCTGACCAAACGGATCAAGGTCCGTGGCTTCAACAGTAATGATTTGACGCGTCGTCACGCGTCGCTTTGCAGAGTAGAATTGCGCCATCGCCGAGATTTTTCTCACATAAACATAATTATCTTAATTGTCCCATAACGGAACGCCATGACCAACTACAGCCTGCGCGCGCGCATGATGATTTTGATCCTCGCCCCCACCGTTCTCATCGGTTTGCTGCTGAGTATCTTCTTTGTGGTGCACCGCTATAACGATTTGCAGCGACAGCTGGAGGACGCGGGCGCCAGCATTATCGAACCGCTTGCCGTCTCCAGCGAGTACGGCATGAACCTGCAAAACCGCGAATCCATTGGGCAATTAATCAGCGTGCTTCATCGTCGCCACTCGGATATCGTCCGTGCCATTTCCGTCTACGACGAACATAACCGCCTGTTTGTCACCTCAAACTTTCATCTCGATCCGGCGGCCCTGAAAATCCCGGACGGAACGCCCTTCCCGCGCCACCTCACAGTACTGCGGCGCGGCGATATCATGATCCTGCGCACGCCGATCGTGTCGGAAAGCTATTCACCCGATGAGTCTGCGCAATCCGATGCCAAATCCAGCAATAACATGCTGGGATATGTAGCGCTTGAGCTGGATCTCAAGTCGGTACGGCTGCAGCAGTACAAAGAAATTTTTATCTCCGGCGTGATGATGCTGTTCTGCATTGGTATCGCGCTGATCTTCGGCTGGCGTCTGATGCGCGACGTCACGGGCCCCATCCGCAACATGGTTAATACCGTTGACCGCATCCGCCGGGGACAGCTCGACAGCCGCGTGGAAGGTTTTATGCTGGGCGAGCTGGATATGCTGAAAAACGGCATTAACTCGATGGCGATGTCGCTGGCGGCCTATCACGAAGAGATGCAGCATAACGTTGACCAGGCCACCTCTGATCTGCGCGAAACGCTGGAGCAGATGGAGATCCAGAACGTTGAGCTGGATCTGGCGAAAAAGCGCGCTCAGGAAGCGGCGCGTATCAAGTCTGAGTTTCTGGCCAATATGTCGCACGAGCTGCGTACGCCGCTCAATGGCGTGATCGGCTTTACCCGCCTGACCCTGAAAAGCGAGCTCAACCCAACTCAGCGCGATCACCTGCACACCATTGAACGTTCGGCCAATAACCTGCTGGCGATCATTAACGACGTGCTGGACTTCTCCAAGCTGGAGGCCGGCAAACTGATTCTGGAGAGCATCCCGTTCCCGCTGCGCAGTACGCTCGATGAAGTGGTGACGCTGCTCGCGCACTCGTCGCACGACAAGGGCCTTGAGCTAACGCTCAATATTAAAAACGACGTGCCGGACAACGTTATTGGCGATCCGCTGCGCCTGCAGCAGGTCATTACCAATCTTGTCGGGAATGCCATTAAATTCACCGAAAGCGGCAATATCGACATCCTGGTAGAAAAACGCGCCATCAGTAATAACAAGGTGCAGATTGAGGTTCAAATCCGCGATACCGGTATCGGCATTCCGGAGCGGGATCAGTCGCGTCTGTTCCAGGCGTTCCGCCAGGCAGACGCCAGCATCTCCCGCCGCCATGGCGGTACCGGACTGGGGCTGGTGATCACGCAGAGACTGGTAAACGAGATGGGCGGCGATATCTCTTTCCACAGCCAGCCAAACCGCGGCTCAACCTTCTGGTTCCATATTAACCTCGACCTCAATCCGAACGTGCTGACCGACGGCCCGGTGACGGACTGTCTGAAAGGTAAGCGCCTGGCCTACGTCGAGCCTAACGCGGCAGCGGCGCAGTGCGCGCTGGATATCTTAAGCACCACGCCGCTGGAGGTGGTTTACAGTCCAACCTTCTCGGCCCTAGCCGTTGATCATTACGACATTTTGCTGATGGGGATCCCGGTGACCTTTACCGGCGAGCTGACCATGCAGCAGGAGCGGCTGGCGAAAGCCGCGTCGATGACCGACTATCTGCTGCTGGCGCTGCCCTGCCACGCCCAGCTTAATGCGGAAGAGTTGAAAAACGACGGTGCGGCCGCGTGCCTGCTTAAACCACTCACCGCGACCCGCCTGCTGCCCGCCCTCACGGAGTATTGCCGTCTTAGCCAGCACGCACTGCCGTTGATTAACGACGAGCAAAAACTGCCCATGAGCGTGATGGCGGTGGATGATAATCCGGCAAACCTGAAGCTAATCGGCGTATTGCTGGAAGACCAGGTTCAGCATGTTGAGCTGTGTACCAGCGGCGCCCAGGCGGTTGAACTGGCTAAACAGATGCAGTTCGATTTAATTCTGATGGATATTCAGATGCCGGGTATGGATGGCATTCGTGCCTGCGAGCTGATCCACCAGCTCCCGCATCAGCAGCAAACCCCGGTGATTGCGGTCACCGCGCATGCGATGGCCGGTCAGAAAGAGAAGCTGCTGAGCGCCGGGATGAATGATTACCTGGCGAAACCTATCGACGAAGAGAAGCTTCATAACCTGCTGTTACGCTATAAGCCGGGGCACATTGGCGGAACATATACGGTTTTCAGCGAGCCGGTTGAGGTAAGCGTTAATCAAAATGCGACCTTTGACTGGCAGCTGGCGCTGCGCCAGGCGGCAGGGAAACCCGATTTAGCGCGAGAGATGCTGCAAATGCTGGTCGCGTTTCTGCCGGAGATCCGTAATAAGGTTGAAGAACAGCTGGTGGGCGAGAACCCGGAAGAGCTGCTGGAAGCGATCCACAAGCTGCACGGCAGCTGCGGCTACAGCGGCGTACCGCGGCTGAAAAACCTCTGCCAACTGCTGGAGCAGCAGCTGCGCGCGGGTACGCCGGAATCGGAGCTTGAACCGGAGTTCCTGGAACTACTGGATGAGATGGATAACGTGACGCGGGAAGCGATGAAGGTGTTGGGGAGCTGAGGTAAAAGCCCGGTGGCGCTACGCTTACCGGGCCTACAGGTGCGCTAACGTAGGCCGGGTAAGGCGAAGCCACCACCCGGCAATCACAGTTAAAATGCCTGCCCTACTTTCAGCACCGCCGCGATATTCCTTGCGGCCATCTGTACATTCGCGCTGGCATTTTCCAGCGCGTCCTCCAGCGAGCAGATGGTGTAGATCACGCTAAACACCGCGTCTAAGCCGTGATCGTGTACCACGCCAACATCCGCCGTCAGGCTGCCTGCAATGCCTATCACGGGCTTATTAAAGCGTTTCGCCACTTTCGCCACTCCTACCGGCACTTTGCCGTGGATCGTCTGGCTGTCGATGCGGCCTTCCCCGGTGATCACCAGATCCGCATCGGCCACCTGGTCGGCCAGGTGTAGCGCATCGGTCACAATCTCAATGCCCTGGCGCAACTGCGCGCCACAAAAAGCGTACAGCGCTGCGCCCATGCCACCCGCCGCACCGCCGCCAGCAAGGTTGAGCACATCAATGTCCAGATCCCGGGCAATGACTCTTGCATAGTGCGCAAGCGCGTTGTCCAGGGTGACGATCATCTCGGGTGTGGCGCCCTTTTGCGGGCCAAATACCGCTGACGCGCCATCCTTACCGGTGAGCGGATTCGTCACATCGCAGGCGACTTCTATCCGGCACTCCGCCAGACGCTGGTCGAGGCCGCTCAGGTCGATCCGCGCAAGCTTATCCAGCTCGCCCCCACCCTGCCCCAGCGGCTGTTCATTGTCGTCCAGCAGCTTCGCCCCCAGCGCCTGCACCATCCCGGCGCCGCCGTCATTGGTGGCGCTGCCGCCGATACCGATGATGATATGCTTAACGCCCGCATCCAGCGCGTGGCGGATAAGTTCCCCCGTGCCCCAGGAGGTCGTTTTCAGAGGGTCACGCAGTGAAGGGGCTACCAGTTCCAGACCGCTTGCCGCCGCCATTTCAATAAAGGCGCTCTGCTCGTCACCGGATATCCCATAAAACCCGTCCACGCGCTCGCCCAGCGGACCGGTCACCGGAACGTGCACAATGCGTCCCCGGGTTGCCGCGATCATCGCCTCAACCGTGCCTTCACCACCATCAGCGACCGGCAGTTTGACGTACTCCGCCTCAGGGAAAATCTCGCGAAAACCGCGCTCGATCGCTGTCGCAACCTCAAGCGCACTCAAACTTTCCTTATACGAGTCCGGTGCGATAACAATTTTCATAAGCCATCCTTACGCATAGTCGTTACGTTAAGCATACACCACGTAGGAAACCGCTCATGGGAGCGGTCCCAATGCGTTTATCGTACCATGCACGGACGTTTATTGTCGAATGTCCAGTCAGGGATCAGGTACTGCATCGCCATCGCGTCGTCGCGCGCGCCCAGACCGTGTTTTTGATACAGCTCGTGTGCTTTCATTACCTGATCCATATCCAGCTCGACGCCCAACCCCGGCGTGGACGGCACCTGCACCATGCCACCTTTGATCTCAAACGGCTCTTTGGTGAGGCGCTGGTTACCCTCCTGCCAGATCCAGTGCGTATCGATAGCGGTAATGGTGCCCGGCGCGGCGGCGGCGACGTGGGTAAACATCGCCAGCGACACGTCAAAATGGTTGTTGGAGTGCGAGCCCCAGGTCAGGCCAAACTCGTGGCACATCTGCGCCACGCGAACCGAGCCCTGCATTGTCCAGAAGTGCGGGTCCGCCAGTGGGATATCCACCGATTGCAGAGAGAGCGTGTGCCCCATCTGACGCCAGTCGGTGGCGATCATATTGGTCGCGGTCGGTAGCCCCGTAGCGCGACGGAATTCCGCCATGACTTCGCGGCCCGAAAAGCCTTGCTCAGCCCCGCACGGATCTTCCGCGTACGCCAGCACGCCTTTCAGCTGCTTGCCAATATCGATCGCTTCATCAAGCGACCACGCGCCGTTCGGATCCAGCGTCACGCGCGCCTGCGGGAAACGTTTTGCCAGCGCGGTAATGGCCTCCGCCTCCTCTTCCCCCGCCAGCACGCCGCCTTTCAGTTTGAAATCATTGAAGCCATATTTTTCATAGGCGGCTTCTGCCAGCCGCACCACCGCATCCGGGGTCATCGCTTCTTCGTGACGAACGCGGTACCAGTCACATTGCTCATCCGGCTGGCTCTGATACGGCAGCGGCGTCAGCTTGCGGTCGCCGACAAAGAACAGATAGCCGAGCATCTCCACTTCACTGCGCTGCTGGCCCTCGCCCAGCAGCGACGCGACGTTAACGCCCAGGTGCTGGCCCAGCAGATCCAGCATCGCGGCTTCAATGCCGGTCACCACGTGGATAGTGGTGCGCAAATCGAAGGTTTGCAGACCGCGGCCGCCGGCATCGCGCTCGGCAAAGGTGTTGCGCACGGTGTTGAGGACATTTTTGTACTCACCCAGCGTTTTGCCCACCACCAGCGGAATGGCATCCTCCAGCGTTTTGCGGATCTTCTCCCCGCCCGGAATTTCCCCCACGCCGGTATGGCCGGCATTGTCTTTGATAATGACAATATTGCGCGTGAAGAACGGCGCATGCGCCCCGCTCAGGTTCATCAGCATGCTGTCATGACCTGCGACCGGAATGATTTGCATGGAGGTGACGACAGGGGTCGTAAAAGTACTCATCGTGTAATCCTTTTATCAGTGACGTCCAAAAACAGGGCGCTTACGGTCAAATGTCCAGCCGGGGATAAGGTACTGCATCGGGCCCGCGTCGTTACGCGCGCCGCCCGGTAGCTTTTTATACGCCTCATGGGCTTTATGAACCTGATCCCAGTCAAGCTCCACGCCCAGCCCCGGCGCATCGGGTACGGCAATTTTACCGTTTTTGATCTCCAGCGGATTTTTCGTCAGGCGAGCTTCGCCTTCCTGCCAAATCCAGTGGGTGTCGATGGCGGTCGGGTTACCCGGCGCCGCCGCGCCAACGTGGGTAAACATTGCCAGCGAGATATCGAAATGGTTGTTGGAGTGGCAGCCCCAGGTCAGGCCCCAGTCATCGCACAGCTGCGCCACGCGCACCGCGCCGGAGAGCGTCCAGAAGTGCGGGTCTGCCAGCGGAATGTCGACGGCGTTCAGCATCACCGCGTGGCCCATTTCGCGCCAGTTGGTGGCGATCATATTGGTCGCAACCGGCAGCCCGGTTGCGCGGCGGAATTCGGCCATCACCTCGCGGCCTGAGAAGCCCTGCTCCGCGCCGCACGGGTCTTCCGCGTAGGTCAGCACGTCCCCGAGACCTTTACACAGGCTAATCGCCTCATCCAGCAGCCAGGCGCCGTTCGGGTCAACGGTGATGCGCGCCTCCGGGAAGCGTTTTTTCAGCGCCCGGGCTGTTTCAATCTCCTGCTCGCCGGGCAGCACGCCGCCTTTCAGCTTGAAATCCTTAAAGCCGTAGCGATCCTGCGCAGCTTCAGCCAGGCGCACAACCGTCTCGCTGGAGAGCGCTTCCTGATGGCGCAGCTGATACCAGTCGTGGTCACCCGGTGAACGAGCCAGATAGGGGAGATCGGTTTTATTGCGATCGCCAACGTAGAACAGATAGCCCAGCACGGTGACCGCATCGCGCTGTTTGCCCGGCCCCAGCAGTTCGCAGACCGGAACGTTAAGGGCTTTACCGAGTAAATCCAGCAGCGCCGCTTCCAGGGCGGCGACCGCATTGACGCGCAGTTCAAACGTCCACGCGCCCTTGCCGAAGGTATCAAAGTCCGCCGACTGATTGCCCTTATGCACCCGCTGAACCACCTTGTTCAGACGAGCCACTTCCTGACCCACGACCTGTGGAATAGCCTCTACCAGGGTCTGGTAGATCACTTCCCCGCCGGGGGCTTCACCCACCCCGGTATTGCCTGCGCTATCGGTCAGCACCACGATATTGCGGGTAAACCATGCGTTATGCGCGCCGCCAATATTGAGCAGCATGCTGTCCTGACCGGCCACCGGGATAACTTTCATTTCCGTGACGATAGGGCTTGATTGTGTTGTCATCATCCGCGCTCCACAACAGGTTTAAGTTCGACGCGTTTAATATCGCCCACCAGCACCAGGTAACTCAGCACCGCCACCAGGGCATGCACACCAACGTAGATTAGCGCGCCGTTGAAAGACCCCGTGGTGCCGACGATGTAGCCGATAGCGATAGGCGTGACAATCCCGGAAACGTTGCCGAACATATTGAACAGACCGCCGCTCAGGCCGCTAATCTCTTTCGGTGCCGTATCCGCCATCACCGCCCAGCCCAGCGCGCCAATCCCTTTGCCGAAGAAGGCCATCGCCATAAAGCCGATAATCATCCACTCGGCACTGACGTAGTTACAGAACACCATGGTCATGGAGAGCAGCATGCCGAGCACAATCGGCGTTTTACGCGCGATGTTCAGCGAACCCGTGCGGCGCATCAGCCAGTCGGAAATGACCCCGCCAAGCACGCCGCCGATGAAGCCGCAGATTGCCGGGACCGAGGCAACAAACCCCGCTTTGAGGATCGACATGCCGCGCGCCTGCACCAGATAAACCGGGAACCAGGTGATAAAGAAGTAAGTTAAGGCGTTGATACAGTACTGACCGAGATAGATACCGATCATCATGCGCGAGCCGACGAGCTGCTTGATCTGCGCCCATTTCTGGCTGAAGGGGACTTTTGCTTTGTCAGATTTCTGATCCATATTGATCAGCGCCCCGCCCTCAGCAATGTATTCCAGCTCCTTCTTGTTCACGCCAGGGTGCTGATTCGGTTCGTGGATCACTTTCAGCCAGATAAAGCTGATGACGATCCCAAGCCCGCCCATAAAGAAGAAGACGTGCGACCAGCCCACCTCATGCGTCAGCCAGCCCATAATGGGCGCAAAGATCACCGTTGCGAAATACTGGGCGGAGTTAAAAATTGCCACCGCTGTTCCCCTCTCCTGCGCAGGAAACCAGGCCGCGACAATGCGGCTGTTGCCCGGGAAGGAAGGGGCTTCCGCCAGGCCTACCAGAAAGCGCAGCGTAAAGAGCGCCACGATAATGCCAAAGCCGCTGAAGATATCGACGAAACCCTGCAAAAGGGTAAAAGCAGACCAGATAAAGATGGACCAGAAATAGACGCGTTTAGAGCCAAAACGGTCCAGCAGCCAGCCGCCAGGAATTTGGCCGATGACGTAGGCCCACGAGAATGCAGAGAAAACGTAACCCATGCCCACCGGATCAAGGCCGATGTCTTTTGCCATTTCCGAGCCGGCAATCGACAGCGTGGCGCGGTCACCATAGTTAAAGGACGTGACGATAAACAGCATCACCACTATCCAGTAGCGGGCATTAGTGCGCTTTTCAGCGCTGCTCGCTGCGTGGCTTAATGTACTCATTGTTGCACTCCTGAAACATAGCTTTCGCCTGTTCATTCTGTACAGCACCGGTAGGGTAATCAGAATGAGATAAGTTTTGTCGTTTTAGTACGGCGTGAAGCCGTTTTATTGTGACCGGAAAAGTATATGAAGGAGTGACAGGTTCGCTCACCGTGCAGAAACACAACATTGATGAGTGTGGGGAACGTGGTTTGAGGCATAAGCCCAAAGCAGTGGAAGATACTTCACGGAATTGAGGATTTGATGCGGCTTTGTTGCCGGGTGGCGGCTACGCCTTACCCGGCCTACGAAACTATTTAAGTAGCGTTGCCCAGTGTTCAACCCACGGGTTCGACTCGCTTTCGGGTTCAGGATGCTCACCGGCATCAATCAACAGCATCTCGCCGACGCGCTGGGCGCTCTGTTCCTGAAGAAGCGCATCGAACTGCTTGCCGCCGCCGCAGAAGTTGGCGTAAGAGCTATCGCCGAGGGCAATAATGCCGTAGTGGACGTCCGGCTGGTAGCCAAGCCGATCTTTAATGCCCTGGAAAAGCGGCACGATACTGTCCGGGAGATCGCCCTGACCGGTGGTGGAGGTCACTACCAGAATGTATTTATCTTTATACTTTTCCCAGTCCGCCAGTTCCGGGTCTTCATAGACCGTGGCTTTATGGCCCTGGCTTGTCAAAATCGCCTCAGCCTCTTCCGCTACCAGCAGCGAGTTGCCATACATCGTGCCGACAAAAATGCCTACTTCAGCCATGCTTTGCTCCCGTAATTATTGCGCTTACCGTTCATCCTGAACGTTGCCTGATACAAACTCAACCCTTTCATTTTCGGGGAGTTGTCCCCGCCAGCCAAACTGTGACAACGCCTGCATCCAGACGTCGTCCAGCCCGGCACGAATAATCAGTGGTTCACCGGTAAACGGGTGAGTCAGGCTAAGCTCGCTGGCGTGAAGCATCAGTCTGTTACAGCCAAAATGCTCTGCCGCGCTGCGGTTCTGGCGCAGATCGCCGTGCTTGCTGTCGCCAATAATCGGGTGGCGCAGGTGCGCAAGATGACGGCGAAGCTGGTGCTTGCGTCCGGTTTTGGGCAAAAGCTCAACCAGGCTGTAGCGTGTGGTGGGGAATTTGCTGGTTGCTACCGGCATTTCCGTTGTCGCCATGCCGCGATAATCCGTCACCGCGGGCTGCGGGCCTTTGTCATCGCGGGCAAATTTATCGGCGATTTTGTCCAGCTCCTCCACCAGCGGATAGTCCAGCGTGGCGGATTCGGTCAGCCAGCCACGAACGATCGCGTGGTAGCGCTTCTGGATCTGGTGCTGTTCGAACTGCTGCGCCAGCAGGCGGCCCGCCTCGCTGGAAAGCCCCATCAGCAGCACGCCGGAAGTCGGTCTGTCGAGGCGGTGCGCGGTAAACACATGCTGACCAATCTGGTCGCGCACGGTTTGCATCACCACCACTTTCTCATCGCGATCCAGCCAGCTGCGGTGCACCAGCCAGCCAGACGGTTTATTCACCGCCACCAGCCACTCGTCCTGATAGAGGATTTCCAGCGTCATGCCTCTTCACCGGCAAACAGGGCGTCCAGTTTTTCCAGCTCAACCAGCATCACATCGCGCGCAGGGTGCGTCGCCTCAAGCGCCATTTCATAGTAGGGAGAAACGGCGAACGCCTGCGGCAAAGGGTGGCCGCCTTCCAGCAGCGCGTGCATGCGCGGAATTAATACCCACTGGAGCCACTCGAACGGTGCCAGCGTATCCAGGCAGAATGGCTGGGTACTGGCAAACGCTTCCGGATTCGGCGCGGTCTCCTGCCACAGCTGATGCTGGCGCAAAAGGGCTTCGATGGCGTGCAACTGAGCACGAACGCTATCGTGTTGCGTCATAGTAACCTCAACTGAAAAAGTGAACGGCGCGCAGCATAGCATTGCGGAAGACAGAAATAAAAAAGGGAGCACTGTAAAAACAGTGCTCCCGGTTCGTTTCGCAGCATTCCAGCTACAATTCGTGCTCCCTGCTCTTCCGTGACAACTTTTCCTGATGCCCGAAGGCCTGGTCATCCTTATACCTTTTGCATCCTGCACACATCTTCCTGACGTGTTTGTTTCATCCTGAAACGTCCTGGCCTTCCTGACCCACCGACCATCCTGTTCGGTTCTCGTTCTCCTTCCTGGAGGTGTCCCTTACGCGTCCTGCGTTATCCTTTTGCTTCATCCTGAAGCCTTCCTGCAGCGCCATCCTGACGTGTCCTGAGTAAGAAACGCCATCATCCTGATGTTCGTTTCTCGTGTCGGCGTCCTGTCGACGGAGATAGAATCCGCTATTCCGCTTCGTCTTACAACCCACCCTTGCAGCACTGTAAGCCGTAAGAAATCCCTAAAAAAGATGCGATGAACAACTAATTCTTTGAAAAACAGAGTGATATTAATCTGAATTAAATAAGGCAATACTGAATGATCCAGCGATCTCTCACAAACCTTGTAAGAGATCTCTCACACGCGCCGTAGCATCATGGATTACAGAAGTGGCTCAAGCCGGGTAAGGAAATCCGCAAGAGAGGGGGCGAGCGTTTCGCGATTGCGGGTACCGATGGTCTCTTTAATCACTTCCCCGGACAGGTTGCAGACGGATATCACATCCAGTTCGCTGTCCAGCGTGGCAATAAAGAGCGTCGGAGAAAGCTTAAGGCGTTTTTGCGTGACCAGATGACCAATCAGGTTTTCCTGAACACGCTGCAGATCGTCTTCGCTCCAGGTCTGCAACAGCGTCAGCGTCAAATCACCCAAGCGCGCGGGCATATCCCCTGCAAACTGCGTGGCATAAAACGCGTGAACCGCTGGTTGTACCACAAGGTCCATAGCCCGTTCAACCGCATTTACATTTTGCTCAGCGGTATTGGGCTTCGGCTGCCAGATAACATAGTCATCCTGCGAAGAGATAATGCACGGCGACGGCACGCCATATAAATCAGCGCTTTGCGGCCATGTTCCGTGCTTTTCATGCCACGCGTCGCAATAGCGGGTTGTGAAGGTAGTAAGGGCATTTGCAGATTCGATGTCCACCGATTTCTCTCTTCTTGTAAGACAGGATAAACTCTGCCCATAAGTGTACCTGTAAAGTGGCTATGAAACATGTCTTACGAAAATCATCAGGCGTTAACCGGCCTAACGCTGGGTAAATCGACCGATTACCGCGATACCTACGATGCAAGCCTGCTGCAGGGCGTGCCGCGCAGCCTGAACCGCGATCCTCTTGGACTGCATGCGGACGCATTGCCGTTTGTCGGCGGCGATATCTGGACGCTGTACGAACTCTCCTGGCTTAACGCGCGCGGTCTGCCGCAGGTGGCCGTGGGCCACGTTGAGCTGGACTATGCCAGCGTGAACCTGGTCGAGTCCAAAAGCTTTAAGCTCTATCTCAACAGCTTCAACCAGACCCGATTCAACAGCTGGGACGAGGTTCAGCAAACGCTGGAGCGGGATTTAGCCGCCTGCGCGCAGGGGAACGTGTCCGTCTCGTTATACCGCCTGCACGAGCTGGAAGGACAGCCCATTGCCCATTTCCACGGAACCTGCATCGACGAGCAGGACATCGAGGTGGAGAATTATGAATTCAGCGCCGATTACCTCGAAAACGCGGCGGGCGGAAAAGTGGTTGAAGAGACGCTGGTCAGCCATTTGCTGAAGTCCAACTGCCTGATTACCCACCAGCCGGACTGGGGTTCGGTGCAGATCCAGTACCGAGGCCCGAAAATTGACCGGGAAAAACTGCTGCGCTATCTGGTGTCGTTCCGCCATCACAACGAATTTCACGAGCAGTGCGTGGAGCGTATTTTTAACGATATTCAGCGTTTCTGCCAGCCGGAGAAACTGAGCGTTTATGCACGCTATACCCGCCGTGGTGGGCTGGACATTAACCCGTGGCGCACCAACACCGATTTTGTGCCAACAACGGGCCGGCTGGTGCGTCAATAATATAAATATTTTCACAATATGCGTGCGGTATTCCGCCGAAGTGTTGTGAAACGTCACGCGCCAGGGCTATTGTAATCAAAGGGAATGACGATAATCGTCCCATAAGGAGCTCACTTGATTACACATATTAGCCCGCTTGGCTCAATGGATATGTTGTCGCAGCTGGAAGTGGACATGCTTAAACGCACGGCCAGCAGCGATCTTTATCAACTGTTTCGTAACTGTTCACTTGCCGTACTGAACTCCGGAAGCCTGACAGATAACAGTAAAGAACTGCTGTCCCGCTTCGAAAGCTTTGATATTAACGTGCTGCGCCGCGAGCGTGGCGTGAAACTGGAAGTGATCAACCCGCCGGAAGAGGCCTTTGTCGACGGGCGTATCATTCGTTCCCTTCAGGCCAACCTGTTTGCCGTCCTGCGCGACATCCTGTTTGTTAACGGGCAGATTCACAACGCGGGCCGCTTCCAGCATCTCGACCTGGAAAGCTCCGTTCATATCACCAACCTGGTGTTCTCTATTCTGCGCAACGCCCGCGCCCTGCACGTTGGCGAGGCGCCGAACATGGTCGTCTGCTGGGGCGGCCACTCGATTAACGAAACCGAATATCTCTATGCCCGTCGGGTCGGAACGCAGCTTGGCCTGCGCGAGCTGAATATCTGTACCGGCTGTGGTCCGGGTGCAATGGAAGCACCAATGAAAGGTGCAGCCGTGGGTCATGCGCAGCAGCGTTACAAAGAGGGGCGGTTTATCGGCATGACCGAGCCGTCAATCATCGCCGCTGAGCCGCCTAACCCGCTGGTCAATGAGCTGATTATCATGCCGGATATCGAGAAGCGTCTTGAGGCGTTTGTTCGTATCGCTCACGGGATTATCATCTTCCCGGGCGGCGTGGGAACGGCGGAAGAGCTGCTCTATCTGCTGGGGATTCTGATGAACCCGGCCAACAAAGATCAGGTTCTGCCGCTGATCCTGACCGGCCCGAAAGAGAGCGCCGACTACTTCCGCGTGCTGGACGAGTTTATCGTGCATACGCTGGGAGAAGCCGCGCGTCGTCACTATCGCATCATCATTGATGACGCGGCGGAAGTGGCGCGCCAGATGAAAAAAGCGATGCCGCTGGTGAAAGAGAATCGTCGTGATACCGGTGATGCGTACAGCTTTAACTGGTCAATCCGCATTGCGCCTGACCTGCAGATCCCGTTCGAGCCGACCCATGAAAATATGGCGAACCTGAAACTCTACCCGGACCAGCCGGTGGAAGTGCTGGCCGCCGACCTGCGTCGCGCCTTCTCCGGGATTGTGGCGGGCAACGTGAAGGAGATGGGCATCCGCGCGATTGAGCAGTATGGTCCGTACAAGATCCATGGCGACCCGGAGATGATGCGCCGTATGGACGACATGCTTCAGGGCTTTGTGGCTCAACACCGCATGAAGTTGCCGGGTTCAGCCTACATTCCGTGCTACGAAATCTGCACGTAACGCTCAGTTTCTTCTCCTCAAAGCCGGGGCACCCTGTAGCGGGTCCCGGCTTTTTTATTAGCGAATCAATTCATAGGCCTCACTTATAACTTTAACAAACTTACGGCGAACGCAATCGATTACCTCCATTTAACAACCGTAATTTATCAGCCTTAAACTAAATTACCCGCAAGAAAATCCTAAAAAGCCATATCTTTACAGCGGAAGACACCTATATTGCGGGCCGCTCTTTTAGCCCACATGTCGTTGGTGGTAGCCTTCGCGCCCGTAAATTCTATTTGATGTTTTTTTAACAGATAAATGGTCTAAAGATGCCCACATCATAAGTGGATTATTGCATTTGGGATCGCGATCACTGATAGATTCATAACGAGAATGTATCTTTCCGCCCGCCAATAGTTACGGGCGAAAATTATTAAAAAACCGTCACTGAACGAATTTCATATTACCGTCAGGCACTTTTTCATCGGATTTGACTAAAAACCTGACAATTTGCTTCCTCCAGGAGATACAGATGGAAACCACTCAAACCAGCACCGTTGCTTCGATTGAATCCCGAAGTGGTTGGCGCAAAACGGATACCATGTGGATGCTGGGCCTTTACGGCACGGCAATCGGCGCTGGTGTACTGTTCCTTCCTATCAACGCAGGCGTCGGCGGTCTGATTCCGCTGATCATCATGGCCATCATCGCCTTCCCGATGACCTACTTCGCACACCGCGGTCTGACCCGCTTCGTGCTGTCCGGTAAAAACCCGGGCGAAGACATCACCGAAGTGGTTGAAGAACATTTCGGCGTTGGCGCAGGTAAACTGATTACCCTGCTCTACTTCTTCGCGATTTACCCAATCCTGCTCGTCTACAGCGTGGCGATCACCAACACCGTTGAAAGCTTCATGACGCACCAGCTGCACATGACGCCGCCACCGCGTGCCATTCTGTCTCTGATCCTGATCGTCGGCATGATGACCATCGTGCGCTTCGGCGAGCAGATGATTGTTAAGGCCATGAGCGTGCTGGTCTTCCCGTTTGTGGCTGCGCTGATGCTGCTGGCCTGCTACCTGATCCCACAGTGGAACGGTGCAGCGCTGGAAACCCTGTCCCTGAGCAGCGCGTCTGCGACCGGTAACGGCCTGCTGATGACCCTGTGGCTGGCGATCCCGGTAATGGTCTTCTCCTTCAACCACTCCCCAATCATCTCCTCTTTCGCCGTGGCGAAACGCGAAGAGTACGGTAATGGTGCAGAGAAGAAGTGCTCCAGCATCCTGGCCCGCGCTCACGTGA
Organism: Enterobacter bugandensis; assembly: GCF_900324475.1. Taxonomy (NCBI): domain Bacteria; kingdom Pseudomonadati; phylum Pseudomonadota; class Gammaproteobacteria; order Enterobacterales; family Enterobacteriaceae; genus Enterobacter; species Enterobacter bugandensis. The sequence continues at coordinate 3,795,880 of NZ_LT992502.1, forward strand.
TGATGGTGCTGACCGTGATGTTCTTCGTCTTCAGCTGCGTACTGAGCCTCTCCCCGGCGGACCTGGCGGCAGCGAAAGAACAGAACATCTCTATTCTGTCTTACCTGGCGAACCACTTTAACGCACCGCTGATTGCGTGGATGGCACCGATCATCGCGATGATCGCCATCACCAAATCCTTCCTGGGCCACTACCTGGGTGCGCGTGAAGGCTTCAACGGTATGGTGATTAAATCTCTGCGCGGTAAAGGCAAGAGCATTGAAATCAACAAGCTGAACAAAATCACTGCACTGTTCATGCTGCTCACCACCTGGGCGGTAGCGACCCTGAACCCAAGCATCCTGGGCATGATTGAAACCCTGGGTGGCCCGGTTATCGCGATGATTCTGTTCCTGATGCCGATGTACGCGATTCAGAAAGTGCCTGCCATGCGCAAGTACAGCGGCCAGGTCAGCAACGTGTTTGTGGTTATCATGGGCCTTATCGCTATCTCTGCGATCTTCTACTCCCTGTACACCATGTTCTGATGAACGCCCGCGCCGCCTTCGGGCGGCGCACTCCTCCCCCTCTGACTGAAAGCAATGGACGCATCATGATTAGCGTATTCGATATTTTCAAAATCGGTATTGGTCCTTCCAGCTCTCACACCGTCGGACCAATGAAAGCCGGTAAGCAGTTCACGGATGACTTGATTGCACGCGGCATTCTGCACGACATCACCCGCGTGGTTGTCGATGTGTACGGCTCGCTTTCCCTGACCGGGAAAGGCCACCATACCGATATCGCCATTATCATGGGCCTGGCGGGAAATCTGCCGGATACCGTTGATATTGACGCGATCCCTGGCTTCATCCAGGACGTGAACACCCACGGTCGTTTGCTGCTGGCAAACGGTGAGCATGAGGTTGAATTCCCGGTTGACCACTGCATGAATTTCCATGCGGACAACCTGTCGCTGCACGAAAACGGCATGCGCATTACCGCGCTGGCCGGCGACAAAGCGGTTTACAGCCAGACGTATTACTCCATCGGCGGCGGCTTTATCGTCGACGAAGACCACTTTGGTCAAACCACCACCTCTTCTGTTGAGGTGCCGTATCCGTACAAAACCGCGGCGGATCTCCAGCGCCACTGCCAGGAGACGGGGCTTTCCCTCTCTGGCCTGATGATGAAAAACGAGCTGGCCCTTCACAGCAAAGAGGAGCTGGAACAGCACTTCGCTAGCGTCTGGGAAGTGATGCGCGGCGGCATTGAGCGCGGGATCACCACCGAAGGCGTTCTGCCGGGCAAGCTTCGCGTACCGCGTCGTGCGGCGGCGCTACGTCGTATGCTGGTGAGCACCGACAAAACGACAACGGACCCGATGGCCGTCGTCGACTGGATCAACATGTTCGCCCTGGCGGTGAACGAAGAGAACGCCGCAGGGGGCCGCGTCGTCACGGCGCCAACCAACGGTGCCTGCGGTATCGTTCCGGCCGTGCTGGCGTACTACGACAAGTTTATCCGTGAAGTGAACGCTAACTCCCTGGCGCGCTACCTGCTGGTCGCCAGCGCGATTGGTTCTCTGTATAAAATGAACGCCTCCATTTCCGGTGCGGAAGTAGGCTGTCAGGGCGAAGTCGGCGTGGCATGCTCCATGGCGGCAGCGGGCCTGGCGGAACTGTTGGGTGCAAGCCCGGCGCAGGTCTGCATCGCTGCGGAAATCGGCATGGAACATAACCTGGGGCTAACCTGCGATCCGGTTGCCGGACAGGTACAGGTGCCGTGCATCGAGCGTAACGCCATCGCCTCCGTCAAAGCGGTGAACGCGGCGCGTATGGCGCTGCGCCGCACCAGTGAGCCGCGCGTCTGTCTCGATAAAGTTATCGAAACCATGTACGAAACCGGTAAAGATATGAACGCCAAATACCGCGAAACCTCTCGCGGCGGCCTGGCGATGAAGATCGTAACCTGCGATTAAGCCTCTCAGGAAGCCTCGTTTTGCGAGGCTTCTTCCTGTTTTCCCTCACGCTATTCGTTTCATCCTGCCTACAGTGATACCCTTTACCCATTAGATTTAAGGGAGAATATCTGTGGCTGTTCATTTGCTTATCGTCGACGCGCTCAATCTGATTCGCCGAATCCATGCGGTACAAGGCACGCCCTGCAAGGACACCTGCCTGCACGCGCTGGAGCAGCTTATTCGCCACAGCGAGCCGACGCACGTCGTGGCCGTGTTTGATGACGAAGCGCGCAACAGCGGCTGGCGACATCAGCGCCTGCCCGACTACAAGGCTGGACGCGCGCCGATGCCGGACGATCTCCATGCCGAAATGCCCGCTCTGCGTGCCGCCTTTGAGCAGCGCGGCGTCCCCTGCTGGGGTGCACAGGGCAATGAAGCCGACGATCTCGCGGCCACCCTGGCCGTAAAAGTGGCAAGTGCCGGGCATCAGGCCACTATCGTTTCAACTGACAAAGGCTACTGCCAGCTGCTCTCCCCAACTATCCGCATTCGCGACTATTTTCAAAAACGCTGGCTGGACGCGCCGTTTATTGCCAGCGAGTTCGGCGTCTTGCCTGAGCAACTGCCGGATTATTGGGGTCTGGCAGGCATCAGCAGCTCTAAGGTTCCGGGTGTCGCCGGTATTGGACCAAAGAGCGCCGCCCAGTTGCTGACCGATTTTCAGAGTCTGGAAGGGATTTACGCCCGTCTGGATGAGGTGCCAGAAAAGTGGCGCAAGAAGCTGGAGGCGCATAAAGAGATGGCGTTTATCTGCCGCGAGGTGGCGACGCTACAGACAGATTTACAGCTGGACGGGAATTTACAGCAGTTGCGGTTAGAACGTTAAAACGTCAACACCGTTTTGTAGGCCCGGTAAGCGCAGCGCCACCGGGCAAAACAAAGCACGCACTATCGCTCGTCGCGACGTCCGCCTACAGCCGCCCACCAGCGACGGATGTGTACCGTCACCTCTTCGCGGTCGTGGTACAACTGACGCGCCTGGATCTCCACGTTAATACCGTGCTCATCCAGCTGTGCCTGAATATAGGCCAGGTTCTGGGATACCTCCTCGTAGCGCTTTTTCATCGGCAGCTTGAGGTTGAAAATGGTCTCACGGCACCAGCCGTTCACCAGCCAGGAGGCCATCAGCGCGGCCACTTTCGCCGGCTTCTCCACCATGTCGCACACCATCCACGAGATGTTGTTGCGGGTTGGGCGATAGCGGAAACCGTCCTCTCGCAGCCAGGTGACCTGTCCAGTGTCCATCAGGCTTTGCGCCATTGGGCCGTTATCCACAGACGACACCCACATGTTGCGTTTCACCAGCTGATAGGTCCAGCCGCCCGGGCACGCGCCAAGGTCGACGGCATACATGCCGTTAGCCAAACGCTCGTCCCACTCATCTGCCGGGATAAAGACGTGAAACGCCTCTTCAAGCTTCAGGGTTGAACGGCTCGGCGCATCTGCAGGGAACTTCAGGCGCGGGATGCCCATAAAGAATGGCGAATTGTTATTGGTGTACGAATAGCCCGCATAGCAGCAGCCCGGTGCGATAAAGAAGATATGCACCACCGGACGCTTCGGCGTTTCGTAGTTTGTCAGTATGCCCGCGTCACGCAGCGCTGCGCGCAGCGGCACGGTGAACTTACGGCAAAACTTCATCAGCTCTTTGCTTTCGTTGGTATCGGCAACCTCAACGCGCAGGTCGCCGCCCTTCTCCACCACGCCCTGCAGCATTCCCACAATCGGCGTGATGCGATCTTCCGGCGGAAGATCTTTCAGCAACTCACCCGCGACGAACATCTGGCGGGCGAAGATCAGCGAGCTGAACGGCAGCTCGCGCGCCAGCTTGTCGGCGTCTTCAGGCTGATAACACTCGAATACCACATAGCCCGCATTTTCTTTTACGCGAGCAAAGCCGAAGACTTCGCGCTTCGCCGCTTTATCGGTAATTTCCGCGGCGCACTCTTTCTCAAACCCCGGGCGACAATATAAAACAACCTTATTCATGAACAACGCCCTTGCGTTTCAGACGGATAGCTCCGATAAACATTAATACCCAACCCGCCAGGAAGCTCACGCCGCCGACAGGTGTAACAAACGCCCACAGGCGCAAATGCGAGAGGGCCAGACAGTAAAGGCTGCCGCTAAACAGCACGGTACCCAGCGCCATAAATACGCTACTCCAGTAAAACCAGATGCTTATCCGGCGCTGCATCGCCACCGCCAGCCCAAAAATAGCCAGCGTATGAAACGCCTGGTATTCAAGGCCGGTCTGGATCCAGCCCATCTCGACGGCGCCCAAAGACTTGCTCAATACGTGCGCGCCAAAGGCGCCCAGTGCAACAAAAATAAAGCCACTCACCGCGGCAAAAATCAGCATGAATCGGCTGGTCATGTTTAAGTCCTGAATTAATGCGTGCCCGGCACACAAACGTTATTGTTCATACCTGAAGCGGAATTTTTCTTGCTCGCTTGCCGCTTTCGCCAGTATCCACTGCCGGAAGGCGGCTATTTTACCCAGTTCTGCCTGACTGTCATGACAAACCAGATAAAATGCATTCTTGCTGACCAGTACATCATTAAAAGGGCAAACCAGACGGCCTGCCTCAATTTCGGACTGCGCCATCACGTTGTTCGCCAACGCCACGCCCTGTCCGTGAATGGCAGCCTGTAGCACCATCGCACTATGGCTAAAAATGGGGCCCTGCTGCACGTTTATATGACTAAGACCTAATTGACGGGTATAAGTTTGCCAGTCGCGGCGAGAGGCATCATGTAAAAGCGTATGCTGCGCCAGGTCAGCGGGTGTTTTCAGCGCCTTGTCGCCTGTTAAAAGCAGAGGCGAACAGACCGGCAGCAGATATTCTGCGTATAATTTCTCGACACGCAAGCCCGGCCAGTTGCCGCGACCATAAAAAATGGCGACATCCACATCATCGGCCAGCTTGTCTTCCTGACGATCCACCGCCTGGATTCGAACGTCGATCCCCGGATAAGCTGAGTTAAAGCTTGAGAGTCTTGGCACCAACCACTGAATGGCAAAACTGGGCAATAAACTAACAGTCAGGGCACCTTTTGCACTGCGGGCCTGCAGCTTACGCGTGGCTTCCGTGAGCTGGGAAAAAATCTCTTTAATATCCTGAAAATAGCTCTGCCCCTCTTCGGTCAACAGCAAGGAACGATTGCGTCGGCGGAACAGCTTAAGGCCCAGGAAATCCTCCAGGGACTTGATTTGGTGACTTACTGCGGCCTGTGTCACAAAAAGCTCATCTGCCGCACGGGTGAAGCTCAGGTGACGTGCTGCTGCATCAAAAACGCGTAATGCATTAAGGGGTGGCAATCGCTTTGACATGGTTATCTGGCTTAGATGTTAACGGAATTTAACAAACAGGAAACAACGTTTAACCTATTAGTTTTTTTTATCTGAGCCATTATAATTTGTCCGTTGAGGAACTACCAGCAAATACCTATAGTGGCGGCACTTCCTGAGCCGGAACGAAGAGCTTTTTTCGGAATGCGTGTTCTGAAGGGCTTTTGGCTTACGGTTGTGATGTTGTGTTGTTGTGTTTGCAATTGGTCTGCGATTCAGACCACGGTAGCAACGCTACCAATTTTTCACTTCCTGTACATTTACCCTGTCTGTCCATAGTGATTAATGTAGCACCGCCAATTTGCGGTGCTTTTTTTTCGCCTGCGATCGATTAATGCTCGATCTCTTTCATCTCTTTCACGTCCGTGCGGTTGATCTGCTGCTTGTTCCCGTTAGCATCTTTGTACGAAATCATCCCGGTATCGTTATCGGTAGTCGGTTTCCCTTCCGAAACGATAGAACGACCATCGTTTGTGTGCATCACGTAGTTGTTACCAGAACAGGCGCTCAGGGCAAAAGTAAACGCACAGGCAGAAATGATTGCAGCTGTCTTATTCATGATTATTCTCCTTTAGCAATTAATGCTATTCAAACCTCGATTTATAACAGGCTAAAACATCCGCCTAACACTATTTAGCATAACCTGCTTTTTCGAGGTCGCCAGGATAAGCAGACAAATCTGATAGATATCAACCTCCTTGCCCTGCCGCTGAAATTGCGCGACGATCTCTCTATCGACACGAGGAATTCCATGAACGCTTTCAGTCCTGCGCAGTTTCGCGCACAGTTTCCGGCGCTGGCCGATGCCGGTATTTATCTTGATAGCGCCGCCACGGCCCTGAAGCCCAAGGCGGTGATCGAGGCCACGCAGCAGTTCTACAGCCTGAGCGCCGGCAACGTACATCGCAGCCAGTTTGCCGAAGCACAGCGCCTGACCGCGCGCTATGAAGCCGCACGCGATCAGGTTGCACGCCTGATCAATGCCGAAAGCGGGAAAAATATCGTCTGGACGCGCGGCACGACCGAAGCCATCAATATGGTGGCCCAGTGCTATGCCCGCCCGCTGCTGCAGCCAGGGGACGAGATCATTGTCAGCGAAGCAGAGCACCACGCTAACCTGGTGCCCTGGCTGATGGTGGCTGAGCAAACGGGCGCGCGCGTTATTATGCTCCCGTTGAGTGCAGACTTTCTGCCTGACGTGGCCCGTCTCCCTGAGCTGATTACCCCCCGCAGCCGCGTTCTGGCGCTGGGGCAGATGTCCAACGTCACCGGCGGCTGTCCGGACCTGGCTCGCGCCATTGAGATTGCCCATGCCAGCGGCGTGGTGGTGATGGTCGACGGTGCTCAGGGCGTGGTTCATTTCCCCGCTGATGTGCAGGCGCTGGATATCGACTTCTACGCCTTCTCCGGGCACAAACTCTACGGGCCAACCGGGATTGGCGCGCTGTACGGTAAACCGGAACTGCTGGCAAAAATGACGCCGTGGCTCGGCGGCGGCAAAATGATTACCGAAGTGACCTTCGACGGTTATAAAACGCAGGAGGTGCCTTACCGTCTGGAAGCGGGCACGCCGAACGTGGCCGGGGTCATCGGCCTCAGCGCCGCACTTGAATGGCTGGCGGAAACGGACGCGGTTCAGGCGGAAAGCTGGAGCCGAGGGCTGGCGACGCTGGCAGAGGAAGAACTGAAAAAACGCCCGGGTTTCCGCTCGTTCCGCGTTCAGGATTCCAGCCTGCTCGCCTTTGATTTTGCTGGCGTGCATCATAGCGATATGGTGACGCTGCTGGCCGGATACGGCATTGCCCTGCGCGCAGGACAGCACTGCGCCCAGCCGCTGCTGGCGGCGCTCGGCGTAAGCGGTACGCTGCGCGCCTCGTTTGCGCCGTATAATACCCAAAGCGATGTCGACGCGCTGGTTAGCGCCGTTGACCGCGCCCTTGAAATACTGGTGGATTAATGACTAGCGCTGCTTTAGCCGGACATCCGTTTGGCACGGTCATCACTGAAGAGACCTTAAAACAGACCTTCGCCCCGCTCCAGCAGTGGGAAGATAAATATCGTCAGCTGATCCTGCTGGGTAAACAGCTCCCAGCTCTTTCCGGCGATCTTAAAGCGCAGGCGAAAGAGATTGCGGGCTGTGAAAACCGCGTCTGGCTGGGCGTGAGCGTCTCCGGCGAGAAGCTGCATTTCTTCGGCGACAGCGAAGGGCGCATCGTCCGGGGCCTGCTGGCGGTCCTGTTAACCGCCATTGAGGGGAAAAGCGCGGCGGAATTGTTAACGCACTCGCCGCTGGCGCTGTTCGACGAACTGGGGCTGCGCGCGCAGCTTAGCGCCTCGCGTGGTCAGGGCCTGATCGCGCTCAGCGACGCGGTGCTGGACGCCGCACGTCAGGCTCAGGCCTGACGTTCCGCCTTCGCCATCATTTTCTTCAGGGCGTGAGAGACCGCCACAAAGCCAAAAGAGGCGGTTACCATGGTGGCCGCCCCAAAGCCTGACGCGCAGTCCATGCGTTTTGGCCCTTCCGCCGTGCTTTTCATCGCACAAACTGAACCATCCGCCTGCGGGTAGACCAGCGCTTCGGTGGAGAACACGCAGTCGACGCCCAGCTTGCCCTTGCTGTTCTTTACCACATTGAAGTCGCTCTTCAGGCGTTCACGCAGCTTGGCAGCCAGCGGATCCTGAATGGTTTTCGCCAGATCGGCAACCTGGATCTGCGTGGGATCGATTTGCCCGCCCGCGCCACCAGTCGTGACCAGCGGCACCTTGTAACGACGGCAGTATGCGATCAGCGCCGCTTTAGGCCGCACGCTGTCGATGGCGTCAATCACATAGCTGTAGCCTTTGCTCATGTACTCCGCGACGTTATCTGCCGTCACAAAGTCGTCGATCACCGTCACCCGACACTCCGGATTGATGAGGCGAATGCGCTCCGCCATCACCTCGGACTTCGCCAGACCGACGTTATCACGCAGGGCGTGGATCTGACGGTTAGTGTTGGTTACACAAACGTCATCCATATCAATCAGCGTGATTGCGCCAATCCCGGTTCTCGCCAGCGCTTCCGCCGCCCAGGAGCCGACACCGCCAATGCCCACGACGCAGACGTGCGCATCCGCAAACAGCTGCAGGGCTTTTTCACCATAGAGACGTGCCGTGCCGCCAAAACGCTGGCGCCAGGCATCGCTGATTACCACAGACATAAAACCTCAGATGTAAAAAGGGTGAGGTTTTCCTCACCCTGAACAGTAATCCGTATTGCGCTCAGAATACCACAATCAGCCGCTGAATACGTTTCCGGTGCCCGGCGCGGCCTTCAGCACCCATACGCGTCCGTAGTGGTTATACCAGCCTGCACGGTGACCGGCATCCGGGCCAATGCCCTGATAGATATCAAAGTGCTGGCCCTTAATCGCTCCGCCCACATCCAGGGCTACCATCAGACGCAGCTCATATTTGCCGTTGAACTTGCCGTTGTTGTCGAGCAGAGGGACTTCCGCCAGCAGCGTGGTACCCGCAGGAATGATAGAACGATCCGATGCCACCGACGCGCGGCCAATCAGCGGCACGGCGCTGGCCCCTTTCACCGGCGCGAAGTTTTGCGGCTTGAAGAAGACGAACGATGGGTTCTGCTCCAGCAGCTCGCGCACCTCGGCTTCACTGTGCTTTTCGCCCCACTCGCGGATCGCCTGCATCGACATATCTTCTTTTTTCACTTCGCCGCGGTCAATCAGCACCTTACCGATGCTGCGGTAGGCATGGCCGTTTTTCCCGGCATAGCTGAAGAAGTTGAGCGGTGAACCGTCGCCAAAATCAATGTAGCCGCTGCCCTGCACGTCCATGATGAAATTATCCATCAGGGAGTTGCTGTAGGCCAGGACGTAGTTTTCGCTCAGCGCACCGGCGTAGATTTCGGCGCGGGACGGCAGACGGCCGCGTTTTGGCGGCATACGGTAGATAGGGTACTGGAACTCGCCCTGGCGCGTGTGTCGCGCCTGAACCACGGGCGTGTAATAGCCGGTGAACTGGACGTTGCCGTAGTTATCCGCCCCTTCCATTTGCCAGGCATCAATACCAAACTGGCGCATGTTGCGCGTATCGCCGCCCGCCTTCAGCCAGTCCTGTACCGCGCTATAAACATTGTTCTGTGAGCTATACAGACGCGGCGACGCATTGCGGATCTGGTAGACCTGCTCGGAGAAATCACCGGCGTTGATCGGCGCGCCAACGGCGTCAGGCTGATTAACTAAAGAGAAAGGCTGGGATAACTTCCCGTCTTTATACTGCTGACCGCGATCGGTCGGTTTGGAAGAACAGGCCGCAAGAATCGCTACCATTGCGCCCGCCATCAGATACTTCGCCCAACGTCCTTTCATTATATCTCGTCTTTAAGTTGCCCATTTCCGCATGATGAAGATAACAAACCGACAAAGCGAATGAAATGCGATCGCATGCCCTTTGGCAAATTCAGAGCAAAAAATAGTCTAAATGTCGCAATGCCGTTCACTTTACATACAAAGTTAATGATTTATGTGAAAAAGGGGTTGCATCACAAACCTATCCGAGTATAGTGCGCTTCCACGGACGCGGGGTGGAGCAGCCTGGTAGCTCGTCGGGCTCATAACCCGAAGGTCGTCGGTTCAAATCCGGCCCCCGCAACCAATTAAAATTTGATGAAGTATAAGCAGTACGGTGACGCGGGGTGGAGCAGCCTTGTAGCTCGTCGGGCTCATAACCCGAAGGTCGTCGGTTCAAATCCGGCCCCCGCAACCAATCAAATTTTAGAAAAGATAAGAAGTACGGTGCCGCGGGGTGGAGCAGCCTGGTAGCTCGTCGGGCTCATAACCCGAAGGTCGTCGGTTCAAATCCGGCCCCCGCAACCAACACTTCTAAAAACAATAAACACCCTTAAGGGTGTTTTTTTGTATCTGCCGTTTGTGAATTTGCCGGGCATTTCACCCGGCTAAAAACCTACCCGCGCCGCGCCAGCGTCGCCCCGTCTGAGAAATACGCCCGTATCCCCGCCAGAATCGACTCCGCCACCTCCTGCTGGAACTTTGCCGTCTTGAGCTTACGCTCTTCTTCAACGTTACTGATAAACGCGGTTTCTACCAGAATGGACGGGATATCCGGTGCCTTCAGCACCGCAAACCCGGCCTGCTCAACGCTGTTTTTGTGCAGCTTATTGATGTTCCCCAGCTTGCCCAGCACCGCTTTACCAAACTTCAGGCTGTCGTTAATGGTCAGGGACTGCACCATGTCGAACATGGTGTGGTCGACGTAGCGGTCGCCGCTTTTGCTCACGCCACCGATCAGGTCCGAGGCGTTCTGGGTGTCCGCAAGGTATCGCGCCGCGGTACTGGTCGCGCCCTTGGTTGAGAGCGCAAACACCGACGAGCCGCTCGGCTGGCGGCTGGTAAAGGCATCCGCATGGATCGAGACGAACAGATCGGCACGCTGCTTCTGCGCTTTCGCCACCCTCACCTTCAGCGGAATAAAGACATCCTCATTGCGCGTCATGTAGGCGCGCATATTGCCCTCTTTATCAATTAACGCCTTCAGACGACGGGCAATTTGCAGCACCACGTCTTTTTCACGCGTATGGTATTTCCCCACCGCACCGGAGTCTTCGCCGCCGTGGCCGGGATCGAGCATGATCACAATCGGACGATCGCGTCCTGCTTTCCCCGGCTGCGGGCCGCTTTGCGCAGGCGGCACCTGACGCTGAAGATCGCCTTTGTTGTAATCCTCCAGCAGGGCGAGAAGCGGATCCTGAATATCCGTCGCATTCGCCGGGTAAAGATCCATCACCAGACGCTCTTTAAACGTCGCGACGGGTGCCAGGGCGAACAGCTGCGGCTTAACGTTCTGCTTAAGCTCAAACACCATGCGCACGGTTTGCGGATCAAACTGCCCGACGCGCGCCGATTTAATAAACGGATCGTCACCGCGGATCTGCGCCGCCATGCCTTTCAGCACGGAGTTGAGGTTCACCCCTTCGAGATCCACCACCACGCGTTCAGGGTTGCTAAGGGCAAATTGCTTATATTTCAGCACGCGATTGGATTCAACCGTCACGCGCGTATAGGTCGACGACGGCCAGACGCGCACCGCCACCACCTGACTCGTGGCGGCAAGACCGACCTGGCTGACGCTAAGCAACCACATTGCCCCGGCCCCTTTTAACAAACGGCGGCGGCTTATTGCTGAATTGGATCCCGACATGCTTCTCCCGAGCAAGAAAACAAACTGATATACAAAAGTGCAGATTGACCGAAAACTTTAACGAATGACGCATAAACTGTCATCTATAAAAGGGTAAACAATCATACGTTAACGCACGGATTACTTATTAATTTCTGTAGGTCGCAGAAAATTTGCACTTGCACACGCGCCCACAATCGAATAAAAATACATAAATTACGAATAAACATTCATTAAGGGTTGTGCCATGGTGAAGGAACGTAGAACCGAACTGGTCCAGGGATTCCGCCATTCTGTTCCCTATATCAACGCCCACCGGGGAAAAACGTTTGTCATCATGCTGGGCGGCGAAGCCATTGAGCATGAAAATTTTTCCAGCATCGTCAATGACATTGGCCTGCTGCACAGCCTCGGGATCCGCCTGGTGGTGGTCTATGGCGCGCGCCCGCAGATCGACGCCAACCTGGCCGCTCACCACCACGAGCCGATTTACCACAAACATACCCGCGTCACGGATGCCAAAACCCTGGAGCTGGTGAAGCAGGCGGCGGGTCTGCTGCAATTGGATATCACCGCTCGCCTGTCGATGAGCCTGAACAACACGCCGCTACAGGGCGCGCATATCAACGTCGTGAGCGGCAACTTTATCATTGCCCAGCCGCTCGGCGTGGACGATGGCGTGGATTACTGCCACAGCGGCCGCATTCGTCGTATTGATGAAGAGGCCATTCACCGTCAGCTCGACAGCGGTGCCATTGTGCTGATGGGGCCGGTGGCGGTTTCCGTAACCGGTGAAAGCTTTAACCTGACGTCCGAAGAGATTGCCACCCAGCTGGCGATCAAGCTGAAGGCGGAAAAAATGATTGGGTTTTGCTCCTCCCAGGGCGTCGTAAACGATGAAGGGGTGATTGTGCCGGAACTCTTCCCGAATGAAGCGCAGGCCCGCGTTGAAGCGCTGGAAGCCGAAGGGGATTACCACTCCGGCACCGTCCGCTTCCTGCGTGGCGCCGTGAAGGCCTGCCGCAGCGGCGTGCGCCGTAGTCACCTGATCAGCTATCAGGAAGACGGAGCTCTGCTGCAGGAGCTGTTCTCCCGCGACGGTATTGGCACCCAGATTGTGATGGAAAGTGCGGAGCAGATTCGCCGCGCGACCATCAACGATATCGGCGGCATTCTGGAGCTGATCCGTCCGCTGGAACAGCAGGGTATTCTGGTTCGTCGCTCCCGCGAGCAGCTGGAGATGGAGATCGACAAATTCACCATTATCCAGCGCGATAACCTGACCATTGCCTGCGCCGCCCTCTATCCGTTCCCGGAAGAGAAAATCGGAGAAATGGCCTGCGTGGCGGTGCACCCGGATTACCGCAGCTCTTCACGCGGCGAAATGCTGCTTGAGCGCGTGGCGGCACAGGCGCGTCAGATGGGGCTGAGCAAGCTGTTCGTCCTGACGACGCGCAGTATTCACTGGTTCCAGGAACGCGGGTTCACGCCGGTGGATATTGATTCTCTGCCGGAAACGAAGAAAGAGATGTACAACTATCAGCGCCGTTCGAAAGTGCTGATGGCCGACCTGGGGTAATCCTTTCTTTGCCGGCGTCGTTCAGAGAGAGTCAAATATCGCGCTCAGCCCGCTTCGGCGTTCCGTGCGGGTGGCAATCGCCTGTACCAGCACCCGTTCATCGGTATACAGCGACAGGCGCTGACGCGCGCGCGTAATAGCGGTATAGATCAGCTCGCGTGTAACGACAGGGGAAAGCTGTGTGGGCAGGATAAGTGCCGCATGGTTAAACTCAGAACCCTGGGATTTATGCACCGTCATCGCCCAGGCAGTTTCATGCTCGGGCAAACGGCTCGGCTGGAAGGACTTCACGCTACCGTCCGGCATCTGGAACCAGACGCGAAGCCCCTGCCCGCGATCGAGCGCAATCCCGATATCCCCGTTAAACAACCCCAGCGCGCTGTCGTTGCGGGAGATCATCACCGGCCGGCCTTCATACCAGCGCGAGTGCGGAGTACGGTTGATTTTACGCTTTTGCGCCAGCAGCTGTTCCAGCCTGTCGTTCAGGCCGCTGACGCCAAAGGGCCCTTCCCTCAACGCGCAGAGCAGCTGGTATTCGCCAAACGCGGCAATGACCTGCTCCGGCGTGTTTTTCTGCTGTACGCCCGTCAGAAAATGTTGGTACCCCAGCAGGGCGTCATCCAGCATCGCCTGATACTCTTCCCCGGTTTGCAGCGATTTTTTCTCAATATCGGTAAAGGTGCCGTCAAATACCGCACAGGTAGCGTGCCGGTCGCCCCGGTTCACCGCCGCCGCAAGCTGACCAATGCCGGAGTCGCTGCCAAAACGGTAGCTTTTTTGCAGTAAACACAGGCTGTCGCGCAGCGCCCCCGCAAGTAAATGGTTCTCAGCCGCGAGCGAACATCCGGTCAGGCGCGCCAGCTCCTCAGCGCGTTCTGCGGTATACCCCAGGCTGGCATAGGTGCAGATATCGCCCAGCACGGCCCCGGCCTCCACGGAGGCAAGCTGATCGCGGTCGCCGAGGAAAATGACGCGCGCGTGCGGCGGTAACGCATCAATCAAACGCGACATCATCGTCAGGTCAATCATCGATGCTTCATCCACCACCAGCACGTCCAGATGCAGCGGGTTACCGGCATGGTAGCGCAGACGCTGGCTACCCGGCTGCGCGCCGAGCAAGCGGTGCAGCGTGCTGGCTTCGTTAGGGAAAAGCGCAAGCCGCTCCCCGGTGAGCGGCAGTTTTTGCAGCGCGCCGCCTAACGACTCCGTCAGACGTGCAGCCGCTTTACCGGTGGGTGCCGCCAGGCGGATACGACACTTTTGCTCACCCGATAACTGAATCAGCGCGGCAAGCAGCTTAGCCACGGTGGTCGTTTTACCGGTGCCAGGCCCGCCCGAAATCACCGATATTCGCCGCGTTAACGCCACTGCTGCCGCCACTTTCTGCCAGTCTGTCTCGTCGTCAGAGGTAAACAGCGTATCCAGCGTTTGCCGGAGCAGTGCTTCATCGCACGGGAGCGGAGCATTGGTCTCGCTGAAAAAGCGCGCCACCGTCAGTTCGTTACGCCACAGCCGGTTCAGATACAAACGTTCACCCGTCAAAATCATTGGCGTACCGGTATCGGCGCTGCTGACGGCGGGCGAGCGGAGTAATATTTCTTGCCAGTCCACTGCCTCACCCAGAAGCGCGAAACACGCCTGTAAAGCCGGCGGCATTTTCTCATCCACCACCAGACGTGAAAGCGGCAGACAGACATGCCCTTCTCCCGCATCTTTACTCAGGATCGCCGCGGCAAGCATGACGGCAGGCTCTTCGCCCGCCACCATCATGGCAAATTGTACGTCCAGGTGGCGAAGTGCACGTTGTTCAATTGCGTCCAGCAATAGCGCCTGCATCGTCATGCTACTTCCTCCGTGCTTGCAGCAAACAAGTTATCCATCTTTTCAATCAACTCCACAGCCGGACGGGTGCTGAAGATACCCGAACGCGGGTCGTTAGCATCCACGCCGCGCAGGAACAGGTAAATGACGCCGCCAAAATGATCTTCATAGCGATAATCGGCCATGCGATGGCGCAGGTAACGGTGCAGCGCCAGGGTGTAAAGCTGATACTGCAGATCGTAGCGATGCATTTGCATCGCTGAGGCCATCGCCTGCTGGGTATAAGCTTCGCTGTTTGCCCCCAGCCAGTTCGATTTGTAATCCAGCAGGTAGTAGCGCCCTTCGTGGCGGAAAACCAGGTCGATAAAGCCTTTCAGCATCCCCTGCACCTGGCGAAAATTCAGCGGCGGACACCCGGCGGATAACGGATCGTACTCGCGGATCAGCGCATCAAGCGCCTCGGCCCTGAGCGGGCTGGCGATGGGAAGGTAAAACTCCATCTCCACCTGCTTATCTTTGGCGGTCAGCTGGCTCAGCGAGATCCCCTGCACCGTGAGCGGCGCGTGCAGAACAGCGCGGATCCATTCAGTGAGAACCGGCTGCCACTGTGCGTCGTAGCCGCCGCTCTGTAACATCTTCAGCACCCACTCTTCTGATACCGGCTGGGTAAAATCCAGCTCTTCAAACAGGCTGTGCAAAAACGTGCCCGGCGAGGCGCCGCGCGGAAACTGATGCGGCGTGAGCGCCGGCTCGACGGGCACGCTCCCGGCCCCAGCGGCATCCACGTCCAGTTTTGGCATCAGATCTTGCGCAATACTCTGTCCGTGCTGCTGTAAACCGGAGTAACTGGTAACGCGCCAGTCGTCAGCGATTGTGCGAGCCACCTCGCGGGCATGCAGCGCTGACTCTCCCTGCTCCGGCGTCTGCCAGCGGCTGCTATCGGGCTGGGAGGGAATATGCAGGGCAACATGCTCTGAGCAAAGTGATTCGATGCACTGGCGCAGCCCTGCGGCATCTTTAGGCTCGCCGCGCTGAATAAGCCGCCCCAGCGCGCTCAGATGAAAATCACTCTCGCCGCTCTTTTCGCCACGGCGACGGAACAGCGGCGCGACGCCCAGGGAACAGTGCCAGACCGAACGGGTCAGCGCCACGTATAGCAGGCGCAGGTCTTCCGCGAGACGCTCGGCTTCGGCCAGCTCGACGCTGGACTCCGCGTTGCTGAGGTCGAGTACCGCTTCGAACGACTCGCGATCGTGATAAAAAGCCTGGTCCTGCACGCGATAATTGGCGATAAACGGCAGCCAGACCAGCGGATACTCCAGGCCTTTCGACTTGTGAATGGTGACGATCTGCACCAGATGTTTATCGCTCTCGAGGCGCATCTGCTGGCTGGAAGAATTGCTGTTAGGGTCGGCAATCTGCTGGGCCAGCCAGCGCACCAGAGCATGCTCGCTCTCCAGCTGCGTACCCGCTTCCTGGAGCAGCTCGCTGATGTGCAAAATATCGGTCAGACGGCGTTCGCCGCCCGCTGTCGCCAGCATGTTTTCCGCAATGTGACGCTGTGCCATGAGCTCGCGCACCATCGCCATCACGCCGCGCTTCTGCCATTTTTCACGGTAGCGCACAAACTCTTCTACCACAGCATCCCACGCGGATTCGTCAGTATTAAGCGCATCAATGTCACGCGCGTTCAGCCCGAGCATCGCGCTCGCTAAGGCGCTGCGGAGCGTGCTTTCACGCTCCGGGGCCAGCACAGCCTGCAGCAGCCATAGCATCTCGAGGGCTTCCAGCGTTTCAAAAACGCTGTCGCGGTTGGAGAGGTAGACGGACGGTATATTCAATAGCGTCAGGGCGTCGCGGATAAGCGCGGCCTCCTGACGGCTGCGCACCAGCACCGTGATATCGGATGCCTTTACCGGGGCGGGTTTATCCTCCTTCCACAGCAGCGCATCGCCGCGCGCGCCTGCGCTGAGCCAGTCCCTAATTTGCGCCGCACAGTGCTGGGCCATAGCATTTTGATAGTCCGCGACGCCCCAGCCTTCCCCGTCAAGTAGCCAGAAGTTCATGGCTGGCTGAGTTTCGCCATTAACCTCGAAGCGCAACGCGGTATTTTTAGGGGCGAACTTGACCGGCTGGAAAGGGATCTCCCGGAACATAAACGCCGTATCCATGCGGCTAAAGAGCGCATTGACGCTTTCCACCATGCCGGGAGAAGAGCGCCAGTTGGTGTCGAGCGTGTAGTGCGCGTCAACCTCGCTGCGGGCTTTCATGTAGGTAAAAATATCCGCACCGCGGAAGGCGTAAATGGCCTGCTTAGGATCGCCGATTAACAACAGCGCGGTGCCGGGCTGCTGGCGCCAGATACGGCGGAAAATGCGGTACTGCTGTGGGTCGGTGTCCTGAAATTCGTCAATCATTGCCACCGGGAAGCGGGTGCGAATCGCAGCGGCAAGCGCTTCGCCATTTTCACTGCACAGCGCCGCATCAAGTCGGCTCAGCATATCGTCGAACCCCAGCTCGCCCCGGCGACGCTTTTCACGCGCGACGGCGTCGCGGATCTCCGTCATGGCGCGAGTGATCATCAGATCGTTGAGCGTCAGGGGCTCCGCCAGCAGGGTTTCAATCGCCAGAAACAGGGGATGTTCAGGCACGATGCCGTCGGCTTTGGTCCGCTCAACCAGGAAACGCCGGGAGAATTTCTCCAGCGCATCCGGGAGCTGGTAACCGCGCGTCTCTTCCTGCGCCCACGCGCTGATCTTCTCGATCCATTTGCCCTGGTTGCCGCGATTGAATTTACGTCGATCGATCCCGGAATTCTCGATGATCGCGTCAATCTCACCGACTGACTCAATCCATTTTTGTTTGATGTCGGCAATTTTAGCGATGATTTTTTCATGGCGTGAGGCCAGGGTTTCATCCGCCGGGGGCGGAGATTTGATGACCGGCGCTTCCCCCTGAAGATAACGATCGATGGCGCGCAACAGTGCTTCGGGCCCCTTCCACAACGCATGTACCGCTTCCGCAATATCCCGCTGTAACGGATAGCAGTGGCGACGCCAGAAATCCGCGCAGGCCTGATAGCGAAGCACGGATTCATCTTCAATAAGCTGTTGCTCAAACAGCATGCCGGATTCAAACGCATTCAGGCTCAGCATGCGCTGGCAAAAACCGTGAATGGTGAAGACGGACGCTTCGTCCATCTGCCTTTCTGCGAGGAGCAGCCACTGGGCTGCCTGTTGCTTATCGGCAATCTCTTTCAGAAGGCTCGCGTAAAGAGGGTTATCCGTGCTCTGGCGCAGACAGGCGATGCGCAGTTCGTGGATATTGGTCCGAATACGGCCGCGCAGCTCAGCGGTGGCGGCCTCGGTAAAGGTAACGACCAGCAGCTCTTCAACGCTCAAAGGACGAGGAAAAGCGGCGTTACCGCCAAGGCCTAACAGCAGGCGCAGATAGAGCGCGGCGATGGTGAAGGTTTTTCCCGTTCCCGCTGAGGCTTCAATCAATCGTTCACCCTGCAGAGGTAAACGTAAGGGATCAAGGGACTCAGCGGTATCGGTCATTCTTTCTTACTCCAGGGCATAGATTGCTGCAACGCGCTGACGCTCTTCCAGACTTTCCAGCCTTTCGGGTTCACGTAGTCCGTTTTCCCGTTCTGGCTACCGGAAACCTGAGACAGGATAGTGATGCCCTGCGGCTTAATCACGGCCTGATGGAAGAAATCGGCAGCCTTCTGCGGCGTCAGCTGTTTTATCTCGGCCACTACTTTATCACGCGAATCAAATTTCAGATTACCGCGATCGAAATCTTTGCTCAGCTGTGACGCCTCTTCGCCCAGCGTCTGCGGCGGCTGCATCACCTGCGCGATGACGGCCTGCTGGATCTGAGCAAACTCTTCCGGCTTCATGGCCCGCAGTTTTGCTTCCACCTGCGGGAAGAACGCCTGATAGCGGCGCCAGAGATAGGCCGGCTGTTTGTCGCTGCTTTGCAGCAGGAAGCCCAGCCCCCATTGACGCCCCACGTTCATTGAGAAAGCAAATACCGCATAGCCAAGCTGCTCTTCTGTGCGCAGCTGGTTATAGAACCACGGCTGAATAATCTGACCCAGAACGGCGCTCTGCGCAGAGCTTGCGAATTCATCATAGCCCGTTGGCACAAACACCGCGGCCAGCGCGGAATCGGTGCTGCTCCCCGCTTTTTCAAAGATCACATTCTGTTTTTTCTCAACCAGCACGTCCTGGTTACGGCACCACTCGTCCCCTTTCGAACCGAGCTGCGTGCGAACATTTTCTGCCAGCGTTTTGGCCTGATCTTCGCTCATGTTGCCGACGATAAGAAACTCCGGGCGCGTGTTGGTTTTTAGCGAGTCACGGTAAGCCAGCACCTCTTTTAATGAGATTGATGGCAGCAAGGCACGGCGTTCTTCACGCTGGAAATAAGGTATTTGCGACAGCATTTGTGCCGGCATAAGCGCCTGATCGTAAGCTTTGCCCTTTTCTGCAGAATCCATCATCTGCGCATACCAGGATTTAGCCTGCTCAAGCTGCTCTTCCGTTGGCGTGTAGCTGAAGTAACCCTCGAGCAGTGCCTTGAAAAGCTGAGGCAGACGCTGAGTATAGCCATTTGCATTAAGCATCAAACCGTTGTTGGCATTGGTGGAGAAACTGATCCCGCCCACGGCCGCCTGGTTGCTGAGCTGATCGAGCGCGATACCGGCCAGATAGTCATTGAGCGCGAACATCACCTGATTTTTGGCGCTGTTCATCGCTTTCGGGTTACGCAGGACCACGCTGACATCGGCCTTTGGCTCGCTCGCAAAATAACGGCTTGGGGTATACACCACGCGCAGCGTCGGTTCATCAATAATGAGCTCCGGGTGCGGATAATCCTTAGTCGTTTTGATCAGCGAGAAATCATCCGGGATATAGGGGTTCAGCTCCGGCAGCTTCAACGCAATCTCACCGGCCTTCTTCTGCCAGTCGGCGAAGGTCTGGTCGCTGATTTTGTCTACCTGATAAGGGGCATCAACAAAGTATGCCGTCTTGTTATGCGGTTCGTTCGGGCTGATGTACCAGATGCGGGCATTTTGCGGCGTCATCATCGCCAGGCGCGCTTTTACCGCCTCGGCATCATAACGATCGGCAATATTGACCGCGTCGAGCGTGTGCGCCACCGGCACGCGGATCATGGTATCCGCCAGCCACTCCACGTAATCCATATCGCGGGTAATGGACGGGTAACGGAAATCGAGATCCAGCACGTGCGCCAGTTCATCAAAATAGCGCTTATCGACGCCTTTCTCGCGCAGTAAAGAGAGGTAGCTAAAGATAGCCGCCACCACTTCATCACGGTTGGCCTGACCTTTGTCGGTCAGGGTGGCGGAGATCGCCAGCACGCCGCTGTTGCCGTTTACCACGGGATCGGAATCGGCGCGGATCCCTTCCACCAGCCCCTGTTTTTGCAGCCAGTCAGATAAGGTTCCCGGGCTGCGGTTACCAATCAGGTAGGTCACCAGCTCGTCGGTTTTACTGCGAAACTGGGCTGTGTTGTTATCAATGCGGAACTCAACGCGCAGCACTTTGCGGGGCATGGCAGGGACGTAGTGGATGACGATCCCTTTTTGCGCGTCCGTGACAACCGGTACGTCTATCTTCGGCAGGTCAATATTTTTATTCGGCACCCGGCCAAACGTTTGTGCCGCCAGTCCGGCAAGCTCCGGCAACGGTTTGTTGCTGTAAATAACCGCCTTCATCAGGTTGGCGGAGTAGTATTTGTCACGAAACGCATGCAGGGCGTCAATGACCGGGCTTCCAGGTTTATCGCTCAGCGTCTCCAGGTTACCGCCCGAGAAACGTGAGCCCGGATGCGCCGGGTTGATGGTCTCGGCGCTGACCTGCGCCATACGCATACCGTCCCGGGTACGGGCCATGGTCAGCTCCGCGTTGACGGCATTGCGCTCGCGGTCGGCGTATTTTTTATCCAGCAGCGGCGCGGCGATAGCATCGGCAAGACGATCAACCGCCCCTGCCAGCGCGTCATTTTCGACTTCGAGATAAAAGGCCGTGCGGTACGGTGCCGTGCTGGCGTTGTGGCTGCCGCCGTGCATTTTCAGGAATTCAGAAAGGCTATCCGGCTGCGGATATTTTTTAGAGCCCATCAGCGTCATGTGTTCGAGGTAATGCGCCAGCCCCGGATGCGCCTCAGGATCTTCCAGCGATCCAACCGGCACCACTAACGCCGAGAGGGATTTCACCGCCTGCGGATCGGAAACCAGCAGCACGGTCATACCGTTATCGAGGCGGATAGCCTGATACTGACGGGTATCTTTTTCGCTCTTACGGATAGTTTCCTGAACGGGTTGCCAACCGGAGTCTGCCTGAGTGACGGGAGCCCAAAGGGCGACAAACAAAACAAACGCTTTGAACAAGGTGCTGCCTGGCATTACGACCTCTTTATCACGGCTATCCCGTCATACTTCAAGTTGCATGTGCGTCGGCTGCATGCGTTCACCCCAGTCACTTACTCATGTAAGCTCCCGGAGATTCACGCCCTTGCCGCCTTCCTGCAACTCGAATTATTTAGGGCAAACATCATTAACAAACTGCGTGCTGGACACGCCAACATCTCTTTATTTAGGTACATCAGTCCGTGATAAGAAGTGCATCATAAATGAACACCCCATGCTGCGCAATTTTTATACAGCGCTCAGGACTGATTAAACTTAAACAACGGTAACAGGTAGCGCTGTGCCTCTTCCGTAATAGCCTCGAAGTATTCTGGTTCAAGCGTTCGCCATAGACGTTGATACCAGACATCCTCACCTTCACCGCGTACCATCATGTTTCCTTCATAGGCCTGCATAAATTTACTGCGCGCTTTCTGCAGCGAAGCCTCATCCGTTAACATCGCATCATTCTGCGCGTCATAACAGGCTTTTATCCACGCACCGCCACTTTCGGGCAGTAACAGGAGGGGTTTGTTCATTCCCTGAAGATAGCCCTCAATATACAAGGACAGATAGCGTAACGCCTGTTCTGCCTCCATGGGTGGGAAGCGCCATTCGCCCTCTTTGCGCACGAAGATCCGGCTTTCACCTTTATTCCCACCCGCACTGTAGACAAGATGTTCCAGCCAGAGTTGCAATCCTTGTGAAACGCTGAGCAGAGAAGGCCGCCAGCGCAGTAGCCCATCTGGCTGAACCTGGGTTAGCCAGCCCGTGAGCTGTATGCCCTTGCAGCTGAGATCGATTTCGATGCTTTGTCCGGGCTGGCGGTGCTCCCTGACGCGCTCCGCCAGAGCGGTCATCTCCTGGCACTGCGCCTCCCAGACGATTTCCCCAAACGCACCGTAAGGTAGTTGTCCTGCGGCACGGTAGCGGCGGTAAAGTTTGTCTGCATCTTCCTCTTCAACCAGCGCATTAAGCAGCTGGAGGTTTAGCTGATAGCGCTCCAGCCCTTCCAGAGTAAAGGGTTCTGCATCAGGAATTTCGCTCTCTTCAGAGCGGAAGTTGACCTGTAATCGCTGCTGGAAGAAGGCGCGCACCGGATGCGCCCAAAACCGCTGAAGCTGTTCGAAAGTCAAAGTATTAATGGGCAGCGGATCAAGCGGCTGAATAAAATCCGTATGGGCTCTCCCCTCTTTTTTCGCTGCTGGCAGCCATTCGCGGGCATAGCTCTGCTGTTCGCTGACAATATAGTTTACCGGGTCAAACGGCATGCGGCTGTGGATACAGGTAATGTGCGCCTTTACCCGCTGCTCGCTTTCATCGCAGTTAAGCGCCTCATCCCCAGCCAGATAGTGGCTCTGGCCGATATAGTCCACCAGTTCCTGCACCAGAACGGAGGGGAAGCGCTCGCTGTTGTCCTGAATGGAACGACCGATATAGCTCATATAGAGCTTACTTTGAGCGGAGATGAGCGCTTCAAGGAAGAGATAGCGGTCATCATCACGACGGCTACGGTCACCCCGCTTTGGATCTGCGTTCATCAAATCGAACCCCAGCGGTGCCAGGGCCCGAGGATAAATACCGTCGTTCATGCCGAGCAGGCAGACCACCTTAAAGGGAATTGAGCGCATTGGCATCAGGGTACAGATATTGATGGGGCCTGCCAGGAAACGCTGGCTGATTCGCTCCTGGTCAAGGCGCTGCGTCAACTCATCTCTCAGCAGCGACAAAGGAATCGCTTCGCGATAGTGGGAATTCACGCCCTCGTCAACGATAGCCTGCCACTGCGTTTCAATGAGCGCCATCGCCGCTTCGGTGTCGTTGTCTGGCAGGAAGAAATCATTAAGTAACGCCCTGCACACCGGGAGCCACTCTTCAAGAGGACGCGGCTGCATTAGCTCACGGCGCCAGCGGTTAAGCTGCATCAGCAGAGAAGCTAAATGCCCTACCAGGTCAGCAATCAAACCGCTGGACTCATCGTAAGGAAGCACTTCGTTCCACTCGCCCTGGCTGCTCTCCATGGCGTAGCCCAGCAGCATACGCGTCAGGCCAAACCGCCAGGTATGCTGGCCGGTTGGGGGAAGCTCGAACTCCTGAACGTTATCGTCATCGATGCCCCAGCGAACGCCTGATTCGTTTACCCACTGGCGAAGGTAGCGCAGCCCTTCTTCATTGATGTTGAAGCGGGCTGCCAGCACGGGAACATCCAGTAACGCCAGAACATCTTCGGAGATAAACCGGCTATCCGGCAGTGAAAGCAGGGTGATAAATGCCTGCAATGCCGGGTGCGACTGACGGGCACGACGGTCAGAGATGGCGTAAGGCAGATATCGCTCACCCGTCGCACTGCCGAAGACGGCCTGAATAAAGGGACTGTAGCTGTCGATGTCCGCCACCATCACCACGATATCGCGCGGCGTCAGTTCAGGGTCGTCCTGCAGCATCGCCAGCAGTCGATCGTGAAGCACTTCGACCTCACGCTGCGGGCTATGACAAACATGGATCGTGATACTGCGATCCTCAGCGTCCAGCTTCCGCTTGCTGTCGCTGCGCTCAAACTCTTTCGCCGTCACGCCCATGACGGCGCGGTTCTCCAGATCCAGAATATCTAACTGAATATTATGCAGCAGACTATCCGGGGCGATCTCGACAAAGGCGTCAACGTCACCTTCGCCTGATGACGTAATATCGGAGAGCATGTGAATGTAATCACGCCCCAGCTTCCCCCATGAGGCAAGCAGTGGATTGGGCAGGTTCTGGATGCCGTCTTCATCAAAAAGCTGCCCGGCAGTCGAGCCGTCTTTAAACAGCGGGACGGATCGTTCTTCAAAAAGGCGCTTTCGCTGGCGAGTCACCAGCCGCGCAAGCCAACGTTCGTCGAGGATATCCCCCCAATACTGTCGGCAAGGGTTGGTGAACAAAATATGAATATCGATATGTTTACCCAGCGCATTCAACGCTTTCAGATAAACAGGCGGTAATGCGGATATCCCACAGATAAAAACGCGTGACGGCAGTCGGGCTGGACGCGCCGACGCATTCTCGAGTATTGAGATAAACCGATCGTAGAGGTTGGCACGGTGCCACTTAGGCTGCCCAAGTTTCTCCGTATGCTCGACCAGCGCTTTCCAAAGCGGTGCCTGCCATATTTGCGCCTCCGGTAACCCTTCAACCAGTTCGCCCGCTTCCCAGCGAATTAACCAGTCAGAACGGTAAACAAGATATTGGTCGTAGAGATCGGCGGTGCGCGACGCCAGCTGGAACAGCTTGCGCTTATCGGTATCATCATTGAGGTAGTGGCGCAGCATGGCGAATTCATCGTGCTGGAGCATTTCCGGCAGCAGCGCCATCAGCTTCCAGCTCATGCCCTGCTTGTTGAAGGCGCTCTGCTCGGGGATGTCCGGTAACACGCGAACAAACATCTCCCAGATAAAGCTCGCGGGCAGCGGGAAATCAATATTCGCGGCAATGCCAAACTTACGGGAAAGCGACATTTGCAGCCACTGTGCCATACCGGTGCTCTGCACCAGCACCATTTCAGGCTCAAAAGGATCGTCGAGCCGCTCGCGCTCAACGATAAATTCCATCAGTGCTTCCAGCACATCCAGACGATTTGAGTGGTAGACCCTTAACATAGACGCTCCCGACTACTGGCTAACCGGGCAATGCAGACGCGTTATTTCACCGCGTCGCCCCAGAGGAGAAATAAGTGTAACCGTGATGCTGACACATCCTGCGTGCGTTGTCTGCACCCGACTGGCCTGCCAGCCTGCGGGCAGAACATTTGTTGAGAGCTGAGCCTGATTCCAGGCGTGGTGCCAGAGCTGACGATACTGGTTAAACAGCGTAAACCGCGCCGCCAGCGCCCGATGATAGCCGGCCAGTGCCGTGACGATGATGACCAGCAGCATCATCGCCAGCAGGACCTCAACCATGCTAAATCCTTTTTCTTTGCTTACGGCAGCTGGCATAGCGAACGTTCCTTTAGCGGGCAAAAATCACTCCAGCCGTGAGGCGAAAAGCGAATATTACCGTCAATAATCTCTCCTGAACGCCAGAGTAGCAGGTCGTTGACTCCGGCAATCAGTAAAACAGTGGTCTCACTCAGCCGCCGCAAACACACTTGCCAGGCGGGTGCCTTTTTGCACTGGACTTCAGGATCGGGTGACCAGCTCTGAACGCGTCCCCACTCAAGCGCTGACTGTACAGAAGCCTGCTGCTGCAGCGAACGGCTCTCTCCGCCAACGAGCGCGCTGAACGTTGTCAGCTGCTGGTTAAGGCCGGTGAGGATCAGCGTACCAAGTACCAGTAAAAGTAGAACCAGCGCCAGCGAAGACATACCGCGTTGACGGTTCACAGGTTGTACCCCGTGACCGTATACAAAGCCTGATAAGGCTCTCCTTGATCGCCGTTGCGCAGGGCGGACAGTTCGATATTCAGCTCCGGCGCAAACCCGGCGTGTGTTACTTTCCTCACCACAAAATGCGCGATGGCGAGCCTGTCCGGGTCCGTGAGCTTTTCCCATCCCTGACCTTCACACGAGGTTGCCCCACGAAGCGTTTCCAGCGCGCCCGATTCCAGACGAAAACCGGTGCTGTCGTTTTCTGATGCACTGCGATCCCAACGACCGTTACTGTTGGCATCCCACCGAACAATGACGCAGCTGCCCTGCCTTGCGATCGCCAGCCCTTGCCCCTGGCAGTTCCCAGCACAGTAACCCGCACGCTGAAGCTGTTTGCCGAGAGCAAACAGGCGCTGCCAGACCTCTTCTTCCAGCTCTCTCTGGCCGGATTGCAGTAATACCGCCTGATGCAATCCGGGTAGAAAGCGCGATGCGCCAATCAACAACAGGCTACTGATGGCCGTAGCAATCAGAACTTCTGTCAGCGAGAAACCGCGTTGTCTCATCGACATGAACCTCCTTGTGAGACCTTACACATTCTGATGCGCCCTCCGTCTGAGATCAGGATAAGCCATTCTCCGGCACGGCTTTGCACGCGTATCCGCCCTGCCCATGCCGTATCCCTTAACCCATAGAAGCCTAATGACGGTGTGACCTCGCTCACCGCGACCTCTGGCCAGAGTGGAATCAGAACAAAGGGGCTGCCCTTCTCACAGCCTTGCACGGCAGCGCTCACCAGACACTGCTGTTCCCCAACCCGCAGCTGGGTTATGTGATGATCGCGGTTGTACCTGTTGGCATCATTTCGCAGAAACACCAGATAGTCGCGCACCTGGCTGGCGGTTTGCCACAGCCGCTGCTGCCGCTGCCAGCTGTCCCAGCCGTACAGACCTGAGGCGCTGAGTATGACAACCAGCGAGACTGCCACCAGCGTTTCGATAAGCGTAAAGCCGTTCTCTTTTTTCATGCGGGAAGTGTGGCGATTCGCCGTGGGCGTGGCGAGCGGTGAATAATGGTTTTACGAGGCGTTATCCGAAGTATCAGGAGAGTTGCAGCGCGTTGCACGTTTTCTGGATAACGCCTCGGAAAACGAAATAAAGACGAAAAAAAACCGGCGCTAAACAGCACCGGTTATGTCACGCTTTACCGCATCAGATAGCGACGGGCGCTTTGATACCAGGGTACGGGTCGTACCCCTCAATCTCAAAATCATCAAAGCGGTAATCGAAGATCGATTCCGGTTTGCGTTTGATAATCAGCTTCGGCAGCGCGCGCGGTTCACGAGTGAGCTGAAGATGCGTCTGTTCCATATGATTGCTGTAAAGATGGGTGTCCCCACCTGTCCAGACGAAATCACCCACTTCCAGGTCGCACTGCTGCGCCATCATGTGGACTAACAGCGCATAGCTGGCAATGTTAAACGGCAGGCCGAGGAACACGTCACAGGAGCGCTGGTAGAGCTGGCAGGAGAGCTTGCCGTCTGCGACATAGAACTGGAAGAACGCGTGGCACGGAGCCAGCGCCATTTTATCCAGCTCGCCCACGTTCCAGGCGGAAACGATGATTCGGCGCGAGTCCGGATCGTTTTTCAGCTGGTTCATCACGGTGGTGATCTGGTCAATATGGCGGCCATCAGGCGTTGGCCATGCGCGCCACTGCTTGCCGTAAACCGGGCCCAGGTTGCCGTTTTCATCTGCCCATTCGTCCCAGATGGAGACGTTATTTTCGTGCAGATACGCAACGTTGGTGTCGCCTTGCAGGAACCAGAGCAGTTCATGAATGATCGAGCGCAGGTGGCAGCGCTTCGTCGTCACCAGAGGGAAGCCTTCTTGCAGATTGAAGCGCATCTGGTGGCCAAAAATGGAGAGCGTACCGGTACCGGTACGGTCGTTTTTCGGCGTGCCCTCATCGAGCACTTTTTTCATCAATTCAAGATACTGTTTCATGGTTCCTCAGGAAAGTTGTTGCTGTGGACGACGACGATACGCCCAAATCATCATAATGGCACCCGCGACAATCATCGGAATGGAGAGGATCTGCCCCATGCTGATGTACTGTACCCATTCGCCGGTAAACTGCGCATCCGGCTGGCGGAAGAATTCAACGATGATGCGGAACGCGCCATAGCCAATCAGGAACAGTCCGGAAACAGCTCCCATCGGGCGCGGCTTGCGAATAAACAGATTGAGGATGATAAACAGCACCACGCCTTCCAGCGCCAGCTCATACAGCTGGGACATATGACGCGGCAGCACGCCATAGGTATCGAAAATGGACTGCCACTCCGGGTGCGACGGCAGCAGCGCGATATCCTCCGCGCGGGAGCCCGGGAAGAGCATCGTGTACGGCACGCTTGGGTCAACGCGGCCCCACAGCTCACCGTTAATAAAGTTGCCCAGACGACCCGCCCCCAGACCAAACGGGATCAGCGGTGCGATAAAATCTGACACCTGGAAGAAGTTGCGTTTGGTGCGTTTGGCAAAAATCACCATCACCAGGATCACCCCAATCAGGCCGCCGTGGAAGGACATGCCGCCGTCCCAGACGCGGAACAGGTAGAGGGGATCGTTCAGGAACACCGGGAAGTTATAGAACAGTACATACCCAATACGGCCACCGAGGAACACGCCGAGGAAGCCCGCGTACAGCAGGTTTTCAACTTCGTTTTTGGTCCAGCCGCTGCCAGGACGGCTGGCGCGACGGCCCGCGAGCCACATGGCAAAAATAAAGCCCACCAGGTACATCAGACCGTACCAGTGAAGCGAAACAGGTCCTACTGAGAAAATGACCGGATCAAACTCCGGAAAATGCAGATAACCACTGTTCATCTGTCACCACAAGATGTTGTTATTCCGCTGAAAGTGGACAGCGGTAGACATGCGATTCTGCCTTAAGCAGAGGCTCCAAAGTTGCGAATCATAGCATAAGGCGGGCGCGGAGGATGCGCCAGAGATGTAAAAGATGTGTATAGGTTTTTGTGCGCGCTGGCGCCCTCTCCACAAGGAGAGGACGAAAGACGATTAGCGACCACCGCGGATCAGGCCGCCCATACCGCGCCGTTCCATAAATGCCGCCACCTGGTGACGAACCTCTGCGGCCAGCTGCGCCTCAAGGCTGCGCTCAGCCAGCTCGCGGGCATCATTGATGTCGATATGCCGCAACAAATACTTCACGCGCGCTACTGCGCGGCCGTTCATCGACAGATGGCGATACCCCAGACCAATCAGGATCGCAACGCACATCGAGTCTCCGGCCATTTCACCGCACAGGCGGAGATCAATACCGTACTGTTCAGCCTCACGGGCAATCATCGCCAGCGCGCGAATGATCGCCGGGTGCAGGCTATCGTAGATACTGGCGACGCGGGTGTTGTTCCGGTCGACGGCCAGAATATATTGCGTCAGGTCGTTGGTACCGACAGAGATAAAATCAACGCGATTTGCCAGCTGCGGCAACATAAAGACCATAGATGGCACTTCGAGCATGACGCCGATCCGTGGTTTCGGGATCGCATAGCCAATCATCTCTTCCACTTCACGACCAGCACGTTCGATCAGGCGCCGCGCTTCGTCGATTTCATCTATGCTGGTGACCATCGGCAGCAGGATACTGAGATTGCCCGTCGCGGCGTTGGCGCGCAGCATCGCGCGCACCTGGATCAGGAAGATCTCCGGCTGATCGAGCGTAATGCGGATCCCGCGCCAGCCCAGACACGGGTTCTCTTCGCTGATGGGCATATACGGCAGCTGTTTATCCGCCCCGACATCCAGGGTTCGCAGGGTGACAGGCTTGTCGTTGAACATCTGCAACATCCCCTGATACTGCGCCACCTGCTCCTCTTCGGAGGGGAAACCGCTCTGCAGCATGAAGGGGATTTCAGTGCGGTATAAACCGATCCCGTCGATTCGGCTGCCAAGCTTCTCTTCGTGCTCGGGGCTTAAGCCGGCGTTGAGCATGACTTTGATCCGCTCTCCGCTTTTCAGCTGCGCGGGCAGGTTAACGTCATCTTCCGCCAGCTTGCTTAATTCATTCTCTTCGCTGATGAGACGCTGATATTCCTGGAGCAGAACCGGCTCAGGATCGACCAGCAGTTCACCGCGGTAACCATCAACCACCAGCGTGCGGCGGTGCAGCACCGAGGGCTGAATATCCGCCCCCATAACGGTGGGGATACCGAGCGCGCGCACCATAATGGCGGCATGGGAGTTCGCTGCACCATCACGTACGACAACCCCGGCGAGTCTGTCCTGCGGCAGCTCGGCCAGCGTTGTTGCCGAAAGTTCATCGGCCACCAGCACAAACCGTTTTGGCCAGGCATTCGGCCCCTGAATGGTGTCATCGAGGTGGAACAGCAGGCGCTGTCCCAGCGCGCGGAGATCTCCCGCCCGCTCTTTCAGATAACCGTCGGTCAGTGCAGCGAACTGCTCGGCAAATTTTTCGATGACCTTTTTAACCGCCCACTCCGCGACTGCGCCTTTATCAACCTCAGCAAAAAGCTCACGGCGCAGACGCGCGTCGGAAAGCAGGTGCGAGTAGAGGTCGAAGATGGCCGCCGTCTCTTTTTGCGCACCAGCGGCAAAGCGCTTGCTGTAGCGTCGGAACTCATTGGCCGCCTCTTCCAGCGCGGCGGTAAGACGCTCGCGCTCCAGCGCTTCATCAAGCGTAGAGGCTTCGTAGACCTGCTCCATCAATGGCAGCGTGGCGTCCATCCAGCCTTCCGCAATCGCCACCCCTGGCGAGGCCGGAAGGGCGCGAATGCGCGTATGGCGGTACTGACCAAAGAGCGCAGCAAGCTGAGACTGAGAGAGGATCGCCGCCATCTGTGTCGCCAGCGTGACGAGGAAGGACTCTTCGCTTTCATCATACTGACGCAGCTCGCGCTGCTGGACGACCAGCACACCAAGTAGCTGACGACGCTGAATAATCGGCACACCCAGAAACGCGCGGAAGCGTTCTTCTTTTACGGAAGGGATGTATTTAAAGCTGGGGTGTTTTTGCGCGTCGGCAAGGTTGATAGGTTCAGCCAGCCGCCCAACCAGACCGACGATACCCTCATCAAATGCGAGCGTTACGGTGCGCCCCCGCGGCTTTTTCAAACCGCGGGTCGCCATCAGGTAATAGCAGCGCCGATCGTGGTCGGCCAGATACACCGAACAGACCTCGGTCTCCATCGCAAGACAGATGTCAGTGACCAAAATATTCAGCGCCTCGTTGAGGCGCGGAGCGCTGGCCACCTTCTCGACTATTTCTCGCAAGCGGGTGAGCATGATTTGCGTAGCTTAACCTCTTTTACGTCGCCAGGCAGGTGCGCTCTGCGGCTTAGGCGGGATCTCCTGAAGCTGCATCACCACACTTGCAAACTCTTTCATCACCCTACGGTAAACATCGCGCTTAAATGACACGACCTGACGAACAGGATACCAATAGCTCACCCAGCGCCAGCCATCGAACTCCGGCGTACTGCTGGTTTGCATATTGATGTCCGAATCGTTGCCCACCAACTGCAGAAGAAACCACTTCTGTTTCTGGCCGATACAAACCGGCTTTGTGTCCCAACGCACCAAACGTTTCGGTAACTTGTAACGCAACCAGTTGCGGGTCGAGGCAAGGATGCGAACATCTTTTCGGCTTAAACCGACCTCTTCAAAAAGCTCCCGGTACATCGCTTGTTCTGGGGACTCTCCCGGATTGATCCCGCCTTGCGGGAACTGCCAGGAGTGCTGACCATATCGACGGGCCCACATGACCTGGCCCTGACGATTACAAATTACTATTCCTACGTTCGGGCGGTAGCCATCGTCATCAATCACCGGACTACCCCAAACTAAACCTTATATATGAATGATTGTTTCACACTACAGTGAGGCGGTAAACCACTCTCTTACAGGCCTGCAACCTAATAACATTTGAATAACTCACAAATAAGCGCAGAGTTATAAACAGATGTGCGTTCTCAAGGGCAATTTTATTCACCTTTTCTGTGGATATAGTTGTGAAGAAGTGTCTGATTACCGATGAACAACCTGAAATGGCCTCTGCCCTCCCATTTCTCTCCTTCAACATAAAGTCATATTTTTCATTAGTTTATATTCATATCGACAAACAAAATGCAGAATAGCGTGACGATCGTCACAGCAGGGATCGTCGTGCTGATGAAAGATCGAACAGCGTCGGTTTTATCCACAGATTGTGCCAATAAGTTAGGCACAATTTGTCTGAAATTTGGATTTTCGTCGCACGTCAAGGCTGTAAATTGAAACAGTAGTCAGGGTTATGCCCAGTTATCCCATTTTTCTGTGGATAACATGGTGTAAGATCCTGTTTATTGTCAGTGACCAGATTTGAACAACCCGTTTTGCGTCCCTGATGAAACCGTGAAAACTTCATAAAAAAACCTATAAATCATGCACATGGAATATTGGTACAGAAAAAGTTAAACTCTATCCACAGGGGACTGTTTCTTCGTTTATTTTTTAATCAAAAGGTTATCGTCATGCATCCGCTTTCACCCTTGCTCTCACCGCCTTCGAGCGAAAGCCAGTTGCTACAGCAGGCTCAGCGCCTTGCAGGCTTCTCGCTGGGCGAACTGGCGGCGATGGCAGAGCTACAGATCCCGAAGGATCTGAAACGAGATAAGGGCTGGATCGGCATGCTTCTGGAGCTGTGGCTGGGGGCAAGCGCCGGGAGCAAGCCAGAGCAAGATTTCGCGGCCCTTGGCGTAGAGTTAAAAACTATTCCTATCGACCGCCAGGGTCGGCCCCTGGAGACTACCTTTGTCTGCGTTGCGCCCTTAACCGGCAATACCGGCGTAACGTGGGAAACCAGCCACGTGCGCCATAAGCTGAATCGCGTGCTTTGGGTTCCGGTTGAAGGCGAACGGCAGATCCCGTTAGCTGAACGCCGCGTTGGCGCGCCGCTGCTCTGGAGCCCGGATGAAGAAGAGGAGCATCAGTTGCGCCTGGACTGGGAAGAACTGATGGACATGATTGTGCTCGGTCAGGTCGAGCGAATTACCGCCCGGCACGGAGAAGTGTTACAGCTGCGCCCGAAAGCGGCAAACAGCAAAGCGCTTACCGAGGCGATCGGCGCGATGGGCGAACCCATACTGACGCTGCCGCGCGGTTTTTATCTCAAAAAAAATTTCACCGGCGCGCTGCTTGCTCGTCATTTCTTACTTAAAACATAGTTTTTTACTTATTTTGCGAGCTCACAAACATAATCGCCTGGTTTTTAAGATTTTACCGCTTCACCCTGTTGCTATAACGGGTTAATACTACACTATGATTTGATACGAGCCAGATGAGGACGATAACGATGAAAAAATGGGCGGTGTTAATTTCAGCAGTCGGGTTGGCGTTTGCCGTTTCGGGCTGCAGCAGTGATTACGTCATGGCGACGAAAGACGGCCGGATGATCCTGACTGACGGTAAACCTGAAGTCGACGATGATACTGGTCTGGTCAGCTACCACGACCAGGCAGGCAATAAAATGCAGATCAATCGCGACGAAGTCTCGCAAATTATTGAGCGATAACAGTCGGAGGTCAGTAGCCTACTGGCCTTTTTGATTTTTTTCTTCCCCTTTTGCTTTCCCTCTGCCATGTTTATATTCCTTTGTCGGGAGGTTCCTGACGCGGTCTACATGTCTATTGAAGGAAGCCGGCTATGCATTATCACCGTATCCCCCACAGCGCTCTGGAGATAAGTCAACTGGGGTTGGGCACGATGACATTTGGTGAACAAAACAGCGAAGCCGATGCCCATGCACAACTCGATTATGCCGTCAGCCAGGGGATTAACCTGATTGATGTCGCAGAGATGTACCCTGTGCCTCCACGCCCTGAAACGCAGGGACTTACCGAAACCTACGTCGGTAACTGGCTGGCAAAACGCGGTAACCGAGAAAAGCTGGTTATCGCCTCGAAAGTGAGTGGCCCCGCGCGAAACAACGATGCCGGGATCCGCCCAAACCAAATCCTCGATCGCAAAAATATCCGCGCCGCGCTGGACGCGAGCCTGAAGCGCCTGCAAACCGACTATCTCGACCTTTACCAGGTCCACTGGCCGCAGCGTCCAACCAACTGTTTTGGCAAGCTCGGGTATAGCTGGAACGAGAGCGCCCCCGCCGTTACGCTGCTGGAAACGCTGGAGGCGCTGACCGAATGCCAGCGCGCGGGAAAAATCCGCTACATTGGCGTGTCCAACGAAACGGCCTTTGGCGTAATGCGCTATCTGCACCTGGCGGATAAACACGATCTGCCGCGCATCGTCACCATCCAGAACCCGTACAGCCTGCTTAACCGCAGCTACGAGGTGGGGCTGGCCGAAGTGACGCAATATGAGGAAGTGGAACTGCTCGCCTATTCATGCCTCGGTTTCGGCACCCTGACGGGGAAATACCTGAACGGTGCGAAACCGGCCGGGGCGCGTAATACCCTCTTTAGCCGCTTTACCCGCTACAGCGGCGAGCAGACGCAGAAAGCCGTTGCAGCCTATGTGGATATCGCGAAGCGCCACGGCCTGGATCCGGCGCAGATGGCGCTGGCCTTCGTGCGCCGTCAGCCGTTTGTTGCCAGTACCCTGCTTGGCGCGACGACCATGGAACAGCTGAAAACTAACATTGAGAGTTTCCATCTGAACCTGAGTGAAGAGGTGTTAGCCGAGATTGAAGCGGTGCATCAGGTTTATACCTATCCTGCGCCGTAGCTGATGCTTTTGCCGGGTAAGGCGAAGCCGCCACCCGGCTACTTATTAACGGCGACGCTGCCAGACCCACAATCCCGCAATCGCCGCCGCGAACAGCCCACCAAATCCGACGCCAATCGCCACCACCGGGACACCCACTTTTACCGCCAGCGAGTAGAGCCCCAGCATTAACAACATGGCCAGGTTTTCACCGAGATTTTGAACCGCAATGGCATTCCCCGCCCCGACGGTCTGCTTGCCACGCTCCTGGAGTAACGCATTCAGCGGTACCACGAAGAAGCCCCCCAGAATACCAATCAGGATCAACAGAGCATAAGCGGGCAATAACGCATGTTGCAGCGAGAAAATAAGCACCACGAGGCCAATCAGGATCCCCGCTGGCATGCAGCGTGCAACCGTTTCAAGCGTCACCAGCTTCGCCGCCGCGCCCGCCCCAGCCACAATCCCGATCGCCACCATCGCATTCAGATAGGTCGGCGTCGCATTGTCCGTAATCCCCAGCGCCACGGGTACCCACAGAACCAGCAGGAAGCGCAGCGTGACGCCCGCCCCCCAGAACATACTGGTTCCCATCAGGGAGAAGCGCGTTTCCCCGTTACGCCACAGCACGCGGCACGCGTTAAAGAAACTGCCGGTCATTGGTTTAAAGCGCCAGGACTGGCCCGGGCGAGCCACCGGCAGCTTCGGAATAAACAGGTTAGCCACGACCGCCCCACCATACACCACTGCACACACGCCCAGGGCCGCCAGAACATGCCAGTCGGCCAGCACGCCACCCGCGACGGAGCCGAGGAGGATAGCGGCAATCGTTGACGACTCCATCAGGCCGTTGGCTTTCACCAGTTTATCGCCCGTGGTCAGTTCTCCGAGAATGCCATACTTCGCTGGGGAGTAGGCGGCAGCACCGATGCCCACCAGCGTATAGCCAACAAACGGATTAAAACCAAAACATATACTGGCAGCGCCCAGCAGCTTGAGACCGTTGGCAAACATCATCACCCGGCCTTTCGGGAAGCTGTCCGCCACCTGCCCCACAAACGGGGCAAAGATAATGTAAGCGCCCACAAACACCATCTGCAGGATCGGCTGACTCCAGTCAGGGTAAAACTCGGCTTTCAGCAGCGCCAGCGTGGCAAACAGCAGCGCGTTATCACCGAACGCAGAGAGAAACTGCGCGGCGATGACCGCCATCATGCCTTTTGAACGCAGCGAGGTGTTAGTGTGTACTGACTCACGCATTTTGCTGTTCCGCCTCTTCAACCATACCTTTCAGGGTCACGAAATCGGGCTTGCCGCTACCCAGCACCGGAAGCTGCTTCAGGTAGCGAATATCGCGCGGCACGGCCAGTTCAGGAATACCGTGTTCACGCGCATAGCTCAGTAACCTGTCGCGCTTAAGCTCAGCATCAGTGGTAAACAGCACCAGCGCCTCGCCTTTGCTGGCATCGCTCTTCACGACCGTGGCGTGCATCTTCTCGGCGGACACGGCCGTCGCCAGTTGTTCAACCATTTCCAGAGAGACCATCTCACCGGCGATTTTGGCGAAGCGTTTTGCGCGCCCCTGAATCTGTACAAAGCCTTGCTCATCGAAACGAACGATGTCACCGGTGTCGTACCAGCCGGTTTCAATCTCGCCGTTGACGTTTTCCGCCGTTGGCGCTTCCAGCACGCCCGGGTTTTCCACGCGCAGGTAACCGTTCATCACGTTCGGCCCTTTCAGCTGCAGGCGGCCACCGTCCTCAATGCCCGGCACCGCCAGCAAGCGCGCATCCATCCCCGGCAGAATTCGCCCCACCGTACCCGGTTTCGCCGCCATCGGCACGTTAATCGAGACCACGGGCGCACACTCGGTAACGCCATAACCTTCAAGAATGCGCAGGCCAAACTTGTCCTGCCAGATCTGACGCGTGCTCTCCTGCAGCTTTTCCGCACCGGCCACCACGTACCGAACGCGGAAGAAATCATACGGATTGGCGAAACGGGCATAGTTACCCAGGAAGGTTGAGGTCCCGAACAGGACGGTGCAGTTACGGTCATACACCAGCTCCGGCACGATGCGGTAGTGCAGCGGGCTGGGATAGAGGAACACCTCGGCACCGGTCAGCAGCGGCGTGAACAGCCCCACCGTCAGGCCAAAGGAGTGGAACAGCGGCAGCGCCGACATAAAGCGGTCATTCGCGGTAAAGTCGGCGATGCTTTTAATCTGCTCAACGTTCGCCAGAATACTCTTGTGGCTGTGGACGACGCCTTTCGGGTTACCCTCCGAACCCGACGTGAAAAGGATAATCGCGTCATCTTCCGGCTGCTGTTTGACCTGAGCCAGATGCGGCACCAGCAGATGCGCAAAAATCCACAGCTTGTCGCCGGTGGTCACGTCCGCTTTTAGATCTTCCAGGAAGACCCAGCGTACCTGGGTCAGCTGTTCCGGCAGATGCCACAGCTTGCCTTTGTCCAGAAACTGTCGGGAGGTAAAGATGGTATTGATTTGGGCGGCGGTAATGGCGCTGGTCAGCCCTTTCACGCCCGCCGTGTAGTTCATCATCGCCGGTATACGGCCACGGGAAACCGCACCAAAAATCACCGCCGCGCTGATGCCCGCGTTTGGCAGCATCAGGCCGATCTTTTCGCCCTTTTTGCTGTACTTCTCAAGAATGCGGCCCACGAACAGCGTCTTGGTCAGCAGTTTACGATAGGTATCAGGGGTAAAGTTGATGTCTTCAATGCAGTTTTTCTTCGCGCCGTAGCGGTACTGCGCCGAAAGCAGGGATTCATACAGCGTTTCGCGCGGACGAACGGCCATGCGCGCTTCCATCATAATCTGGTGCAGCATTTCCCCGGCGATTTTACGGCGATCGCGGGCACGCGGCGCTTCCGGCATCGGTAACGACGTTGGCGGCAGAATATGCAGGGTGATTTTGGGGAACAGACGCTGCTTCACCAGCCCCTTAAGGCGGCTGAAATGGGTCAACTCCGCGCCTTCAATGCGCAGCGGCACCACGGTCGCGTTTGATTTCGCCGCGACAAACCCCGCGCCGTCGTAGATTTTCATCAGCGAACCGGTCACTGAAATGCGCCCTTCCGGGAAAATGACCACCGGACGCCCCTGCTCTACCAGACGTACCAGGTGTTTAATCATCATCGGCTTTGTCGGGTCAAGCGGTACGAAATCGATCAGTGGGGTGAGCCAGCGCATATACCACTGCTGGCTGATGGAGGTATAGACCGCAAACACCGGACGCACGGGCAGAAACAGCGCAAGCAGGATGCCGTCTATAAAGGAAACATGATTGGGTGTGATAAGAACGCGCTCGCCACGAAGCGCCTGGGCATCGCCAGTGACGCGGATGCGAAAAAGAATACGGAACAGTGTACGGAAAAACCCAAATAGCATCTCAACTCCCTTTGCCAGACAGTGTGGTGGGTTGACAGTAAATGGTGGCAGATTACACGAGAAGTGATATGGGAGCGACAGCAAAAATGGAGGCGAAAAAAAACCTGCGCATCCGCGCAGGCTGGTGCAAGAGATGAGTACGAAACCGTACCAAGAATTCTCACCAATCAATACCTCTGGGATCTTGATTGTGGCTGTTGACCCTGCGCTTCGCCAGCAGGAAAACGCAAGGGAATGAGCCGAAATGCAAC
The DNA here is from genome assembly GCF_900324475.1 of Enterobacter bugandensis. Taxonomy (NCBI): domain Bacteria; kingdom Pseudomonadati; phylum Pseudomonadota; class Gammaproteobacteria; order Enterobacterales; family Enterobacteriaceae; genus Enterobacter; species Enterobacter bugandensis. The sequence continues at coordinate 3,834,026 of NZ_LT992502.1, forward strand.
CAGGTGTGAATATTCTCTTTTGCTGTTACAGGTTGAACTGTCAGGCAAAAAAAACCTGCGTAAGAACGCAGGCTGGTGTAAGTCGTGTTAATCAACCGGAGTTGATTCCACCTATCAATACCTCTGGGATCTCGACTCTACCAACCTCTTTAACGTCATCGCCACCGGACAATCGCAACAGCCTGAGGCAAAGTGTAACTAAAGGTTCAGAATGACATTCTTCTGACATGACCAGGCGTGTAACGATTACACTACCAGGGTTGGTCTGCGTCACGTTTGTGGCGCGCGGAAACCGGCTTCCCTTGAATGGACGTCACTTTTCCGCAACACTATTCAGTGTGTAAACGCTTACCCCAAATAAGAAGGTTATAAATGGCGACAATAAAGGATGTGGCTCGTCTGGCAGGTGTGTCGGTAGCTACCGTCTCCCGCGTGATTAATGATTCACCCAAAGCCAGTGACGCATCACGCCAGGCGGTACAAAGCGCCATGGAAACCCTGAACTACCATCCGAATGCCAACGCCCGCGCGCTCGCCCAGCAGTCAACAGAGACTATTGGGCTGGTGGTGGGAGACGTTTCCGATCCCTTTTTCGGTGCCATGGTAAAAGCGGTTGAACAGGTCTCTTATCAGACGGGTAATTTTTTGCTGATCGGCAATGGCTATCATAATGAACAAAAAGAACGCCAGGCCATCGAGCAGCTGATCCGCCACCGCTGCGCTGCGCTGGTGGTACACGCCAAAATGATCCCGGATGCCGAGCTAATTCACCTGATGAAGCAGATGCCCGGCATGGTGATTATCAACCGTATTATCCCCGGCTTTGAAAAACGCTGTGTAGCCCTCGACGACCGCTACGGCGCCTGGCTTGCGACCCGTCATCTGATTCAACAGGGTCATACCCGGATTGGCTATCTCTGCTCCAATCACCCCATTTCTGATGCGGAAGACCGCCTGCAGGGCTACTACGACGCCCTGCGCGAAAACGGTCTGCCGTGCAATGACCGTCTGGTGGCCTACGGTGAACCGGATGAGAGCGGCGGCGAACAGGCCATGACGGAGCTGCTGGGTCGCGGACGGAATTTCACCGCGGTCGCCAGCTATAACGATTCGATGGCCGCCGGGGCAATGGGCGTCATGAATGACAACGGGATCGAGGTGCCGGCGGAAATCTCGCTAATTGGCTTCGACGATGTTTTGGTCTCCCGGTACGTGCGCCCGCGCCTGACCACCGTACGCTACCCCATCATCACGATGGCCACCCAGGCCGCAGAGCTGGCGCTGGCGCTGGCCGAACAACGCCAGCCGCCGGAGATTACCCATCTCTTCAGCCCAACGTTAGTGCGCCGTCACTCCGTTGCTGCGCCCGCTGACGCGCAGAGCGAATAGCGATACAGGTGTACCGTTTTATCCGGATACTCCAGCCCATCGCCAATATACTGCCAGCCGTAACGTTCATAGAAGTCGCGGCAGGCAGACCAGAGATGAAGTTCCTCGTACCCGGCCCGTGCGGCGAAGCGTATAACATGCTGCTGTAACTTTCCTGCCAGCCCCTTGCCGCGCGCCGCGTCGTCAACGTAGAGCGCCGCCAGCCACGGACAGAGATCCTGACGGGTAATCAAATCACAGCGCCAGAGTCCCACCGTCCCGAGAAGCCGTTCATCCTCTACGGCGATAAAGGTCAGCGGCAGGGCACCCGGCGTCTGGCTGTGCTCGATGATGCTATGGAAAAAATCCCGCGCAAGCCCCTCGCCAAAGGCCTGCCAGAGCCAGTCGGTGACCTGCTCCGCATAGCGCGGTGCCTCGTAAAGCGGGAGAATGACGGTCTTTTTCACGTTTCACCTGCGTTTTTAAGGAATATGCTGGCCTGACGCCTCCAGCCCGGTTTGGCGATTATTTTACCAGAGTCAGACTATTTAGTTTTACTTCCGGCAGGCCAGGCGAATCGTGACCAAAAAGCGTGATCGTGGCAGAAGTTTTGCGCTTCCCGCATCGCTTATACGCTGTCAGGTCTGTGTTAAACTGCAAACCATTACGTGGAAGCAGGAATGTAGAATGGCAACAATGCTGGATGTCTCACTGCGCGCGGGCGTGTCGAAGGCTACCGTCTCGCGCGTGCTGAACGGCACAGGTCAGGTTAAAGAGAGCACGCGTCAGCAGGTCTTTGCTGCGATGGAAGAGCTGGGCTACCGCCCAAACTTTCTCGCGCGTTCGCTGGCTAACCAGACCAGCAACAGCATTGGTCTGGTCGTCTCTACCTTCGACGGCTTTTACTTTGGTCGTCTTTTGCAGCAGGCGTCGCGGCAGACCGAAACCCACGGGAAACAGCTGATCGTCACCGACGGTCACGACGCGCCAGAGCAGGAAGAGCAGGCGGTGCAAATGCTGGCCGACCGCCAGTGCGATGCCATCGTGCTTTACACGCGCTATATGAGCGAAAAAGCGATCATCAAGCTGATTAATAGCGTGCAAACGCCGCTGGTGGTCATCAACCGTGAAGTCAGCCAGGCACCGGAGCGCTGCGTGTTCTTCGAACAACAGGATGCCGCGTTTAAGGCGGTGGATTACCTGATCAATCAGGGCCACCGGGAGATCGCCTGCATTACCGTTCCGATCCACACCCCCACGGGTAAAGCGCGGCTGATGGGCTACCGTAAGGCGCTGGAAAAGCACGGCATTCGTCTGGACGAGCGTCGAATAAAGTACGGTGATGCGGGAATGACGCGGGGCTATGAGCTGTGTAAGGAGCTGATTGCTGAAGGGGTATCGTTCAGCGCGCTGTTTGCCTGTAACGATGATATGGCGCTGGGCGCGTCCAAAGCGCTGCATCAGGCAGGGCTTAAGATCCCGCAGGATATCTCCCTGTTCGGCTTTGACGATGCCCCAAGCGCAAAGTGGCTGGAGCCTGCGCTGTCATCGGTTTATCTGCCGATAGATAACATGATCGTCACGGCTATCGATCAGGCGATCCGGCTGGCGAAGAACCAGCCGGTCGATGCGATCCCGCCGTTTACCGGCACGCTGGTATTACGCGATTCGGTCACAACGGGGCCGTACTTTAATCAAACGAGTTCCAGCGCCAGCAGTTCCTGAATGGTCTGGCGACGACGGATCAACCGCGCCTTGCCGTTATCAAACAGCACTTCCGGCAGCAGCGGACGGCTGTTGTAGTTCGAGGACATAGACGCTCCGTACGCCCCGGTGTCGTGCAGCACCAGGTAATCGCCCGGCTTCACCTCGGGCAGCGCACGGGTTTCAACTTTGCCACCTTCCTGCTGGGTAAACACATCACCGGATTCACACAGCGGGCCTGCGACAACCGTCTCGCGGCGCGGCGCGTGCGTTAAATCGCGGCCATCAGCAGCCAGGGCGGTAATGTGATGGTAGCTGCCGTACATGGACGGACGCATCAGGTCGTTAAAGCCTGCATCAATCAGCACGAAGTGGCGGGAGCCCATCTCTTTGACGCTGCGTACCTGCGCCACCAGCACGCCGGCTTCGGCTACCAGGAAACGACCCGGCTCAATTTCCAGCTTCACGGCATGGCCCAGATGCGCGGCAATTTGATCGCGCGCGGCGCTCCACAGGCCGTAATAGTGATCGGTGTCGATCGCCTCTTCCCCTTCACGATAAGGAATGGAAAGACCTCCACCGGCGGAGATCGCCTCCAGATCCTGACCGAAGTCGACAACCTGGCGCACCATCGCCCCGCACACCTGCTCCAGGTGCCCGTAATCGACGCCGGAGCCAATGTGCATATGAATACCGACCAGCTTCAGGCTGTAGCGCTGCAGTACCTCAAGCGCGGCAGGCATGTCGGCATACCAGATCCCGTGCTTGCTGTTTTCGCCCCCGGTGTTGGTTTTTTGGCTATGGCCATGTCCAAAGCCCGGGTTGACGCGCAGCCAGACGCGATGGCCGGGTGAAACCTGCCCAAGCTGCTCCAGCATATCCACAGAACCGGCGTTCACCGGCACCTGCAGTTCATGCACGCGCGCAAGCGTGGCGTCGTCGATCACATCCGCGGTAAAGACGATCGCGTCAGGATCGGTTTTCGGATCAAAGCCTGCCGCCAGCGCACGCTCGATTTCACCCAGCGATACGGAGTCAACCTTCACGCCCTGCTCGCGCATCAGGCGCAGAATATGAATATTGGAGCAGGCCTTCTGGGCAAAACGCACCACGTCAAACTGATGCAGGGCGGCGATCTTCTCGCGAACGATCTGCGCGTCGTAGACCCATACCGGGCAGCCAAACTCGGCGGGCAGGCGCAGCAGGTTTTCAGCGTTCAAATCGGTATCCGTCTGGTTGAGCGGGCGTGGCATGGTCTTCTCCGGTTCAATTCATTTTTTATGATTACGCCACAGCGGCAGCAGAATAAAAAATATCGTTTTATCGCGAGTCTATGCAAAAATGATATGGACAGTTCCTTGCTTTCAGGTGCCCTATGCCCGCCGTCAATTTACGCCACATCGAGATTTTTCACGCCGTGATGACCGCCGGCAATCTCACCGAAGCCGCGCAGATGCTGCATACCTCGCAGCCGACGGTCAGCCGCGAGCTGGCGCGCTTCGAGAAAGTGCTGGGGCTGAAGCTGTTCGAACGCGCCCGGGGCAGGCTTCACCCGACGGTGCAGGGGTTGCGCCTGTTTGAGGAAGTGCAGCGCTCATGGTACGGGCTGGACAGAATCGTCAGCGCGGCGGAAAGCCTGCGCGAGTTTCGTCAGGGCGAGCTGTCGATTGTCTGCCTGCCCGTCTTCTCTCAGTCCTTCTTACCGACGCTGCTCCAGCCTTTTCTGGCCCGCTATCCTGAGGTCAATCTCACCATCGTCCCGCAGGAGTCGCCTCTGCTTGAAGAGTGGCTGTCGGCACAGCGGCACGATCTCGGGTTAACCGAAACCCTCTCGACACCCGCAGGAACGGCGCGCACGGAACTGCTCGCGCTGGATGAAGTGTGCGTTCTGCCCGCCGGGCATCGGCTTGCCCACAAAGCAGTGCTGACGCCCGCAGATTTTCATGGTGAAAACTACATTAGCCTGTCGCAAACGGACAGCTACCGGCAGCTGCTGGATACGCTTTTTTCTGAGCATCAGGTGAAGCGGCGGATGGTCGTTGAAACCCACAGCGCGGCGTCAATATGCGCGATGGTGCGCGCGGGCGTTGGCGTTGCGGTCGTCAATCCGCTTACGGCGCTGGACTATGCAGGAAGCGGGATCGTCATCCGCCGTTTTAGCGTTTCCGTCCCGTTCACCGTAAGCCTTATCCGCCCGCTGCACCGTCCGGCTTCCGCGCTGGTGGACGCATTCAACGAACATTTAGTTGAGCATGCGCGTCAGGTGGCGCTTCGCTTACCTGACCTGCAAAACCCGTTATGACAGCATATATTCTACGGCATCTGCCGCGTGAATGGCCGCGGTATCAAACACCGGGATGGGGCTTCGTTCGGCCGGCACCAGCAAACCGATCTCCGTGCAGCCGAAAATCACCCCTTCAGCCCCTTGCTGCGCCAGTTTATCTATTACGCTGACGTAATATGCGCGGGAGGTTTCGCTGAAGGTTCCGAGGCAGAGCTCGTCGAAGATAATCTGATTGATGCGCGCCCGGTCCCCCTCATCCGGGATCAGGCTTTCAATCCCAAACTCGCTGTGCAAGCGCCCGCGATAGAAATCCTGCTCCATGGTGTAACGTGTGCCCAGCAAGGCCACGCGCGACATTCCCGAAGCGCGAATGGCGCGTCCGGTGGCGTCCGCGATGTGCAGGAACGGCAGCGAACAGCGCGCTTCAATGTGCGAGGCCACTTTGTGCATCGTGTTGGTACACAGCAGAATGCCCTGCGCCCCCGCACGCTCCAGCCCCAGCGCGGCATCAGCCAGGATTTCTCCGGCTTTATCCCATTCGCCGCTCGACTGGCAGGCTTCGATTTCATGAAAATCAACGCTGTGCAGCAGCAGGCTCGCGGAGTGCAGGCCGCCCAGACGCTGCTTTACGCCTTCGTTAATCAGGCGGTAATAAGGGATTGTCGATTCCCAGCTCATCCCACCTATCAGGCCAATCGTTTTCATCATCGCTCCTTATCTGTTTAAGCCAGTGAAGCAAACTTGTGATCCTGTTTCCAGTTCTTTATTACGTCGTTTTCTTTTTAAGCTGGCCAATGTAAATTAAATAAAACACTGTTTTATTATGAAGGGCTAAGCCATGTTTATGTTCCACAAAGAGACCGCGTCTGAAGATCTGGGGAACGGCGTTACGCGTCGCGTGCTGGCCCACGGCGGCAGGATGATGGCGGTTGAAGTACAGTTTGAGCAGGGCGCGATTGGCCCACTGCATAACCACCCGCACGAACAGTTAACCTATGTTCTCTCTGGTGAATTTGAGTTTACCATTGGTGAAGAGAAGCATGTCGTGACGGCGGGAGATACCCTCTACAAAAAACCACATGTGATGCACGGCTGCGTCTGCCTCAGGGCCGGCACGCTGCTGGACACCTTTACGCCTGTTCGCGAGGATTTCCTGAAATAAAAAAGGCGCTGTTGCAGCGCCTTCATGTGTGCAGAATTTATTCCGTTACCGGCTCTGGCAATGGGTTTCGGCTGAGCATGGCCTCACGGAGTAATACGCTGCCGCAGGCAAACAGAGCGCCAAGGATCGCCGCCAGAATGACAATCATGCCTGTGCCCGGGCCGTCTTTTTTCACCGGCATCGATGGCGAAAGCTGATACCTGAATGGCTCAAGCTTAACGTCTGCGAAGGAGAGTTGTTTCAGCTGCGCCAGGTAATATTCCCGGTTCTGGAAGTCCGCGTTCAGCTCCGTCACATCCTTCAGATTTTTTTCAATCCTTAGCTTTTCCGCGATACCGTCAGCCCCGAGCGCAACGGAGTAATCCGGATCGTCTTTTATCCCCTGTCCGTTGCTATAAACGGGCTTCTTAATGCCCGCCGCATTCGCCACTTCCAGCGAATAGTTCAGCCGCTGCAGGTTGGTGTTATGTACATTGGTCAGACGAACGCGGTCGAGCGTCAGCTGCTGCTCTACCTCGTTCGTTTTGAGGGCGATCTGGTTGCGGATATTCTGCACCGTTTCTTTCTCAACAATTGCCGAGATATAGTTGATATACCCCTCCAGAACGGATTGGGCATCGGCTGCGGTCGGCGCGGTGAAGCTCAATGTCCAGGAGACGAAAGGCGCTTTATCCGCATCTTTTCCCTGAACATCATTCACCGCTTTCATTTTGTCTGCAATATTGACAACCGCACGGTGCAGTTCAAGCGGGTCCACTTGCGCATTCTTGAGCTGCGCCATCACGTAAGGGGAAGAGGTCATATACTCTTCAAGCAATGACTGCGACTGGAATTTTTTAATAAACAGGTCAAAGACTTCCTGACGGGTAACCGGCACCTTCACATCAAGAACCTGCAGCGCAACCATCATCTGGCTCAGCGGGTTCCACTGTGTCTGTTCCGCCGGAGTGATCACCGCTTTACTGGTCCATTTTTGCGGCAGTAGAAGCGCAATTGCCAGACCTGCCAGCGCGAAAACAAAGATAATGGTGGCAATACGTTTTTTCGCGGTAATCAGAATATCTAACAGGCCCAGAAGATCGATCTCTTTTGAACTGACTGCTGGAGGAGCATATGAGGGAAAATCGAGGTCCGTATTTTTTTTGAAATCCATTGCTGACATAGCCGTTCTTCTGTTTCGGGTGCAGTAAATTCCTGCCGGGTGAGTTCAGTTGCCCGATAATACAAGAAACTAAGAATAATCTGAACGCGAGAATGGACTATCTGAGGAATTGCTATCAAAGTTGGTAGTTATTCAGCATCACGCTAACAAAACGCCGGGTGGCGCTGAGCTTACCCGGCATTAACCCTTACACGCCGATATTTCGCAGTTTCTCCCCGCTCATCAGCTTGCGTTCAATATGTTCCAGCGTCACGCCTTTGGTTTCTGGAATTAGCCAGAATGTCACGCCAATAAATGCAACGTTCAGCACCGTATAGAGCCAGAAGGTTCCCGCCGCGCCAATCGCATCCAGCAGCGTCAGGAAGGTCGCGCCGATGATCATGTTCGACACCCAATTGGTGGTGGTGGAACAGGTGATACCAAAATCGCGACATTTCAGCGGCTGAATTTCAGAGCACAGGATCCACACCACCGGCGCGGCGCTCATCGCGTAGCCAGCAATACACATCATGGTCATGCCCACGGAGAGCCAGGAGAGGCCGCTGGACGCCGTGCCGTTATCAAACTGCATCAGACAGTAGCCGAGGATCAGCGTACCGAGCGCCATCACGCTAAAGCCAATTTTCAGCGCCGGTTTACGTCCGGCTTTATCGACGGTGAACACCGCAATAAAGGTGGCGAACATAAAGGTCAGCCCCACCACCAGCGTGGCGATCATCTGCTGTTCGGTGGTGGTAAAACCGGCCATTTTGAAGATGCGCGGGGCGTAATACATGATGATGTTCATCCCCGTGAACTGCTGCATCGCCTGCAGCAACATGCCGAGGAACACCGCGCGGCGCACGTTGCGGTTAGCCTTAAACAGCGACCAGCCGCCCTGCTTCAGCTTCAGGCTTTCGCGGATCTCGTTCAGCTCTTCACGCGCTTTCTCAGACGTGTCGCGCAGCATGCGCAGCACCTCTTCCGCTTCCACGTGACGCCCTTTTTGTGCCAGCCAGCGCGGACTGTTGGGCAGGAAGATCACTAAAACAATCAGCACTACCGCAGGCAGCGCCAGCACGCCGAGCATCGCCCGCCAGTTACCGCTGTAGCTGAAGTACGTATCGGACAGGAACGCCAGCACGATGCCCAGCGTCACCATCAGCTGGTACATGCTAATCATCTTGCCGCGCACGTTCTCGCTCGCCATTTCGGAGAGATACAGCGGCGCGGTGTAGGAGGCAATCCCCACCGCCACGCCCAGCAGTACGCGGGAGAGCAGCAGCACTTCAACGTTAGTGGCAAACGCCGAACCAATGGACCCGGCAACAAACAGGACAGCCCCGACCATCAGGCTGTATTTACGCCCAAGGCGAAACGAAAGCCAGCCGTTAAACAGCGCACCGATGGCCGCGCCGAGCATCATGCTGCTCACCACCCACTCCTGCAGGCGGTTACTCAGCGTAAAGTGATCGGTAATAAACGGCAGCGCCCCGGCGATAACGCCGATATCCAGGCCGAACAACAAACCGGCCACGGCTGCCGCAATGGAGACAAACTGGTTCATGCGGCGGGTATCGCGCAGCGCGGCGGGCATCAGGGTAGAGTCATTTATAGATGTCATATTTTTCCTGCCTCAACAGCAAAATTCGTTAAATGAAATTACGAGATAGCGGGGAAAAGTGTCAGGCCGGAATTCGTGAAGATATGGATTATTTCGCTATGGCATAGCGATCTGTGATGGACATTACAATTTCAACTAATGCTGGATAAACACCTAATTTTACTAACGCCTTAATTTTTAAGTAATAAAAGTGTGATGGCAGTCATCTATGATTTTTAAATATGGATTTTTCGTGTTTATCAATATGGACTTTGACAAATTTTAAGCAAAAAAAACCTCCGCCGAAGAGCAGAGGTATTTGTCATAAGTTAGGTTATCGCGCCAGCCAGCCGCCATCAACCGCGACGGTATAACCATTGATATAGTCTGATGCCGGGGAAGCCAGGAACACTACCGGCCCCATCAGATCGCTCGGCAGCCCCCAGCGGCCCGCCGGAATACGCTCCAGGATCGCCGCACTGCGTTCTTCGTCCGCGCGAAGCTGCTGGGTGTTGTTGGTGGCCATGTAGCCCGGCGCAATCGCGTTGACGTTGATGTTGTGCTGCGCCCATTCGTTCGCCAGCAGGCGGGTCACGCCCATCACCGCGCTTTTCGATGCGGTGTAAGACGGCACGCGGATGCCGCCCTGGAAGGAGAGCATCGACGCGATGTTAATGATCTTGCCGCCCTTGCCCTGCGCGATGAAGTGCTTCGCCGCCGCCTGGGACATAAAGAACACGCTCTTGATGTTCAGGTTCATGACATCGTCCCAGTCGGTCTCGCTGAAGTTAATCGCGTCTTCACGGCGGATCAGCCCCGCGTTGTTGACCAGAATGTCGATATGGCCAAATTCCGCCACCGCGCGATCCAGCAGCTCCGGAATAGCGTCGATTTTACGCAGGTCGGCGGTCAGGCTGAGAAAACGGCGGCCCAGCGCGGTTACGCGTTCGATGGTTTCCGTGGGCTCAACGATGTTAATCCCGACGATATCACAGCCCGCTTCCGCCAGGCCTAACGCCATCCCCTGGCCCAGTCCGGTGTCACACCCGGAAACCACGGCCACTTTACCCTGCAGAGAAAATGCATCCAGAATCATGTTTGTTCCTTACTCTTTCAGCGCCTGTCATCAACAGGCAGATGTATGCTTAACTGCCCGCGACTAGCGCAGATCCTTAACCGCGACGTGGTCCATATCATCGAAGACCTGGTTTTCTCCAACCATCCCCCAGATGAAGGTATAGGCTTTCGTCCCCACGCCGGAGTGAATAGACCAGCTGGGTGAAATCACCGCCTGCTCGTTATGCATGACGATATGGCGAGTTTCCTGAGGCTGTCCCATCATGTGGAACACGCAGGCGTCTTCATCCATGTTGAAGTAGAAGTAGACTTCCATGCGGCGTTCGTGGGTATGGCACGGCATGGTGTTCCACAGGTTGCCTGGCGCAAGCTCGGTCAGACCCATGCTGAGCTGGCAGGTTTCCAGCACATCCGGCACGAAGTATTTATTGATGGTGCGGCGGTTGCTGGTGAGGTTGTCGCCCAGCGTCACGGGCGCAACGTCAGCGGGCGTTACTTTTTTGGTTGGATAAGTGGTGTGCGCCGGGGCGCAGTTGTAGTAAAACTTCGCGGGTTTACCGCCGTCGATGCTGGCAAAGACCACCTCTTTCGCCCCTTTGCCGACGTACAGCCCGTCGCGATGGCCAATCTCGTAGCACTGGCCGTCCACGGTAATCGTGCCCGGCCCGCCAATATTAATCACGCCCAGTTCACGACGCTCCAGGAAGTAGCTTACGCCCAGCTGCTTGCCTACTTCACCGCCCACGGAGACAGTTTTCGCCACCGGCATAATGCCGCCCACGATAATGCGGTCGATGTGGCTATAGACCATGGTGTATTTATCGGCTTCGAACACCTGCTCAACTAAAAATTCGCTGCGCAGTCCCTGAGTATCCAGCGTTTTGGCGTGCGCGCTGTGGATGCTTTGTCTGACGTCCACGGTAACCTCCAGATGTGGTCATGCCCGAAGGCAGAAATTAAACGAAACGACGTTTCGTTTTATGATGAGCACATACTAGCGGCATAAAATAGGGTTTTCAATTGCAATTAAAACAACGTTTCATTTTTTATTTTTGTTTATAACAGAAATGACGCGCGGATCACGATTACTTCCCATGAAGAGAAGAACACGATAAAAAAAACCTCCCGAAGGAGGTTTTTTAAGTGGGGAGAAATTAACGTTCGATGGCGAGCGCCACGCCCTGTCCGCCGCCTATACAGAGGGTAGCGATCCCTTTGCGCGCGTTTCGCTTTTTCATTTCGTGGACCAGCGAAACCAGGATTCGGCAGCCGGACGCGCCGATGGGATGACCCAGCGCAATTGCACCGCCGTTCACGTTGACCCGCAGCGGATCCCACTCCAGCATTTTGCCGACCGAGATCGCCTGCGCGGCAAAGGCTTCGTTCACTTCGATCAGATCGACATCCGAAAGTTGCCACCCTGCGCGCTCCAGGCAGCGACGGGTAGCGTAGACCGGCGCAATCCCCATTAACGCTGGATCCACGCCCACGCTGGCAAACGCCTTAATGCGGGCCAGCACGGGGAGATCGAGCTCAAGGGCTTTGCTTTCGCTCATCATCATCACGGCGGCGGCACCGTCGTTAATGGACGAGGCATTGCCCGCGGTGACCGAGCCCTGCGTTTCAAACGCGGGATTCAGTCTCGCCAGGCCTTCTGCGCTGGCATCCGTGCGCGGCTGTTCATCAGTATCGACGACGATCGCCTCGCCGTTCTGACGCTGCGTGCTGACCGGGACAATCTCGTCGCGAAAGCGACCGGAATCAATCGCGGCACGCGCTTTTTGCTGCGAACTGAGCGCATAGGCGTCCTGCAATTCGCGACTAATGCCGTACTCGCGCGCCAGGTTTTCTGCCGTCACGCCCATATGATAGTCGTTGAACGCATCCCACAGCCCGTCATGCACGAGGCTGTCGAGCAGCTGGCTGTTACCCAGCTGCGCGCCGGTTCGGCTATCGGTGAGAACGTGCGGCGCGCGGCTCATGTTCTCTTGTCCGCCAGCTATAACCACATCCGCTTCACCGCACTGAATGGCCTGGGTGGCGAGATGCAGCGCTTTTAACCCTGAACCACAGACGTCGTTGATGGTAATGGCGGAAACGGTGTTGGGCAGCCCGCCCTTCAGCGCCGCCTGACGCGCAGGGTTTTGCCCGGCACCGGCCGTAAGAACCTGCCCCAGGATCACCTCATCAACTTCATGGGCTGCGATCCCGCTACGTTCCACCAGCGCTTTAACGACCACGCTGCCCAGGTCAACCGCCGAGTGACGCGCAAGCGCTCCCTGAAAACAGCCGATAGCCGTACGCAACGCACCCACTATTACGACATCTTTCATCACGACCTCTGTGTTAAATGACATGACGATAGTAGAGGATTGTTACTGGCAATTATCTTAATTGTTTAAAAATAGTGAGTTTAATCACAAGGATTAGCGTGCATCCTGCAGATACTGCCGCAGCCAGCTTCCGGCCACGCCGGGAGGGGATCGTTTATTCCACAGTAGATCGATGCCGATCGCCCGTGGCCAGCCGGGAACATTGAGCTGTACCAGCGACTTCGCGGCGGCGAATTCATCCACCAGCGCGCACGGCAGCACGCACCAGCCGAACCCCTGGACGGCCATACTCAGCAGTAACAGGTAGTTCGGCGCTGACCAGACGGGCCCGCGCGCGATCTCAGCCTCGCGCTCAAGGTAGGTACTGAGCCTCAGCTCCCGCCAGCCGTGCAGCTCGTCGCTCTGCACCTCGTGTTGTCCGGCGAGCGGATGCGTGGTCGCGGCATATATCGCCATTCGGGTCTGCACCGGCAGCCGGGTAGCGCCAATATCCGTAGGATAACCGTCTCGCGCTTCCGTCAGCCCCACCTGCGCGCGCTCCTTTTGCAGCAGATCGATCACGTCCTCTTCCTCGCCAATCAGGCATTCGAATTCCGTGTGGGGAAAGCGAGCGTCAAACTGCTTCATCAGATCTTCAAGCACGTCGGGGTTGAGGGTATCGGAGAGGACAAACGTCAGACGCGCCTCCGTTTGTGCCGTTAACGACACCGCCAGCTCATCCAGCCGCGTGCTGGCGGCGAGAATGGCCTGCACATAGCCCAGCACCTGTTCTCCCTGGACCGTTAACACCGGCTGGCGCGCCGAGCGGTCAAACAGTTCGAAACCCAGATCGGCTTCAAGGTTGGCAATGGAGGTGCTGATCGTCGACTGGCTTTTACGCAGCCTGCGCGCGGCAGCAGAGAAAGAGCCTGCCGCAACGGTCTCAACAAATGCGGTAAGAGCTTCAGGTGAATAGCGCATAAACTATCTACTTTATCGATGGATACCATCTTTAATATATCAGCTTTAGCGATAAAAATAGGCTGCATCAACGCCCATACCGGTGAATTAATGAGGTCTACACTATGCAACATCAGGATGCACTCCAACGTAAGCTGCCGGAGCGGATCTTTCATGCTGTCTGTTTCGAAGGGATTGCCACGGCAATTCTCGCCCCCACGGCGGCATGGCTGATGCAGCGCTCGGTGGTGGAGATGGGTGGGTTAACCATTATCCTGGCTACCACCGCCATGCTCTGGAACATTATCTATAACTTCGGCTTCGACCGTTTCTGGCCTGTCCAGCGCGTAAAACGTACGGCAAAAGTGCGCGCGCTGCACGCCCTGGGGTTCGAATGCGGGTTTATTGTAATCGGCGTGTCGATTGTCGCCGCCGTGCTGGGCGTGACCCTGCTTGAGGCATTCACGTTAGAAATTGGTTTCTTCCTGTTCTTCCTGCCATACACCATGTTCTATAACTGGGCATACGATATCCTGCGTGAGAAATTCCTTAAGCGTCGCCAGCAACGACGCGCTCTGGCAGGCTAAACCCTCGCTGGCCGGACGCCTGTTCCGGCCAAACTCCGTCGAAGCAACTGCGCTCTTCAGGCATAACTATGGTAAATTGCACGCCATTCTGATGGTTTGTTAGTTGAAACGTTGCTCTAATGTCGAAAATTTGGTCAAAAGATGAGACTCTCTGGAGTTTCGCTCTCTATGGCACGGCCGTGGGTGCAGGAACGCTGTTCTTGCCCATTCAGCTGGGCTCCGCAGGCGCTATTGTCCTGTTTATCACCGCCCTCGTGGCCTATCCGTTAACCTACTGGCCGCACCGGGCGCTGGCGCAATTTATTCTCTCGTCAAACACAAAAGGTAATGAAGGGATCACCGGCGCCGTCTCCCACTACTATGGTAAGAAGATTGGCAATCTGATCACCACGCTCTATTTCATCGCCTTTTTTGTGGTGGTGCAGATTTATGCGGTGGCCATTACCAACTCGTTAACCGAGCAGCTGGCAAAACACCTGACGGTGGATACCGCCGTTCGCGTGCTGGTCAGCCTGGGGGTGGTGCTGGTATTGAATCTGATTTTCCTGATGGGACGGCATATCACCATAAAAGTGATGGGCTTCCTGGTGTTTCCGCTGATTGCCTATTTCCTGTTTGTCTCGATCTATCTCACCGGAAGCTGGCAGCCCTCGTTGCTCACCAGCCAGATGGCTTTCGATCGCCAAACGCTGCATCAGGTATGGATTTCAATTCCGGTTATGGTGTTTGCCTTTAGCCATACCCCGATTATCTCAACGTTTGCCGTTGACCGTCGCGAGAAGTTTGCCGACGGTGCCATGGATAAATGCAAGAAGATCATGAAGGTGGCGTACCTGATTATCTGCCTGAGCGTGCTGTTCTTTGTCTTCAGCTGCCTGCTCTCTATCCCACCGTCCTATATTATGGCCGCCAAAGAGCAGGGGGTGACGATTCTGTCAGCGCTGTCGATGATGCCGTCTTCCCCAGCCTGGCTCGGCATTTCCGGGATTATCGTGGCGATCGTAGCGATGTCGAAATCGTTCCTCGGCACCTATTTTGGGGTGATTGAAGGGGCGACGGAGATCGTGAAGTCGTCGCTTAATCAGGTGGGGATTAAAAAGAGCCGCGCCTTTAACCGCGCGATTTCCATTATGGGGGTGTCGTTAATCACCTTTGCGGTCTGCTGCATTAACCCGAACGCCATCTCGATGATTTACGCCATCAGCGGCCCGCTTATCGCCATGATCCTGTTTATCATGCCGACGCTGTCGACGTATCTGATCCCTTCCCTGAAACCGTACCGCTCAATTGGCAGCCTGCTGACGCTGGTCGTCGGCGTGCTGTGCGTGTCGGTGATGTTTGTTGGCTAGACGTACTCGTGCCCGGCGTGCTGCCGGGCGCGTTATTTACGCCCGAATATCGTCATATTCCCGCGTCTTATCAAACTCATGCTTCGCAAACGGGCACAGCGGAATAATTTTGCGGTTCTCACCGCGCATCTTCTCCACCACTTTCGCCACCAGCTGTTTACCGACGCCCTGCCCTTTCAGGCTCTCATCCACATCAGTATGCTCGATAATGCTCAGGTGCTCGCCGGTCGGCACGAAGACAATCTCCGCGACCTGGTTGCCGTTCTCATCATTCACGTAAAACTTGTTATGGCCTTCCAGAATATCCATGGTTCCTCGCTTATTTTTGGCGATACTTCAGCGCACCGCTCGGGCAGGTATCAATCACGCGTACAACCGTTTCAATGTCCACTTCATCGGGAATGATCCACGGCTTACGTTTCAGATTAAACAGCTTTGCGCTCCCACGCACGCAGTTACCTGAGTGTTTGCAGATCCCGGTATTAAAGTAAACGTCAATTTTCTCGCCGGTATAGGCCCGGTACCCCTCATCCAGTAGTTCTTTATCCATGACATTGCCTCTGTAATTATTATCTTGCTGAATGAAGCATAGCCTTACGGGATCCTGATGGCTATAACGCCGAAAACGAAAAGCCAGGTCACAACTCTTTTCTCGCCAGATTGCGTCCGCTATTGGCACATGTCAGGCTCCGAAAATCTCTCACTTTCATAGGGCTAGCACAGGTGGAATGAAACGCAGACTCTCTTTTCAGGTAAAGCTATTTTTAGCGCTGGTGTGCTTCTCCTGCCTGCTGTTAGTTCTGCTGGGAACGATCCTGTTTCATTTTATTGACCGACAGCTACACCACGATTTGGGCCAGCGCGCCCGGGTTCAGGCCAGTGAAATCGCCCTGATACCGGGTCTGGCGGAAATGGTGGCAGCCAGAGATATCCCCGGTATCGCCCGCTTAATACAGCCGCTGCGTGCCGAAAGCGATGCCAGCTATATTGTGATTGGCGATACCCGGGAACAGCACCTTTATCATTCGGAATCACCGGAGCGCATTAATTTACCGATGATCGGAGGGGATAATGCGGAGGTGTTAAAAGGCAAAACCATTATTTCCGTGCGTCAGGGCGGGATTGGGGTGTCGCTGCGCAGCAAAGCGCCAATCTTTAATGCGCAGCATCAGGTCATTGGCATCGTCTCGGTCGGCTATCTGACCTCGTATATCGCCAATATTAACGCCCGCATTCTCTGGCAGGCTGGACTGTACGGTATTGCCCTTCTGCTGTTGCTGTTTATTTTCTCCTGGCTGTTTACCCGCAATCTTAAAAAGCAGATGTTCCGCCTTGAGCCGAAAGATATCGCCCAGTTGGTTTTGCAGCAACGCGCGCTATTAGAAGCCATGTACGAGGGGGTATTTGCCATCAATGAAGAGAAGCGGCTGATTTTAATTAACCGGGCAGCCAGGGAGATGCTCGATATTCATCAAAGTGAGAAAGAACTTATCGGCAAACCGCTGGAAGACGTTCTGCAGACGTCGCCGGGCTTTTTATCCCAGCGCTACGCCTCGGTAAGCGCTGGTCGCCACGACCAAATCGCAGTGCTTAACCAGCGAGAGGTGATCGTTAACCGCGTGGCGATTGAGGTCGAACCCGGCGTTGAAAGCGGCTGGGTGTACAGCTTTCGCGACAAAAACGACATTAACACCCTCAGCAGCCAACTGAGCCAGATCAAGCGCTATGCGGACAACCTGCGCATTATGCGCCACGAGCAGCTGAACTGGACCGCCACGCTGGTGGGGCTGCTGCAGATGAAACACTATGACGAGGCGATCCGTTACATCCAGGTGCAGTCAGAAGGCGCGCAGCGCGTGCTGGATTTTGTCTCCGCCCATTTTGTCTCTCCGGCCCTGTGCGGGCTGCTGTTAGGAAAATACGTCAGCGCGCGCGAAAAAGGCGTTGAACTGCAGTTTGACCCGGCCTGCCAGCTCACCCGCATGCCCGGCACGCTCAACGAAACGGAGCTGATGTCCATTATTGGTAACCTGCTGGATAACGCGGTGGACGCGACCCTTAAGGCACCGGTCCCCGCGCCGGTGGAACTCTACATTTCTGACCGCAACCAGGAGTTGTTGATAGAGGTGGCAGACAGAGGCTGCGGTGTGGATGAGGCGGTGAAGCCACACATTTTCCGCCAGGGATTCAGCAGCAAACCGGAAAGTGAAAACGACATTGTGGGTACCGAGCACGGTATTGGTCTGTTTCTGGTGGCAGGCTATATCAGGAAAGCGGGCGGCAGCATAGAGATCGCCGACAACACGCCGCAGGGCACCATTTTTTCTGTGTTTATTCCCAATGGACAACAGCATGACCCGACCACTTGACGTTGTGATCGTTGAAGATGAACCGCACCTGGCGGAACTGCATCGCGAGTATATCGAGCAGAATTTTCACTTGCGCGTGGTGGGCATCGCCGCGTCGATTGAGCAGGCATGCAGCCTGATTCGTCAGCATCAGCCGCGGCTTATCCTGCTGGACAACTATCTCCCGGACGGTAAAGGCGTGGAGCTCATCGATAACCCGCTGCTGAAAAGCTATGAATGCTCGGTGATCTTCATCACCGCCGCCAGCGATATGCAGACCTGCAGCCATGCCATGCGCAGCGGCGCGTTTGACTACCTGATCAAGCCCGTCTTTTTCCAGCGCCTGCACGCCTCGCTGGAGCGGTTTATGCGCTTCGTCCACACCGTGCAGCAGGTGAAGGTGGTCGACCAGCACGCGCTGGATCGTCTGTTTAATCTGCCTGCCGCGGAAGCCTCCATTACGCCGTCGACGAAGGGCATTGAACCCCAAACGCTGGAAAGGATTAAACGCCTGTTCGCCGAACATCCCGACAGCGCGATGTCGGTTGAAGAGGTGGTGGAAAACGTGGGGATCAGCAAAACCACGGGGCGTCGCTACCTGGAATACTGTGTGGAGAGCGGGTTAATCATCGTCGAAATGCTGTATGGCAATATTGGTCATCCACGGCGGCTATACCGCAAAGCCGATGATAAACCGTAATCCGAAACCGTTCGCAGGCAAACGTTCGCGGATTTTATGGTGTTAATTGCTGAAACGATGGTGACAGTCACACTTCGGAATCATTGCCCGCGCCTCCCTATTGTCGGAGGCGCGCTTTACGCTATGTTGACAATTAGTTCCTCAAATGTAACTAAAAGGTTAACTATAATGTCGAACACGTTCCGAATTTCTCTGCTTACCGCTACCGTCCTGTTCTCTGCTTCTGCACTCTCTGCCCTGCCGCAGGGCTATCCTGCTGAGTATCAAAAAGTTGTCGATGCCGCCACCAAAGAGGGCAAGGTGGTGATTTACTCCACCACCGACACCAAAGCCGCCGGGCCGCTGATTGCGGGTTTCGAAAAAACCTACCCGGGCATCAAAGTTGAATACAACGACATGAACAGCACCGAGCTGTACAACCGTTTTATCAGCGAACAGGCCTCCGGTGGCGGTAGCGGCGACGTGGTCTGGAGCTCCTCAATGGACACCGGGCTGAAACTCGCCACCGACTACGCCATGGAGTACAAATCGCCGGAGCAAAGTCAGCTGCCGAAATGGGCAGTCTGGAAAGATAAAGCATACGGCACCACCTATGAGCCAGTGGTCTTTATCTACAACAAGCGCCTGATCCCGGCTGGCGACGTGCCGGATTCTCACGCCGCGCTGGCGAAGCTGATTGCCAGCCAGACGGACAAATTCAAGAGCAAAGTCACCACCTACGACATCGAAAAATCGGGTCTTGGCTTTATGCTTTCCGTGCAGGATCACAAGGCCGATCCAAACTACTTTAAAACCCTGGCCGACGTCGCCAAAGGCGGCTTAGCGGTGCAGTCATCAACGGGCACCATGATGGAGAGGGTTTCCTCCGGTGAAAACCTGATCGGCTTTAACATCCTCGGATCCTATGCTGAAGCCCGCGCGAAGAACGATCCTTCTCTCGGCATTTCGTACCCGAAAGATTACACGCTGGTGCTCTCGCGCGTGTCGTTCATCAGCCAGCAGGCGCAAAACAGCAATGCGGCAAAACTGTGGCTGGACTATGTGCTGTCTGAAAAAGGGCAAAGCATTCTGGCCAGTCAGGCGGATATTCCCTCCATCCGTAACGATATCGAAGGCAAAAATGATATTGACGGCCTGACCAAAATCCTCGGTAACGCGCTGAAGCCGATCCCGGTTGATGAAACGCTGCTGGAGTACCTGCAGCCGAAAAAACGCCTGGAGTACATCAAAGAGTGGCGTGCAGCCGCCGCCAAATAAGCGTTCGGGCGCGGCGCACGCCGTCGCGCTCCCTGTCGACTGAGTTCGTTTTATTGGGCTGCAACACCAGGGATACCCCATGAATACATTACGCAGAAAGTGGCAAAGCCTGCCGCGCGGCATCGTCGTGCTGATAACCGCTCTGGTTATCTACACGCCGCTGTCATTTATCGTGATACAGAGCTTCCTGTCCGCTCCGTTCTTTTCTCCGGCAAAAGAGTGGAGCCTTGAATCATTTGGCTTTATCTTCACCGACCCTGATTTCTATAAGGCCCTGAGAAGCGGCTTTATTCTCGCCTTCGGGCTGGTCATCATCGCCATTCCGCTGGGTGGCGTGCTGGCGTTTCTGATGGTTCGCACCGACCTGCCCGGCCGCCGCCTGATTGAACCGCTGATCCTGGTCCCCATTTTCGTATCGCCGATGGTGCTCGGCTTTGGCTATGTGGTGGCCGCCGGTCCGGTGGGCTTTCTGTCCCTGTGGGCGCAGGCGCTGATCGGCTTTGTGCCGTGGAACATCTACGATATGTCGAGCATCGTGGTCATTGCTGGCCTGACGCACGTGCCGCATGCCTATCTCTATATTTCATCCGCGCTGCGCAGCGTCGGCTCTGATGTGGAAGAAGCCGCGCGCATTGCGGGTGCCTCTCCGCTGCAGGTGATGACCTCCGTCAGCCTGCCGATGGTGCGCCCGTCGATCCTGTACGCCATCGTGCTGCTGTTCTTCCTCGGGCTGGAAGTATTTGGCCTGATGCTGGTGCTCGGCGATCCGGAAGGCAATATGGTGCTGGCAACCTACCTGTACCAGCTGACAAACAAGCTCGGCACACCGTCATATCACCTGATGGCGGCGGTTGCCGTGGTGCTGATTTGCATCACCATCCCACTGGTGATGCTCCAGCGCCGTCTGATGCGCACCGCCAACCGCTTCGTCACGATGAAAGGGAAAGCCTCACAGGCTCGCGCGTTACCGCTGGGCAAATGGCGCTGGGTTGCCGGGGCGGTGGTTGCCTTCTGGCTCACCGTCACCATCGGCGTGCCGCTGCTCGGCGTAGTGCTGCGCGCGTTTATCTCCAACTGGGGTGTGGGCGTTTCGCTGTGGGATGAGCTTTCGCTGAGCACTTTCCGCACCATCTGGGCACAGCCCAACCTGCTGCGCGCCATCGTCAACTCCATGGCAATTGGGGTGATTGGCGGCGCGCTGGCCGTGGCGTGCTACCTGTTCGTCGGGATTGCGATGCACCGCAAACCGGATAACACCACGCGCTTCCTGGACTACAGCGTGCTGGTGCCGCGCGCCGTGCCTGGCCTGCTTGCCGGTCTGGCGTTCCTGTGGGTGTTCCTGTTCCTGCCGATGTGGCTGGACAACTCGCTGAAATCCGGCTGGCTTTCCGGGTTCGCCTGGACCGACTGGATGCGCGAGAACGTCATCGTCTGGCTGCGTTCGCTGCGCAGCACCATTTTCAGCGTCTGGCTGGCCTATACCGTGGTGTGGATGGCTTACGGGCTGAGGCTTATCTCTTCCACGTTGCTGCAGGTGGGGCCAGAGCTTGAAGAAGCCGCGCGCAGCACCGGGGCGACGCGCGGGCAGATCACCCGCCATGTGACCATTCCCCTCTCCCGCTACGGTCTTATTGGTTCGTGGCTGCTGATGTTTCTGATCTTTGAGCGCGAATACTCAACGGGTGTGTATCTGCTTTCCCCCGGCACGGAGACCATCGGTTCAATGCTGGTTTCCCTCTGGGCCGCGGGTGCCATTGATATCGTGGCGGCGCTCTCTTTCATTAACATCCTGCTGGTCGTGGTAGGTCTGGGCATTGCCCTTCGTTTCGGAGTGAAAATACATGATTGAATTAGCGGTTGACGATCTGCACTTAACCTACGGCGACAATCCTGTTTTAAAAGGTGTCTCCATGAACCTGAAGCGCGGCGAAGTGGTCTCTCTGTTAGGCCCCTCCGGCAGTGGTAAAACCACCCTGCTGCGTGCCGTCGCGGGTCTGGAAAAACCGACGCAGGGGTCGATTGTCATTGGCAACAATAAAGTTTACGACGGCACGCCGCGCAGTGAGATCCCGGCAGAAGAGCGTAACCTGGGGCTGGTGTTCCAGTCCTATGCCCTATGGCCGCACAAAACCGTGTTTGAGAACGTGGCCTATCCGCTCAAGCTGCGTAAAGTTCCGGCCAAAGAGATCCAGCAGCGCGTACAGGACGTGCTGGACCAGCTGGGTCTGGGCCATCTTGGCAAACGTCACCCGCACCAGCTCTCCGGCGGGCAACAGCAGCGCGTGGCGATTGGCCGGGCGCTGGTGTACAACCCACCGGTGATTTTGCTGGACGAGCCGCTTTCCAACCTCGACGCCAAGCTGCGCGAAGAGGCCCGCGTGTTCCTGCGCGAGCTGATTATCAAACTCGGGTTATCCGCGCTGATGGTGACGCACGACCAGAACGAAGCGATGTCCATATCCGACCGCATCCTGCTGCTTAACAACGGCAAAATTGAGCAACAGGGCACGCCGCAGGAGATGTACGGCTCGCCAAAAACGCTGTTTACCGCCGAGTTTATGGGCAGCAACAACCGCCTGCACGGTAAGGTCACCGAAGTGCGCGACGGCAGAGCGCGTATCGAAGGAAAAGGCTGGGTGCTGTGGGGCCAGGCGGGCGAAGGGGTACAGAGCGGTAATGACGCTACGGCGGTGATCCGGGTCGAGCGCGTGGCGGTGGTTGAGGGGCCAGGGGAAAATCAGCTTGAACTGCCGCTGCTCACCAGCATGTATCTTGGTGACCACTGGGAGTACCTGTTCCGCACGCCGGGAGATGATTTTGTCATTCGCGCGTATGGGCATGAGGTTCGGGATCCGCAGCACTGCCATCTTTCGCTGCCGGAGAAGCATGTTTGGGTGTTCCCGAAAGGGTGAATGTGAAAAGAAAAGGCTGCGGGATGCAGCCTTTTTACATTAAAAATGTATTTAGTTTAACTTAACTCAAACTCAATAAAATATAACGAATTGAATTTGATACGCTTATTTACCACCCACTTTCCCTGTCGGAACAATTTCCTTATGAATTTGTATAACAACATGAGGAAAAGAAAAATGGCTATTCCAGCTTACCTATGGCTTAAAGATGACGGCGGCGCAGACATTAAAGGATCTGTAGACGTTCAAGACCGTGAGGGCAGCATTGAGATCACCGGATTTTCCCATAATCTCAGCATTCCAACGGACGGAATGACGGGAAAGATCACAGGAACCCGCAAGCACTCGGCTGTGCTAATTCAAAAAGAGTTTGATAGTTCATCCCCCTACCTCTATAAAGCCGTAGCCACTGGTCAGACGCTAAAATCTGCTGAGTTCAAATGGTACAAGATCAACGACGCAGGACAGGAAGCGGAATACTTCAACTTCCTGCTTGAAGGCGTAAAAGTTGTCGGCGTTTCGCCAGTGATGCACGACACCAAAGATCCGACCAAAGAGAAGCATACCCACCTTGAGTGCGTAGAACTTCGTTATGAAAAAATCACATGGAAATACTGCGATGGTAACGTGCAGTTCACCGATGCATGGAATGAGAGAGCGCAAGCGTGAGATACCCAACATTAGCGGTATCGCCTCACCCGCCGTTTGATGTGTCCTCTTTCGCCCCGCCAGGCGTGAATATCGTCAGTAATATGATGATGGCTCGCTTTCATCGTGGCCCGTCAGCCCTCACCTATGCATGGTTTTATCAGCAGGTAAGAGGGCATGGACCATGGGATTACAAACAGCGCGATAGACAGTTCGAGAGTTTTGGAAACTTCCATTACGGGGCTGTTGGTTACGCTGCGGGGATTCCCGACGAAGTATTACTTAGGGGCGCAGGATGGGCGCAAAGTCGCGCAGGAACAACTGATGCGGCTTTTGGTAATTGGTATGGCTCAACGCCATACGGCGATGATCCTAATGACCAATATTGGATAAGAGCGGGTATCGACTATGCAAAACGCACAGGTTTTTAAGAGACGGTATCTTCTTCTGATACCGTTGACTGTTATCGCCTTTGGGGTTTACAAGATGCTGCACTTCTCACCACTTGAGCAAGAGATTATCAAGAAGGTGAAAGTAAACAACCTGGCTAATCTATTCATCACGGAAGCGAGTGCAGGCGCCACCACAGGCTTTTCCTACCGTTTCTATTTGTATGATGCTAACAAAGACGATAAATCATTTATTAAGAGTCTGAAGGACGATGACGAGCCTTTCATGATCACTACGGACAAAAACGCATTGAGGAAAGTCGAAAATGATGCGATCTATCTGTCAGTGAAGGGAACCATCTACACCTTTCACAACCGGGCGGCTTATAGAGTGCGTGATTCAATCTACTCAGTACCTGTCTACCTCACCGCTTTACCTTTCTAAGAGTATAGCCAGCTTTCACGCTGGTGTGACGCAGTGGCAACACCAGGATATTTTAAGCAGGAGGATGTAAATTGGGAGAATAAAGAGACGGCCCCCCACGGGGGCGGGTTGTGAAAGTATTTCCTGTTGTCTTCGACCTTATTGCACGTAAAATGACCAGACACATTTTGGGAAGGAGTCTTTAATGGATATTGCGCTGCTCAACAGGGGCTGGAACAGAACATGGTCAGATACCATGGTGAATCTTGAAGCCCGGAAACTCGTCGAAACAGCAAATCGGCTGTCAGCATTCTATTTGCAAGATGGTCTTACACGCATCAAGTTTGTCGAAGAGATAAAACAGGTTGTAGATAAAGAATTTGAAACTGCACGACGGGCCAAAACCGATGAAGAATGCATTGCTTGCATCAAAAATCTGCGGGCCGAAACGGATAATCTACACGAACAAGAACGCCTGTTAAGAACCAGAGCCGCACAGCTTTACGCGAAGGTCGAATTTGTTAAGGAAAATAATAAAATCGTCGGTTATGTTATATCCGCTGTAAATGTGGTGCTATCAGGCGTGGTTCTCTTTGGTGGCTTTATGATGTTATCCACTATGGGGCCGATTGGTATGCTGGCTGGGGCAGTCCTGATTGCCGATGGAATGAACGGATTAACGAAAGAAGTGCTCAACTTTGCTCAGCCAGCAGGACATAAACCCTCGCAAGGTATCATTGCTGACTCCGCGATGCATACGGCCCAGTTCATGGGATTTAATCCTAACACGGGCTTGGCTCTCTATAATGGTGTTACTCTTGGTGCCAGTGTGTACAGCATTGTAGGACTCGCTCGAAAAACTGGAGCCTGGAGATTATTTCGCTGGCTTCCACATGATTACTATCGCAAAGTCAGCACAATGAGCACTCCTAAGCTAACAATGAAGATTGTCGGTTATGGTGTTAAAGCAAAAGTGATTTTCGATCTATTGACAACCGAAAATGGAACCAATTAATCCTTGATAGTTTTTCGGTAACGCCAGGATTTATAGGAAATTACCGGCGGCTGTGCGAAGGACATAATGGCAACCCCAAAGATCATCGCCAGCCCCCATGCAAATGCTCTATCAGGTGAGCTGAAGACGATAAGTAGCAGTAGGATTAAGGCACACACAGCCACCACTCCCGCCAAGGTAACAAATCGCCTGGCAAGGTCATTTATGGCC
The DNA here is from genome assembly GCF_900324475.1 of Enterobacter bugandensis. Classification (NCBI taxonomy): domain Bacteria; kingdom Pseudomonadati; phylum Pseudomonadota; class Gammaproteobacteria; order Enterobacterales; family Enterobacteriaceae; genus Enterobacter; species Enterobacter bugandensis. The sequence goes on from NZ_LT992502.1 coordinate 3,859,476, forward strand.
TCTCCAAGCGTTCCTCCATATTTTTCAATATTGCTTTTTATCTTCTGCAATTCGGGCTGCGTAAACCCTGAACGTAACAAAGCTTCATCAGTCACTTTCATATCGTCTCGTCCCTTATCTTCCAGAAGTGCTTTCCCAATCGCTGATTGTGCTAGCAATCATACTGATGAACTTTACAGCAATCCACATGATGTTTGTGCAATGTATCAGATTTCAGACAATAGCAGCCATAAGGCCTCACATCGGGCTTAAATGCGTGTGATCAGTCTGTTCGGGAGTTATGCCAGGTATGCGGCTTTTTGTTCGTTGTTGTACTGTCGCGGTAAGAACCAGGAACCACCGCCAGCGTGAAGATATGCTCCCTTGTACCACAGACCAATCATGCGACAGGTACGGGCGTAGAACAATGGGTAGTTTAAGTTGTACCTGCTAAAGCAGGGCTACGTAACTAACTGATAAGTTATAACTTATTGCTTTATCAGGAGATCTGGAGCGGGCGAAGGGAATCGAACCCTCGTATAGAGCTTGGGAAGCTCTCGTTCTACCATTGAACTACGCCCGCTTTGAGGTGCGTAAGGCATTATAGACCTTACGCACCTTCATACAAGCCTCTTCACAACTAACCGGCGATTAAATAATCACTTAGCACTTCGGTTTGCTGCCGGGCGCAGGAAGATAGCGTTGCGGATCGATGGCCGTCGCCTTATAGCGGATCTGGAAGTGCAGCTTCACCGAATCGGTACCGGTACTGCCCATGGTGGCAATCTTCTGCCCCGCCTTCACGTTCTGCCCGTTGTTAACCAGCATCGTGTCGTTGTGCGCGTAGGCCGTGATGTAGTCTTCGCCATGCTTAATCATGATCAGGTTACCGTAGCCGCGCAGCTGGTTACCGACGTAAACCACCTTCCCTGCCCCGGAGGCATAAACCGGCGTACCGCGCGCAGCGGCGATATCAATACCCTTGTTGCCACCCTCAGAGAGTGAGTAAGGGGCGACCACTTTACCGCTGGCAGGCCAAATCCAGCAGCGCTGTCCAACCGGCGGCCATGACGACTGCGGCACCTGATAGGACGGCGTCACTTTGGCGGTTTTGCCTTTCGATGAGGATTTTTTGCCCGAGGACGAACTGCCGTTCACCTTCAGCTTTTGCCCCACTTCGATGGTGTACGGCGGAGAGATGTTATTCAGGCGCGCCAGATCCTTCACGCTGGTCCCCGTTGCGCGCGAAATCCGGTACAGCGTATCCCCGCGCTTAACGGTATAGACCGAACCGGAATAGCTACCCATATCCGACGATTTGCTTCCTGAACAGCCAGCCAGGAATAGCGTCAGCGTCAGGCAAAAGATGGCGATGATGGGGTTTCTCGTCAGGCTTCCTGCAAACAAAACAGATCCTCGGTCAGCATGAATGGCGCACTATGATACCAGCCCGGAGAGATATGGGTCAGCCCTTTTCCGCTCCTGGAAACAAACCGTTCGTATAAGATTGCCGTATAATGCTCCCTGTTGATGGTGCAGAACCATCCGCATCGTTGGCACTGGAGCATGAATGAGTATTCAAGAACACGTTATTTTGGTTAATGACCAGGGAATGGTAATTGGCACTCAGGAAAAATACGCCGCGCATACTGCCCAAACCCCTCTGCATCTGGCGTTCTCATCCTGGCTGTTTAACGCCGAAGGCGAGTGTCTGGTAACCCGACGCGCACTAAGTAAAAAAGCCTGGCCGGGCGTCTGGACGAACTCCGTCTGCGGTCACCCTCAATCTGGTGAACGGACGGAAGAGGCAATTATCCGTCGCTGCCGCGATGAGATTGGCGCAGAAATTACCGCGATTACGCCTGTCGCCTCAGAATTCCGCTACCGCGAAACGGATCCTTCCGGGATCGTGGAAAACGAGATTTGCCCGGTCTTCGCTGCCCGCGTCACCAGCGAACTGCGAATTAACCATGATGAAGTGATGGCATTTGAATGGGTGACGCTGGAGTCGTTATTCCGCGCGCTGGACGCCGCCCCATGGAGCTTTAGCCCGTGGATGGTGCAGGAAGCAACGGTCGCGCGAGACGCGCTGAGAGCGTTCGCGGCGCAATAAAAAAGCCCCTTTCGGGGCTTTTTTAGCAACGTAACGCCTTATTTCACCGGGCGCATTGCCGGGAACAGGATCACGTCACGAATGGTGTGGCTGTTGGTGAAGAGCATCACCATACGGTCGATACCAATACCCAGACCTGCGGTTGGCGGCAGGCCGTGCTCCAGCGCGGTCACATAGTCTTCGTCGAAGAACATCGCTTCGTCATCGCCTGCTGCTTTCGCGTCAACCTGATCCTGGAAACGCTGCGCCTGGTCTTCCGCATCGTTCAGCTCGCTAAAGCCGTTGCCGATTTCACGGCCGCCGATGAAGAATTCGAAACGGTCGGTGATTTCCGGGTTCTCGTCATTACGACGCGCCAGCGGAGAGACTTCCGCCGGGTATTCGGTAATGAAGGTCGGCTGAATCAGGTGCGCTTCGGCCACTTCTTCGAAGATCTCGGTCACGATACGGCCCAGACCCCAGCTCTTCTCAACCTTGATGCCGATGCTTTCAGCGATGGCCTTCGCAGAGTCGAAGTTATCCAGATCCGCCATGTTGGTTTCCGGACGGTACTTCTTGATCGCTTCGCGCATGGTCAGTTTTTCGAACGGCTTGCCGAAGTCGAACACTTCTTCACCGTAAGGAACCTGCGTGGTGCCCAGAATGTCCTGCGCCAGGGTACGGAACAGGGATTCGGTCAGCTCGATCAGATCTTTGTAGTCCGCGTACGCCATATAGAGTTCCATCATGGTGAACTCTGGGTTATGACGAACGGAGATACCTTCGTTACGGAAGTTACGGTTGATCTCGAACACGCGATCAAAACCACCAACCACCAGACGCTTCAGGTACAGTTCCGGCGCGATACGCAGGTACATGTCCAGGTCCAGGGCGTTGTGATGGGTGATGAACGGACGCGCAGACGCGCCGCCAGGGATCACCTGCATCATCGGGGTTTCCACTTCCATAAAGTCGCGGTTGACCATGAACTGGCGAATACCGGCCATGATCTGGGAGCGAATTTTGAAGGTCTTGCGGGATTCATCGTTAGAGATGAGGTCCAGGTAGCGCTGACGATAGCGCGCTTCCTGATCCTGCAAACCGTGGAACTTGTCCGGCAGCGGGCGCAGGGCTTTGGTCAGCAGACGCAGTTCGGTGCAGTGGATAGACAGTTCACCGGTCTTGGTTTTGAACAGTTTACCTTTTGCGCCCAGGATATCGCCCAGGTCCCACTTCTTGAACTGCTCGTTGTAGATGCCTTCCGGCAGGTCGTCACGGGAGACGTACAGCTGAATGCGGCCGCCAACGTCCTGTAAGGTCACGAAGGACGCTTTACCCATGATACGACGGGTCATCATACGGCCAGCCACGGACACTTCAACGTTCAGCGCTTCCAGCTCTTCGTTCTCTTTACCGTCGAAGTCAGCGTGCAGTTGGTCTGAGGTGTGGTCACGACGAAAATCGTTCGGGAACGGCACGCCCTGCTCGCGCAGCGCTGCCAGCTTCTCGCGGCGGGTTTTCAGTTCGTTGTTAAGATCGACTACCGCGTCAGCGCCCTGTGCTTGTTGTTCAGACATGTTGGTTCCTCATAACCCTGCTTTCAAACTTGCTTCGATAAATTGGTCCAGGCTGCCGTCCAGCACCGCCTGCGTGTTGCGGGTTTCAACCCCGGTACGCAGGTCTTTGATGCGGGAGTCATCAAGGACGTAAGAACGGATCTGGCTGCCCCAACCGATGTCGGACTTGTTGTCTTCCATCGCCTGTTTCTCAGCATTTTTCTTCTGCATCTCCAGCTCATAAAGCTTCGCTTTCATCTGCTTCATGGCCTGGTCTTTGTTCTTATGCTGGGAACGGTCGTTCTGGCACTGTGTTACCAGCCCGGTTGGAATGTGGGTAATACGCACCGCAGATTCCGTACGGTTAACGTGCTGACCACCCGCGCCGGACGCGCGGTAAACGTCAATACGCAGGTCCGCCGGGTTAATTTCGATATCGATATCTTCGTCAACTTCCGGGTAAACAAACGCGGAGCTGAAGGAAGTATGACGACGGCCACCGGAGTCAAACGGGCTTTTACGCACCAGGCGGTGAACGCCGGTTTCGGTACGCAGCCAGCCGTAGGCGTAGTCGCCAATGATCTTGATAGTGACGGATTTAATACCGGCCACTTCACCTTCAGACTCTTCGATAATTTCGGTTTTGAAGCCGCGCGCTTCCGCCCAACGCAGATACATACGCGTCAGCATGCTGGCCCAGTCCTGCGCTTCGGTACCGCCAGAACCTGCCTGAATATCGAGATAGCAGTCAGCGCTGTCGTATTCGCCGGAGAACATGCGACGGAATTCCAGCTGTGCCAGCTTCTCTTCCAGCCCGTCGAGTTCTGCCACGGCTTCGTTAAAGGTTTCTTCGTCGTCGGCTTCGACGGCCAGCTCCAGCAAACCGGAAACGTCTTCCAGCCCCTGAGCCATTTGATCTAACGTATCTACGATAGCTTCGAGAGAGGAACGCTCTTTACCCAGCGCCTGTGCGCGTTCAGGTTCGTTCCAGACGTCCGGCTGTTCCAGCTCGGCGTTTACTTCTTCAAGACGCTCTTTCTTGGCATCGTAGTCAAAGATACCCCCTAAGAACGTCAGAGCGCTCCGTGAGGTCCTGAATACGGTTTTTTACCGGATTAATTTCAAACATGGTCTGTTTTCTTTTATGGACTTGTCAAAATGCGGTGATAAGAGCGGGATTGTACCGAATCCACGCCCTTTTTTATAGAGATTACTGCCGCTAAATTGGCCAGATATTGTCGATGATGATCTGAAGGGTGCGGTTACCGCGAAACTCGTTGATATCCAGTTTGTACGCCAGCTCGACCTCACGCACGCCGTTGTCCGGCCAGATGGAGGTGTCAACGTTGAAGGCGATGCCGTCCAGCAGCGGTCCGCCGCCCACGGGCTCGACCATCACTTTCAGGTGGCGTTCGCCAACGATACGCTGCTGCAGCAGACGGAATCGCCCGTCGAACAGCGGTTCCGGGAACATCTGCCCCCATGGACCGGCATCGCGCAGCATCTGCGCGACCTCCATCGTCATTTCGGAGACGGACAGCTCACCGTCAGAGACCACTTCGCCCTGCAGCAGCGCCGGGTCAATCCACTCGGTGACCAGCTCGCCAAACAGGCGCTGGAACTCGTCGAACTTTGCCTCTTCCAGCGACAAGCCTGCCGCCATCGCGTGGCCGCCGAACTTGATCATCAGACCCGGGTAAAGCGTATCCAGACGCTCCAGCGCATCGCGCATGTGCAGCCCCTGAATCGAGCGGCCAGAGCCTTTCAGCGTGCCGTCGCCCGCAGGCGCAAACGCGATCACCGGGCGGTGGAAGCGCTCTTTAATGCGCGACGCCAGAATGCCGACCACGCCCTGATGCCACTCGGGGTGGTACATTGCCAGCCCGCCCGGCAGCGTATCGCCGCTGCGCTCAAGTTTTTCGCACAGGGTCAGCGCTTCGGCCTGCATCCCCTGCTCAATCTCTTTACGGGTCTGGTTCAGGGCGTCCAGCTCGTTGGCCAGCACGCGCGCTTCACCGATGTTGTCGCACAGCAGCAGCGCCACGCCGACGGACATATCGTCCAGCCTTCCGGCAGCGTTCAGACGCGGCCCGAGGGCAAAGCCCAGGTCGCTTGCCGCCAGCTTGAGCGGATCGCGGTTGGCAATCTCCAGCAGCGCCTTAATTCCGGGACGGCACTTGCCCGCGCGAATACGGCTTAAACCCTGCCAGGTCAAAATGCGGTTATTGGCATCAAGAGGTACCACGTCCGCCACGGTGCCCAGCGCCACCAGGTCGAGGTATTCGGCCAGGTTTGGAACGGCAATGCCGCGGGATTCGAACCAGCCCTTATCGCGTAAGAGAGTACGCAACGCCAGCATCAGATAAAACGCCACGCCCACGCCGGCGAGGGATTTCGACGGGAAATCGCAGTCGCGCAGGTTGGGGTTAATAATCGCTTCTGCTGCGGGGAGCGTATCGCCGGGCAGGTGATGATCGGTGACCAGCACCGGGATCCCCAAAGCGTGAGCATGATCGACGCCCGCATGGGAGGAGATCCCGTTGTCTACGGTCATGATCATCTGCGCACCGCGGGCATGGGCCTGATCGACCACCTCCGGGCTGAGGCCATAGCCGTCTTCAAAGCGGTTTGGCACCAGATAGGTGACATTATCGCAGCCCAGCGCGCGCAGGCTGAGCACGCTCAGGGCGGTGCTGGTTGCGCCGTCGGCGTCGAAATCCCCTACCACCACAATGCGCGTTCCCTCACGCAGCGCGTTGTAGAGCATTTCGGTAGCTTTCTCGATACCGTTCAGCTGCTGCCAGGGCAGCATCCCTTTCACGCTGCGCTCAAGATCCTCTGCGCGACGCACGCCGCGGCTTGCGTAGAGGCGCTTTAGCAGCGGCGGGAGATCGTCCGGTAAATCAACGTGTTCAACCGCCTCGCGGCGGCGCAATTTGATGGGGGCTTTCACGCGAATTATTTACCACCAAACTGTTTCTGGTGCGCGTCGAGAAACTCTTTCATCTCTTTCGGTCCCTGATAGCCCGGAACAACATAGCCGTTACTCAGGACAATCGCTGGCGTACCGCTCACGCCAAACTGCACGCCCAGCGCGTAGTGGTTAGCAATGTCGATGTCGCAGGAGGCAGGCTTAACGTCTTTACCGTTCATCGCGTCATCAAACGCTTTGTTGCGGTCTTTGGCACACCAGATCGCTTTCATGTCCTGCTCTGGCTTGCTCTGTACGCCTGCGCGCGGGAAGGCCAGGTAACGCACGGTAATGCCCAGCGCGTTATAGTCTTTCATCTGTTCATGCAGCTTGTGGCAGTAGCCACAGGTGATATCGGTGAAGACGGTAATCACATGTTTTTCCTGCGCCGCTTTATAGACGATCATCTCTTTTTCGAGCGCGTTCAGGTTTTTCATCAGCAACTGGTTGGTGACGTTCACCGGCTGCGCGCCGCTCACGTCGTACAGCGGTCCCTGAATAAAGTGTTTGCCATCTTCGGTGACGTACAGCACGCCGCTGTTGGTCAGTACGGTTTTCATACCGGCAACCGGCGCAGGCTGGATGTCGCTGCTGGTGACGCCAAGCTTAGCCAGAGACTGTTTGATGGCGGCGTCATCCGCATGGGCGAAGCCGGTAAATGAGGCTGCCAGCAGGGTGAACAGCGCGAAAGACTTTTTCATAATTGATCCTGTTACAATTTGTCGGCACTCACGCACGAGGGTGGTGCTGTTGGTGTAGCTGCCGCAGGCGTTCCGTCGCGACATGGGTATAAATTTGCGTCGTTGAAAGATCGCTGTGTCCCAGCAGCATCTGCACCACGCGTAAATCTGCGCCGTGGTTTAACAGATGCGTCGCGAAGGCGTGACGCAATACGTGCGGCGAAAGCTTTTCACTGTCGATACCCGCCAGTGTGGCGTAATGCTTGATGCGATGCCAGAACGTTTGTCGCGTCATCTGCTGCGCGCGCTGGCTCGGAAACAGGACGTCGATAGACGCGCCATTGAGCAGCCAGGGGCGGCCATGCTCAAGATACGTCTCCAGCCAGTAAACCGCCTCTTCTCCCAGCGGAACCAGCCTTTCCTTGTTTCCTTTACCGATGACGCGCACCACGCCCTGACGCAGGCTGATGTCGCTCATCGTCAGGCCAACCAGTTCCGAAACGCGCAAGCCGGTAGCATACAATAGCTCAAGCATGGCTTTATCGCGTAACTCCAGCGGCAGGTCAACAGCCGGTGACTGTAATAATCTCTCAACTTGTGCTTCGCTGAGATCTTTCGGCAGCCGCTGCGGGAGTTTCGGGGACGCCAGCAGCGCGCTGGGATCGTCTTCGCGAATCTTCTCCCGATAAAGATGCTGGAAAAGCCGACGCATGGCGCTGAGCAAGCGTGCAGAGCTGGTGGCTTTGTACCCCCCTTCTACGCGTTCAGCGAGCAGCGCCTGCAGGTCGTCGCTTTGCGCGCTCGCAAGCGATAGCTCCCGACGCGCCAGCCACTCCACCAGCATGGTGAGATCGCGCCGGTAGGCACTGAGGGTATTCTCGGCCAGATTTTTCTCCAGCCACAGCGCGTCGAGAAACTGTTCAACGAGTGCGAGATCCTTTTCCACATCAGCCCCTTTGATTTTGCAGTCAGGCCATTATGCCTGATTGCGACCGGTTTCTGGTACACTACGCGCAAAGTCATAGCAAGAATTGAGATAGTTACGCGATGAATATTGGTCTGTTCTATGGTTCCAGCACCTGCTACACCGAAATGGCGGCGGAGAAAATTCGCGACATCATTGGCCCGGAACTGGTGACGTTGCATAACCTGAAAGATGACTCGGTCGCCTTGATGGAGCAGTACGATGTGCTGATTCTGGGCATCCCAACCTGGGACTTTGGTGAGATACAGGAAGACTGGGAAGCCATCTGGGATCAGCTCGATTCAGTCAATTTCGACGGTAAAATTATCGCGATGTACGGCATGGGTGACCAGTTAGGCTACGGCGAATGGTTCCTGGACGCACTCGGCATGCTGCACGATAAGCTGGCACCAAAAGGGGCGGCGTTTATCGGCTACTGGCCAACCGAAGGGTATGAATTCACCAGTAAAAAGCCGATTATTGCCGATGGCGAGCTGTTTGTCGGGCTCGCGCTGGATGAAACCAATCAGTACGATCTCAGCGACGAGCGCCTGCAGGCCTGGTGCGAGCAGATCCTCGGCGAAATGGCAGAAAAATTCAGCTAACGCGCGTTACTCCTGCGTCGGCTGTTGCAGCAACATCCGGCGCAGATCCCGCCATTCTGATGCGTCCATACTGTCCGCCGCCAGCCACAGGTGCTGGCAACGTCCGCCCCCCACTTTGCGTAACCGTAACATCATCCCGGCGTTAAGCATCCAGGGTACACCGAGAATATCCCACTCTTTTCCCTGCCAGCGCAGGCGGGAATCCATCAGCAGCTTAATCTCGCCCTGACGCGCGTTAATGCGACGCTGGCTGCGTACGCTGTCAAAAACAACAAACGAAAGTAATAGCAGCCACAGCGGCGTATAGCTGAGCGGCCACGGCATGAGTAAAACGATGGCCGCAACCAGCCCGTGGAGCAATAAAGACATCCACTGCGAGCGCCACGAGACGCGAAGATCAGATTGCCACAGGACCACGTTCCCGATTCCGTGTTTGAATTAATTGCACCATCCGTTGCAACTCGGTGTCGGCGGGTTTGCCGTGGTTCATCAGCCAGTTGAATAAATCCGGATCGTCAGACTCAAGCAGGCGAACAAACAGACGCTTATCATCATCGCTTAAGCTGTCGTACTCATATTCGAAGAAAGGCATGATGGAAATATCAAGTTCACGCATTCCGCGACGGCATGCCCAGTGAATACGGGCCTTGTTGTTAATATCCATGTTCAGTTTCCTGCATTACGTTTGGCACAGTCGGTACCCCGTTTTCTGTTCTTAATTTCTCTACGGGGACACCAGCTAGTGTAACGTGTTTTTGACCGTTTCATTACTGGAATATTGCGTTTGACGAGCTGGCTTCCAGAATAATCCCTATATAGACAGCGGATTACACTATTTTGCGTAGCGCTACGCATAACCCGTTTATGGCACAAATGGTCTGCTGAAAGCGCTTGCAATGCCTGCAGGCTCTTTTACCATTAGGCATTATCAAAGCGTTAAGCAATTCAGGATACCGTTATGGCCTTTACACCATTTTCTCCTCGCCAGCCCGCCGCCTCTGCGCGTCTGCCGCTGACGCTTATTTCTCTTGATGACTGGGCGCTGGCAACCCTCTCCGGCGCCGACGCCGAAAAATACTTGCAGGGTCAGGTGACTGCGGATGTTGCGCAGTTGACTGAACACCAGCATCTTCTGGCCGCGCACTGCGATCCTAAGGGCAAAATGTGGAGCAACCTGCGTCTCTTCCGCCGTCAGGACGGTTTTGCCTTTATTGAGCGCCGTAGCCTGCGCGATGCGCAGCTCAAAGAATTGAAAAAATACGCGGTCTTTTCCAAAGTCACCATCGCACCGGACGACGAACATGTTCTGCTGGGCGTGGCGGGCTTCCAGGCGCGTGCGGCGCTGAAAAACCTGTTTGCTGAACTGCCGGATGCAGAAAAACAGGTGGTCAGCGAGGGCGCGACTTCCATCCTTTGGTTTGAATACCCGGCAGAGCGCTTCCTGTTAGTCACGGATGCCGCAACAGCCGAACGCGTGACCGAGGCGCTGCGCGGCGAAGCGCAGCTCAACAACAGCCAGCAGTGGCTGGCGCTGAACATCGAAGCGGGTCTGCCGGTAATTGACGCAGCCAATAGCGCGCAGTTTATTCCTCAGGCAACTAACCTGCAGGCGCTGGGGGGAATCAGCTTTAAAAAAGGCTGCTACACCGGTCAGGAAATGGTCGCGCGTGCAAAATTCCGTGGGGCAAACAAACGCGCGTTGTGGACACTGGCAGGCCATGCCAGCCGCGTACCGGAAGCAGGCGAAGACTTAGAACTGAAGATGGGCGACAACTGGCGCCGCACCGGTACCGTGTTAGCCGCAGTCCAGCTGGACGATGGCCGTCTTTTGGTACAGGCTGTAATGAACAACGACATGGAAGCGGACAGCGTGTTCCGCGTGCGCGACGACGCGAATACGTTGAGTATTGAGCCGCTACCGTATTCACTGGAAGAGTGATGCTCTATCGCCCGGTGGCGCTGCGCTTACCGGGCCTACGGGTGCAAATCCAGGTCGGGTAAGGCGAAGCCGCCACCCGACAACAAACTAAACCTGCCCCACGTACAAATAAATCGCCAAAAAGTGGCACACGCTGCCGCCCAGAACAAAGCCGTGCCAGATGGCATGGTTGTATGGGATGCGCTTGCAGACGTAGAAAATAACGCCCAGCGAGTAGACCACACCGCCCACCGCCAGCAGCGTGACGCCCCCTACCGCCAGCTTAATCGCCAGCTGATACACCACAATCAGCGACAGCCAGCCCATCGTCAGATAGGTGACCAGCGACAACACTTTAAACCGGTGCGCAATGGTCAGCTTAAACAGGATCCCCAGCAGCGCCAGGCTCCAGATAACAATCATCAGGCCGCGCGACAGCGGTGAGTTTAGCCCCACCAGCAGAAAAGGCGTATAGGTACCCGCAATCAGCAGATAGATAGCGCAGTGGTCAAATTTCTTAAGCCATATTTTGGCCCGCTGATGCGGAATCGCGTGATAGAGCGTCGAGGCCAGGAACAGCAGGATCATACTTCCGCCATACAGGCTATAGCTGGTAATGGCCATCGCGCTGGCATTGGTATCCACCGCCTGTACCAGCAATAACACTAAACCGACAATCCCAAACACCAGGCCAATACCGTGGCTGATGCTGTTGGCCACTTCCTCAGCCAGCGAATATCCCTGTGCGATTAATGGTCTGCTCGCCATACTAAACTCCGGGAAAACTAAAGATGATTATTCATCGCATGACTATGCTAACTGAGAATGATTCCAGTGAACACCTGTTAGCTAAAATAATTTTAAATTAAATTTTTATAATAAAAATCAAAAACATAAACGAAAAATTCACCTGACATTTGTTCATATAAAAATTTAAGCGTTACTAATCAATGGCATAAAATTGGCTCCTGCCGTCTGGCTGCATGATATGATGGATAAATGAGGTCTGAATGAGAGTTTTGCCACTGTGAGTATGTTCACCCACTCCGCCATTGCCAGTCTCAATAACCTGGAAATGATGGTCTACAACTATGTCATCAAAAACCGGGACAAAGTGATGTACATGACCATCCGCGAGCTGGCGGATGCGGCTGGCGTCTCAACCACCACTATCCTGCGCTTTTGCCGCAAGCTCAACTGCGAAGGGTATTCTGAATTTCGCGTGCGCTTTAAGCTCTATCTTGAGCAGAACGAGCCCCAGCAGGCGAATTTCGGCGCCAGCGAAATTATCAGCTTCTTTAAAAGCGTGAATAATGAAGAGTTCGACGCGCTATTAAATGACGCGGTAAATATCATTTTGTCTTCCGAGCGAATTATATTTGTCGGGGCGGGCACGTCAGGCTCTTTGGCCAAATATGGCGCACGCTTCTTTTCAAATATTGGTAAATTCAGTAATCATATTGATGACCCTTATTTCCCGGTTACCAATGATATGGCGAAAAATGCGCTGGCGATTGTGCTCTCCGTCTCGGGCGAAACCGAGGAGATCCTGCGCTTCGCCAGCCAGTTCAGCCTGCATCACTGCAAGGTGCTCTCTATCACCAGCCACGAGCACTCTCGCCTGGCAAAACTGGCGGACTTTAATCTCTCCTGGCACGTTCCCCAGACGCGAATTGGCGGCGTCTACGATATCACCACGCAAATTCCCGTCATTTATATTCTGGAATCTCTCGGACGCAAGCTGGCGAAAAAACTGACGGAATAAAACACCCTGTTTTTTCGATGTGACAAATCACAATTTTCGCAAATTGTTATATCGTGACATTCAATTTCGCTTTGCTAGACTCAATGCCAATAAGCCATTTATTGAGAATAGCAGCGATGAAAAAAATAACCTTACCGAAAGATTTTTTATGGGGCGGCGCGGTTGCCGCTCATCAGGTTGAAGGCGGCTGGAACAAAGGCGGCAAAGGGCCAAGCATTTGCGACGTGCTGACCGGCGGCGCACACGGCGTGCCGCGCGAAATCACGCAGGAAGTGGTGCCGGGTAAATACTACCCAAACCACGAAGCCATCGACTTCCACGGCCACTATAAAGAAGACATCAAGCTATTTGCCGAGATGGGCTTCAAGTGTTTCCGTACCTCTATCGCCTGGACGCGCATCTTCCCGAAAGGTGACGAAACGCAGCCAAACGAAGAAGGGCTGAAGTTTTACGACGACATGTTCGATGAGCTGCTGAAGTACAACATCGAACCGGTGATCACCCTCTCCCACTTCGAAATGCCGCTGCACCTGGTGCAGGAGTATGGTAGCTGGACCAACCGCAAAGTGGTCGATTTCTTCGTGCGCTTCGCCGAAGTGGTGTTTGAGCGCTACAAGCACAAGGTCAAATACTGGATGACCTTCAACGAAATCAACAACCAGCGCAACTGGCGCGCCCCGCTGTTCGGCTACTGCTGCTCGGGCGTGGTCTACACCGAACATGACAACCCGGAAGAGACCATGTACCAGGTGCTGCACCACCAGTTTGTGGCCAGCGCCCTGGCGGTGAAAGCCGCGCGCCGCATCAACCCGGAGATGAAAGTCGGCTGCATGCTGGCGATGGTGGCGCTCTATCCGTTCTCCTGCAAGCCGGAAGACGTGATGTTCGCTCAGGAATCCATGCGCGAACGCTATGTCTTTACCGACGTCCAGTTGCGTGGTTACTACCCGTCCTACGTGCTGAACGAGTGGGAGCGCCGCGGCTTTTCCATCAAAATGGAGGCGGGCGACGAGCAGATCCTGCGTGAAGGTACCTGCGACTACTTAGGCTTCAGCTACTACATGACCAACGCGGTGAAGGCGGAAGGCGGCACCGGCGATGCCATTTCCGGCTTCGAAGGCAGCGTGCCGAACCCGCACGTGAAGGCGTCCGACTGGGGCTGGCAGATTGACCCGGTGGGCCTGCGCTATTCCCTGTGCGAACTGTACGAGCGTTATCAGAAGCCGCTGTTTATCGTTGAAAACGGCTTCGGTGCCTACGACAAGGTGGAAGAAGACGGCAGCATCATCGATGACTATCGCATCGACTACCTGCGTGCCCACGTGGAGGAGATGATCAAAGCCGTCACGCACGATGGCGTGGATCTGATGGGCTATACGCCGTGGGGCTGCATCGACTGCGTGTCGTTCACCACCGGTCAGTACAGCAAGCGCTACGGCTTTATCTACGTCAACAAGCACGACGACGGCACGGGCGACATGTCTCGCTCCCGTAAGAAGAGCTTCGAGTGGTATAAAGGCGTGATTGCCAGCAACGGCGAGAAACTTTAACGCCGGGCACCTAACCCTCTCTCTTTGGGGAGAGGGTTAGGGTGAGGGGTTTACTTCCCGCCAGCCAGCTCGATAAAACTGCCCGTCACGTAAGACGCCTTCTCGCTCAGCAGCCAGACAATCGCCTGCGCCACCTCTTCCGGCTGGCCGCCGCGCTGCATCGGCAGTAACGATTTCACGCGATCCACTCGCCCCGGCTCTCCGCCGGAAGCATGGATATCGGTATAAATCAGCCCAGGCCGCACGCAGTTCACGCGAATGCCCTGCGCCGCCACCTCCAGCGATAGCCCGGTTGTCAGCGAATCTACCGCGCCTTTAGAAGCAGCGTAATCGACATATTCACCCGGCGCGCCCAGACGAGACGCGGCGGAAGAGACATTCACAATCGCCCCGCCCTTGCCGCCATGCTTGATGGACATGCGTTTCACCGCTTCACGACAGCAGAGAAAGTAGCCCGTGACGTTGGTCGCCAGCACGCGGTTAATGCGCTCTGCGGACAGATTCTCGATGGTGGATTGCTCAAACAGAATGCCTGCATTATTGACCAGCGCGCGAAGCGGCTCACCTTCACGATCGATGCTGTCAAACATCGCCAGCACCTGAGCTTCATCGCTGATGTCCGCACGCACGGCAAACGCTTTACCGCCGGCCTCAACGATCTGATTGATAACGTCCGTCGCGGCTTTAATGTTGTGGTGATAGTTCACCGCCACGGTGTGGCCTTCACGTGCCAGCTGCAGCGCGGTGGCTTTCCCAATGCCCCGGCTCGCGCCGGTGACCAGTGCAATTGCCATTATCCTCTCCCAATAAAAAAGCCGGGTGGCGGCTTCGCCTTACCCGGCCTACGTTACTACATCAGCAATGTTACTTGTATTCGCTCATCGGCACGCAGGAGCAGAACAGATTACGGTCGCCGTAAACGTCATCAAGACGCTTCACGGTCGGCCAGTATTTGTTTGCCACGCCTGCCGGGAAGACGGCCAGCTCGCGGGAGTAACCGTGGTTCCACTCTGCCACCATCTCGTGCTGGGTGTGCGGGGCGTTGACCAGCGGGTTATCTTCCAGCGTCCATTCGCCGTCCTGCACGCGGTCGATCTCCATGCGGATGGCCAGCATCGCGTCGATAAAGCGGTCCAGCTCGGCTTTGCTTTCAGACTCGGTCGGCTCCACCATCAGCGTCCCCGCAACCGGGAACGACATGGTTGGCGCGTGGAAGCCGTAGTCGATCAGACGCTTGGCGATATCCAGCTCGCTGATGCCGGTCTGCTCTTTCAGCGGACGAATATCGAGAATGCACTCGTGCGCCACGCGACCGTCGCGGCCGGTATAGAGCACCGGGAAGGCGGACTTCAGGCGAGTCGCAATGTAGTTGGCGTTCAGAATAGCCACCTGGCTCGCCTGCTTCAGCCCTTCCGCGCCCATCATGCGGATGTACATCCAGCTGATTGGCAGGATTGATGCGCTGCCGAACGGTGCCGCAGAGACCGCGCCCTGACGGGTCAGCATGCCTTCAATCTGCACCACGCTGTGGCCCGGCACAAACGGCGCCAGGTGCGCTTTCACGCCGATTGGACCCATGCCCGGGCCGCCACCGCCGTGCGGAATACAGAAGGTTTTGTGCAGGTTGAGGTGCGATACGTCCGCGCCGATAAAGCCCGGCGAGGTAATGCCCACCTGCGCGTTCATGTTTGCGCCGTCGAGATATACCTGACCGCCGAACTGGTGCACCACGTCGCACACTTCACGGATGGTCTCTTCGTACACGCCGTGGGTGGATGGATAGGTCACCATGATGCAGGAAAGTCTGTCGCCTGCCTGCTCGGCTTTCGCGCGCAGGTCGGCCAAATCGATGTTGCCGTTTTTGTCGCATGCCACGACCACCACTTCCATGCCCGCCATCTGTGCTGAGGCCGGGTTGGTGCCGTGGGCGGAGCTTGGGATCAGGCAGATATCGCGGTGGCCTTCGTTACGGCTTTCGTGATAGTGACGGATCGCCAGCAGGCCCGCGTATTCACCCTGCGCGCCGGAGTTCGGCTGCATGCAGAGCGCGTCGTAACCGGTCAGCTTCACCAGCCAGTCTGAAAGCTGGTTGATCATCATGTGATAGCCTTCCGCCTGTTCTGGCGGGCAGAACGGGTGCAGTTCGGAGAATTCAGGCCAGGTAATCGGGATCATCTCTGCCGCGGCGTTCAGCTTCATGGTGCAGGAGCCCAGCGGGATCATCGCCTGGTTCAGCGCCAGATCCTTGCGCTCCAGAGAGTGCATATAGCGCATCATCTCGGTTTCGCTGTGATAGCGATTGAACACCGGGTGAGTCAGGATCGCGTCATTGCGCAGCATGCTTTCCTGAATGGAGCGGCTGTCGAGCGCGACCTCTTTGTCGAGCGTATCAACGTCCAGACCGTGTGCGTCGCCCAGCAACACGCTGAACAGGCTCAGGATATCGTCGCGAGTGGTGCTTTCATCCAGCGTAATGCCGACCGCGTTGTGGATGTCGCTGCGCAGGTTGATTTCTGCTGCATTCGCGCGCGCCAGCACGGCGGCTTTGTCTGCCACTTCCACGCACAGGGTGTCGAAGTAGTGCGCGTGGCGCAGCTTGAGGCCCTTCTGCTGCAGGCCGCAGGCCAGAATATCGGCCAGGCGGTGAATGCGGCTGGCAATGCGCTTCAGGCCAGCCGGACCGTGGAATACCGCATACAGGCTGGCGATGTTTGCCAGCAGTACCTGGGAAGTACAGATGTTGGAGTTCGCTTTCTCGCGGCGGATATGCTGCTCGCGGGTCTGCATCGCCATGCGCAACGCGGTATTACCGGCAGCATCTTTTGACACGCCAATGATACGGCCTGGCATGGAGCGTTTGAATTCATCTTTCGCGCCGAAGAACGCCGCGTGCGGGCCGCCGTAGCCCATCGGCACGCCGAAGCGCTGCGCGGAGCCGAATACAATATCCGCGCCCTGTTTGCCCGGCGCCGTCAGCAGCACCAGCGCCATAAAATCGGCGGCAACGCTGACAACCACTTTGCGGGATTTCAGCTCGGCAATCAGCGCGCCGTAGTCGTGAACTTCGCCGGTGGTACCCACCTGCTGCAGCAGCACGCCGAAGACGTCCTGGTGATCCAGCACTTTGTCGGCGTCGTCGACGATCACCTCAAAGCCGAAGGTTTCTGCACGGGTGCGCACCACGTCCAGCGTCTGGGGATGTACGTCCGCCGCCACGAAGAAGCGGTTAGCATTTTTCAGCTTGCTCACGCGTTTTGCCATCGCCATCGCTTCGGCAGCGGCGGTCGCTTCATCCAGCAGAGAGGCGGAAGCGATATCCATACCGGTCAGATCCAGCGTCACCTGCTGGAAGTTCAGCAGCGCTTCCAGACGCCCCTGAGAAACTTCTGGCTGATAAGGGGTGTAAGCGGTGTACCAGCCCGGGTTTTCCAGCATGTTACGCAGGATAACTGGCGGTAACTGCACGTTGGTGTAGCCCATGCCAATGTAAGACTTATAGCGCTTGTTGAGGCCTGCAATAGCCTTCAGCTCCGCCAGCGCGGCGAACTCCGTGGTGGCTTCCCCTACCTGAGGCGGCGTGGCAAGCTGGATGTCTTTTGGCACAATCTGGCCGATCAGTGCGTCTAATGAATCCGCGCCAACCGTCTTCAGCATCTCCTGCTGTTGCTGAGCATCCGGCCCAATGTGACGTTCAATGAAGGCGCCACGGTTTTCAAGCTGGCTTAAAGTCTGTGTCATGAGCGATGGTTCCTGATACGTGCAGTGAATCGTAGTTATCTGTAACGCTGTTGCCCGGTGGCGCTACCGCTTACCGGGCCCTGTAGGCCGGATAAGCGCAGCGCCATCCGGCACAACGTTATTCGTCTTCCAGTAGTGCTTCGTACGCGGTTGCATCCAGCAGCGCGGCAACTTGCGATTCGTCGCTGGCTTTGATCTTGAAGATCCAGCCGCCTTCATAAGGCTCGCTGTTGACCAGTTCTGGCGAATCGCTCAGCGCGTCGTTGACCGCAACAATCTCACCGCTTACCGGTGCATAGATGTCAGACGCCGCTTTTACGGACTCCGCCACGGCGCAGTCGTCGCCCGCGCTAACGGTCGTGCCCACGTCAGGCAGGTCAACAAACACCATGTCGCCCAGCAGCTCTTGCGCGTGCTCGGTGATCCCTACGGTGTAAGTGCCGTCCGCCTCTTTGCGCAGCCACTCGTGTTCTTTGCTGTATTTCAGTTCTGCTGGCACATTGCTCATTGAAGTTCTCCTGATAAAAATAGTTAGGCGACCGGCTTACCGGCGCGAACAAAAATCGGTTTGGTCACGTGGACCGGCATTTCGCGGTTGCGGATTTGCACTACCGCCGTTTCGCCAATGCCTGCCGGCACGCGAGCCAGTGCAATACTGTAGCCCAGCGTCGGGGAGAAGGTACCGCTGGTGATCACGCCTTCGCGATGATTGCCGTCAGCATCGGTAAAGCGCACCGGCAGCTCGCCGCGCAGCACGCCTTTTTCCTTCATCACCAGGCCAACCAGCTGGTCGGTACCCTTCTCGCGCTGCATCTCCAGCGCTTCACGGCCAATAAAATCACGGTCAGCCGGTTCCCACGCGATGGTCCAGCCCATGTTGGCCGCCAGCGGAGAGACGCCTTCATCCATTTCCTGACCGTAGAGATTCATCCCCGCTTCCAGACGCAGCGTATCGCGCGCGCCCAGGCCCGCAGGCTTCACGCCCGCTTCTACCAGCGCACGCCAGAAATCGGCAGCTTTCTCGTTCGGCATCGCAATTTCGTAGCCCGCTTCACCGGTATAGCCGGTGGTGGCGATAAACAGATCCCCCGCCTGCACACCGAAGAACGGCTTCATGCCTTCGGTGGCGGTGCGCTGCTCGTCGCTGAACAGAGACGCGGCTTTTGCCTGCGCGTTCGGCCCCTGCACGGCGATCAGCGACAGATCGTCACGGACGGTGATGTCGACGGCATAAGGTTCGGCGTGTTGGGTGATCCAGGAGAGGTCTTTTTCGCGGGTGGCGGAGTTTACAACGAGGCGGAAGAAATCTTCGGTGAAGTAGTAGACGATAAGGTCATCAATCACGCCGCCCGAGGCATTCAGCATGCCGGTATAGAGCGCTTTGCCCGGCGTCTTCAGTTTGGCGACGTCGTTTGCCAGCAGATAACGCAAAAACTCCCGGGTGCGGCTACCGCGCAGATCGACAATCGTCATGTGGGACACGTCGAACATACCGGCATCGGTGCGCACCGCGTGGTGCTCATCAATCTGCGAGCCGTAGTGCAGCGGCATCATCCAGCCATGGAAGTCCACCATGCGGGCGCCGCATAACACGTGCTGTTCGTACAAAGGAGTCTGTTGAGCCATCTTGTCCTCGTTGAAAAATTCACCGTGAAACCCGGTATCGGCCTCGTTCCCGAATGCCGACGCAAACGTTCTCTTTTACCTGAACTTACCACCGAAACCGGCGGTTAACCATAAGGTAAAACGGGTCATCACATTAGCTTATGACCAAAAAACGCTGAAAAGCCTACAGAGTTATTCACTGGAAAAATGCGATTAACCCCGCACAAAATTAACAATGATCTAACAGGATTTAGCACATGGTGATATTTCGTGCGGAAAAACGGGCCGAATTTCCGTCACGTAAAAATCACGACATGAGAATAACTAATGCGAAAAATGGCGTGGAATTAGAATATTTCAAACGAGGGGATTTCCCCGACGCAGAGGCCGGGAAAATAAAGTGTGACGGGGATCGAGGTTAGCGTAACCAGTCGGGAAGATCGTTAAGACCCATTGCCTGACGAAGAAGTTGAGGTTTGACGCCGGGAAGGGTGTCGGCCAGCTTGAGGCCGATATCGCGCAGCAGTTTTTTCGCCGGATTTGCCCCGGCAAACAGCTCGCGGAAGCCCTGCATTCCTGCCAGCATCATCGCCGCACTGTGCTTGCGGCTGCGCTCGTAGCGACGCAGATACAGATGCTGGCCGATATCTTTACCTTCACGGTGCAGGCGACGCAGTTCTTCCACCAGTTCCGCCGCGTCCATAAAGCCGAGGTTAACGCCCTGCCCGGCCAGCGGATGAATGGTATGGGCCGCATCCCCCACCAGCGCCAGACGGTGCGCGGCGAACTGACGCGCGTAGCGGCCGGTTAACGGGAATACCAGCCGCTCGCTTTCAAGCGTGCACAAGCCAAGGCGGTTATCAAACGCCACGCACAGCGCCTGGTTAAAGGCCTCCGGCGTCGCATCCTGCATCTGCTGCGCTTTCTCCGGCACCAGGGACCAGACAATCGAGCACAGGTGCGGATCGGCAAGCGGCAGGAACGCCAGTATGCCGTCGTTGTGGAAAATCTGCCGCGCAATGCCGCCGTGCGGCTCTTCGGTGCGGATCGTTGCTACCATCGCATGATGGCGGTAATCCCAGTACGTCAGCGGGATATCGGCCTTGTTGCGCAGCCAGGAGTTAGCGCCGTCGGCACCGACCACCAGACGCGCGGTCAGCATGTCGCCGCTTTGCAGGGTGATAAACGCCTCGTTTTCGCCCCATGCCACCTGCTGGATCTGCGCAGGCGCAATTAGCGTCACGTCGCTGCACTGCTCTGCTTTCTGCCACAGCGCGTGGTGGATCACCGCATTCTCTATGATATGCCCCAGATGGCTATAGCCCATGCTTTCATCATCAAAGGCAATATGGCCAAAGCTGTCTTTGTCCCACACTTCCATTCCGTGATAGCAGCTGGCGCGCTGGGCGACGATATCTGACCAGACGCCGAGACGCGTCAAAAGCTTTTCGCTGGCCGCGTTAATCGCCGACACGCGGAGTTCCGGCGGGGCATCTGATGCGACAGGCTGGGGCTGCTTTTGCTCCAGCACGGCCACGCGCAGGCCGCTGCCCTGTAATCCACAGGCCAGCGCCAGTCCAACCATTCCGCCGCCAACGATGGCAACATCAACATTTTGCACAGTGATAACTCCTTAACGCGCGACCCAACCCAGGGTCCGCTGCGCCAGCACGTCACGTGCCGGAATGAACAGTTCCATCGCCATCAGCCCGAGGTTGCGACCAACAACCAGCGGCGCCCAGCGATTGGCAAAGAGATGGACTAAACCATCAGTGACGCCAATTGTCGCCTCTTTATCGGCCTGACGTCGCGTCTGGTAATGGCTTAGCACCGGGTAAGCGCCACAGTCCTTTTGTTCGCTCCACGCCTGCGAAAGCGTTTCGGCCAGGCTCATCACATCCCGCAGGCCGAGGTTAAAGCCCTGCCCGGCGATGGGGTGGAGGGTTTGCGCCGCGTTGCCGACCAGCGCCACGCGGTGAGAAACAGACTGTGATGCCGTGGTTAACGACAGTGGATAGACCGCACGTTTCCCGGCATGGGTAATACGCCCCAGCCGCCAGCCAAAGGCTTTCTGCAGCTCGGTACAAAAACGTTCGTCGGACCAGGATTTAACCTCTTCGGCCTTTTCCTGCGGGTGGCACCAGACCAGCGAGCAGCGCCCGCCCGTCATCGGCAGCATCGCCAGCGGGCCGTGCTGGGTGAAGCGCTCAAACGCCCGGCCGTTGTGTTCTGCTGCGGTCGAGACGTTCGCGATGACCGCGACCTGCCCGTAAGGCTGCTGCCGCCACTCTACGCCGCACTGGGTGCCGAGCGCCGAGCGCGACCCGTCAGCCGCCACCAGAAGCTGTCCGTCAAGCACGGTGCCATTGTCCAGCGTTACGCTGACCGCGTCTTCACTGCGGGTGAAGCTGGCAACGCGTGCCGGGCAGTGCAACGTGACGCCCGGCGCGTCCTGCAACAGGCGGAACAGGCGCAGGCCAATATCGTGCAGTTCAACGACCTGACCCAGCGCGTCAATACGGTAGTCATGGGCATCCAGCGTCACAAACCCGGCATGACCGCGATCGCTCACGTGCACGGTATTAATGGCGGTAGCGCAGTCGGGGATGGCCTGCCAGATGCCAATGCGGGATAGCTGCTGGCAGGTGCCCTGCGCCAGGGCAATGGCGCGGGAATCAAACCCAGGGTGATTCTTCGCCTGCGGCGCGACGGCTTCAACCAGATGTACCGGAAGCTGCCCCTTCGTCAAATGCGAGATGGCTAACGCCAGCGTGGCGCCGGTCATGCCGCCGCCAACGATAATCACGCTCATACGCGCGTCGCTGCCATCAGCGCCTCGATATCGTCCGCTTTTTTCACCACGCTCGCGGTCAGGTTTTCGTTGCCGGTTTCGGTGATGACGATGTCGTCTTCAATACGAATGCCAATTCCGCGGTATTCCTCTGGCACGTCGGCATCCGGCGCGATATACAGGCCCGGCTCGACGGTCAGCACCATGCCCGGTTCAAGCACGCGCGAACGTTCAGGGCCGTACGCGCCCACGTCGTGCACGTCCAGCCCCAGCCAGTGGCTCAGGCCGTGCATAAAGTACGGGCGGTGAGCATTCTCGGTAATCAGGGTGTCGACATCCCCTTTGAGGATCCCAAGCTTAACCAGCCCGGTAATCATGATGCGCACCACCTCACCGGTCACTTCCTGAATGGAGGTGCCCGGGCGATACAGCGTCAGCGCCGTCTCGAGTGATTCGAGAACGATGTCATAAATCGCCCGCTGCGCTGGCGAAAACTTGCCGTTCACCGGGAAGGTACGCGTGATGTCGCCCGCGTAGCCCTGATATTCGCAACCGGCGTCAATCAGCACCAGATCGCCGTCGCGCAGCGCGCTTTCGTTTTCGGTGTAGTGCAGAATGCAGCCGTTTTCCCCGCCGCCAACGATGGTGTTGTAGGAGGGATAACGCGCGCCGTGGCGGTTAAATTCGTGGTGAATTTCGCCTTCCAGCTGGTATTCAAACATTCCGGGACGACATTTTTCCATCGCGCGGGTGTGCGCCAGGGCGCTGATTTCGCCCGCACGGCGCAGCACGTTCAGCTCTTCTTCAGATTTGAACAGACGCATCTCGTGCACCACCGGACGCCAGTCCGTGAGGGTGGCGGGCGCGGACAGGTTCTGCCGCGAGCCTTTACGCAGTTTTTCCAGCGCGTTGAAAACAATCTCATCGGCGTAGGCGTATTCGCCCTGCGCGTGGTAGAGCACGTCGAGGCCATTAAGCAGCTGATAGAGCTGCTGGTTGATTTCGCTAAACGCCAGCGCGCGGTCAACGCCCAGCTTTTCCGGGGCGGCCTCTTGCCCTAAGCGGCGGCCAAACCAGATCTCAGCGGTTAAGTCTCGTACGCGGTTGAAAATCACGCTGTGGTTGTGGGTGTCATTGCTCTTAATCAGCACCAGCACCGCTTCCGGCTCGTTGAAGCCGGTGAAGTACCAGAAATCGCTGCTCTGGCGATAGGGGTATTCGCTGTCGGCGCTGCGCGTCACTTCCGGCGCGGCAAAAATCAGCGCCGCGCTTCCCGGCTGCATGTTTGCCAGCAGCGCCTGACGACGGCGCAAATACTCTTGTTGCGAGATAACCATGACACCCTCCTGTGCGTTATTTTTCTTAATGTAAGGTTGGCTTGCGAACTTCCGGCGCGGTCGGCTGCGAGCGCGTAAAGTTGTCGTGGCACAGCAGCGCCGCCACGCGCACGTACTCGATGATCTCTTCGAGAGACATTTCCAGCTCTTCCTGATCTTCCTCTTCATCGTAGCCAAGCTGGGCGATGTTGCGCAGATCGTCAATCGCTTCACCCGCTTCGCCGGTGACTTTATCAAGCTTAGGCTGGGTGACGCCCAGGCCAAGCAGATAGTGGTTTACCCACCCCGCGAGCGCATCGGCGCGATCGAAGACGCTGACATCGTCGCCTTCAGGCAGATAAAGCTGAAAAAGGAAGCCATCGTCTTCCAGCGAATCGCTGGTTGCCGCGTGCATTTTTCGCAGCGCTTCCGCCAGTTCGTGGCCAAACGCCAGCCCTTCGTTGGTGAGGTCGTGGATCAGCGGCTGCCATGAGCTGTCGCTGTTTCCGCCGCACAGTATGCCGCTGATCAGACCGTGCATTTCGGCAGGGGTAAGACCGACTCCCTGCTGGTTCAGTAACTGGTTTAAATCCTTGTAACCAGGCATTTCGTTCTGTATAGACATACGCATTCGTCATCAAAGGGAGGATATTCATGATATGCTACCACTTTGGACCCTGGTGATACCAGAAAAGGGCTTGTATCTTCACATCAGGGTAGCTATAGTGTCGCCCCTTCGCAGCCCCCGGGGCAGTAAGCGAAGGCAGCGCAGTCAATCAGCAGGAAGGTGGCATGTCTGCACAACCCGTCGATCTCCAGATTTTTGGCCGTTCACTGCGAGTGAATTGTCCGCCTGAACAAAGGGATGCTTTGAATCAGGCTGCGGACGATTTGAATCAGCGGTTGCAAGATCTAAAAGAACGCACTAGAGTCACAAATACTGAGCAGCTGGTTTTCATCGCCGCGTTGAACATCAGCTATGAACTGACTCAGGAAAAAGCGAAGACCCGCGATTACGCGGCTAGCATGGAGCAGCGCATTAAAATGCTCCAGCAGACCATTGAACAGGCGTTGCTTGATCAAGGTCGCAATCCCGAAAGACCGGGACCAAAGTTTGAATAACACTTCACAGTTGACTATGGTAGAGTAACTGTGAAGACAAAATTTCTCTGAGATGTTTGCAAGCGGGCCAGTCCCCTGAGCCGATATTTCATACCACAAGAATGTGGCGCTCCATGGTTGGTGAGCATGCTCGGTTCGTCCGAGAAGCCTTAAAACTATGACGACACATTCACCTTGAACCAAGGGTTCAAGGGTTACAGCCTGCGGCGGCATCTCGGAGATTCCCTCTCTCTTCTTCTACCGACTACCATGACTCAATTCCCTGAAGTTTCTGCTTCGCGCCAGGACATCCGTCAGCTCATTCGCCAGCGTCGTCGCGCCCTGACGTCCGAACAACAAGCACATTTTGCGCAGCAGGCCGCTGCCCGCATGATGGCCTATCCGCCCGTGGTAATGGCAAACACCGTCGCGCTCTTTCTCTCGTTTGACGGCGAACTGGACACCCAGCCGCTTATCGACCAGCTCTGGCGCGCCGGGAAAAAAGTTTACCTGCCGGTACTGCATCCGTTCAGCCGGGGCAATCTGCTGTTTCTGCACTACCATCCGCACAGCGAGCTGGTGGTGAATCGTCTGAAAATTACCGAGCCGAAACTCGACGTGCGCGACGTATTACCGCTGTCCGAGCTGGACGTGCTGATTACGCCGCTGGTGGCGTTTGATGAACAGGGCCAGCGATTAGGAATGGGCGGGGGATTCTATGACCGAACGCTGCAAAACTGGCGGCAGTATGGGTTGCAGCCGGTGGGCTATGCGCATGATTGCCAGGCTGTAGAAGCCTTGCCGGTGGAGAAATGGGATATTCCGCTGCCTGCGGTGGTAACGCCAGGTAAAACGTGGCTTTGGTAGCATAAAGCCGGGTGGCGCTTGCGCTTACCCGGCCTACAAAAGCTCAACGTAGGTCGGGTAAGGCGTAGCCGCCACCCGACACCACAGACCGCACCATCAGTACAGCAGGCGCGCGCGAATCGTCCCCGGAATGGCCTTCATGCTCTGCAGCGCTTTCTCAGCAACATCTTCATCGGCTTCAATATCGATAACCACATAACCCATCTGCGAGTTGGTTTGCAGATACTGGGCGGCAATGTTAACGCTCTGCTCGGCAAAAATCTGGTTGATGGCGGTCAGCACGCCAGGACGGTTTTCGTGGATGTGCAGCAGACGACGACCGCCGTGCAGCGGCAGAGACACTTCCGGGAAGTTCACCGCAGAGAGCGTTGAACCGTTATCGGAATATTTGCTCAGCTTACCCGCCACTTCCAGACCGATATTCTCCTGCGCTTCCTGAGTAGAACCGCCGATGTGCGGCGTCAGGATTACGTTGTCGAATTCGCACAGCGGAGAGTTAAACGGATCGCTGTTGGTGGCCGGTTCCGTCGGGAACACGTCGATGGCCGCCCCCGCCAGATGCTTACGCTTCAGCGCATCGCACAGCGCAGGGATATCGACCACCGTACCACGCGCGGCGTTGATCAGCAGAGATCCCGGCTTCATCAGCGCCAGCTCTTCCGCGCCCATCATGTTTTTGGTGGAGGCGTTTTCCGGCACGTGCAGGCTGACCACATCGCTCATGTTCAGCAGGTCAGAAAGATGCTGTACCTGCGTCGCGTTACCCAGCGGCAGTTTGCTTTCGATATCGTAGAAATAGACGTGCATCCCCAGCGATTCCGCCAGGATCCCCAGTTGGGTACCGATGTGGCCGTAGCCGATGATACCCAGCTTTTTACCACGGGCTTCGTATGAGCCCGCGGCCAGTTTGTTCCACACGCCGCGGTGCGCTTTGGCGTTAGCTTCCGGGATACCGCGCAGCAGCAGCAGCAGCTCGCCAATCACCAGCTCCGCCACGGAACGGGTGTTAGAGAACGGGGCGTTAAAGACCGGGATACCGCGTTTTGCGGCAGCGTTCAGGTCGACCTGGTTGGTGCCGATGCAGAAACAGCCAATAGCAACCAGCTTTTCTGCCGCGGCAATCACGTCTTCAGTCAGGTGGGTACGGGATCGCAGGCCAATGAAGTGGGCATCACGGATGGCGGCTTTCAGCTCTTCCGTGTCCAGCGCGCCTTTGTGAAATTCGATGTTGGTGTAACCCGCCGCACGAAGGCTATCAAGCGCTTTCTGATGCACGCCCTCGACCAGCAGGAATTTAATCTTGTCTTTCTCCAGTGATACCTTTGCCATTTCCCCGACCCTGTTTTTATCTGAACTGATGTTGTGCTGGATTGAAATCCGCTGTAGCCAACATATCAAAAAAAACTATTGCAGCAATATGAACGTTTGCGTCGGCACTCTGAAGAAAAGTCATACAGGGCAAAATGACAGAGTAAAATGCTGAGGAAATTTACAAACGTGGCAGGATCGGCAAAAGAGGCGGAAAAGCGTGACACAAGTCACCAAATTTAGCTTTTCAAAAATTTTTTAGCGGGGGGAGCACTCCCCCCGTCAGATCATTTTACGATGGTTTTCACACCGTCAGCCGTACCGATCAGCGCCACATCCGCGCCGCGGTTGGCAAATAACCCTACGGTGACGACGCCTGGAATGCCGTTGATGGCGTTTTCCAGCGCAATCGCGTCGAGAATCTCCAGACCGTGAACATCGAGGATGACGTTACCGTTGTCGGTGACCACACCCTGACGGTATTCCGGACGGCCGCCCAGCTTAACCAGTTGACGGGCAACCGCACTGCGCGCCATCGGGATCACTTCAACCGGCAGCGGGAAATTACCCAGAATGTCGACCTGCTTGGAGGCATCCGCGATGCAGATGAACTTGTCCGCCACGGAGGCGATGATCTTTTCACGGGTCAGCGCCGCGCCGCCGCCTTTGATCATCTGCATATGGCCGTTGATTTCATCCGCGCCATCAACGTAAATGCCCAGACGATCCACTTCGTTGAGATCGAAAACGGTAATGCCGAGGCTTTTCAGCTTTTCCGTGGACGCATCGGAGCTGGAAACCGCGCCCTCGATCTGCCCCTTCATCGTGCCCAGTGCATCGATAAAGTGCGCCGCCGTTGACCCCGTACCAACACCGACAATGGTCCCTGGCTGTACGTACTGGAGAGCGGCCCATCCTACTGCTTTTTTCAGTTCATCCTGCGTCATGATCGTTTTGCCTGTGGTGTGAAAACTCAGGGCGCATTATAGAACACGTCGAATGGATTTCGTCTGCCAGGAAGGGAAAATTGTGTCATAGTGCAGATTAAGCAAAATTTAGGAGCCAGCCAGAGCAATGAAACGTCCGGACTACAGAACACTACAGGCACTTGATGCAGTTATTCGTGAACGCGGCTTTGAGCGCGCAGCGCAAAAGCTGTGCATCACCCAGTCCGCCGTATCACAACGTATCAAACAGCTTGAAAACATGTTCGGGCAGCCGCTGCTGGTGCGTACCGTACCGCCGCGCCCAACGGAGCAAGGTCAAAAGCTTCTCGCCCTGCTGCGTCAGGTTGAACTGCTGGAAGACGAGTGGCTGGGTGACGAACAAACGGGTTCCACGCCGCTGCTGCTCTCGCTGGCGGTGAACGCCGACAGTCTGGCGACCTGGCTGCTGCCGGCCCTTGCGCCAGTGCTGGCCGACTCCCCTATCCGCCTGAATCTTCAGGTCGAAGATGAAACCCGCACCCAGGAGCGCCTGCGTCGCGGCGAAGTGGTTGGTGCGGTCAGTATCCAGCCTCAGGCCCTGCCAAGCTGTCTTGTCGATCAGCTCGGCGCGCTCGACTATCTGTTTGTCGGTTCAAAAGCCTTTGCGGAGCGCTACTTCCCGAATGGCGTCACCCGCGCCGCGCTGCTGAAGGCGCCTGCCGTGGCGTTCGACCATCTGGACGATATGCACCAGGCGTTTTTGCAGCAAAACTTCGACCTGCCGCCGGGCAGCGTGCCGTGTCATATCGTTAACTCGTCCGAAGCCTTTGTGCAGCTGGCGCGTCAGGGCACCACCTGCTGCATGATCCCGCATTTACAGATTGAGAAAGAGTTGAAAAGCGGTGAGCTGATTGACCTGACGCCGGGGCTGTATCAGCGCCGGATGCTCTACTGGCACCGTTTTGCGCCAGAAAGCCGCATGATGCGCAACGTGACTGATGCGCTGCTGGCGTTTGGACATAAGGTGTTGAGACAGGATTAAAATGAAAAGCCGGGTGGAGGCTACGCCTTACCCGGCCTATTGATTATTGTGCAGGTTTCGGCTGTGCTGCAACGGGTTCCAGCTGGAACACCACATCAACCTGATCGTCGAACTGAATCGTTGGCTGCTCGTAGGTTTCCTGAGCAGAAACCGGCGCGGCGTCCGCCTTCATCATCCGAACCATCGGGCTTGGCTGGTAGTTAGAGACGTGGTAACGCACGCTGTATACCGGGCCAAGCTTGCTCTTGAAGCCAGACGCCAGCTGTTCCGCCTGATGAATGGCATCATCAATCGCCGCTTTACGCGCTTCGTCTTTGTATTTCTCCGGTTGCGCAACGCCCAGCGACACGGAACGGATTTCGTTCAGTCCGGCCTTCAACGCGCCGTCCAGCAGAGAGTTCAGCTTGTCCAGCTGACGCACGGTCACTTCCACAGTGCGCACGGCGCGATAGCCTTTCAGGATACTTTTGCCGTTCTGGTAGTCGTAATCGGGCTGGGTACGCAGGTTCGCAGAGCTGATGTCTTTTTTAGCAACACCGTTCTGTTCCAGGAAAGAGAGATATTGCGCAACACGATCGTCTGCCTGTTTTTTGGCGGAAGCGGCATCTTTTGCCGCCACGTTCACTTCAATTGCCAGGGTTGCAACATCCGGTACCGCGTCCACGCTTGCGGTGCCTGACGTGACGATGTGCGGGCCATCCGGCAGTTCACTTGCCTGCGCCGACACCGCACCGAAACTTACTAATGCCGCGAGGGCCATCACTTTAAACTTCACTGTCATTCCTCCATGTTGCGAAGAGTGCCCCATCAACAGGGCTCATGCCAGCAAGCTTAGCGGGTCTTGCTCAGTTGTCCATAAGACAAGGATTAGTTGAACAATTCCTGGACGTGGTGAATGCCCTCTTTTGCCAGTTGAAAAGCAATAAACCACATCACCAGCCCCACCAGGGTATTAATAATGCGCTGGGCTTTGGCAGTCCGCAGACGAGGCGCCAGCCATGCCGCCAGAATGGCGAGACCGAAGAACCAGAGGAAAGAGGCGCTGACCGTGCCGAGCGCAAACCAGCGTTTCGGCTCAACGTCCAGCTGTCCGCCCAGGCTGCCCAGCACTACGAAGGTGTCGAGGTAGACGTGCGGGTTAAGCCAGGTGACCGCCAGCATGGTGACGATAATCTTCCAGCGGCCCTGCTTCATCACTTCGGCACTTGCCAGCTCAATGTTGCTGCTCATCGCCGTTTTCAGGGCACCGAATCCGTACCAAAGCAGAAACGCCACGCCGCCCCAGGTCACCAGCGCCAGCAGCCAGGGGGACTGCATCAGCAGCGCGCTGCCGCCAAAAATGCCGGCGCAAATCAGCAGCAGATCGCTCACCGCGCACAGCAGGGCAATCATCAGATGATACTGGCGGCGAATGCCCTGATTCATCACGAAGGCGTTTTGCGGGCCGAGCGGAAGGATCATGGCCGCACCTAAGGCAAGCCCTTGAAAATAATAAGATAGCATGACGATTTTCTCGCAGTGTTGTTCTGGAGGCTGACTATACTGCGCGAATCACATTAGAGGAAATGGATAATATTAATTGGGTATTAGCGGAGCTTATGAAAGTAAAGCCCGGTGGCGCGAGCGCTTACCGGGCCTACGGGTGACGTTATTCTGCTTCTTTGACTTTTTTGACGTTTACGTCCATCTGCGGGTAAGGGAAGCTGATGCCGTTGGCGTCGAAATCGCGCTTGATGCGCTCCAGCACATCCCAGTAAACGTTTTGCAGATCGCTGCTTTTGCTCCAGATACGCACCACGAAGTTAATAGAGGAAGCACCCAGTTCGTTCAGGCGAACCGTCTGCTCGCGGTCCTTCAGAATGCGGTCGTCAGAGGCGATGATATTTGCGATCAGCGACTTCACCTGATCGATATCGGAATCATACGCCACGCTGATGATGAGCTCGTTACGACGCACCGGCTCGCGGGAGAAGTTAATGATATTGCCCGCAATGATTTTCCCGTTCGGTACCACCACAATACGACCATCGACGGTACGCAGGGTGGTAGAGAAAATCTGTACCTGCAACACGGTACCGGCGATGCCGCCAAGGTCAACATATTCACCGGAACGGAACGGACGGAAAGTCACCAGCAGTACGCCCGCCGCCAGGTTTGAAAGCGAGCCCTGCAGTGCCAGACCAATGGCCAGACCGGCGGCACCAAGAACGGCAATCACGGAGGCGGTTTGCACCCCAACACGGCCCAGCGCGGCAATCAGCGTGAAGGCGATAATGCCGTAGCGCACCAGTGCAGAGAGGAAGTCAGCCACCGTGGCGTCAATGTGTCGTGCGACCATCACACGGTTGACGGCGTTCGACACGATACGCGCCACGATCATCCCGACGATGATGATGGCAATCGCCGCGACAATGTTCACGGCATAGCTCAGCAGCAGGGCCTGGTTGCGCACCAGCCAGTTGCCGGCGTTATTGATGCTGTCTACAACATCGAGTTGTTCCATTTATTCTTCCTTTTGTTAAACCAAAACACAAAATCCATCCCCCATGGAGACAGGCAGGTCAGTAAAGGGTAAACAAAAAGCACCGGCTTTGCCAAACAGATCACAAAAACAGGTATTGCAGAATATTGAAAAAGCATAAAAAAAGGCCCGCATTTGCGGGCCTTCTGATGCTGTTAGCAGTTCAAATTACAGAACGTCGATTGCGTTCAGTTCTTTGAAAGCCTGCTCCAGACGGGTCACCATGGACGTCTGAGCAGCGCGCAGCCATACGCGTGGATCGTAGTATTTCTTGTTCGGCTGGTCTTCGCCTTTCGGGTTGCCCAGCTGGCCCTGCAGGTAAGCTTCGTTCGCTTTGTAGTACTGCAGGATACCGTCCCAGGTTGCCCACTGGGTGTCGGTATCGATGTTCATTTTCACTACGCCGTAGCTTACGGAGTCTTTGATTTCCTGAGCAGAAGAACCGGAACCGCCGTGGAAGACGAAGTTCAGGCTGTTGTGCGGCAGGTTGTGTTTCTTAGACACGTATTCCTGAGAATCACGCAGGATGGTCGGGGTCAGAACCACGTTACCTGGCTTATAAACGCCGTGTACGTTACCGAAGGACGCTGCAATGGTGAAGCGCGGGCTGATTTTGCTCAGCTCGGTGTAAGCGTAATCAACGTCTTCTGGCTGGGTGTACAGGGCAGAAGCGTCCATGTGGCTGTTGTCCACGCCGTCTTCTTCACCACCGGTGCAACCCAGTTCGATTTCCAGGGTCATGTCCATTTTGGCCATGCGCGCCAGGTACTTAGAGCAGATTTCGATGTTTTCGTGCAGTGACTCTTCAGACAGGTCGATCATGTGAGAAGAGAACAGTGGCTTACCGGTTGCCGCGAAGTGTTTTTCACCCGCGTCCAGCAGACCGTCGATCCACGGCAGCAGTTTCTTCGCGCAGTGGTCAGTGTGCAGGATAACTGGAACACCGTAGTGTTCAGCCATCTGGTGAACGTGGTGCGCACCAGAGATAGCACCCAGGATAGCAGCACCCTGAGGAATGTCAGTTTTCACGCCTTTACCTGCGATGAACGCAGCGCCGCCGTTAGAGAACTGAACGATAACCGGTGCTTTAACTTTTGCAGCGGTTTCCAGTACGGCGTTGATGGAGTCGGTACCTACGCAGTTAACTGCTGGCAGAGCGAAGTTGTTTTCTTTAGCTACCTGGAACACTTTCTGTACGTCATCACCAGTGATAACGCCAGGTTTTACGAAATCAAAAATTTTAGACATGTTGCTTAGTCCTGTATCTTCGGCCGTTAGAAAAGGTGCGAGCTCTTAAAAGCGCGCTGAAAATTGGGCAGGTTTCCCTGCCCTTGAATGGCTTACTTCTTAGCGCGCTCTTCGAGCATTGCTACTGCTGGCAGTACTTTGCCTTCCACGAATTCGAGGAATGCGCCGCCACCAGTGGAGATGTAGGAGATCTTGTCAGCGATACCGAACAGGTCGATTGCTGCCAGGGTGTCACCACCGCCTGCGATAGAGAACGCTTCGCTGTCTGCGATTGCGTTAGCCACGATTTCAGTCCCTTTGCGGAAGTTCGGGAATTCGAACACGCCAACAGGACCGTTCCACAGGATAGTTTTTGCGTTTTTCAGGATTTCAGCCAGTTTCTGTGCAGAAACGTCGCCCAGGTCCAGAATCTGCTCTTCGTCTTTGATGTCGTTTACAGATTTCAGGGTCGCGGTTGCGGTTTCGGAGAACTCGGTCGCCACGCGAACGTCAGTTGGAACCGGGATATCACAGGTACCCAGCAGGCGTTTGGCTTCGTCAACCAGGTCTGCTTCGTACAGGGATTTACCCACGTTGTGGCCCTGAGCGGCAACGAAGGTGTTCGCAATACCACCGCCAACGATCAGCTGGTCAGCGATTTTAGACAGGGAATCCAGAACGGTCAGTTTGGTAGACACTTTAGAACCACCAACGATAGCGACCATTGGGCGAGCAGGTTCTTTCAGTGCTTTACCCAGTGCTTCCAGTTCGTCAGCCAGCAGAGGACCCGCACACGCGACGTCTGCGAATTTACCGATACCGTGGGTAGATGCCTGCGCACGGTGCGCAGTACCGAATGCATCCATCACGAATACGTCGCACAGTGCAGCGTATTTTTTGGACAGGGTTTCGTCGTCTTTCTTTTCGCCTTTGTTGAAGCGAACGTTTTCCAGAACAACCAGCTCACCTTCGGCAACGTCTACGCCGTCCAGGTAATCTTTCACCAGGCGAACCGGGTTGGACAGTTTGTCTTTCAGGTAATTAACAACCGGCAGCAGAGAGAACTCTTCGTTGTACTCGCCTTCAGTTGGACGGCCCAGGTGGGAGGTGACCATCACTTTAGCGCCCTGCTTCAGAGCCAGTTCAATGGTTGGCAGAGATGCACGGATACGCGCGTCGCTGGTCACTTTGCCATCTTTAACCGGTACGTTCAGATCGGCACGGATGAAAACGCGTTTACCTGCCAGATCCAGATCGGTCATCTTAATTACAGACATGGTGAATCCTCTCGTTGATTCTTAAAGTTTTGCAAGCGCAAGGTGCGCTCTACCTGAAACCTTTTGCGGCCATGGCTAACGTGGTGTCGAGCATTCGGTTAGCAAAGCCCCATTCGTTATCACACCAGACCAGCGTCTTGATAAGGTGCGCACCACTGACTCGCGTCTGCGTGCCATCCACGATGGCGCTGTGCGGGTCGTGGTTAAAATCTACTGAGACCAACGGTAATTCCGTATAGTCAACTATACCATGAAATGCTCCCTGTGCCGCTTTTTGCAGCAACAGGTTGACTTCACAGGCTTTTACCGGTTTTTTCACCGTCACGCTAAGATCGATTGCGGTGACGTTTATCGTCGGAACACGCACGGCAATCGCTTCGAAACGGTCATTAAACTGCGGGAAAATTCGGGTGATCCCTGCAGCCAGTTTCGTGTCCACCGGAATGATTGACTGGCTCGCCGCGCGAGTGCGTCGTAAATCCGAGTGATAGGCGTCGATAACCTGCTGATCGTGCATGGCGGAGTGAATCGTGGTTACGGTGCCGGATTCAATGCCATACGCATCGTCTAACAGTTTGATGACCGGAATAATGCAGTTGGTGGTGCAGGAGGCGTTGGAAACAATGCGGTGCTCGGCTTGCAGCTCATGCTGGTTGACGCCAAACACGACGGTCGCGTCGAGGTCGTTACTTCCGGGATGAGAAAACAGGACTTTTTTCGCGCCTGCTGTCAGATGCGCTTCGCCGTGTTCGCGGTTGCCATACACACCGGTACAGTCAAGCACGACATCTACACCCAGTTCACGCCAGGGTAGCCCGGAAATGCTGTTCTCATGCAGCACACGAATAGCGTCATCACCCACAAAAAGCTGATCTCTTTCCTGGCGCACATCCCAGGCGAAGCGTCCGTGGCTGGTGTCATACTTCAATAAATGCGCCATGCCAGCAGCATCCGCCAGTTCATTGATTGCCACCACGGTGATTTCCGCCCGACGTCCGGATTCATACAAAGCACGAACCACATTACGCCCGATGCGACCGAAGCCATTAATCGCTACGCGTACGGTCATAGATCTCCTGCAAAGCAATCCCTGAGTTTGAGGTGGCTGAAAGAGTAATCCAGCGACGCCCGAAGGGGAATCTTTGCTATCACAAACTGCGATTGATTGGTCAATTGTCGAACATTTAATCGACTGAAACGCTTCAGCAAGAATAAGCGAATCGGGGAATAAAAGGAATGTCTGTCCAGATGAATAAGCGAGCTATATGACTTGCGTCACATTTTCGTTGGAATAATGACGCAAAAAAAGCCGGGTAAGCGCTAGCGCTTACCCGGCCTACTTTTGAGCCATTTGTAGGCCCGGTCAGCGTAAGCGCCACCGGGCAAAACGGCGATTACAGCAGCTCTTTCGCCTTAGCGACAACGTTCTCAACGGTGAAGCCGAACTCTTCGAACAGCTGTTCTGCCGGAGCAGACTCACCGAAGGTGGTCATACCGACGATAGCGCCGTTCAGACCCACGTATTTGAACCAGTAGTCAGCAATACCCGCTTCCACCGCCACGCGAGCGGAAACCGCTTTAGGCAGTACGGATTCACGGTAAGCCGCATCCTGCTTGTCGAACGCATCGGTAGACGGCATGGAGACCACGCGCGCCTTCACGCCTTCGGCAGTCAGTTTTTCCCATGCAGCTACAGCCAGTTCAACTTCAGAACCGGTCGCGATGAAGATCAGCTCAGGCTGGCCCGCGCAATCTTTCAGCACGTAGCCACCGCGGGCGATGTTTGCCAGCTGCTCAGGGGTACGCTCCTGCTGCGCCAGGTTCTGACGGGAGAGGATCAGCGCGGTCGGGCCGTCCTGACGCTCAACGCCGTATTTCCACGCCACCGCAGATTCAACCTGGTCACATGGACGCCATGTGCTCATGTTCGGGGTTACGCGCAGGGAAGCTACCTGCTCTACCGGCTGGTGAGTTGGACCATCTTCGCCCAGACCGATGGAGTCATGGGTATAGACCATCACCTGACGCTGTTTCATCAGCGCAGCCATACGCACGGCGTTACGTGCATATTCCACGAACATCAGGAAGGTAGAGGTGTACGGCAGGAAACCACCGTGCAGAGCGATACCGTTCGCGATAGCGGTCATACCGAATTCACGTACACCGTAATGGATGTAGTTACCGGCAGTGTCTTCGTTGATTGGCTTAGAACCAGACCACAGGGTCAGGTTAGAAGGCGCCAGGTCAGCGGAGCCGCCCAGGAATTCCGGAAGCAGCGGACCGAACGCTTCAATCGCATTCTGAGATGCTTTACGGCTGGCGATTTTTGACGGGTTCGCCTGCAGCTTCGCGATGAATTCGTTGGCTTTCGCGTCGAAGTCAGACGGCATACCGCCTTTCATACGACGGGTGAATTCAGCCGCTTCCTGTGGGAACGCCTTCGCATAGGCAGCGAATTTCTCGTTCCAGGCCGCTTCTTTCGCCTGGCCCACTTCTTTAGCATCCCACTGAGCATAGATCTCAGACGGGATTTCGAAGGCAGGGTGTTTCCAGCCCAGTGCTTCACGGGTCAGTGCGATTTCCGCGTCGCCCAGCGGTGCGCCGTGGGAGTCATGGGTGCCCGCTTTGTTCGGAGAACCGAAGCCGATGATGGTTTTGCACATCAGCAGGGACGGTTTATCGGTGACTGCGCGAGCTTCTTCTACTGCACGTTTAATCGAGTCAGCATCGTGGCCATCAACACCACGCACAACGTGCCAGCCGTAGGCTTCGAAACGTGCCGCGGTGTCGTCGGTGAACCAGCCTTCAACGTGACCGTCGATGGAGATACCGTTGTCGTCGTAGAACGCCACCAGTTTGCCCAGCTTCAGGGTACCAGCCAGGGAGCACACTTCGTGAGAAATGCCTTCCATCATGCAGCCGTCGCCCAGGAAAGCGTAGGTGAAGTGGTCAACGATGTCATGGCCAGGACGGTTGAACTGCGCCGCCAGGGTCTTCTCGGCAATCGCCATACCCACAGCGTTAGCAATGCCCTGACCCAGCGGGCCGGTGGTGGTTTCTACGCCAGCGGTGTAGCCCACTTCCGGGTGACCTGGAGTTTTGGAGTGCAGCTGACGGAAGTTTTTCAGCTCTTCGATTGGCAGATCGTAGCCGGTGAGGTGCAGCAGGCTGTAGATCAGCATAGAGCCGTGGCCGTTAGACAGCACGAAACGGTCGCGGTCAGCCCATGCCGGGTTCTGCGGGTTGTGGTTAAGGAAATCACGCCACAGGACTTCGGCGATATCAGCCATACCCATAGGGGCACCCGGGTGGCCGGATTTGGCTTTCTGTACTGCGTCCATGCTCAGCGCACGAATAGCATTAGCAAGCTCTTTACGTGAGGACATTTTAACTCCAGATCGGACTGTTAAAGGCCATGCCCTTGACGACAGCGCGTTTTGGGCTACGCCGGAAAAAAGTGCCAACAATGTAACCCAAGCCGCAGGGCATGTACATGGACCATTCTTTTGCAGCTTAAGAAATCTCTGGATCATGCTCGCATGTTGCGCAATCTGCTCGCCCGCGCCTGTAGATATTCCTTATACTTATCCCGCCCCGGCTTCGTTGCGGGGGCACTTTTCGGATTTTATTCAGTTTAACGAGTACGGAAGCAACCTCATGAAAATGCGTGCAATAGTGCTGGCCCTGGGTACAACGCTCGTGCTGAGCGGCTGTCAGAATATGGACTCTAACGGTCTGATGACCTCAGGTGCAGAAGCCTTTCAGGCCTACTCCCTGAGCGACGCGCAGGTTAAAGCGCTGAGCGATCAGGCCTGTAAAGATATGGACGGAAAAGCCACGCTTGCGCCGGCTGACAGTACCTACACACAGCGTCTGAATAAGATTGCTTCCGCGCTCGGCGATAACATCAACGGCCAGCCGGTGAACTACAAGGTTTACATGGCGAAAGACGTCAACGCCTTCGCGATGGCTAACGGCTGTATCCGCGTCTACAGCGGGCTGATGGATATGATGACCGACAACGAAGTGGAAGCGGTTATCGGCCATGAAATGGGTCACGTTGCGCTCGGCCACGTGAAGAAAGGGATGCAGGTTGCCTTAGGCACCAACGCCATTCGCGCGGCGGCGGCCTCTGCGGGCGGCATCGTTGGCAGCCTGTCCCAGTCGCAGCTTGGTGACGTAGGTGAAAAACTGGTTAACTCCCAGTTCTCGCAGCGTCAGGAGTCCGAAGCGGACGACTACTCCTACGATCTGTTGCGCAAACGCGGTATTAATCCATCCGGTTTAGCCACCAGCTTCGAAAAGCTGGCAAAACTGGAAGCGGGTCGCCAGAGCTCCATGTTTGACGATCACCCGGCCTCAGAAGCGCGCGCGCAGCATATTCGCGACCGAATGGCCGCTGACGGAATTAAATAATTTTGAAAGGAGGCAATTTTGCCTCCTTTTTATTTCGCATGAATTGCTAACTAAATCGCACGTATCGGTAACACCTCTGAAAGCCCCGTCAAATCTACCCTTTCCGGCTGAAACGCCTGGTCACATATTTATTGCAATCGTTAATCTTTCCGGTAATTATCAAACTCGCAGTAATTCAATTTAATATATTAAGACAGAGACGTTCCCTCCGTGAAAAAAGAATTATCGTTAATTGCTTTAAGTTTATTCGCCGCATTACCCGCCGCTGCAAGCCAGCAATCTGACAGCAAGGGTTTTATCGACGACAGCCATTTAGACCTGTTTTTACGCAATGCGTATATCAGCCGTGACTACCATCAGGGCCAGCAGGATAAAGCCGAATGGGGTCAGGGGATCATCGCCACCTTTGAATCCGGCTATACCGAAGGGCTGGTGGGCTTTGGCGTGGACGGCATCGCGCAGTACGGCGTGCGCCTGGACGGCGGTCGCGGCAAGAGCGGTGCGGGCGGTATCGACTTCTTTAAACAGGAAGACGATGGCCGGGCCAAATCCGATTTAGCGAAATTTGGCGCTACCGCCAAAATGCGGATCTCGAATACCGTGCTGAGCTACGGTAACCAGCGTCCTGAACTGCCTATCGTTAACGCCGACAGCTCCCGCCTGCTGTTTGAAAGCTACACCGGTGCCATGCTGACCTCGAAAGAGATCGACGGCCTGGAAGTGAACGTCGGTTATTTCACCGACGAGCAGCGTAAAAGCGACGACCGCCACGACAGCGGCCTGAAAAGCCTGACTTTCGGTGGCGCAAGCTACCAGTTCAACGACCAGTTCAGCGGCGCGCTATACGCCTCTCATAACGAAGAGGTGATGAACAAACAGTACCTGGGGCTGAATTTCAAACAGCCGTTCAGCACCGGGCAGCAGCTGGTGCTCGACTTTAACGGCTATAACTCGCGTCTGGATCAGGGCTACGCTGACAGCCTCAACACTGGCCGCAGCAACACCATCTGGAGCCTGGCGGCGAGCTACATCTGGGATATTCACACGTTCAAAGTGGCGTACCAGCAGAGCAGCGGCAGCACAGGCTATAACTACGGCGGATATCGCGACAAGGGCGGCGTGGGCGACGGCGGCAACACCATCTGGCTCGCGAACTCCTACTGGTCTGACTTTAACGGTGAAGACGAGCGCTCATGGCAGGCATCCTACGGTCTGGACTTCGCGGGTCTCGGCCTGCCGGGCCTGAGCTGGACCACCGCCTACGTGCGCGGCGACAACATTAAGACCTCTGAAACCAGCAACGGCAAAGAGCACGAGTGGTTTAACCAGATCCAGTACCAGGTGCAGGACGGCCCGGCGAAAGATCTGAAGCTGAAACTGCGCTACTCCGTGCTGCGCGTCTCCAGCAACGCCAGCGACTATAACGTGGGCGGGGACGAGATCCGCGCCTACGTGGAATACCCGTTTAACGTGTTCTGATAAAACAAGCCGGGTGGCGGCTTCGCCTTACCCGGACTACTGTTTTCTCCCTCTCCCCGTGGGAGAGGGAAAACCGCTAGTAAAGCGTTTTCTGCGGCGGCCCGGCAAACTTCAGCGCGCCAATCTGACCCATCCGCACTTCCACTACCGACGGTCCCGGCATCGCCAGCGCCTCCGTCATCACGGCTTCAAAATCCTCTGCCCGCTCAACGCTCCACGCCTGCAGGCCAATTGCCTGTGCCAGCAGGGTAAAGTCCGGCGTATGCAGTTCGTTATAATACTGTCGCCCGCCGAAGTACTTATCCTGAATGCCGCGCATCACGCCGTAGCCCCCGTCGTTCATGATCAGCAGCGTCACGTTAGCTTTCTCCTGCGCAAGCGTCGCCAGCTCGCCTAAATTCAGGCTCAGGCCACCGTCGCCCACCAGCCCCACCACCTTACGCTGTGGGTTGGCAATCGCGGTACCAATCGCCATTGGCAGCCCCATGCCAATCGCCCCGGCAAGAGAGTGAATGTTCATCAGCGGGCCGTTAGCCCTGAACAGACGACTGCCCCACAGGCTGCCGGAAACGGTGATATCGCGCACCAGCAGGCCGTCCTGCGGCAGGGCTTTTTCAATGGCGTCGTTGAGCTTCGCATAGGCGCCGCACTGCTCGCGCAGGCCCTGTTCAGCCTGCAATACCGCCTGCTGCACCTGCGCGTCCCACTGGGCGTTGCCCCACTCGCGGCCCTGCGCTTTATCGGCCAGGGCGCCAAGCAGCGCTGAACAATCGGCTATCAGCGTGTTATCCATCAGGTAGTTACGGCTCGCCGCCGCCGGGTCGATATCTATCTGCACCCGCGGAGACGGCAACTCCAGCGTCCATGAGCGGGTTTCGTTGCTGCGCAGGCGAGAACCGGCCACCAGCGTAAAATCACACTGCGCAATCAGCGCCTCAACCGAAGGCGAGTTGTGGAACGCCCGCAGGCTGGCACGATGGCCGTCCGGCAGCACGCCGCGCGCGTGGGTGCTGGAGATCACCGTCATGCCCGCATCCGCCAGCTTTTTCACCGCGTCAGCGCTTCCCAGCGCCCCGCCGCCCAGCCACAGCAGCGGCTGTTTAGCCTGCCTGAGCTGCGCCCACAAAGCATCCAGCATCGCGGGATCCACGGCTGCAACCGAAGCCGGTTTCACCGGTGCGGTCACCAGAGACAGCGGAATTTTAGCCCCCTGAATATCAATCGGGATCTCCACAGAGACCGGCCCGCACGGCGGCGTCTGCGCCTCCTGAATCGCTTTATGCAGAATCGCTATCGCCTGGCTGGCATTGCTGATGCGGTACGCCCGTTTTGAACTGGCCTTCAGGAAGGTCAGCTGGTCGCGGGTTTCATGGATAAACCCGGTGTCGGCGTCCAGCCAGGCCTTCTCAACCTGTCCGGTTAAATGCAGCAGCGGCGTGGAGGCGTTCATCGCCTCCACCAGCGCGCCTACCGCGTTCCCCGCCCCCGCGCCGGTGCTGGTCAGCGCCACGCCGAGACCGGAAAACCGCCCGTGGGCGTCGGCCATGGTGACGGAACCCGCCTCGCCGCGCGCGGGCACGAAGCGGATTTTGCCCCGCTGCCCTATCGCGTCCGCGATCGGCAGGTTGTGAATGGAGATGACGCCGTAGATGGCCTCAACCTGATACTGCTCCAGCGTTCTGGCGATGGCGTCGCCGACGGTTATCATTTCGCTCATTGCTCACCCTTTCTCAGTCGCACCAGTGGTTGACGCTGTTACCCGTCGCCAGATAAATGCTCTTTTGCTGCATCCAGGCTTTCAGCCCCTGAATGCCCTTTTCGCGGCCCAGACCGCTCTCTTTAAAGCCCCCGAACGGGGTCGAAATCGC
Organism: Enterobacter bugandensis; assembly: GCF_900324475.1. Classification (NCBI taxonomy): domain Bacteria; kingdom Pseudomonadati; phylum Pseudomonadota; class Gammaproteobacteria; order Enterobacterales; family Enterobacteriaceae; genus Enterobacter; species Enterobacter bugandensis. Next base: position 3,901,038 of record NZ_LT992502.1, read on the forward strand.
AAAAACTTTGTAGGTGTTGATCCACACCGTACCGGCCTCCAGCTGCTCGCACAGGCGCAGCGCCCGCCCGGTGTCACGGGTCCAGATCCCTGCCGCCAGACCGTAAACCGAGTCGTTCGCCTCGCGGATCAACGCCGCTTCATCGCGAAACGGCATCGCCACCAGCACCGGGCCGAAGATCTCCTCCTGGCAGGCGCGGGCGCCGTTCGTCAGCCCTTCAATAATGGTCGGCTGGAAGAAGCTGCCGTTTGCGAGGTCAGGATCCGCCGGGATCTCCCCGCCGCACAGCACCCGGCCCCCCTCGCGCTTCGCCAGCTCGACGTATTCCTGCACGCTCTGGCGATGTTTCTCATTGATCAGCGGCCCAACGTGAACGCCGTCGGTGAAGGGGTGCCCTACGCGTAACCCGCGAGTTAATTCCAGCAGCCGCGCCATCAGCGGCGCGTACAAGCTTTCGTGGATAAACAGCCGGGACCCGGCGATGCACGCCTGCCCTGCTGAGCTGAAAATGCCGTAGCAGATCCCGCGCGCGGCCTGCTCAACGTCGGCATCCTCCAGCACGATGGTCGGGGATTTACCGCCCAGCTCCAGCGACGCCGGAATAAGCTTTTCCGCGGCCACGTGCGCCAGATGGCGGCCCGTGGCGGTGCCGCCGGTAAAGGAAATTTTTCGCACGCGGGGATGGCGCGCCAGCGCGTCGCCAATCACCGAGCCTTTGCCCGGCAGCACGCTCAGCAGCCCGGCGGGCAGCCCGGCCTGTTCAAAAATGCGCGCCAGCTCCAGCGCCATCAGCGGCGTGGCTTCGGCAGGCTTGAGGATCACCGCGTTCCCGGCGGCGATGGCCGGGGCGACCTTCTGCATCTCACTGGCAATGGGCGAGTTCCACGGCGTGATGGCCGCCACTACGCCGAGCGGCTCATAGCGGCTTAGCGTCAGCAGATCCGGCTGGCGCGGCGTGGGCAACTCCCCTTCCAGCAGCTCGCAGGCGGCGGCGAAGTAGCGGGCCGTTCCCGCCGCGCTCATCACCAGCCCGCGCGCCTCCGCCAGCGGCTTGCCGTTATCCCGGCTCTGCATCTGCGCCAGCTCGTCAGCGCGGGACTCAATCAGATCCGCCACCTTGTGCAGGATCTTCGCCCGCACGTGCGGCAGGCTGTTGCGCCAGACGGGATCGCGCCACGCGCGCTCGCCGGCCTCGATCGCGTCGTGCAGATCGTCAAGGTTTGCCGCGTTCAGCGTCGCATTGAGCGACCCGTCAGCCGGGAAGTGGCTCTGCATCGGGTTGCCACCGCCGCGTCGCCACTGGCCGCCGATAAAAATCTTCAGATCGTCCATCGTCACTCCTCAGCTCAGGGCCAGCTCGCGGCAGGCGCGCACCGCGCTGAGTGCCGCCAGGGTGGAGGTTTTAGGGTTAGACGCCAGCGGCAGCCCGCTCAGCTCCAGATGGAATTCGCCAAACAGCCCTTCTACGTGCAGCGTGTGGGTGTTACGTTTCGTTGCCGGGTCAACCATCAGCTGCACGCGGGTTTCATCCATCCCGACGCCGCCGAGCGCCACGGTCGCCGCCACGTTGGCGTTCGCCGGGAACAGGCGCGCCGCCTCGCGGGCGCTGCCTTCAAAAAAGACCTTCGCCTCTGAGACCGCGTTAAGATCGATAAGCTGCTCGGCATAGCTGCCGCGCCAGCTGGCCGGGCTTTTACGCGACTGATAGGTGACGCGCTCAAGCCCGCCCTCCTTCGCCGCCGCCAGCCCGTCGATGCCGGCGACCGCCCCGGAAAGCAGCGTCAGCTTTCCGCCCGCCGCGAGCAGGCGCTGCTCCAGCGCGCTGTCCGCCAGCGCGCCGGTGGAAATGACCGCCAGATGCCAGCCGCGACGCAGAATCGCTTCGCCGTACTGCGCAACCGCCTGCTGGCTGGCGCACTCCAGCACCAGATCGGGCGTTTGTGCGCACGCCATCGGCGAGGTCAGCGCCTCGACCGCATCGCCAAACTGGTCGCGAATGGCGGCATGGTGAGACGCGCGCGCCACGATCCAGCCGATAGCCACGCCGGCGGGCAGACGCTCAATCACCGCCTGCGCCATGGCGCCATAACCAATTAACATTACCTTTTTCATGATGTGTCCTTACAGATGGCGGCAAAAGCCGCCGGAAACGTCCAGCGCCGCGCCGGTAGTAAACGAGGCCAGCGGTGAGGCGAGAAACAGCAGCGCCTGCGCGGGCTCCTGCGGCTTGCCGAGACGCGCCATCGGAATGCCGCGCTTGCGCGCGATTTCCGCCGTCCACTCCGGCCAGCTCTGGCTTTTGTCCGCCCGGCTTTCGAAGCGGCGCTGCCACTGGCCGGACTCGACCATGCCAAGCAGTATGGAATTGACGCGAATCCCTTTGCCTACCAGCTCTTTCGAGAGCGTCAGCGTCATGTTCAGCAGCGCGGCGCGGGCTGCCGATGTGGCGATCATGTGCTCTTCCGGCTGAAGCGCCAGCAGGGAGTTCACGCAGGTGATGGAGGCGATATCGGACCGTTCCAGCAGCGGCTGAAACGCCTGCACCGGATTAATGACGCCAAACAGTTTAAGTTCAGCTTCGTGCAGCCAAGCCTCGCGCGGCGTGTCGCTGAAGTGTGCCACGTAGCCCTGACCGGCGTTGTTGATCAGCATATCCGCCGCGCCAAAGCGCGCCTGCACCGCATCCGCGAAGGCCTGCACCTCGTCGGCATTCAGCACGTCGCAGCGGTAAGAGAAAATCTCCCCGTCGGGATAGTCGTTTTGCAGCGTCGCATGGGCGCTGGCGAGCCGGTCCGGGTCGCGGCCACAGAAGGCGACTTTCGCCCCTTCGCCCAGCAGCAGGCGCAGCGTTTCAAAGCCAATGCCGGACGAACCGCCGGTAACGACCGCTACGCGGCCGTCAATGTGTGCATTCATCGCGCACCTCTTCGTTAATGCGTAAAAGCTGTTGATTAAAAAACGCGTCGTTATCGAGATAGCTCGCGTGTCCGGCCTGCGGAATCGCGGTAAACGGCATGCCGTAGCGCAGCGCCAGCCCCTGTACCAGCTCGGGCTGCGTGATCGCGTCCTGCTCGCCGCACCAGACTTCAAATTGACCGGCGTAACGCTTAAGCCAGCCGTGAATGTCGTCATGCGCCAGCATCCACGCGGCAGCGAGGTAGCCTTCGGGGCGCAGCCTGCGCATGCCCGCCGCGACGGTGGCGATATCGTCCGGGCGCGCGCCGGGGCGCAGCAGCTTCGCGGCGCGGGTCTGCGCGAGGATGTCGCCGCCGAGCGCCATCTGCTGCTCGCGATTACGCCAGACCTGCTCTCGCTGCGCCGGCGCGGCATTGCCGTAACCCTGCGCGGCGTCCGCCAGCACCAGATGAATAACGCGTTCAGGGAACTTCGCCGCAAACGCGCTGGCCACCAGCGCCCCCAGGGAATGGCCCACCAGTACCGCCTGCCAGACGCCTGCGCGGTCGAGCATCGCCGCCAGCGCGTCGGCGTAATCTCCGGCGTTCGCCCGCTCAACCGCCAGCATCGGGCTTTCGCCGTAACCGGGCATGTCCCACGCCAGCACGCGAAAGCCCTCCAGCGCCATCTGCTTATGCCAGGACGCAGCGCCAGAGCTGATCCCATGCAGCAGCATCAGCGGGATGCCGCTTCCCTGTTCACGAAAAGCCGTCATGTCGCCCCCTTAGTTCCGCTTCACTTTTGAGAGCGGATGATCGGAGGGATAGGTCGGGATTTCCGGCTTGTTGGTTCCCAGCATGACGCACATCAGCGCCTCTTCTTCCCCGTGGTTAAACAGGCCGCGATAGATGCCCGGCGGGACGGAGATCAGGTCTCGCTCTCGCAGCACGGTTTCGGTGTAGTTATCGCCGTCCTGGATCATCAGCGTGATCTGCCCTTTGAGCATGAAGAACACCTCCTCCACGTCGTCGTGCAGGTGCAGCGGCCCTTCGCACTTCGACGGCAGCACCATGGTGGAGAAGGTAAAATGGTCCGCCTGCACGGTATTGGTGTCGTTCGCCACGCCGGTTGCGCCGGTGCCGATGTAGCGCATCTGCGCCCGGCGGTATTTCGGGTCAAAATCGGCCTGGAACTTCAGCGCGTTCCAGTCGTATTTACGGCCTTCGAAGCGCGCGATGCGCGACTCGACCCACTCTTCCATCGTCAGGTGGTCAGGTTTGATGCCTGTTTTGTTGGTTACGGTTGAATCAGTCATGACACTCTCCTCAGTAACGTCTCAGCAGCGGCAGTAACAGGACGCAGCCCACCGCCGCCATCACCGCCAGAAAAATCAGCCCGGAATCCATGCTGTGGGTGAAGGCGATCAGCGCGCCCATCACCGCCGGCGACAGCGCGCCCGCAAAGTTTCCCAGCCCGTTGAAGATGCCGCCCGCCGTGGCGCTCACCCGGGGATGGGTGGCCTTCGCCAGCAGGGCGAAAATGTTGGGTGCGCCGGTGCCCCACATAAAGGTGCTGAAGCTCATCGCCGCGATGATGGCAAGCGGGGTGTCGAGGTGCATCACCGCCGCCAGCCCGATGGCCGCCCCCGCCATGGAGATAAAGCAGGCCGCCGCACGCTTATCGACCCGGTCAGAGAGCCACGCGCCAATCACCTCGCCCGCCAGCATGGCGATGAACGGCATCGACGACAGCCAGCCCGCGTGCTCCAGATGAATGCCTTTGCCCTTGATGAGATAGCCCGGCAGCCAGCCATTGATGCCCCACAGGTAGGTCAGAAAGGCGATGTTAAAGATGCAGATGATCCAGAAGTGCGGGCTGACAAACAGCTCGCGCCGCGCCGCGCGCCGCTCGTCCTGAGACGCCTGCGAGGTACCGGGTTTTGCTTCCAGACGGATCCCGCGCAGGCCAACGCGCACAAAGATAAGCACCGGCACGGTCAGCATTGCCATGACAAAGAAGGTGCTCTGCCAGCCGAAGGTGTTCAGCAGCCACAGGGAGAGCGGGAAGCCAATCGCCGCGCCGACCGGCGTGCCCAGCAGCCAGAGCATGGTGGCGCGTGCCTGTAAATGCTGCGGGAAGTTGTGGCGCACGATGGCAAAAGCCAGCGGGAACAGCGGCCCTTCCGCCACGCCCAGCAGGATGCGCAGAACGATCATCAGCGTGTAGTTATGGGTAAAACCCATCGCCACCATCAGCACGCACCAGATCGCCATCATCCCGGTGAGCAGGCGCAGCGGCGCGATTTTGTCGCCTAAACCGCTCAAAAATACCGACGAAAAGCCGTAGCTCAGCAGGAAGGCGCTCATCAGAATGCCGAGGCGCGTGGTGTCAAAATCGATGCCCATCGCCTGCTGGAAATGGGTGTCGGAAAAGAGCGCCGCGATGCTGATTTTGTCGAAAAAGGCCAGCAGCACGCAGGCCAGCAGCGACAGCGGGATGGCCCAGCGCACCGCTTTTTCAGGCGTGCGGGTTCCCTCACCGCTCGCCTCAACGGGCGCGGTGTTGGTCTCTAATGTGGTCATGTCTCCCCCTACGGGTGCGGGTTAGCTATCGCAATGACATCAGTGAAAAAGCCGGGTCGGCGAGCGGTACGTCCGACAGGTCCCGCCCCGCCGCCATCCAGCGCTTCGCCAGCTTGACGGTGCGCGCATCGTTGAACGCCACCAGCTGCGTTAGCCGACCGTTGTCGTCCAGCGAGAAGTACAGCGCCTCTTCACGCACTATCGTTCGGCTGCCCGGCTGCGGAATGCCGAGGATCTGGATGTTGTGCTGATATTGATCCGACCACAGCCACGGCGCGTCGTCGTAGCCTGGCGCATCGGGGTTAAGCATGGCTTTCGCCGTCGCCACCGCCTGATTCTGCGCGAAGGCCCAGGACTGGATGCACAGGCCGTAGTGATGGTGCTGCGCCACGTCGCCTGCGGCAAAGATGAACGGATCGGACGTGCGTCCCTGGGCGTCCACCACGATCCCCCGCTCGGTGCGAAGTCCCGCATCGCGCGCCAGCTCCAGATTGAGATCGACGCCGATCCCCACCACCACCGCGTCAAAGGTTTCGCGCTGGCCGTCGCAGTGGATGACCGGCAGGCCGTTATCGTCCTCCAGCTCCAGCGCGCCGCAGCCGGTACGGATATCCACCCCCTGCTCGCGATGGATAGCTTCTAAGCGCTGCGACACCTCGCCGCTCACCGAGCGCATGCACAGCGCGGGCTGCTGCTCGAACAGCGTGACCGCTACGCCGCTTTTGCGTGCGGAAGCGGCAATCTCAAGGCCGATCCAGCCGCCGCCGACAATCGCCAGTCTTTTACTTTCCGCCAGACGCGCCTTCAGGCGCTGCGCATCCTGCCAGTGGCGCAGAGTGTAGACCTGCGGATGCGCCGCCCACGCCTGCGAAGGCAGGCGCGCCCGCCCGCCGGTGGCCATTAGGAGAATGTTGTAACTAAGACGTTCGCCGTTGCTTAAACGCACGGTTTTCGCTTCACGATCGACTGATTCAGCATGCAGCGGGCGGTACCAGGTCAGGTTAAGCGCCTGCTGTGCTTCTTCGCTAAACAGCCGCGGGAGCGCCGCGTCCGGCTCCAGCAGAGACGCTTTCGACAGCGGCGGACGTTCGTAGAAATCCCACTCCTCTTCCGCCACCACGCAAATCTCACCGTCGAAGCACTCGTCGCGCAGGGTTTTCGCCGCCCAGCCACCCGCCTGACCGCCGCCGATAATGACAATGCGCGACGTCATACCGCCTCCGGCTTTTTCTGCTGGCGGCGCGTGTCGTGGTCAATCCCGCCTTCTACCGCCCATTCGGTAAAGGAGACCAGGGAGTGCTCCAGCTCGCGCGGCTGCCAGTTTTCGGTCAGATAGTCGTCGTTGGTGTAATACTCAAACGCGCCGCCGGTCGGGCTATTGACGTACCAGAAATAGGCCGACGACACCGGATGGCGGCCCGGCCCGATAAAGGTGCTCCATTCATTTTTATTCATCGCGATACCGCCGCCGATCACCTCGTGGATGTCGCGCACGGTGAAGGCCACGTGGTTGAGGCCGCGCCTGCGGTTCGGCAGTTGCAGCAGGAACAGGTTGTGATGTCCGCCGCGCACCCCGCAGCGCAGGAACACGGCGCGGTTGATGTAGCGGTCCGAAACCTGGAAGCCGAGCACCTCGCGGTAGAATTTTTCCACCGCCGCCAACTCCTCCACGAAGAACACCACGTGCCCGACGTTGATCGGCTGGGCACGCTCGTAAACCGGGCTGGGCGTGTCGATACGGCGGGCATCGCCCCACTGGTTGATCGGCTCAACGTTCAGCTCCACGTCGGTCTGCTGGCTGACCTGCACGCGCAGGGTCATGCCGTTCGGATCGAGGCATTCCAGCGCGTCGCCCACTTCGCGAAAGCCGGGCTGTCTCGCCAGCTTCGGGCGCAGCGCGTCGAGATCTGACTGTGCGGCCACCGCCCAGGTCATGCGGCGCAGGGTGTTGCCCGCTTCAAACGCCGGCGGCAGGTCGGGACTGTCGATGGGGTTCAGCTCCACGCGCGCGCCGCTCAGGGTGGTAAAACGCTGGCCGCTGGCATCGCCCGTCAGGCCAAAATCACGCATAAATTTGGCGCAGTGCGTCAGGTCTTCCACGCCAAATTCCAGCTTTTCAATTCCGGTTACACTCATCGTTCGTTGCCTCATCTGGCCCAAATTGGGCGTAAAACATGCCCGACGCAGTCAAGCGCCTGACGTTAACTCACTGATTTAGCTGGCCTGTGACAAATAGCCTAAGAAGCCAGAAATTTTATCCGCCGCGAGGCGAACCTCGTTTTGCAGCCGCTCGCGGTCGGTCTGCGGGATCTCCTCCGACGGCACCAGAATGCTGACCACCGCCGCCACGCGTCCGCTTCGGTCATACACCGGGTAGACGATGGAGGAGATGCCGTGGCGGAAGAAGGATTCGCCAATGACAAACCCGCGGGCTTTGTCCTGCTGCACCATCTGCCACAGGGCCTCGCGGTCGTGAAGCTGCCCCGGCGTGTTGCCCGGCAGGCGCTCGTGCGGGAACAACTGTTCGAAATCGGTGCGGGAAATATCGGTCAGCAACATGCGGCCCAGCGAGGTGCAGTGCACCGGCAGGCGGGTGCCAATGCTGACCTGATTGATGCGCGACCCGGCGGCGCTGACGCGGGCGATGTAGATAATGTCGCGCCCGTCGCGGATCGCCAGATGGCTGCTGCACTGGCTCACGTCACGCAGCTGCTCGATCACCGGCTGGCCGACCTGCGCCACGTCCAGCGAGGCGATGTACTCAAAGCCGAGACGCAGCACGTTCATGCCCAGCGAAAAGGTATTGGTGCGCGCGTTGCGCTCCAGAAAGCCCATGTACTCCAGCGTCTGCACCACGCGATAGGCGGTCGCCTTCGGCATATCCACCAGCCGGTGCAGCTCGGCAAAGGTCAGATCGCGATGCTGCTCGCCAAAGGCCAACAGCAGCTGTAAACCGCGCTCCAGCCCCGGCACCAGATACTTCACTTCCTGATCGTTTGCCATAATCGCCACACCTTAGTTAAAAACAAAACCGCCGTTGACCGGGATCAGCTGCCCGGTGACAAACCGCGACAGATCGCTTAACAGCCAGACCACGCTGCCGGTGACGTCTTCCGGCTGCTGCGCGCCGGTTAACGCGCGGCCATTCTCGTAAAGCTGATGGCGCTCGGCCGGAACATATTCGGTCGCCTCGACGCGGGTTAACCCCGGCGCGATGGCATTAATGCGTATACGCTTTTCGCCCAGTTCACGCGCCATTGAGCGGGTCATGGCGATCACGGCGCCCTTGCTGGCGACGTAGGCCATCAGGCGCGGCGCGCCCCACAGCGCGGTGTCGGACGCAACGTTCACGATACCCGCGCCCTCGCGCAGCAGCGGCACCGCAGCGCGCGTCACCAGCCAGGTGCCTTTGACGTTGACGCTCATCACCCGATCCCAGAGATCCGGATCGTAATCGAGCATATTTTTGCCGCCGACGCCCGTCGCCATCGCCGCGTTGTTCACCAGGCCATCGATCTGACCATGCTCGCCAATCGCGCTGAACACCTGCTCAATGGACTGTGGATCGGCCAGATCGATAACGTGCGGTTCGATCGCATAGCCCCGCTCGCTCAGGGCGTGGGCGCTTTCGGCCAGCTCGCCCCTGAGGATGTCGCACATCACCACCGCCGCGCCCTGCTCCGCGCAGGCTTTGGCAAAGTGAAAGCCCAGCCCGCGCGCGGCGCCGGTTATGACGATGCGTTTGCCGCTCAGCAGCCCGTTCATCAGGCGGCTCCCTGCTGTTCTTCGCGCATCGCCAGCTGCTCTTTGGCGGCCTTTTGCATCATGCGGCGCAGGCGCGAGAGGCCGACGTCGTGCTGATACAGATATTCATGGTCGCGGGCGTTTGGCGCCAGGCTTTCCAGCACCACGCGGTCCTGCTCCAGCACTTCCCAGTGCAGTTTTTCCAGACGGTTGCGGTACATGAAGCGCCACATGTCGCGCTGCCAGCCCTGCACCCGGCGAATGCGCCAGAAGAAGACGCGGCAGTTGTCGTTATCTTCCGGCACCACCATGCCGACGATAAAGAAGTGGCCGCCCGGCCCGAAGCGCTTCTTGTACGGAATGGAGAGGCGCATCCAGCAGGTGCCGCTGTTGCCCAGCTCCACCCAGTCAAAGTTGACGCCGCTCTGCCCTTTCTTCTCGAAGATAAAGCCGGTTTTGGTCGGCTGGAGCACCATGTCGGCCTTGCGATCCCCTTCCGCCATTGAGTGCGACGAGGAGTGCAGATAGGTGCCGTGCATCGGATCCATCACGTTTTCCAGCGCGTACTGGTAATTGCATTTCCACGCGGCGGTGCAGAGGAAATTGCTGAAGCTGTCCGTATCGGCGAGCTCGTCCGGGAAGGTCAGCTCGTCCGGCTGCTGGTCTGCGGTGACGCCAAACCACAGGAAGATTGCGCCGTGCGCCTCCTGCACGTTGTAGCTGCGCACGCACTGCTGGCCGACCAGCGGGCATTTGTCCACGGCGGGCACGTCTTTCACCTCGCCGTTGCCCGCGACCTCCACGCCGTGATACCAGCAGGCAATGCGGTCGCCAAGGTTCCAGCCCATCGACAGGCGCGCGCCGCGGTGCGGACAGCGGTCCTCCAGCGCCTGCACCTGGCCGTCTTTGTTGCGCCAGACCACAATCTGTTCGCCCAGGCGGGTAATGCCCACCGGTGCAGACTGCACCTCCCAGCTCGCCAGCACCGGATACCAGAGGCCGCGCAGACCTTTATCGAGATAGTGTTGTACGGTCGTCGTCATCGCGTTGCCCTCAGTAGCCGTTAACCTGTAAGAATGCCTGGAAGCTGGCCTCGCTCCACGGCTCGCCCTGCTGATCGTGCATGCGCACCGCGTTCAGCCCGTTCACCAGCTCCGGTAAGGTTTCAACCCCCTTCTCGAAGAGATCTTCCAGCGTGGCGATGAGGTTCACTTCCCAGCTTTCCGGCTCGCGGCTGCGGGTCTGCCAGATAAGGTTCTGGTAATCACCCGGCTTATGGATCGCACCGTTACCGCCCTCAGCCGGTGGGGCAAACTGACGGCTTTCCGGCAGCGCCGGGTTGTAGTTCAGGGTGTCGCTCATGCCACGGTCTCCTCGACGAAGGTAATCTGAATCTGGTTTTCAAAAACCCGAACCGGGTAGCGGTTGAGGTTGCGCCCGCCGGGGCCGTGCAGGCACTGGCCGGTTTTGACGTCGAAGACCGCCTCGTGCAGCGGGCATTCCACCTTGCCGTCTTCCACGAAGCCCTGGCTCAGCAGGGCATAGGCGTGGGGGCATACGTCTTCCAGCGCGTAATATTCACCGTCAATCAAATACACGCCGATCTCTTTACCGTCGACGTTGCCGCTAAAAGGGAAATCTTCCTGTACTTGTTCTGCGTCACATACGCCTATCCAGCTCATCACGATCCTCCAGGCTTTTGTTTCATATATGAAACTCTGTTTCTTATTTAATACGGTCAATATAAAAGCGATGAATGTTTCGTCAAGCCGCAATGTGACGAATTTGTTAATCAAACGGCAATTAATTAACTAAGTGTGCAAAGGATCACGAAAAAATGCAGCGATATGAAATTTTCATTATTTCGGTGTGAAAGAATACGATTTATCGATGGCCTTAAATTTTAATAAACAGTGATTGACTTCTTTTCTTTTTGTTCCTTAAAAATAAAAGAAGGGAAAATTATGGTGTTTCACCTGTGAAACTTAATTTTATTTCTTCTTTAATAAACAATGAGTTTCACAGGTGAACCATTTTACCCACGTGACAATCACGCGCATAAAAATAGAAATAAGCGAAAACATAAGGCAGGCGTTATGACGGCAAGATGGCAAGGCACAGTGGCACTGTTATTACTGATTATTATTTCCTACGTTGACCGGGTGAATATTTCTGTCATGATTTTAGACCCGGAATTTGCTCAGCATTTTCAGCTAAATGAAAACAGAATGTTACAGGGAATGCTTATGACCTGTTTTCTGCTGGGTTATGGATTTTCAGCTTTAATATTAACTCCGGTTATTGAAAGCAAACTCCATTATCGAAAGGGATTATTGAGCAGCATAGCGATGTGGGCAGCGGTATGCGCCATTTCACCGCTGCTCGGATCGCTGATGGGCATGCTCGTCGCGCGCACGATCCTGGGGATCGCTGAGGGGCCGCTCTTTTCGCTGAAAACGCGCTTCATCAGCGATCACTTTAGCGCGCAGGAGATCGGCAAACCCAACGCCGTGACCGCGCTGGGCGTCTCGCTCGGGCTGGCCGTGGGCTTTCCGCTGGTAACGTGGCTGATGGCGCATCTCGGCTGGGCCGGGTCGTTTTATGCCCTGGCGGTATTAAATCTTGTGCTGGGTGGCGGCCTTGTCTGGCGCTTCCTGCCCGCGCCGCGGGGTGCAGAGAAAATCAAAAAACCGGGCTTTACAGAGACGTTTTCGCTGGCCTGGCAAACGCCGCTGCTCGGGTGGATCCTGCTGGTGGAGATTGCCACCCTGAGCTATCTCTGGGGGAGCAGCGCCTGGCTGCCCGCGTGGCTGCGCGACGAGCATCATTTCTCGCTGCACGCCACGGGCATGCTTGCGGCCATTCCCTTCCTGCTGAGTCTGGGCTCGAAGTTCCTCGGCGGGGTGCTGCTCGACAGAATGCGCCCGGAACAGGCGCCAATGCTGTTTGTGGTGGGCGGCGCGCTGACGGCGCTGTCCGTGGTCGCGCTGATGCTCAGCCATCAGCCTGCCTGGCTGGCGCTGTTTATGCTCTCGGCGAATATCCTCTGGGGGCTTCAGGGGGCGGCTATTCCGGCGGTGATCCAGCATCACGCCGCGCGGGAAGCGGTGGGCAGCGCTTACGGCATTATCAACGGGATCGGCAATATCTGCGCGGCGTTTATTCCGCTGCTGATGGGGATGGTGATGAGGTCGGTAGGGTCGGTCAGCTCAGGCTTTTCGGTGCTGGTCGTCTCGCAGGTAATCACCCTGCTTGCCGGGGGAATGTTGCTGCTGCGCATGCGTCGCGCAGCAGCAATCAGTGCGTAAGGCTTATTCGCCTTTTTTCGCGGCCTGGATGTAGAGCATTTCCAGCGCCAGGGTCGCCGCGGCAAGCGCGGTGATTTCGGACTGGTCATAGGCTGGCGCCACTTCTACCACGTCCATCCCAACGATGTTCAGATCCTTCAGGCCACGCACCAGCTTGATGGCGCGGTCTGACGTCAGGCCGCCAATCACCGGCGTACCGGTACCCGGTGCAAACGCCGGATCCAGGCAGTCGATATCGAAGGTCAGGTATACAGGCATATCGCCGACGATCTGCTTAACCTGAGCCAGAATATCGTCCACGCCGCGATCGTTCACCTGGCCGGCGTCCAGCACGGTGAAACCGTTGTCTTTGTCGAACTCGGTACGGATGCCGATCTGCACGGAGTGGTTCGGATCGATCAGGCCTTCTTTCGGCGCGGTGTAGAACATGGTGCCGTGGTCGAACTCGCAGCCGTTCGCGTAGGTGTCGGTATGCGCATCGAAGTGCACCAGCGCCATTTTACCGAAGTGCTTCGCGTGGGCGCGCAGCAGCGGCAGAGTGACAAAGTGGTCACCGCCGAAGGAGAGCATGCGTTTGCCAGCCGCCAGCAGTTTCTCTGCGTGCGCCTGCAATTTTTCGCTCATTTCGCGCGCGTCGCCGAAGGCGTACACCAGGTCACCGCAGTCCACCACGTTCAGGCGCTCGCGCATGTCGAAGTTCCACGGGAAGCGGTTGTGCTCCCAGGCCAGGTTGGTGGAAACCTGACGGATTGCCGCCGGGCCGTGACGCCCACCCGCACGACCGGAGGTTGCCATGTCGAACGGCACGCCGGTGATCACCCAGTCCGCGTCGCTGTCGTACGGCTGGAAGTTCATTGGAAGGCGTAAAAAACCAAACGCGTTAGATACCAGAGAGTTATCGTACTGATGACCTAAAGTGCTCATGTCCTGACCTCTTTTAACGTCGATACATTAAAAACAGATGAAAAAAAATCCCCTCCGCGTCGTTAAACCCGACGAGGAAGGGATTGATTCGTAAATCGCATATTGGGGCGAATTATCGCCGTTAATTCATACGGGTTCAAGTGAGTATAGGGCATTTAGGGCATTGTGCGGTCGGTCTGATGCCCTCACCCCAACCCTCTCCCACCGGGAGAGGGAGGTTTTACTACTCGTCTTCCAGGTAGGTGTACCCGTACAGACCCGCTTCAAACTCTTCCAGGAACTGCTGCTGCAGCGCGTCGTCCAGACCGGTGTTTTTCACCTGGTCGCGGAACTGGGTGAGCAGTTTTTTCGGATCCAGCTGCACGTATTCCAGCATATCCGCCACGGTGTCCCCTTCATCGGACAGTTCAACCTCGACGCTGCCATCAGGGAAGACAAACACGTCAACCGCTTCGGTATCGCCGAACAGGTTGTGCATGTTGCCGAGGATCTCCTGATACGCCCCGACCATAAAGAAGCCCAGCATTGGCGGGTTCTCCGGGTCGTATTCCGGCATTGGCATCGTCGTTGCGATACCGTCACCGTCAACGTAGTGATCAATCGCGCCGTCAGAGTCACAGGTGATGTCCAGCAGCACCGCGCGACGTTCCGGAGCGTGGTTCAGCCCTTCCAGCGGCAGAACCGGGAACAGCTGGTCGATCCCCCAGGCATCCGGCATCGACTGGAACAGGGAGAAGTTGACGTACATTTTGTCCGCCATACGCTCCTGCAACTCGTCGATAATCGGACGATGCGCGCGGTTGCTCGGGTCGAGCTGCTTCTGCACTTCATGGCACATGTTCAGATAGAGCTGCTCCGCCCACGCGCGCTCCTGCAGGCTGAAGGTGCCCGAAGAGTAGCCGACGTGAATATCGTGCAGATCCATCTGGCTGTCGTGCAGCCATTCGCGCAGGGAACGGCGCGTGCCCGGCTCGTGCATCTCCTGCCAGGTTTCCCACATGCTTTGCAGGGAACGTGGGGCATCGTCTGCCGGAGGCGTAGCTTCGGTGATTTCGCTGCGCTCGACGCCGATGATGTTAGACACCAGCACCGTATGGTGCGCGGTAACCGCGCGGCCAGATTCGGTGATCACTGTCGGGTGCGGCAGGCCGTGCTCTTCGCAGGCATCGCCAATCGCCCAGATGATGTTGTTGGCGTATTCGTTCAGGCCGTAGTTCACCGAGCAGTCGGACTGCGAGCGGGTTCCTTCGTAGTCCACGCCCAGGCCACCGCCCACGTCGAAGCACTGAATATTCACGCCAAGCTTGTGCAGCTCAACGTAGAAACGCGCGGACTCACGCACGCCGGTGGCGATGTCGCGAATATTGGCCATCTGCGAGCCGAGGTGGAAGTGCAGCAGCTGAATGCTGTCCAGACGACCGCGCTCGCGCAGGATCTCCACCAGCTGCAGCACCTGGTTCGCCGCGAGGCCGAACTTGGATTTTTCACCGCCGGAAGACTGCCATTTACCGGAACCCTGCGACGCCAGACGCGCACGTACGCCGAGGCGTGGAATAACGTTCAGACGCTCGGCCTCTTCCAGCACGATGGCAATTTCGGTCATCTTCTCGATAACCAGATAGACCTTGTGGCCCATCTTCTCGCCAATCAGCGCCAGACGAATGTATTCGCGGTCTTTATAGCCGTTACAGACGATCACCGACCGGGTCATGCCCGCGTGCGCCAGAACCGCCATCAGCTCCGCTTTGGAGCCTGCTTCCAGTCCCAGCGGTTCGCCGGAGTGGATCAGGGATTCGATTACGCGGCGGTGCTGGTTCACCTTGATCGGGTAAACCAGGAAGTAGTCGCCGTTATAGCCGTAGGATTCACGCGCGCGCTTGAACGCGGCGTTAATGGAACGCAGGCGATGTTGCAGGATCTGCGGGAAGCAGAACAGTGCAGGCAAACGCTGGCCCTGCGCTTCACGGGCTTTCACCAGCTTAGCGAGATCCACGCGCGCTTCAGGGACGTCCGGGTCCGGGCAGACGCTGATGTGGCCCAGTTCGTTGACGTCGTAGTAGTTATTGCCCCACCAGGCAATATTGTAAGTGCGCAGCATCTTGCTGGCTTCCTGGGAGCTCATCGCAACCTCCTGCATAGAACGTAGTACACCCTGTTCGCCCGCTGACGAAGGCGAAAAAGAAGACATGTCGTCAGACATAGCGAACCTCAACTCTTTGTATTAAGTGTAAAACAGTTGACTACTATCGCAGCGTTATACGGCGATAACAACCCATAAACGGCTCCGTTTCCCAGCAGAGTATGCTGAAATCCAGACCGTGCGACCGGTTTCTTATTCATATCATTGTAAAACACGTATCCGAACTCTGTATGACAAGGTTCGGCGAAACCACGAGAAAACTCTTGTATTAACAAGAGCGCCCTTGTTCAGTTTTCACAGAGCGTAACCGGCCCTTGAATCCTGAGAAGCGCCGAGATGGGTATAACATCGGCAGGTTTGCAGACTAGAAATGCGGGTTGCGGGAATCAATGGCGCGCCAGAACGGCAGCGCTGATTTAGCGGAAAACGATGGTTCATTATCTCGTATCACCTCCACGGCCGCCTCTGATGAAACGGACCCCAAGCCAAAGCTAAAAGTTCACTGCTTAACCCGGCTGGAAGTGGCGACACGATGTATTCATCGAGCGCTGATTTTATATGAGCCGCGCGCCGCGTTTTATACCGAGAAGGGGGCTAAAAAGCAAAACAAAAATACGCGTGTTGCCAGCAGCGTCAGGAAAAATTTCCAGCAGCCATTTCAACGCAGTGAGAGATGAATCAAAAAAAACTGGAAATCGGGCGAAGAAGTGACCTAAAATAGCCATCCAGATGTTAATCCATCTATACTGATTAACACTCATACTGCCAGTGTCAAAAACCTGCAGGCCTTGGTAGAATTATCTCCTTTGGCTATTCCACACAGCAGCTTGAGCTAACCAAATTCCTCTTAGGTGAAATAAAACATGGCAAAACACCTGTTTACGTCCGAGTCCGTATCAGAAGGACATCCTGATAAAATTGCTGACCAAATCTCCGATGCGGTGCTGGATGCGATCCTGGCGCAGGATCCTAAAGCGCGCGTAGCGTGTGAAACCTATGTCAAAACCGGCATGGTTCTGGTTGGCGGTGAGATCACCACCAGCGCATGGGTTGATATCGAAGAGATCACCCGTAACACGGTGCGTGAGATCGGCTATGTGCATTCTGATATGGGCTTTGATGCCAACTCCTGCGCGGTACTGAGCGCGATTGGCAAGCAGTCTCCGGACATTAACCAGGGCGTTGACCGTGCCGATCCGCTGGAACAAGGCGCGGGCGACCAGGGCCTGATGTTCGGTTATGCAACCAACGAAACCGACGTGCTGATGCCAGCACCTGTGACCTACGCACACCGTCTGGTGCAGCGTCAGGCTGAAGTGCGTAAAAACGGCACCCTGCCGTGGCTGCGCCCGGATGCGAAAAGCCAGGTCACCTTCCAGTACGACGACGGCAAAATCGTCGGTATTGACGCGGTGGTGCTGTCTACCCAGCATGCCGAAGAGATCGATCAGAAATCCCTGCAAGAAGCAGTGATGGAAGAGATCATCAAGCCGGTACTGCCGACCGAATGGCTGAGCTCAGCAACCAAATTCTTCATCAACCCAACCGGACGCTTTGTTATCGGCGGCCCAATGGGCGACTGCGGCCTGACCGGTCGTAAAATCATCGTTGATACCTACGGCGGCATGGCGCGTCACGGTGGCGGCGCGTTCTCCGGTAAAGATCCGTCTAAAGTTGACCGTTCTGCCGCCTATGCTGCGCGCTATGTAGCGAAAAATATCGTTGCTGCCGGCCTGGCTGACCGCTGTGAAATTCAGGTTTCCTACGCAATCGGCGTGGCTGAGCCAACCTCCATCATGGTGGAAACCTTCGGTACGGAGAAAGTGCCTTCAGAACAGCTGACCCTGCTGGTGCGCGAGTTCTTCGACCTGCGTCCATACGGCCTGATTCAGATGCTGGATCTGCTGCACCCAATCTACCAGGAAACCGCTGCATACGGTCACTTTGGTCGTGAACATTTCCCATGGGAAAAAACCGACAAAGCCGCTCTGCTGCGTGAAGCTGCCGGTCTGAAGTAATCGACAGCCGAGAGTATTAAACAGGCCAGCCTTTGTGCTGGCTTTTTTTATGTCGGGGGGCGGCTAAAGCCGCACAATTGAAAGCGATTACACCGCACCGGCACCACTCCGCTTTCAGAATAATCTCTTTGCATGATCGCCTTTCTTCTGCTGTTACATTTCCTTTCAGTTAAGTCTGAAATTCAAACAAACGCGATGCGCATCACCTCGTTTACCTCTATATTTTCAAAGCTTTAATAATTTTTACGGTTGCACGTTAGTGTAACCGATTACACCATTGTGATTAATCTCACATATTTTTACGGGTCGCTCACCTACCCTTATCATCAATAAAACTGATAACCCAACTGGAGGGCATAATGCCTGACAATAAAAAACAGGGGCGTACGTCCAACAAGGCGATGACTTTCTTCGTCTGCTTCCTCGCCGCCCTGGCAGGATTACTCTTTGGCCTGGATATCGGCGTCATTGCCGGCGCTCTTCCCTTCATCGCAGACGAATTCCAGATTAACGCGCATACTCAGGAATGGGTGGTTAGCTCCATGATGTTCGGTGCGGCCGTTGGGGCCGTCGGCAGCGGCTGGCTCTCCTTCAAGCTCGGACGCAAAAAGAGCCTGATGATCGGTGCGATCCTCTTCGTCGCCGGTTCGCTCTTCTCCGCTGCCGCCCCTAACGTTGAAGTGCTTATTCTTTCCCGCGTGCTGCTGGGCCTTGCGGTGGGCGTGGCGTCTTACACCGCCCCGCTCTACCTCTCCGAAATTGCGCCGGAGAAAATCCGCGGCAGTATGATTTCCATGTACCAGCTGATGATCACCATCGGTATTCTCGGCGCTTACCTGTCCGATACCGCGTTCAGCTACAGCGGCGCATGGCGCTGGATGCTCGGCGTGATCATCATCCCGGCTATTCTGCTGCTGATTGGCGTCTTCTTCCTGCCGGACAGCCCGCGCTGGTTTGCCGCCAAACGTCGCTTCGTTGATGCCGAACGCGTGCTGCTCCGCCTGCGCGATACCAGCGCGGAAGCGAAAAACGAGCTGGAAGAGATCCGCGAAAGCCTGAAGGTAAAACAATCCGGCTGGGCGCTGTTTAAAGAGAACAGCAACTTCCGTCGGGCGGTGTTCCTCGGCGTGCTGCTGCAGGTGATGCAGCAGTTCACCGGGATGAACGTCATCATGTACTACGCGCCAAAAATCTTTGAACTGGCGGGCTACACCAACACCACCGAGCAGATGTGGGGCACAGTTATTGTGGGCCTAACCAACGTGCTGGCGACCTTTATCGCCATCGGCCTGGTGGACCGCTGGGGTCGTAAGCCAACCCTGACCCTGGGCTTCCTGGTGATGGCGACGGGTATGGGCGTTCTCGGTACGATGATGCATGTGGGCATCCACTCCCCAACCGCCCAGTACTTCGCGGTGGGTATGCTGCTGATGTTTATCGTCGGGTTTGCGATGAGCGCCGGTCCGCTGATTTGGGTACTGTGCTCTGAAATCCAGCCGCTGAAAGGGCGTGATTTTGGTATCACCTGCTCTACCGCAACCAACTGGATTGCCAACATGATCGTCGGCGCAACGTTCCTGACCATGCTCAACACCCTGGGCAATGCCAACACCTTCTGGGTCTACGCCGGTCTGAATATCTTCTTTATTGTGCTGACCGTCTGGCTGGTTCCAGAAACCAAACATGTTTCTCTGGAACATATTGAACGTAACCTGATGAAAGGTCGTCCGCTGCGCGAAATCGGCGCCCACGACTAATCCTCTTGCGGGAGGCGCCTCTTGCGCCTCCCCGCTTCCCGCTTTATGCTCTGCCCCTATGAAAGCTCCCCGTCTCCCCATCGCCATTCAGCAAGCCGTTATGCGCAGCCTGCGGGAAAAACTTGCCCAGGCGAATCTGAAACTCGGCCGCAATTACCCTGAACCGAAGCTGGTCTATCAGCAGCGCGGCACCGCAGCCGGCACCGCCTGGCTGGAATCGTACGAGATCCGCCTGAACCCGGTGCTGATGATGGAAAACCAGCAGGCGTTTATTGAAGAAGTGGTGCCGCACGAGCTGGCGCACCTGCTGGTGTGGAAACACTTCGGACGCGTCGCGCCGCACGGAAAAGAGTGGAAATGGATGATGGAGGCGGTGCTTGAGGTTCCGGCGCGCCGCACCCATCAGTTTGAGCTGGAATCGGTGCGCCGCAATACCTTCCCCTACCGCTGCCAGTGCCAGCAGCACCAGCTTACCGTCCGCCGCCATAACCGCGTGGTGCGCGGCGAGGCGACCTACCGCTGCGTCAAATGCGGCGAACCGCTGATTGCAGAGTAATCACCTGAACTTTCAGGAACTTTCCTGATCTGACTGATTGCATACAGGAACAACATTCGTTACGTTGCGGGCTCGTTTTGACACGGAGTGTAAGATGTCCCGTAATGTTTCTCTCGCGGTCGCTTTTCTGGCGACGGCGCTTTCCGGTCAGGCCCTGGCCGACGGTATCAACAGTTTTTCCCAGGCCAAGGCAGCAGGCGTGAAGGTGAACGCCGATGTGCCGGGCGATTTCTACTGCGGCTGCAAAATTAACTGGCAGGGCAAAAAAGGGGTCGTTGACCTCGAATCCTGCGGCTATAAGGTGCGTAAAAACGAAAACCGCGCCAGCCGCATCGAGTGGGAGCATGTCGTTCCGGCCTGGCAGTTTGGTCACCAGCGCCAGTGCTGGCAGGACGGCGGACGTAAAAACTGCGCCAAAGATCCGGTTTATCGCCAGATGGAAAGCGACATGCATAACCTGCAGCCTGCGGTTGGTGAAGTGAACGGCGACCGCGGCAATTTCATGTACAGCCAGTGGAACGGTGGCGAAGGCCAGTATGGCCAGTGCGGTATGAAGGTAGATTTCAAAGAGAAAGTCGCCGAGCCCCCTGCCCGCGCGCGCGGCAGCATCGCCCGCACCTACTTCTACATGCGTGACCGTTATGACCTCAACCTTTCACGCCAGCAGACGCAGCTGTTCAATGCCTGGGATAAGCAGTATCCGGTGACGGAATGGGAATGCCAGCGCGACGAACGTATCGCCAGAGTCCAGGGGAATCATAACCCTTACGTCCAGCGGGCTTGCCAGGCGCAAAAGAGCTAACCTACACTACGGCAATTCGCTTATACCGCATGACATATGGAATTTTTGACTATGCGCATTCCCCGCATTTACCACCCTGAACTGATTACCGCAGGCCGCGAAATCGCCCTGTCTGACGACGCCGCCAACCACGTCGGCCGCGTGCTGCGCATGGGGGCTGGCCAGGCAATACAGCTGTTCGACGGCTCGAATCAGGTTTTCGACGCGGAAATCACGCGGGCGGATAAAAAAAGCGTGCATGTGAATGTCTTGCGCGGCGAAGTGGACGACCGTGAATCGCCGCTGCATATCCACCTTGGGCAGGTGATGTCGCGCGGAGAAAAGATGGAGTTCACCATTCAAAAATCCATTGAGCTGGGTGTAAGCCTCATTACGCCACTTTTTTCCGAGCGCTGTGGCGTTAAACTGGATGCGGAACGTCTGAACAAAAAGATCCAGCAGTGGCAGAAAATCGCCATTGCGGCCTGCGAACAGAGCGGCCGCAACCGTATTCCGGAGATCCGCCCGGCGATGGATCTGGAGGACTGGTGTGCAGAAGAGGATAGCGGGCTGAAGCTCAATCTTCATCCGCGCGCCAGCGCCAGCATCAATACGCTGCCGCTGCCCGTTGAGCGCGTACGCCTGCTGATTGGTCCCGAAGGCGGCCTGTCGGCGGACGAAATTGCGATGACGGCGCGCTACCAGTTTACTGATATTCTGTTGGGACCTCGCGTTCTGCGCACTGAGACAACGGCACTCACGGCCATAACCGCGCTACAGGTACGGTTTGGCGATCTGGGTTGAAGTATTAACGGAGAAGAACATGATAAAGCTCGGCATCGTGATGGATCCCATCGCAAACATTAACATCAAGAAAGATTCCAGCTTCGCCATGCTGCTGGAAGCGCAGCGTCGTGGCTATGAGCTCCACTATATGGAGATGAACGATCTTTATCTGATCAACGGTGAAGCCCGTGCACGCACCCGCATCGTTAACGTCGAGCAGAACTACGACAAATGGTACGAATTCGGCACCGAGCAGGACATTGCCCTGGCCGACCTCAACGTTATCCTGATGCGTAAAGATCCGCCGTTTGACACCGAATACATCTATAGCACCTACATCCTTGAGCGTGCCGAAGAGAAAGGGACGCTGATCGTCAACAAGCCGCAGAGCCTGCGCGACTGCAACGAGAAGCTTTACACCGCCTGGTTCTCTGACCTGACGCCGGAAACGCTGGTCACCCGCAGCAAAACGCAGCTGAAAGAATTCTGGCAGAAGCACGGCGACATCATCATGAAGCCGCTAGACGGCATGGGCGGCGCGTCTATTTTCCGCGTGAAGGAAGGCGACCCGAACATTGGCGTGATTGCCGAAACGCTGACCGAGCTGGGCACGCGTTACTGCATGGCGCAAAACTATATTCCAGCGATCAAAGATGGCGATAAGCGCGTGCTGGTCGTGGACGGTGAGCCGGTGCCTTACTGCCTGGCGCGTATCCCACAGGGAGGCGAAACCCGCGGTAACCTGGCGGCAGGTGGCCGCGGCGAGCCGCGCCCGCTAACCGAAAGCGACTGGGAAATTGCCCGCCGCGTTGGCCCAACGCTGAAAGCCAAAGGCCTGATCTTTGTTGGCCTGGATATCATCGGCGATCGCCTGACTGAAGTTAACGTCACCAGCCCAACCTGCATTCGCGAAATCGAAGCGGAGTTCCCGATCTCGATCACCGGAATGCTGATGGACGCTATCGAAAAACGTTTACAGAAATAAACTGTGACAGCGCCTGGGTTTATCCCCATACTGGGCGCTGTCGCTTTTTAAACCAGGAAACAGTACCTCTGACAATGAATTTACAGCATCACTTTCTTATTGCCATGCCTGCTCTCCAGGATCCGATTTTTCGCCGCGCCGTGGTTTATATTTGTGAATACAATGAAGACGGCGCGATGGGTATTATCATCAACAAACCGCTGGAAAACCTGCAGGTTGAAGGGATTCTGGACAAGCTGAAAATCTCGGCTGAAGCGCGCCTGCCGGAAATCCGGCTTGATAAACCGGTGATGCTGGGTGGACCTCTTGCCGAAGATCGCGGCTTTATCCTGCATACCCCGCCGGTATTCTCTTCCAGCATTCGCATCTCCGATAACACCGTGATCACCACCTCGCGCGACGTGCTTGAAACGCTGGGCACCGCTGAGCAGCCTTCCGAAGTGCTGGTGGCGCTGGGCTATTCGTCGTGGGAGAAAGGCCAGCTTGAGCAAGAGATCCTCGATAACGCCTGGCTTACCGCACCTGCGGACATGAATATTCTGTTTAAAACCCCTATTGCCGATCGCTGGCGTGATGCGGCAAAGCTGATTGGCATTGATATTCTGACCATGCCTGGCGTAGCGGGGCACGCGTAATGAGCGGCACCCTTCTCGCCTTCGACTTCGGCACCAAAAGCATCGGCGTCGCCGTGGGTCAACGGATCACCGGCACCGCCCGCCCGCTCACGGCGCTGAAAGCTAACGACGGCACGCCGGACTGGAACCTTATTGAGCGCCTGCTCAAAGAGTGGCAGCCGGACGACGTGATTGTCGGCCTGCCGCTGAACATGGACGGCACCGAGCAACCGCTTACCGCCCGCGCGCGTAAATTCGCCAATAAAATCCATGGCCGCTTTGGCGTCTCCGTGAAGCTTCACGACGAGCGTCTCAGCACCGTCGAAGCGCGTGCAGGCCTGTTTGAACACGGTGGCTTCCGGGCGCTTAACAAAGGCAGCGTAGACTCCGCTTCAGCCGTTATCATCCTCGAAAGCTACTTCGAACAGGGCTTTTAACGCAGGGGCCTAAAGCCGCCCCTGTGCCCGTCTCTCCGCCAGGCTCTGGTCAAAGTTCTGCATTCCCGCCTGCTGGCCGGTTTGAATGATGCCGGGCAGCTGCCACGTCTTCCCCTCACGAATCAGATTCGCCGCCGCCGCGGTGTTTACCAGCAGCTCGTACAGCGCGACGCGCCCGCCCTGAAGATCGGGAAGCAGCTTTTGCGCCAGCACTGCCCGCAGGCTGCCAGCCAGCTGGTTACGCACCGGATCTTTCTCCTGCGCCGGGAACGTATCGACCAGCCGTTCAATCGCCTGTGCTGCCCCGCGCGTGTGCAGCGTCGCCAGCACCAGATGCCCGGTCTCCGCCGCCGTCAGCGCCAGGCGGATCGTTTCGCTGTCGCGCAGCTCCCCCAGCAAAATAACGTCCGGGTCCTCGCGTAACGCACTGCGCAGCGCCTCTGCAAATGACGGGCTGTGCTGGCCTATCTCCCGCTGCTGAATCAGGCAACGTTCACTCTGGTACATAAACTCCACCGGATCTTCAAGCGTGAGGATATGGCCGTCAGTATGGCGGTTGAGGAAGTCGATCATTGCGGCCAGCGTGGTGGATTTACCGCTGCCGGTCGCTCCCGTTACCAGAATCAACCCGTTGTCGCTGGACAACAGTTCGGGAATAGCGCGCGGCACCCCAAGCGAAGGGAGCTGCGGACAGGAACGCGGCAACAGCCGCAGGGTAACGGAGATGCCCTTCATCTGCTTAAACGCACTGCCGCGCAGACGCTGGTCTCCTGTGACCGTCACGGCAAAATCGACCTGCCCGTTTGCCCACCATGCGCCCTGCTGTTCGTCGTTGAGCCACGCCTTTAGCAACGCCCCGACATCCGGCGGCGGAAACGGGGCCGGCTCAAGGCGGCCCAATCTGCGCCAGCGCGGTGGTGAATCACTGCACAGGTGTAGATCGGAGACGTTATGCTTTACACTAAGGGCCACAATTTCTTCCACATCCATAGACTACTCCTCGGAAAATGAACGACATTGCGCATAACCTGGCACAGGTCCGGGACAAAATCTCAGCCGCTGCAACGCGTTGCGGCCGTGCTTCAGAAGAAATTACGCTACTTGCAGTCAGCAAAACCAAGCCTGCGAGCGCCATCGCAGAAGCGATTGCTGCAGGTCACCGGGCGTTTGGCGAAAACTACGTGCAGGAAGGTGTGGATAAAATTCGCTACTTCCAGGAGCAGGAGACGTCCGATCTGCAATGGCACTTTATTGGTCCCCTGCAGTCGAACAAAAGCCGTCTGGTGGCAGAGCACTTTGACTGGTGCCATACCATCGACCGTCTGCGTATTGCTTCCCGTCTGAATGACCAGCGCCCGGCGGAGATGCCTGCGCTTAACGTGCTGATTCAAATCAACATCAGTGATGAAAACAGCAAGTCCGGCATTGCGCTGAGCGAGCTGGATGCGCTGGCCGCAGAGGTGGCCGCCCTGCCGCGCTTAACCCTGCGCGGGCTGATGGCCATTCCGGCACCTGAGTCAAGTTATGAAAGGCAGTTTGCCGTGGCACAGCAAATGGCTGTAGCATTTGAGGCGCTTAAAGCGCGCTATGAAACGGTAGACACGCTTTCACTGGGCATGTCGGATGATATGGAAGCCGCCATCGCGGCAGGCAGCACTATGGTGCGCATCGGCACAGCCATTTTCGGTGCGCGCGACTACACCAAATAATAAGGAAACCTGAGGAACGCCATGAAGACGTTGACTTTCCTGCTCTCAACGGTCATTGAGCTGTACACGATGGCGCTTTTGCTGCGCGTCTGGATGCAGTGGGCCCGCTGTGACTTTTACAATCCGTTCTCCCAGTTTGTCGTGAAAATCACGCAACCTGTTGTCGGACCGCTGCGCCGTATTATCCCGGCCATGGGCCCCATCGACAGCGCTTCGCTGCTGGTGGCGTTTATTCTGAGCGTGCTCAAAGCCATCGTGCTGTTTATGGTCATCACCTTCCAGCCGATTATCTGGATTGCCGCCGTTCTGATTCTGATCAAAACCGTCGGTTTGCTGATCTTCTGGGTACTGCTGGTGATGGCGATCATGAGCTGGGTAAGCCAGGGGCGTAGCCCGGTAGAGTACGCCTTGATTCAGCTGGCCGAGCCGCTGCTGCGTCCGATCCGTAACCTGCTCCCGTCCATGGGCGGCATCGACTTCTCCCCGATGATCCTGGTGCTGCTGCTCTATGTGATCAACATGGGGATCGCCGAACTGCTCCAGTCTACGGGCGATATGCTGCTGCCGGGGCTGTGGATGGCGCTATGAGTGCAGTAAGCACCTGCACCGACGGGCTGGTTTTACGGCTGTATATTCAGCCGAAAGCCAGCCGTGACAGTATTGTTGGGCTGCATGGCGACGAGCTAAAGGTCGCCATCACCGCCCCACCGGTCGATGGCCAGGCGAACGCGCATCTGACCAAATATCTGGCAAAACAGTTTCGCGTCGCCAAAAGCCAGGTCATCATTGAAAAAGGTGAACTTGGGCGGCATAAACAGGTAAAAATCCTTAATCCGCAATCTATCCCGACGGAAGTCGCGGCTCTGACAGAACAGGACTAAACCATGCAGAAAGTTGTTCTCGCGACCGGTAACGCCGGTAAAGTGCGCGAGCTGGCCTCGCTATTAAATGATTTTGGGCTGGACGTGGTGGCTCAGACCGAGCTGGGCGTGGAGTCCGCCGAAGAGACGGGCCTGACGTTTATCGAAAACGCCATTCTGAAAGCGCGCCATGCGGCGCAGGTAACCGGCCTGCCCGCGATTGCCGACGACTCCGGTCTGGCCGTGGATTTTCTCGGCGGTGCGCCGGGGATTTACTCCGCGCGCTATTCCGGGGTGGACGCCACCGACCAGCAGAATCTGGAAAAGCTGCTCGTGGCCCTGAAGGACGTTCCCGACGAACAGCGTACCGCGCAGTTCCACTGCGTGCTGGTCTACATGCGTCATGCGGAAGACCCGACGCCGATTGTCTGTCACGGCAGCTGGCCGGGCGTGATTACCCGTGAAGCGGCGGGCAACGGCGGCTTTGGCTACGACCCGATTTTCTTTGTCCCGACCGAGGGCAAAACCGCTGCGGAACTGACCCGCGAAGAGAAAAGCGCGATTTCCCACCGTGGACGCGCGCTGAAACTGTTACTGGAAGCGTTACGTAATGGCTAATTTGCCGCCTCTGAGTCTTTATATTCATATCCCGTGGTGCGTGCAGAAATGCCCGTACTGTGATTTCAATTCGCACGCGCTGAAGGGCGAAGTGCCGCACGATGACTACGTTGCGCATCTGCTGGCCGACCTGGACGCCGATGTACCTTACGCACAGGGACGTGAAGTTAAGACCATTTTCATTGGTGGCGGTACGCCGAGCCTGCTGTCAGGCCCGGCGATGCAAACGCTGCTGGACGGCGTGCGTGCGCGCCTGAACCTGGCGGCGGATGCGGAAATTACGATGGAAGCCAACCCCGGCACCGTTGAGGCCGACCGTTTTGTCGACTATCAGCGCGCGGGCGTGAACCGTATCTCCATCGGCGTGCAGAGCTTTAGCGAGCCGAAGCTGAAGCGTCTGGGTCGCATTCACGGCCCGGAAGAGGCGAAGCGCGCGGCGAACCTGGCAACGGGGCTTGGGCTGCGCAGCTTTAACCTCGATTTGATGCATGGCCTGCCGGATCAGTCGCTGGAAGAGGCGCTGGACGATCTGCGCCAGGCAATTGAACTGAACCCGCCGCATTTGTCGTGGTATCAGCTCACCATCGAGCCAAACACGCTGTTCGGCTCCCGCCCGCCGGTGCTGCCGGATGACGACGCGCTGTGGGATATCTTCGAGCAGGGCCACACGCTTTTGACCGCTGCCGGGTATCAGCAGTATGAAACGTCCGCCTACGCGAAGCCGGGCTTCCAGTGTCAGCACAACCTGAACTACTGGCGTTTTGGTGATTATCTGGGGATTGGCTGCGGCGCCCACGGCAAGGTGACCTTCCCGGATGGTCGCATCCTTCGCACCGCCAAAACCCGCCACCCGCGCGGATTTATGGAAGGACGCTACCTGGAGCGTCAGCACGACGTTGAGGCGGCGGATAAGCCGTTTGAGTTCTTTATGAACCGTTTCCGCCTGCTGGAAGCCGCGCCGCGCGCGGAGTTTTCGCTGTACACCGGCCTGGCGGAATCGGTGATTCGTCCGCAGATTGACGAAGCGCTGGCAAAGGGGTATCTCACCGAGAGTGAGGAATGCTGGCAGATCACCGAGCACGGCAAGCTGTTCTTAAACTCCCTTCTTGAGCTGTTCCTCGCTGAAGATTCCTGAAGGCTGATTCAGGATTTCGCATCCCGTTCTGCCAGCTAAGGGAAAGGCTGGCAGAGTATGAGGATGGAAATTATTCGTTTTCTGGAACAACGAACTCTGGGATACGAAGAGGTGGTGTAAGAGAGGATCTTTGAGACGCTGCAAATGCTGCAACTCTCACTCCTGCCCTCTCCCTGAAAGGGAGAGGGCCAGGATGAGGGGAACTTACTTCAGCGTCCCCACCAGCGCCTTCCGGCTATCTTCCAGCGACACCACGCGTTTACACACGTCTTTGCCGAACTGCTGGAAATCATCTTCCTGGTTCTTCCACTCGTTCTGAATGGAAGTCTGCAAGCCGCCAAGGCTGCCCAGCACACCCTGCAGCGGGTTACCGCCGCCTTTCAGCACGGCTTTGGCGCCCATCTCGTTGATGCTGTCCTGCAGGATGCCGCCCATCGCCTGGTTCACCAGCTGCTGGCCGTCAGCGCGGACCTGATCGATCGCCTTATAGTGGAACGTCAGGCCATCAGAGCGCGTCTCGATAATGCGGTTCATCTGCTCTTTGAGCTGCTTGTCGAGCTTCGTAAGGCGGGAGCGCATATTACTGCTCTCCCCCACCTCTTTAGTGATGATTTTGTCCAGCGCGACGCGGCTCTTTTCGACGCGCGTCAGGGCGCCTTCATTAATCCATGGCAGCGCGGTACGCAAATCGGCCTGATAATCTTTCGCCTGCTCACGCTGTGCGGCAGTCAGGTTGTACTGTTTGCCGTTAAAGGTGACGTTCCCTTCCGGCGTAATCACCAGATTGCCGTTCTCGCCTTTGACCTGCACGGTTTGCGGGCTTAACACCACGTCATCACGCGGGGTGACGCTACATTGATAATCCGCATGGGCGGTGAATCCGGTTGCCATCAAAGCAACAGCCAGCAACGTTTTGCGCATCTTAAACACTCCCTCAGACAAAATGGGCCAGCTAATGCTGGCCCGCTTACTGCTTTATTAGTCCCACCAAACGTCGAAAAGTTCGCTCACGCGGACATCTTCCAGCTTGTGCTCTTCAAGCCATTTGCGAACCAGGGCCTGATGTTCTTCGGTGCATTTGCCCACTTCCTGGGTGCAGATCAGACCTTCCCATGCCAGGTAGCCGCTACCGTCGAAGGCCAGCTTGTTAGGCTCGATCACCTCGTTGATGAACGCATCAACGTCCTGGTCGATCTGCTCAACGCTGGTGCCTTCCGGGAAACGCCAGGCAACGGAGAAGCCCACTTCCTGGAATTCTTCGATGTGCATCTTTTTACGCAGACGACGGCTACGATTCTTTGCCATTATTTCACCCTCTCGAACATTAAGTCCCATACGCCGTGACCAAGACGATGGCCACGCTGTTCAAATTTTGTCACCGGACGCGATTCCGGACGCGGTACGTAGTCGTTGCTCTCGGACTGATTTTTGTACCCGTCCAGCGACGACATCACTTCCAGCATGTGTTCCGCATACGGTTCCCAGTCGGTCGCCATGTGGAAAACGCCGCCCAGCTTGAGCTTGCTTTTCACCAGCTCGGCAAACGGTGCCTGAACGATACGGCGTTTATTATGACGCGCTTTGTGCCATGGGTCAGGGAAAAAGAGCTGAACCATGTTCAAAGAATTGTCAGGAATCATTTTGTGCAGCACTTCCACCGCGTCGTGACACATCACGCGCAGGTTCTCAACGCCCTCTTCGTGGGCCGTTGCCAGGCACGCGCCGACGCCCGGCGAGTGTACTTCAATGCCGAGGAAGTTCTGCTCCGGGCGCGCTTTCGCCATGGTGACCAGCGAGGTGCCCATACCAAACCCGATCTCCAGCGTGACGGGCGCGTCGCGGCCAAACAGTTCGGTAAAGTCGAGCGGCTGCTCGCTGAACTCAACGCCCATCACCGGCCAGTAGTTGTCCAGCGCGTGTTGCTGCCCTTTGGTCAGGCGGCCCTGACGGCGGACAAAGCTGCGAATACGGCGCAGCGGGCGACCGTTTTCATCAAATTCCGGTGAAATGACGTCGTTTTTCATAAAAGAGTTGTCTGCTTGTGAGAATGTTCGGGAAACGGGCATTATCCAAAGTTAAGGCTTCTATGCAAGCATGGGAAAGATCCGGTTTACAGCAGATTGACGCTGTGCTGCAATCTGCGTCCCTGATTATGCGAATCGATGACCATGCAAGCCTCTCAATTTTCAGCCCAGGTGCTGGACTGGTACGACAAATACGGGCGTAAAACCCTGCCCTGGCAAATTGAAAAAACGCCCTACAAAGTATGGCTCTCCGAGGTGATGTTGCAACAAACGCAGGTCGCCACCGTGATCCCTTACTTCGAGCGTTTTATGGCACGCTTCCCGACGGTCACCGACCTGGCAAACGCGCCGTTGGACGAAGTGCTGCACCTGTGGACCGGGCTGGGCTATTACGCCCGCGCGCGCAACCTGCACAAGGCCGCGCAGCAGGTCGCCACCCGCCACAACGGTAAATTCCCGGAAACCTTCGACGAGGTGGCCGATTTACCCGGTGTCGGACGTTCAACCGCAGGCGCGATCCTCTCCCTTTCATTAGGCAAGCATTTCCCGATCCTCGACGGCAACGTGAAGCGCGTGCTCGCACGCTGCTACGCCGTTGACGGCTGGCCGGGTAAGAAAGACGTTGAAAAACGCCTGTGGGAGATCGCTGAAGCGGTCACCCCGGCGAAGGGCGTAGAGCGTTTTAACCAGGCGATGATGGATCTTGGCGCGATGGTCTGCACGCGCTCAAAACCAAAATGCGAGCTCTGCCCGGTGAACAACCTCTGCGTGGCGTATGCCAACCAGTCATGGGCGCAGTATCCGGGTAAGAAACCTAAACAGACGCTGCCGGAGCGCACCGGCTATATGCTGCTGATGCAGCACGGTGACGAGGTCTTCCTCGCCCAGCGTCCGCCGAGCGGTCTGTGGGGTGGTCTATACTGCTTCCCACAGTTTGAAGATGAAGACTTGCTGCGTGAATGGCTTAAACAGCGCGGCATTGCGGCAGATACCCTGACGCAGCTGACCGCGTTTCGCCACACCTTCAGCCATTTCCATCTGGATATAGTACCGATGTGGCTTCCCGTGTCCTCATTCACCTCCTGCATGGATGAAGGCACCGCTCTCTGGTATAACTTAGCGCAACCGCCATCAGTCGGGCTGGCGGCTCCCGTGGAGCGCCTGTTACAGCAATTACGTGCCGGTGCAATGGTTTAGCATCGGCAACACAAAGAGGAATACGTATGGCCAGAACCATTTTTTGTACTTTCCTGCAGCGCGACGCTGAAGGCCAGGATTTCCAGCTCTACCCGGGCGACCTGGGCAAGCGCATCTATAACGAGATCTCCAAAGAAGCCTGGGGACAGTGGCAGAAAAAACAGACCATGCTGATCAACGAGAAAAAGCTCAGCATGATGAACCCGGAGCACCGCAAGCTGCTGGAGCAGGAGATGGTGAGCTTCCTGTTCGAGGGCAAAGACGTCCACATCGAAGGCTATACGCCGCCGGAAAAATAACAGCGTGCGGGTGAAACCCCGCCGTTAAAGCAAACACAACACGCACTCCCGGAATGATGAAAAAACTTTTAGCGCTAGCCCTTGTTGCGCCGTTGCTGGTCTCGTGCTCGTCCAAAAAAGGCGATGATTACAATGAAGCCTGGGTCAAGGACACCAACGGTTTTGACATTTTGATGGGGCAGTTTGCCCATAACATCGAGAACATATGGGGATTTAACGAAGTTCTTATTGCCGGACCGAAGGACTACGTTAAGTACACCGACGCCTATCTGACCCGTAGCCACATCAACTTTGATGAGGGTACGATCACCATTGAGACCATCGCAGGCACCGACCCTGCGGCACGGCTGCGTCAGGCGATCGTCAAAACCCTGCTGATGGGTGACGATCCGGGATCTATCGATCTCTACTCCGATGCGGACGACATCACCATTTCGAAAGAGCCGTTCCTGTACGGTCAGGTTGTCGACCAGACCGGACAGCCGATCCGCTGGGAAGGTCGCGCCACGAAATTTGCCGACTACCTGCTGCAGACGCGCCTGAAGAGCCGCTCTAACGGCCTGAAGATTATCTACAGCGTTACCATTAACCTTGTCCCGAACCACCTCGACAAGCGTGCGCATAAGTATCTGGGTATGGTGCGTCAGGCGTCGCGTAAGTATGGCGTGGACGAGTCGCTGATCCTGGCGATTATGCAGACCGAATCCTCGTTCAACCCGTACGCGGTGAGCCGTTCCGACGCGCTGGGGCTGATGCAGGTTGTCCAGCACAGCGCCGGTAAAGACGTCTTCCGCTCGCAGGGGAAATCCGGCACGCCGAGCCGCAGCTATCTGTTCGATCCGCAAAGCAACATTGATACCGGCACGGCCTATCTGGCGATGCTGAACAATGTCTATCTCGGCGGAATTGATAACCCGACGTCGCGTCGCTACGCGGTGATCACCGCCTATAACGGCGGCGCGGGCAGCGTGCTGCGCGTCTTCTCGAATGACAAAGTGCAGGCTGCGAACATCATCAACAGCATGGCGCCGGGGGATGTTTACTCCACCCTCACCACCCGCCACCCGTCTGCGGAATCCCGCCGGTACCTGTATAAGGTGAATACGGCGCAGAAAAATTATCGTCGTCGATAATCAACACACCTTCTCCAGCAAGGAGAGGGTGTTCTGCTTACCCTCACCCTGTGGGAGAGGGTCAGGGTGAGGGCATCCGGCCGCACCTATCCTCCACCCATACGAAAATGTTATTTGCATCACAATCCAAACTGCAAATTAATGTGGATTGCATTTTTTTGCGGGAGGTAACAAAACATATCGTTGCCAACTGATAGAATTGCATCAAATAACAACCCTGAATGTTCCTATAACAACATATCTCCCGCTCACTTGTGAGGAAAGTAACATGAACCTTAAGCTGCAGCTTAAAATCTTGTCGTTTCTGCAGTTCTGCCTGTGGGGTAGCTGGCTGACTACACTCGGCTCCTATATGTTTGTGACGCTCAAGTTTGATGGTGCGTCAATCGGTGCCGTCTACAGCTCGCTGGGTATTGCGGCTGTTTTCATGCCAACGCTGCTCGGTATCGTGGCGGATAAATGGTTAAGTGCGAAATGGCTGTATATGCTTTGCCATCTGGTGGGTGCGGGGACGCTGTTTATGGCGGCCGAAGTGACCACGCCGGGGGCGATGTTTATGGTGATCCTGCTTAACTCGCTGGCGTATATGCCAACGCTTGGGCTGATCAACTCCATCTCCTACTACCGCCTGAAATCTGCCGGCCTGGATATCGTCACCGACTTCCCGCCAATCCGTATCTGGGGCACCATCGGCTTTATCATGGCGATGTGGGGCGTGAGCTTCGCGGGCTTCGAGCTGAGCCACATGCAGCTGTATATTGGTGCTGCGCTCTCCGTACTGCTGGCGCTGTTCACCCTGACGCTGCCAACCATTCCGGTGTCTAACCAGCAGAAAAACCAGAGCTGGAGCACCATGCTTGGCCTGGATGCCTTCGCGCTGTTCAAAAACAAGCGCATGGCGATCTTCTTTATCTTCTCTATGCTGCTGGGCGCGGAGCTGCAAATCACCAACATGTTCGGCAACACCTTCCTGCACAGCTTCGATAACGATCCGCTGTTTGCCGGGAGCTTTATCGTTGAGCACGCGTCGGTGATGATGTCCATCTCGCAGATCTCCGAGACGCTGTTCATCCTGACCATCCCGTTCTTCCTGAGCCGCTACGGCATCAAAAACGTCATGCTGATCAGTATCGCCGCGTGGATGCTGCGCTTCGGCCTGTTCGCCTACGGCGACCCGAGCGCGTTCGGCACCGTGCTGCTGGTGCTGTCGATGATTGTTTACGGCTGCGCCTTCGACTTCTTCAACATTTCCGGTTCGGTGTTTGTGGAAAAAGAGGTGAAGCCTGAAATCCGCGCCAGCGCGCAGGGCATGTTCCTGATGATGACTAACGGCTTCGGCTGTATTCTGGGCGGCGTGGTGAGCGGTAAAGTGGTTGAGATGTACACCACCAACGGTATCACCGACTGGCAGCCCGTGTGGCTGATCTTCGCGGCGTATTCGCTGGTGCTGTTCTTCGCGTTCCTCGCGCTGTTCAAGTACAAGCACGTTCGCACAGCGCACGGTACACAGCCGATTGCGCATTAATCCTTGATGGCTTTTGCCCGGTGGCGCTTCGCTTACCGGGCCTACAAAACCAGACCGTAGGCCGGGTAAGGCGTAGCCGCCACCCGGCTATTTTATTGCAGAGAGCATCCACCCCACCGACAGCAAATCCGCGCTGCCGCCCGGACTCAGGTTTCGTTCAATCAGTGCCTTATCCATCTTAAGCAACGCGTCGCGATCCCAGCCGTTAGCCAGCAGTTTCCGCGCATAGCCCTGAACATAGCGCAGCCCCTGAATGCCGCCGCGTGACACGAGATTACTGTCCTGATTGACCGCCATCAGGCGCAACAGCAGGCCGTGAAGCGACTGTCCGTTCCATTGCCCCAGCGCCTTACGCACCGTCGCAAAGCCGCTCTCCGCCTCGCCTCGCGCCCCGGTTAAGCCGTACTGCTGAAACTGCCGCTCGCCCGCCGTCGCCTGCCCGCTGCGCGCTGCCAGTTCCCGCGACACCAGCCCGCAGCAGATGTTACTCACCTCACAACAGAGGCTGTCCGCAGAGATATTTTTCACACGCCCGGCAGCGAAGCACAGCAGGCCGAGAGCAAAAATCCCGCCCTTATGCGTGTTCACGCCGTTCGTCGCGGCATACATCGCCTGCTCGCAGGCCATCCCCATCGGGCGAATAATCCGCAGCTGTGCGTCAGCGGGTTTATCCGCATGCACGTTACCGAGTTCAGCAAAGCGCGAAAACCACGGCGTAATTGCCGCGATGCTGCGGACAAACAGCGCGTGGTCCATATCGCGATGGGAACCGTTGTTGAGCTTGTCCACAAGCCCAGGCTTGGGCGTCAGCTCCAGCTCCTGCCACAGCGCCGCTTCGGCAAGCGCGGGCACATCAACCGGGCGCGGTTTAGTCGCGAGCAAACCAGTCATCGATCGTCTTCTCCACGCGGGAAACTACCTGCTCAACGGGATGGCGCCGCGAACGGGAGCAGGCATGCGCGGGCTCGTCGCAGATCAGACAGCGCCGGAGATTCTCTCCCAGCGACTGACGCCCGACGTGGCCGTGCTGAGGGCAGATCACGTCCAGATCCCACAGCCTGCCGAGCGGGTGCGTCTGCTCCAGTTCCGCGCAGTGCGCTTTGATTTCCGCCGCCGCATGGGCGACGCACCACAAGGCTTCCGGTCCGGTGGGCAGCCACAGCACCTGCCGGTCCAGCACCTGCCAGCGGTTCTCCCACAGCAGCTGGTCGCACATCTGGAGCGCCACGCCCATGGTGTTGCGATAGCGCAGGCTGTCCTTAATTTCCCCTGGCGTAACCAGCGTGAGGGAGATCACCGGCTGTTTATAGTGCTCAAGCATGTCAGCCTGACGGGCTGCGCGACGCTCTTTCGCCGCCAGCAGTTCCTCCAGGCTGACACCCGCCCGCACGGGTGTCGCTAAAATCATACTGACTCCTTCACCTGTCGTACGGTGTCGATCACGCTGCCGTCGCGGTAACGGATGACGCCGACGATTTTGTCGGTAAATTCAATCGGTTTCGGTACGCCGGTCAGGGAAATCGCCCGCTCATAGAGCGCGCTGATGTCCACTACCTTCAGCCCGGCCTCCAGCAGCCGCTTGCGGATCTCCGGGCGCGCCGGGTTGACTGCGATGCCGTGATCGGTAACCAGCACGTCGATGCTCTCCCCCGGCGTGAGGCGCGTGGTGACGCGCTTCACGACCGTCGGAATGCGGCTGCGCAGCAGCGGCGCGACCACGATGGTCAGGTTGGCTGCCGCCGCCACGTCGCAGTGCCCGCCGGATGCGCCACGCATCACGCCGTCGGAGCCGGTGATGACGTTGACGTTGAAATCAACGTCAATTTCCAGGGCGCTGAGGATCACCACGTCGAGCTGGTCGCAGCTTGCCGCCTTGCTGCCGGGGTTGGCGTAGACGTTGGTGGAGATCTCTACGTGGTTCGGGTTGCGCGCCAGCGAAGCCGCCGCCTGGCCGTCAAAGCACTGGGTGTCGAGCAGCTTTTCGATGAGCCCCTTCTCGTGCAGATCCACCAGGCTGCCGGTGATGCCGCCGAGCGCAAAGCGCGCCTTTACGCCGCTGCGCTCCATCTTCTCTTCCATAAAGCGGGTGCAGGCGGTGGCCGCCGCGCCGGAGCCGGTCTGCATCGAGAAGCCAGGCTTGAAGTAGCCGGAATGCTCGATCACGTCCGCCGCATAGCGGGCGATCATCAGCTCGCGCGGGTTGCTGGTGACGCGCGCCGCGCCGACGCTGATTTTCGCCGGGTCGCCCACGCTCTCCACCTGCACGATGTAGTCCACCTGGTCCTGCACCAGGCTGGCGGGCATATTCGGGAACGGCACCAGTTCTTCGGTCAGCAGCACCACCTTGCGGGCAAAGTGCGCGTCCACCATCGCGTAGCCGAGCGAGCCGCAGCACGATTTACCGTGCGTGCCGTTAGCGTTGCCAAACGCATCGCTGCACGGCACGCCGAGAAACGCCACGTCGATATTCAGCTCGCCGTCCTGGAGCAGCTTCACGCGCCCACCGTGGGAGTGAATCTGTACCGGCTCGTCCATCAGCCCGTGGGAGATGGCGTCCGCCAGCCTGCCGCGCATGCCCGAGGTGTAAATCCGGGTGATGACGCCGCTTTCAATATGCTCGATCAGCGCGTCGTTGCAGGTCATCAGCGAACTGGAGGCCAGGGTCAAATTTTTAAATCCCATCCGCGCCAGCAGCGCCACAACGGTGTTGATCACCCGGTCGCCTTCGCGAAAGGCATGGTGGAAGGAGATGGTCATCCCGTCCTGCAGGCCGCTGCGCGCTACGGCTTCTTCAAGGGAGGCACAGAGCTTGCGGTTGTGCTTCGCGTCACTGTCCGCCAGCCAGGGCGTCGCGCTGTGGGCGGTATCAAAGGGTTTCAGGTCCCGCAGATGCGGGAAGTTTACGTGGAGAAGTTCTGTTTGATTCATTTTGTCATCCTTACCGACGCACGCCGGAAGCCGCCGCGCGCTCCAGCACCACCTGCGCGTGGTTAATAATTGGTGCATCCACCATTTTGCCGTTGAGCGACACCACGCCCAGGCCGTTACGCTCGCCCTCTTCTGCCGCTTCAATCACCCTTTTGGCATGATCCACCTCTTCCTGCGTCGGTGCATAAGCGTTATGCAGCAGGTCAATCTGGCGCGGGTTAATCAGCGATTTGCCGTTAAAGCCCATCTTGCGGATCAGATCGACCTCGCGAAGGAACCCGGCCTCGTCGTTAACGTCTGACCACACCACATCGAAGGCGTCGATGCCCGCGGCGCGAGCGGCGTGCAGCACGGCGCAGCGGGCATAGAACAGC
This sequence comes from Enterobacter bugandensis, assembly GCF_900324475.1. NCBI lineage: Bacteria > Pseudomonadati > Pseudomonadota > Gammaproteobacteria > Enterobacterales > Enterobacteriaceae > Enterobacter > Enterobacter bugandensis. The sequence goes on from NZ_LT992502.1 coordinate 3,938,367, forward strand.
TCGGTGCCGTCGCCGCGCTCGGTCTGCATGTCCATCACGTAGTCAAAGGCGGCCAGCGCGATGCCGATGAGGCGCGGGGAGCTGCGGGCAATCGCCACGGCATTGATGACGCCAATGGCCGACTCAATCGCCGCCATCACGCGGGTGGAGCCGACCTCGCGGCCGCACTCGCGTTCAATGCGCTCAAGATGGCCCTCCAGCTCGTAGATATCATCCGGAGTGTCGGTTTTTGGCAGGCGGATCACGTCCACACCCGCGCGCACGGCGGCTTCCAGATCCAGCAGGCCAAACGGCGTGCTGAGCGGGTTAATGCGCACCACGGTTTCGATATCCCGATACATCGGGTGCTGTAGCGCGTGGAATACCAGCAGGCGCGCGGTGTCCTTCTCACGCAGGGCGACGGCGTCCTCAAGGTCAAACATGATGGAGTCGGGGCGGTAGATAAACGCGGTGGAAAGCATGGCGGCGTTGGCGCCCGGCAGGAACAGCATACTGCGGCGGAGTTTGCTCATTTCAGCGCCTCCCAGTTGATGGCCCGTTCATCGGCGGCACGCATCAGCGCGCTTTGCAGGCGGGCGCGAATAACACAGTCCAGCGCCCCTTTGTCTTCAATAATGATTAATCCCTGGCGCACGTTCATGGCGCGCAGCGTGTCGTTGACCACCTGGCGAATTTGCTCGCCAAACTGCTTAATCACTTCACTGTGGATGACAATCTCCAGCTCGCCGTGAGCGGGGGCGATTTTCACCATCAGGTCGCTGGACTCCTGCGTTCCGGCCAGCGCCTCCCTTACAATATTCATGATAAATTCCTGATAGTTATGCGACTTCCGCACTCGCACGATAGTGTGTTTCGAGATGCGCGAAGGTGGAGTCCGGGACGATCTCCCGGATCCGGGAAAACTGCTGTGTCTTGAGTAAACGGCGCACTTCGGACGCCGAAATGGCGTTGCCGGTGGCCTTGATGCGCGGCATCTCCACCACCTCGATATGCGAAGCCAGCAGATCGTGCAGCGTCTGGTTGTACTGGCGGGTGATGTCGCAAAACGGCTCCGAGCCGATGAAGCGGTGCGTGATGCCGAGCGCCGGGGCGATGAAGTCCCGGAAGATCAGCACGTCGATCTCGCTCCACGCCTGCTGCACTTTGCCGGTCTCCTTCAGGAAGTAGGCCGGGAAGGTGGCGCGGGAGATGATGTACTGCGAGCCTTCATGCACCACCACGTTCGGCAGATGGGCTACGCCCGCGCGCACCATCTCGAGACGCGCGCTGAACGGGAAGAACGAGGCGTCTTCACGCACCACGAACAGATGGAGGGCGTCACACTGCCCTGCCGCCTGCTCCACCAGATGGCGGTGGCCGAGGGTGAACGGATTGGCGTTCATCACTATCGCGCCAGTTTTCTCCCCGCCCTTTCGCATCCGGCTTAAGGTACGGCAGTAGCGCGCGATCCCCTGCGGGGTGTTCTCCATCAGCACCGCGTTGTTCCCGCTCTGGGCAATTGGCCAGAAGCCGCTGCGGGCAAAGCGCTCCCGGTTGCACGGACGGGTGCAGAGGAAGAGGTGAAAATGGCCGCGCTCCAGCGCCGCATTTTCCACCTCTGCCAGCAGCCGCGCGCTGAGGTTTTCCCCACGAAGCTGCTCGTTGACCGCCACGCATTTGATGACGTTGCCGGCAAGTCCTGCGCAACCCACCAGCTGCGCGCCGGACCAGGCTTCGACAAACAGCGTGATGTCGTTGTCCAGGCCAAGGCCGCTGTCTGCCAGCAGGTAGCGGATCTGGCTTAAGCGTTCCGGGTGTTTCGCCACCAGCGTCTGGCGAAAATCGATGGGTTGACTGTTCATGCCGCCTTTCTCAGTGTGCCGCCGCAAGCCCGACGGCTGGCGCTTCAACAATCACGTTGCTCAGATGACCGATATGCTCGATCTCCACTTCAATGCGATCCCCCTCTTTCATAAACAGCGGCGGGTTACGCTTTTTACCCACGCCGCCCGGAGAGCCGGTGATGATCACGTCGCCCGGGCTTAAGCGGGTAAAGGTGCTGATGTACTCGATGAGCTCCGCGACCTTGTGGATCATGCTGCTGGTGTTGTCCTCCTGCACCATGCGGCCGTTAAGCCAGGTGCGGATCGCCAGGCTGTGCGGGTCCGGGATCTCATCCGCCGTCGCCATCCAGGGGCCAAACGCCCCGGTCTGACGCCAGTTTTTACCGGCGGTGAACCAGGTGTGCTGCCAGTCGCGGGCGGAGCCGTCCATGTAGCAGCTGTAGCCCGCCACGTGGCGCAGGGCGTCATCGCGGCTGATGTTCTCCCCACCCTTACCGATGATCACCGCCAGCTCGCCTTCGTAGTCGAATTCGCTGGAGTGGCGCGGCTTCAGTACCGGCTCGTTGTGGCCGGTCTGTGAGTCCGGGAAGCGGACAAACAGCGTCGGGGCCGGGTTGTGCTGGTCAAACTCCTTGCGCTTGTCGGCGTAGTTCATGCCCACGCAGAGGATTTTTTCCGGCTGCACGATCACCGGTAAGAAGGTGATGGCGCTCAGCGGTACATCCACCGCGTCGTTCAGGTAACGGGTGGCCAACGCCAGCCCGTTGCCCTGCAGCAGCGCTTTAAGGTCGCCGTAGCGGTCGCCGAGACGGCGGCCTAAATCAATCACGCCCTCGGCCTGAACGATGCCGTAGCTGCGTTTTCCCTGGTATAAAAAGCTTGCGAGTTTCATTGTTTTTTCCTGAATACTTAGACGAGGAAGTTGCCCAGAATCAGCAGTGAGACAGAGACGTTAATCGCCCCGCCGATACGGGTAGCAATCTGGGCGAACGGCATCAGGCTCATGCGGTTGCCTGCGGTCAGTATCGCCACGTCGCCGGTACCGCCCTGTCCGCTCTGACAGCAGGAGACGATGGCGACATCAATCGGGTGCATACCGATCTTTTTGCCGACGAAGAACCCGGTCGCCACCAGCGCGGAGACGGTGCTGATAATCACCAGCAGGTTGGTCAGCGTGAAGGCGGCCACCAGTTCATGCCACGGGGTAATGGCCACGCCAACGGCGAAGAGGATCGGGTAGGTCACGGAGGTCTGGAAGAATTTGTACACCACCTGCGAGCCCTCCAGCAGGCGCGGAGAAGCGCCGTTGCAGAGCTTCACCAGCACCGCCATAAACAGCATGCCGACCGGCGCAGGCAGGCCAATCAGCTTGTGGCCGAGCATGCCGAGCATATAGAGCAGCACCGCCAGCAGCGCGCCGGAGGCGATAGTCGTCACGTCCGCCTTGCCGGAGAACGCAGGCTGAGAGACGGTGGCATCGGCATTGGCGCGGTTAGGCATCAGCTGGCCTTCACCGGTCAGGTGCGGGTAGCGTTTACCGAGCTGGTTCAGGCAGCCGGAGATGATGATTGCCGTCAGGCCGCCGAGCATGACCATCGGCAGCACGCGGCCGAGCGCTACGCCCTGGTCCATATGCAGCAGGGTGGCATAGCCGATGGAAAGCGGAATCGCCCCTTCCCCGACGCCGCCTGCCATGATCGGCAGAATGATAAAGAAGAAGATCTGGAACGGCTCCAGGCCCAGCGCCAGCCCCACGCCCATGCCAACAATCATGCCGACGATTTCACCGCACAGCATCGGGAAGAAGATGCGCAGGAAACCCTGAATCAGCACCGTGCGGTTCATGCTCATGATGCTGCCGACGATAATGCAGCAGATATAGAGGTAGAGAATGTTGGTGGATTTGTAGAATTTGGTCGTGGATTCCACCACCACGTCCGGCAGCAAACCGTAGTAGACCAGCGCGGAAGGGATAAAGGTGGCGCAAATCGCCGCCGCGCCAAGCTTGCCGACAATCGGCAGGCGTTTGCCGAACTCACCGCAGGCAAAGCCGAAGAAGGCCAGCGTGGCCACCATGACCACGATATCGCTCGGCAGCTTTCCGCCCAGGCAATCAATCGCGATCAGCGCGCCCGCCAGAACGAACAGCGGCAGAGGAATAATCCCGATTTTCCAGGTATCCATAATATGCCACCACCGCTCCTTGAGGGATGGCCGCTGAATTTCAATCGGGTCGTGGGTAACAGAGAAAGAATCGTCAGTTGTGCTCATAATAAGCCCCTTAGTTATTTTGTGCGTTCAGCTTAGAGTCACAAAGGCCTACTTTATGTGAGGAATGGCATATTAAAAGCGAAGTTTTAATGGCAGCTATGGTTTTTATGGTTTCTTTTATTTAATGTGATTTATGCCTTATTTATTATCGTGGTTTTTATGGTTTCTTTTCTGAATTGAACGACCAAATAACATTTAACGTAGCAGCATGAAGTTCATAAGCCTTCTGGATAAATCATTTACAGCCCTTGCTGTGCAAGGGATCACAAGTTTCCCGCAAAGCGGACATCCGCATGAAAAAAGATGATATATTGACGATCTTTGCCGCTACTTTGCGTGATAGTTATGAAAGTCTCTTTCCAGATTAAGCTGTTTATTTCGCTCGTTGCCTTTTTCTCAGTGCTTTTTGTGCTGCTGGGCGGATATTATTATGCCGATGTCGGAAAACAGCTTTATCAGGAAATGAGTGCGCGCGCTAAAATACAGGCGGAAGAGATTGCGCTTATTCCGTCATTGCGTACTGAAGTTGAACAAAAAGATATCAACGCCATTCATGATTTCATGCAGAAAATGGCCGCGCACAGCGACGCCAGCTTTATTGTCATTGGCGATAATACGGGACGGCATCTTTTTCACTCCGTCTTTGCCGACAGGGTGGGCACGACGCTGGTCGGCGGCGACAATGAAGCCGTATTGCAGGGGAAAAGCACGACAACCATACGTAAAGGCGGGTTGGGCATTTCACTGCGCAGTAAAGCGCCCATTTTCAACGACGCCGGGCAGGTGGTCGGCATTGTTTCAGTTGGCTATCTCACCAGCTACCTGGACACCATTACCGTCAGTAAAGTGGTCAATATCCTGATTGCCGCCGTGCTGCTGCTGATCGCCCTCTTTGTCTTCTCCTGGTTCTTTACCCGTAGTATTAAGAAGCAGATCTTCTCCCTGGAGCCACGAGAGATCGGCCTGCTGGTGCGCCAGCAAAAGGCGATGATGGAGTCCATCTACGAAGGCGTGATCGCCATTGATAACGAACGGCGCATAGAGGTGATCAACCAGGCGGCGCGCAAGCTGCTGGGCCTGAGCCAGCCGGCCCGGGAACTGCGCGGGCAGCTGATAAGCCAGGTGATCGATCCGGTCCCGTTCTTCGACACGCAGACGATGCTGGCGAAAGATACCCATGACGAGATTTGCCGCTTTAACGATCTCACGGTGATTGCCAGCCGGGTACACATCATGCTTGAGGGGTCGCTGCAGGGCTGGGTGATCACCTTCCGCGATCGCAACGAGATCGACTCTCTCAGCAGCCAGCTCAGCCAGGTAAAACGCTACGTCGATAACCTGCGCATTATGCGTCATGAGCAGCTGAACCGGATGACCACCCTCTCCGGACTGCTGCATATGGGCCGCTATGAAGAGGCCATTCGCTACATTCAGGCGCAGTCGGAGCATGCTCAGGAGCTGCTGGACTTTATCTCCTCCCGCTTTAGTTCCCCGACACTTTGCGGGCTGCTGCTGGGAAAAGCCGCCCGCGCGCGTGAGAAAGGTGTGGAGCTGAGTTTCGACCCGGCCTGTCGGCTGGACAAACCGTTCCTGCCGCTGGGAGAGCAAGAGCTGATTTCGATTATTGGCAACCTGCTGGATAACGCCATCGAAGCGACGCAGCGATCGCCGCTCCCGCATGCGCCGGTGGAAGTGCTGATAAAACTCAGCGAGCAGGAGCTGATTATTGAAGTGGCCGACCAGGGCGTTGGCATTACCCCGGCGATCCGTGACCGGATATTTGAACGCGGCATCACCACCAAAACGCGGGGCGATCACGGGATTGGCCTGTATCTGATTGAAAGCTACGTCACGCAGGCTGGCGGCACAATAGAAGTTGCCGATAACATGCCGCACGGGACCATTTTCTCACTGTTTATCCCGGCCTCGGGAACCGTCCGGCAACTGGAAGATACCGACTATGCAACATGAACTTATCGACGTACTGATTGTTGAAGACGAGAACGAACTGGCACAGCTGCACGCGGAGCTTATCGGTAAACATCCGCGCCTGAGGCTGGTGGGGATAGCCGCGTCGTTGGCCGACGCGCAGCGACAGCTGGAGAGCAAACAGCCGAAGCTGATGCTGCTGGATAACTACCTGCCGGACGGCAAAGGCATCACCCTTATCAGCAACCCGATGTTGGCCCGCGCCAACTGCTCGGTGATTTTCATCACCGCCGCCAGCGATATGGACACCTGTAGCCAGGCCATTCGAAACGGCGCGTTTGACTATATCCTTAAGCCAGTCTCCTGGAAGCGGCTCAGCCAGTCGCTGGAGCGTTTTGTGCAGTTTGCCGAACAGCAGCGGGTCTGGAAGATTGTCGACCAGCAGAACGTGGATTCACTCTATCAGTTACAGGCGAAAAACTATCGTCTGGACAACGGCAGTAAGGGAATAGAGGAGAACACGCTGGCGCGGGTGCAAACGCTGTTTAACAGCAAGGCGGCGCACTGCTTTACGGTGGATGAGGTGGTGAGCGAGACGGGACTGAGTAAAACCACCACCCGACGCTATCTGGAACACTGCGTGGAGGTGGGTTTTCTGACGGTGGAGATGCTGTACGGGAAGATTGGGCATCCGAGAAGGATGTACCGCCGCGCAGAAGCCTGACGAAGTATTCCAGGCCCGGTAAGCTTGCGCCACCGGGCCTACGTTCAGACATTCAATACGTACCCATACAGCCGCTTAATCCCGTCCGCATCCTTCTCGCTGTAAACGCCCTGCAACTCCGGCGAGAAGCCCGGCAGCATATTAATGCCCTCTTCCAGCGCCAGGAAATAACGCTGTACCGCCCCGCCCCAGACTTCTCCCGGCACCACGCACAGCACGCCTGGCGGGTACGGCAGCGCACCTTCGGCGGCAATGCGCCCTTCAGCGTCACGAATACGCACCAGCTCCACGTTCCCGCGAATGTACTCCTGGTTGGCATCCTGCGGGTTCATCACTACGGCGGGCAGGCTCTCCCGGCGGAACATCGCCTTCTGTAGATCCTTCACGTTAAAGCTGACGTAGAGATCGTGCATCTCCTGGCACAGTTGACGGATCGTGTAGTCGCGGTAACGCACCGGGTATTTTTGGTAGATGGTCGGCAGCACGTCGGCGAGCGGCGTGTCGTCTTCAATATGCTGCTCAAACTGCCCCAGCATCGCCACCAGCTGCGCCAGCTTCTCGCTGCTTTCGGCAGGCGTCAGCAGGAACAGGATCGAGTTGAGGTCGCACTTCTCCGGCACGATGCCGTTTTCGCGCAGGTAGTGGGCGAGAATGGTCGCCGGAATGCCGAAATCGGTATAGTGACCTGTTTCTGCATCAATGCCCGGCGTGGTCAGCAGCAGCTTGCACGGGTCGACGAAATACTGCTCGCTCGCATAACCCTCAAACCCGTGCCATTTGGCCCCCGGCTCGAAGCTGAAGAAGCGACGCTCGCTCGCAATGACATGAGTGGGGTGATCCTGCCATGGCCGCCCCGCCACCACCGGCGGGATAAACGGTTTAATCATATGGCAGTTGGCGATGATGGCCTTGCGCGCCTCAATGCCCAGCTCAACGCACTCCGCCCACAGCCTGCGCCCGCTCTCGCCCTCGTGAATTTTGGCGTTCACGTCCAGCGCCGCAAACAGCGGATAAAACGGGCTGGTGGAGGCGTGCAGCATAAACGCGTTGTTCAGCCGCTTGTGCGGACAGAAGCGCGCCTGACCGCGGATGTGGTTATCCTTTTTATGGATCTGCGACGTTTGCGAGAACCCGGCCTGCTGCTTGTGCACCGACTGGGTCACGAAAATGCCCGGATCGTTCTCGTTAAGCTCCAGCAAGAGCGGGGACGTTTCCGCCATCATCGGAATAAACTGCTCGTAGCCCACCCACGCGGAGTCAAAAAGGATGTAGTCACACAGATGGCCGATCTTGTCGATCACCTGGCGGGCGTTGTAGATCGTCCCGTCGTAGGTGCCAAGCTGAATGATCGCCAGGCGGAACGGGCGGGCCTCGTCGGCCTTTTCCGGCGCCGCCTCGCGGATCAGATCCCGCAGATACGCGTCATCAAAGCAGTGCTCGTCGATCCCGCCGATAAAGCCAAACGGATTGCGCGCCGCCTCAAGATACACCGGCGTGGCGCCCGCCTGGATCAGTGCGCCGTGGTGATTAGATTTATGGTTGTTGCGGTCGAACAGCACCAGGTCGCCGCGGGTCAGCAGCGCGTTGGTCACCACCTTGTTGGCCGCCGACGTGCCGTTCAGCACAAAGTAGGTTTTGTCCGCGTTGAATACTTTCGCCGCGAACTTTTGCGCGTGCTTGGCGGAGCCTTCATGGATCAGCAGATCGCCCAGCTTAACGTCGGCGTTGCACATGTCGGCGCGAAACACGTTCTCACCGAAGAAATCATAGAACTGTCGCCCTGCCGGGTGTTTTTTGAAAAAAGCCCCGTGCTGGTGGCCCGGACAGGCGAAGGTACTGTTGCCCATCTCTACATACTGGCTCAGGGTATCGAAAAAAGGCGGCAGCAATTCCTCTTCGTAACGGCAGGCGGCGCTCTCCAGTTCCAGAAACTCCTGAGCTTTACCCGAGATAATCGCCGTGACGCCATCAGGCACCTCTCCAGGCTCTTGCGAGAACATAAACACCGGTAGCTGAAAGCCCGTACGCTTCAGCAACGCGAGAATGCCGCTGTAGCTTTCAACAACGCTAATGACGACTGCCGCCACATCGGTGAAATCGGTGTTATCCAGCGTCACCTTTTCACGGTGCGTAGAAACTTTGGATACCAGCTCATGGCTGACGGCAATTTTCATGGTTTTCATAAGCGCAAATACCCTCACCGAGCGGTGAGACAGGGAGGAGAAAATTCGCGCAATCATGTCACTTTTTATTTTCACGCGCAAGAAGGAATCAGTATGCACGAAACCACCCAAAGCTAAGGCTCGCGCAGCCCTGACGTGCCATAATAATGCAATATCAATGAGTAAATAACAGGAGTTAACCGTGGTTATCGGGCCATTTATTAACGCCGGAGCCGTATTGCTGGGCGGCGTACTGGGCGCAGTGTTGAGTCAGCGGCTGCCGGAGCGTATCCGTTCATCCATGCCCTCTATATTCGGCCTGGCATCCTTAGGCATCGGCATCCTTTTAGTGATCAAATGCGCCAACCTGCCCGTCATGGTGCTGGCTACACTGCTCGGCGCACTGATTGGCGAGTTTTGCTATCTGGAAAAAGGCATCAATAGCGCGGTGGGCAAAGCCAAAAACCTGATTGCCCGACCGGGCAAGGCGAAACACGGCACGCACGAGTCGTTTATTCAGAACTACGTCGCCATCATTATTCTGTTTTGCGCAAGCGGCACCGGGATTTTCGGCTCGATGCAGGAAGGGATGACGGGCGACCCAAGCATATTGATTGCAAAAGCATTTCTCGATTTCTTCACCGCCACCATTTTCGCCACCACGCTCGGCATTGCCGTTGCGGCGATTTGCGTGCCGATGCTGCTGATTCAACTCGCGCTTGCCACTGCGCCACTTTGATTCTCCCGCTGACCACGCTAGCGATGATGGCGGACTTCACCGCCGTCGGCGGCCTGCTGCTGCTGGCGACGGGCCTACGTATTTGCGGGATCAAAATGTTTGCCGTGGTGAATATGCTGCCCGCATTACTGCTCGCCATGCCGCTCTCTGCACTCTGGACGCACTTTTTCGCTTAAGATTGCGGCGAAATGGCGAGAGATTGCGCAGTCTGTAACGAAAACAACATTTTTCGTTGACGGCAACGGGCAGATCGGGTTTAATGCGCCCCGTTGCCCGGATAGCTCAGTCGGTAGAGCAGGGGATTGAAAATCCCCGTGTCCTTGGTTCGATTCCGAGTCCGGGCACCACTAATTTATAACCCTCGCTTCGGCGGGGGTTTTTGCTTTCTGAGTCAGCAACTCGTTGTTTGAACAGTAGTTACCCCCCTTATCTTTCCTCCGGCCCCGCTTCCCGGTGGTACAACTGGCGTGTTTACCGCCTTTACCGCCACACAGAAGCAGAAAAACCTGACCTTCACCGATCTATTTGAGCATTACAAATGCACATATCAATTGGACAGAACCCGACAGAGCGGCATCACGTATCCGTGATTACACCCCATCGGCTAACTGTTTTATTAGATTCATCGGTGGTAAATCCATCCGGGACATCCTGAAAAGTGACCTGTCCGCGTTCCGTACACTGCTGGAACAGGCCCTGGCTAACCGCAGTAAAGTAGGCCGAGGAACGAAGCTGTAAAAAGCGGCTTCTACTTCAGACACCGTAACCACATTGCTACTATATTGTGTGTGCGTTGGCACGCATGGCTGTCAGGGGGGCGTTTATCAGTCTAAGCAGAGGCCGGTAAAGCAATTGAGAGGAACTACAATGGATGCAGCATTACTTAACATGATGCGCTCAGGTGGAAGAAATAAAGCCTGGGCGGAAACGATGGTGAATATGGAAGCCAGGAAATTGGTAAATACAGCCAACACTCTGTCGGCTTTTCATCTCAGCGATAGTTTGACTCGAATGAAGTTTGTTCAGGAAATTCGGGACCTCATAGAACATCAGTTTACGTTAGCTCGTCGGGCTAAATCAGATGAAGAATGCATGGAATGCGTTAAAATTCTCAGAGAAGAAAACAGTAACCTGCTGGAACAAGCGCGTTTATTAAGAACGAAGGCAGCGAAGCTTTACGCTAAAGTCGAGTTTATCCGAGAGAATAACAAAATTGTTGGGTATGTGATCTCGGCTGTTAGTGTTGTCCTGGCCGGTGCTGAAATAGCCGCAGGATTTACCCTCATAGGCACTATGACCCCTCTCGGGGTTCTTGCTGGTGCGATTCTGGTTACTGACGGGGCAAACAGCATCAGTAAAGAAGTGGCTCGCTACGCAACTAACAACACTACCAGTGAAGGGCTGGTAGCGAATGCCGCGATGTCTACAGCTGAGTTTATGGGCTTTAGTCGTGAGAATGGGTTAGGTGTCTACAAATCAATTTCACTGGCCGCTAATGCGTACACCATTTTTGGCTTGTTACGGCGACCTGGTACCTGGCGACTGTTTCGTTATCTCCCTGCTGACTATTACCGCAAGGTGAGCACACTGAGCCGCCCGCAGCTTACAATGAAAATAGCGGGTTATGGCGTGAAAGCTAAGATTATTTTTGATCTGTTGTCCGTCAGCGACCCGTCCCAGAATTAGTCAGCATTTTACGATAACGCCAGGATTTGTAGCCAAGTTTTGCTGGCGTTATATACCAGATGAAAGGTAGTACAATCAATAACGTGAGTGCAAGTGTCAGGCTTGTATCCTTGGATGCAAGTAAAAGAGTTAAAGCCAGTATGATGAAGGCAATAATAGTTATCCACTTCATAGCCTTAAAACGATTGGCCAGATCATGAGTTACGCTATCAAACGAACCACCGTAATTTTCAATATTGTTTTTTAGCTTTTGAATATCTCGTTTGCTAAAACCTGATTTTAAAAGTGCCTCTTCGCTGGTCATTCTGTTATCCGTCCCATAACTCACTGAAACCTGTGACGAAGTTTAACTTAATTTGGCGGATAAATCGCTACCTGACGATATTCATCAAATTAATATATATCAACGGGTTGAAGATATCTTAGAGTATACGCTCGAAAACTGACATTATTGCCCACTGCGGAACTTCGCTGGTAGCAACTCTAATGACTCCTTCGGGGCCGTTTCCAACATCTCCCGCCCTGCCCGGTAGAAGCAACATGCAGATCACTACAGGAGGCTGAATCATGCACGATGAAATCATTAATTAGGCCCTACAGTGAAGCGCAATGCTGCTATTATCTATTCCCCTATCCACGACATCCTGACCACTGCGTCAGCAGCGCATGCAGTTTAGCCGGCTCCAGAGGTTTGCGCAGCACCAGATACCCTTCCTGCTCCGCCTCCAGCAGAACCGGCGAATTAAATTCGCCGCTGACCATCGCGCCGCTCATGTCCGGCAGACGTTCAAAAAGCGCTTTCAGGATGTCGAAGCCGCTTTCGCCGGATCGCAGGCGCTGGTCGCACAGCACGGCGAACGGGGTGAAGCCGTCGTCGATGATGGCGAACGCTTCTTCAGCGGAGGCCGCGCAGCGCACCTTGATTCCCCAAACGCTCATAAGGCTCTCCCAGGCTGACGTCACCAGCGGGTCGTCATCGACAACCAGGCAAGAACCGCGAAGCGGCGCATAGCGTACCGGCGCAGAGGCGTTGTTATCGGCGGGCGGGATGTCCGTCGCGTTCTCTTCGCCAGCATATTGAGTGAAGCGCATCCAGAAGCGTGAGCCTTTACCTTCTATGGATTGCATCCCGTACTTCACCTTCATCAGCCTGGCACAGCGGGCAACCACGGCGAGGCCCAGCCCGTGTCCGGCGCTGTCGATCTTCCAGGCCAGTTCGGGGCGGTAGTAAGGGGAGAAGATTTTACCTTTCTCGTCATCAGCGATACCGACACCCGTGTCCCACACCTCCACCAGGCACTCGTCACCGCGCGGTCGGATGGCAACCAGCACGCCGCCCTGCTGCGTGTAGCGAAGGGCGTTTTGAATCAGGTTAATCAGCGATTGTCGCACCAGCAGCGGGTCGCCCATCACGTGGATGCGGCGTTTGGGTCGACGGGTGGACAGCCTAAGTGCACGGCTGTTGGCCTCTTCGCGAAACAGCGTGATCACCGAGTCGAGCAGAGCGCCGATGTCCACTTTGGTAGGGGCAGTGAGCACTTTTCCGGATTCAATCTTGCTGAGGTCGAGCAGAGAATTGAACATCAAATGCACCGAGCGAACGCTCTGCTGCAGGTCAAGCAGCTGGGGCGTCAGGCTGTCGTCCCGGTTTCGGTGGATAATCGCTTCGATCAGAAAGCCCATGGCGTGTACCGGCTGACGCAGGTCGTGGCTGGCTGTCGTCAGGAACTGATTTTTATCCAGCAGCGCCTGCTCCGCTTCCTCTTTGGCCTGGCGAAACTGTTCTGCCAGGCGTGAGCTTTTTTCCTCAAGCAGCGCTTGCTGAATAAAGTACGCGTGCGACGTTAACGCATGGCGGTAAATGGCGAAGCCGTACAGCAGGTTCAGCATCAGCACAATGAATATCAGCTCGTCCAGCCGCCAGATGATGCCGATATTCAATACTCCCCAGGAGGCGAAGAAAAAACACGTAAAGGTGCTGATGACTGGCGTCAGATGCGTCGCATTGGCGGCGACGATGGCGGCAATACTGATATTAAGGAGCAGGAAAAAGTCAAAGTTCTGCGTCTGCGGAGTAATTAAATAGAGAGATGAAATCCCCAGCCCGTGAATAAAAGCGATCTTATTTATGCGCGGAAGCCAGCGGCGCAGGACGTCCTCTTCATCATGCTCTTTCACTTCGCGCTGGTAGCGTCGGTGCAATATGCGGATTGCCACGGCACATAGCAGGTAAATAATTATCCAGATAATGGTTGGGCCAAGTTCATCGCCCAGCAAATAGATCCAGATGGCAAAAGGGATACCGACAAATGGCACCGCGCTAAAGCTGAACACCAGCCGCAAAAAAGTGTTGTTTAGCAAACGGATCTGCGCGGGAGATGAGATACCATCTTTCTGTAAGCTCTGGAAAAATCTCATTCTGATGATTCCCGCTTGCCATGCAGAAGCGTGATAGCTTCGACCCGGCTGTTAACGCCTATCTTTTTCAATATATTGCTGATGTGTTCTTTGACCGTGGGCTCAGAAATTGAAAGCTGCGCGGCGATTCGTTTATTTGGCAGGCCGCGCATAATCATATTTAAAACGTCTATTTGTCGCGGCGTTAAGTTAAATTTACTTAACTTCTCATTATTCGATTCAACGGGAAAATCGTTTCTCTCAGGAAACCAGGTCAGATTATCAAGGAGTGCACAAACGGCCCGTGAGAACATTTCAGGCGGTTCGCTTTTCAATACAAATCCGTGTCCCCCGGCGGCGTGAACTTTCTGCCAGATGTCATTATTGTCGTCCCCGCTGACCACCAGGAACCGTACCTGTGGGTAATGTTGTTTTACTTCTTTGAGTAATTTCAGTGCCGTTCCGGACGAAAGCCAAAAATCGATTACCAGCAAACGCGGCGGGCCATTATCCCTAATTTGACGGTAGCAATCTTCCTCATTCGTCACCACGCTCGCCTGCTTAAACTGGCAATGTGAAATCAGAAAATTAGCGATGCCGCTTGCTACCAATGGATGGTCATCAACGACCAACGCATAATTCTGCCCCAAAGGATCCTCCTTTTACCTTCGCATATCTGAGTGTACAGATGAATTATTATCTACCCACCCTACTTTAGGAGGGTTTTTTCGATTAGGAAAGGGAAATATATTATTCGCTGATTTGGGTAAATGAAAACATAAATACAATCAGTGAAATTAACTGATTGGATATCAAGGATAATTTATGAAAAAACCACTCATCTTTTTAAGCGTTACGTTGATGCTCGCCGGTTGTTCCACGCTAAAAACCGATCAGGCTATTCCACTCCTGCAGGCGGAGACCGCTAAAATGCTGGGGTTGGGCTCATCGGATGAAATAACCGTGACCAATGTTAATGGCGCCCAGCCGGACGCACTGGGAGGGCAAAAACTGTCTTATCGCGCTACGACGGAAAAAGGGCGTATTTTCGATTGCTCATCAATGATGATGCCGGGGATTTTAGGATCCGCCCCGACGCTCAGCGCACCAACCTGTACCCCTGTTGTCACGCATAAATAATTAACGGCAAATGAAAAGGCGTACATAAATAACGCCTTTTATATTTTCTGACGTATCTGAGTTTTCATAAAAACGATTTTCCAGACATCACGCTAATGAGTACGGAGATAGCCCGTGAATAACTCTACATCGCATGCTTTAGCGGTTAAGACGCCGCTTTCCAGACTTTACCTCGCTCTATTTTCCGCGCCGCTGTTACTGCTTTCACCTGCCGATTTCGCGCGCGCAGCCGATGCCATTTTTGATGGCGAGGCGCGTATAACCGAAACGCTGGGTTACACCGGAGATGTTTACGTTGGACGTAATCAACCCGGAAACCTGCTGATCGATAATGGCAAAATCACCGCCTATAACATCAACATCGGTCGGCTGTTCGACGGCCAAATTTATGAAAGCGTGGTCACGGTCCGTGGGCCAAACGCTGAGCTTAACGCAGTGAACGATCAGTACGTCCTGCGCGGCGACCTCAATCTTGGCCTCGGCACCCTGCGAGTCGAAGAAGGCGCGCTGGCCAGCGCAAAAGAAATCGTTGTCGGCACCACCCGCGGCTACGACAGCCACCTTATCGCCACTGGCGCCGGCTCTCGCGTGACCAGTAATTTTCTCAGCGTAGGTACCGATCTGGGGGCACGCTCCACGCTGGCGATTGAAGACGGCGCGGCGCTCAGCACCGCCTACGATGCGCGCATCGGCAACGGTACCGGGCCGGGTGAAACCGACACGCTAAGCCCGAAAGCCACCGTCACGGGGAGCGGCTCACAGTGGAACGTTGGCCGTACGTTGACGCTTTATGGCGACCTGGACGTGCTGAACGGCGGTGCGGTTAACGTTGGCGGCGTGCAGGTGGCGGGCGTCTCCGGGGCAGGTAAAACCGCCGAGCTGGTTATTGCGGGCAAAGACTCGCGCTTTACCAGCGGCAGCAGCGTGAGCGTGGGCGATTATGGCAATGGCGTGCTGTCGGTGATTGACGGCGGTTCATTTTCCGCTGGCAGCAATACGCTGATCGTGGGGACCTCGGGTTCCGGCTCGAACCGGGGTGCGCTCATTGTCGGCAGCCGCGGCAATATGGACACCGGAACGGGTTTAACTGAGCCAACGCTTGGCACAGCGGGCGGCGCGGGTACTCTCGATGCGAATACGGCAATCAGCCTGCGCGGCGGGCTGTTCGGCAGCTATGTCTACTTCAACCATACCGACGAAAATTACGTCTTCAGCAACAAGATGAGCGGCGAAGGTGAGGTGATCAATACTTCCGGGCAGACAACGCTGAATGGCGATCTTTCAGCCCTTCAGGCGAACGTGACCGCGCGCGGTGGCAAAGTCATTATCGCCAGCAACATCAACACCCAGCCAGAAGACGATATTTTTGATATTCAGACCCTTAGCGCCGAGAACGGCGGGACGCTGATCCTCAACGCGACGGCGGGATCCGACGTTAGCGACGGGCTGGGCTACAGCAGCGCCGCCTCAATCAAGGCCGGCGGAACGCTGGGAGGGAACGGCACGCTGGGTCAGACCGAGATCCTTTCCGGCGGGCATATCTCGCCAGGGGATGGTGATATCGGCACGCTGACGCTGAAACGTTATCTGAATTTTGTGGGTGACTCTTTCTATGATGTCGATATCGCCGGTGATGGCCGCAGCGACCAGCTGCTGGTCGCAGGCAAAACGACCATCAGCGATCGGGCTCAGGTACAGGTCACCGCGCTGGATCCGCAAACCAGCTACAAAACGGGCCAAAGCTACCGCATTTTAACCTCCGACGGGGGAATTGACGGTCAGTTCGCGGGGGCGGTGTCTAAATCCGCCTTCCTGGACGTGGCGCTCAACCAGAGCACCAACGCCGTCGATCTGACCATCGCGCAGAAAGAGACCGGCGGCGAGAATCCGGGAGGCGAAAACCCGGGAGGTGAAAATCCAGGAGGAGGAAACCCAGGAGGAGGAAACCCAGGCGGTGAGAACCCGGGCGGAGAAAACCCTGGCAGTGAGAATCCGGGCAGCGGCAAGCCGGGGATTTTCCAGACCGTCGCCAAAAGCAGCAACCAGTGGAATACCGCCGGCGCGCTCTCCACCCTGACGCAAAGCGGCCCGTCGCTGGCGCTGTATAACTCGCTGCTGGTACTCAGCGCGCCGGAAGCGCGCGAGGCGTTCAACCAGCTGTCCGGTGAAGTTTATCCGTCAATGCAGTCCAACCTGATCGCCGGCAGCACGCAGGTGTTTAACGTCTTAAACCAGCGTATGCAGCGCGCGTTTGATAACGACAGCCTGCCGATACCACCGTTAGCGATGTCGCTGGTGCAGCAGCCGGAGCCACAAAACAATGGCGTCTGGGGCCAGACCTTCAGTTCCTGGAGCCGAAACGACGGCGACGGTAACGTGGGCAAGCTGGACGGCAACACCACCGGCTTCCTGCTGGGGGCAGATCGCAAGCTGGCGGATCATAACGTGCGTGTCGGTGGCTACTTCGGCTACAGCCGCGGTGATTACGACGTCGACAGCCGTCGTTCCTCAACGGATACCGATAACTACCACCTTGGCCTGTATGCGGCGGGTCAACAGGATGCGTTCTCCCTTCGCGGCGCGCTGGGTTACACCTGGCACAAGATCGAAGGCGAGCGCAGCGTTGATTTCAGCGGCTTCTCAGATCGGCTGAAGTCGGATTACGACGCCAACTCGCTGCTTGCATTCACCGAAGCGGGCTACTGCTTCGGCCAGCCTGATATGAATATCGAGCCGTTCGTCAATTTATCGTACATTCGACTGCATACCGACAGCTTCAGGGAAGACGGCGGTGCCGCCGCGCTGAGCGTAAGTAACGAAACGATGAACACCTTCTACTCCACCCTCGGGGTGCGCGGTGTGACCGAGCTGCCGAAGAACGTGAACCTCTACGGTTCGTTGGGCTGGCAGCACGCCTATGGCGATAAGAATACCTCTTCGCGCATGGCGTTTGCGGGCAGCGACGCGTTCATTACTCAGGGGCAGGCCGTGGATGAGGACGTGATGGTGGGTGATATCGGCGTGAGCGTACAGCTGTCGCGTGCTGCGACGCTGGATGTGGGTTATCAGGGGCAATATGGTGCGGATACCCGCGTCAACTCGGTTAACGCTAATCTGCGCTGGTCGTTCTGAATTATTTCCAGTAAAAGAACCCGCCCTTGTGGCGGGTTTTTGCTTTTAGGCTCTCAGGAATTCAGGGATCGTTCCCAAACGCATCCAGCAGTTTGTTTTTAAAGATAAACAAACACGCCTCGTTGAAGTTCTCCGCCCCCAGGCGTTCCGACAGCGCTGTCCGTTTGCGATAGAGGCTCTTCACCGACGTGTTCAGCTCATCGGCAATCGCTTCCATCGACATCCCTGCCCTCAACAACCGCAGCATGATCGCTTCGTGCGTGCCAAGCCGTAAGTTAAGCAGCCACTTGGTCGTCAGACGCCTGCCCTTCATATTGAGCACCAGGTTAAATAACGATGCCATATCCGGCGCCGTAAGCGACGTGTTCATAAACAACTTCATACTGAGTAGATTCTCCTCGCGATGTCGCATATCCAGCATAACGCAGCAGATCGTTTTTTTTGTTCTGGCCGGATGGCGTATCAGGTAATCATATAAACGGAGCGGAGAACGGCTATCAATCAACACAGAATATTCATCTGCACCGTTATCAAATATGTTTCTGTCAATCGAGTCGAGCAGGATAATATCCGGGAAAAATAGCCTCATCCCCCTGACAAGATAGCGATCCTGGGTCACTAACACTATTGAAGTTGCCACTAACCATCCCTTTTAGATTAAAGCAAGAACGCACCTTCAGAAAGAAGGCCGCTTTCGTTTTATAGCGCTGTAATATTAACGACAATATGTATTCTGGCGTTGAACATCCCTCAATACAGACATTGATGAGTAAGACTTCCTGTAGACTTTCATTCAATGGCTGGCGTTAATTATAAATAAAAAACAATCGCAGAAAAGTCACTTCGCTGAACATTAAGACTTTTTGTCATGAAACTTCCCAAACATGCACCAGAAAGTACTTTAATTGCTACAATAAAACCTCGCCGGGAATATAAACAAACTCAAAAAGACATAAATAAAATACATCAATATCAAATAGTTACAAATACAGATTCAATACAAAATAATCACAAAAGACATCTCATTCCAGAATTATCCCAAAACTACCCCTCTGCTTTTCACCATATTTATCCGGCAACATATCAGGTGTACATTACCTTCCACCCAGTTCCCAAAGAGGAGGTTCCATAATTACCTTAAAGTAAGTACCCCATAACGTTACTGCATTCAGATTTAATGTTCTCATTTATGGCCTTTAACGCAGAGTTAAAAGGCGGCCGTGTTATGCAATGGATTCATGATAAACAAATGGCAAATAGATATGGAAAGATCGCTTCGCTTCAATACGTTATTCTTTTATCGCGCCCCAGGATTATTGTTTCTGCTATTTCTGTTTCCTGTTCTCGTTCAGGCAACGGAATCCGTTTATGAGCAACAGATTCAACAGGCACGTAACGGTAATTACACGCCGTTTCTCAATTATCTTCAGCGGTATCAGCAACAGCATGCTCTGACGCCCGAGCAAGTGGCGGACTGGTTACAGGTGGCTGCGTGGGCAGGTCGTAATGACGAGGTGATTCAGCTCTGGCAGCGCTATGGCATTTATATGCCGCTGCCCGCTCGCGGCGTTGCGGCTGTCGCGCAGGCCAGAAGAGATCAAAAAGCGTGGCAGCCTGCCTTATCACTGTGGAATGAGGCGCGTAGCCTTGCGCCACATAATGACGATTATCGTATCGGTTATATCAAAACCCTGGCCGATGCCCGCATGGATACGCTCGCTCTGCAGGAAGCCCGCCAGCTGGTGACGGAGGATCCCTCTCCGGCGCATCTTCAGACGCTTTCGTACGTCTGGTTACGCCAGGGAAAAAGCTGGGATCGGCTTTTAGCGGACACGCGCGCGCTGACCCTCGCGCCGGAGAATAACGCGCTCCTTAGCGAGCTGACTGACGCGCTAACGGATAACCGGGTGAGTACTCCCGCGCTGATGCTGTCACAAAGGGTAACGCTGCCCCCCGCGCAGCGCCGCCGTCTGGAGCTTAATGCCGCCGCAGAATGGGTTCGCCTTGCCGACGTGCCTGGCAGAACGGAAAAGGAGCGCCTGCAGCTGGCGCAAACGGCACTGAATCGTTACGACGCCCTGCTCTCACGCTGGCAACACGAACCGCAGGCAGCGGAAGACATCATCCTCGCCCGTATCGACAGGCTGGGTGCGCTGTACGCGCATGGCGATTACCCGCAGGTCATCCGTGAATATCAGGCGCTGACGGAGGCGCAGCATCCGGTGCCGGGCTGGGCGATCGGCTGGGCGATCTCCGCGTATCTACAAGAGAAAAACGCCACTGCCGCCTTCTCGCTGCTGCAACGCTATCCGCAATACGCCGCCGATCCGCAGGACGAGGAGCATGCGCTTTTCTACGCCTGGCTGGACACGGGGCAGTATCAGGCCGCTCGCCAGTACGTTGAGCGCCAGACCCGCAGCGTTCCGTGGACCCGCTACGATTTCGGCTCGCCCACTCCGCAGCCCAACGATCGGTGGCTTACCGGGCAGTCGCTCAAATTTAACTATTTGCTCTCAACTAACGCCCTGCCGGATGCGGAGAAGCTGGCGCACCGTCTGGCCACAACGGCGCCGGGCAATCAGGGGCTGCAGATTGACTATGCCACCCTGCTTCAGGCGCGGGGCCAGCCGCGCGCGGCCGAGCAAACGTTAAAAAGGGCGGAGGCGCTGGAGCCATCTAATCTGGAGCTGGAACAGCAGCAGGCTTACGTCGCCATGGATCTGCAGGAGTGGCGCCAGATGGATTTACTGGCCGACGACGTGCTTGCCCGCGCGCCCGTTGCTCGCAGCGCCAGGCGTCTGGACAGGCTCAGAACGGTGCATCACATGTCCGAGCTGCGCCTTAACGCGAGCAAGGGCTTGCACTCCGATAACCCCATCAGCGGGACGCACGACCTGAACGGGGATGCCACGCTCTATGGTCCACCGGTAGCGGATAGCTGGCGGCTGTTGCGGTACCCGCTATGCGCAGGGTAATTTCGATGAAGGCAAAGGCACCAGCCGTCACCTCCTGGGCGGCGTCGAGTGGCGTCCTCGCGACCTTCAGCTCGAAGCCGAGGTATCCAGCAACCGCTATCACGGTGAAAACAAGCCGGGTGCTCGCCTCTCAACCACGTACTTTCTCAATGATAACTGGCAGGTCAGCGGCAGCCTTGAACGCTTATCCCGCACCGCGCCGCTACGGGCACTACGCAACGGGATTAGCGCCAACCGGGGTGAAGGCGGGATCCGCTGGTATCAAAACGAGCGCCGTGAGTACCAGTTCAGCGCCGCCGTCAGCCGCTTCTCAGACCATAATCGCCGACAGGAATACACCCTTACGGGTAAGGAGCGTCTCTGGCAGACCCCGACCCTGACGCTGGATCTTGAACCGGGGATCGCCGCCAGTAAAAACAGCCTGCGGGACACGCTCTATTACAACCCGGCGCGGGATCTGTCCGTGACGGCCGCCCTGTCCGTGGACCATGAGATGTACCGCCATTACGGCACCCTCTGGAGCCAGCAGTTGGTGGCGGGAGGCGGCAGCTACTGGCAGAAAAACCAGTCCGTTGGCGCCATCGCCCTGCTGGGCTACGGGCAACGCGTCCAGTGGAATAACGTCATTGATACCGGCGTGATGCTGAACTGGGATAAACGCCCTTACGACGGCAAACGCGAGAGCAACCTCTCCGTCACGCTTGACGCGACTTTACGCTTTTAAGGATGAATATGCTGAACACACGTTTTTCCGTGAGCCTGATCCTCATCGGCTGGCTCTGCCTCAGCGCGAGCGTCTGGGCGCAGGCGATCTCGTTCGTTGCGCCCAGCGAGCGGCCGCAGCCGGAGGCGAGCAAACCCTGGCCGCAGAACCAGTTTCTGGTGCTGGCCTACCACGACGTCGAAGACGATGCCGCCGATCAGCGCTACCTCTCCGTGCGCACCAGCGCGCTAAACGAGCAGATTAGCTGGCTTCTGCACAACGGCTATCACGCCATCAGCGTGCAGGACATTCTGGACGCGCATGACGGCAAAAAATCGCTGCCGCCGAAAGCCGTTCTGCTCAGCTTTGACGACGGCTACAGCAGCTTCTACACCCGCGTCTGGCCGCTGCTTAAGGCCTGGAACGTGCCTGCGCTCTGGGCGCCGGTGGGCAGTTGGGTGGATACGCCAGCAAACCAGAAGGTGAACTTTGGCGGCCTGATGACGCCCCGGGATCGCTTCGCGACCTGGGACATGGTGCACGAGCTCAGCCAGTCTCCGCTGGTTGAGATCGGATCGCATACCTGGGCCTCGCATTACGGCATCGTCGCCAACCCGCAGGGCAGCCGCGAACCGGCCATCGCCAACCGCTTTTATGATAAAGCGACGGGGCGCTATGAAACTGACCAGCAGTTCAGCCAGCGGATCGGCGATGACGTCCGTAAGGTGACGGAGAAAATCGCGCAGGTGACGGGCAAAGCGCCGCGCGCCTGGGTCTGGCCTTACGGTGCCGCCAGCGGTACGTCGCTCGCCATCGCCAGGCAGCAGGGCTACCGGCTGGCCTTTACCCTGGAGGACGGGCTGGGTGACGTGCGCAATCTCGGTAGCATTCCCCGTTTGCTGATCGCCGGCAACCCCTCGCTCAAAGCGTTTGCCAGTTCGGTCAGCCGGGTTCAGGAGCACGATCCCGTGCGCGTGATGCACGTCGATCTCGACTACGTTTACGATCCCGATCCGGCTCAGCAGACCCAAAACATCAACAGGCTGATCCAGCGGGTCTACGACATGAAAATCAGCCACGTCTTCCTGCAGGCGTTTGCCGACCCGCAGGGCGATGGCAGGATCAGGGCGCTCTATTTCCCCAACCGCCGGCTTCCGGTCCGGGCCGATCTCTTTAACTTCGTATCCTGGCAGCTGCAAACCCGCGCGGGGGTGAAGGTCTACGCGTGGATGCCGGTGCTCTCGTTCGATCTCGATCCTGCCCTGCCGCGCGTGCAGCGCCGGGACGATCGAACCGGCCAGCTGCGCGAGGCCAATGAGCCCTACATCAGGCTTTCACCGTGGGACCCGCAGGTTCGCCTGCAGGTGACGGAAATCTATGAAGATCTGGCCCGCCATGCCAGCTTCAACGGGATCCTGTTCCATGACGATGCGGTACTGACGGACGTTGACGCTGCCGGGCAGGACACGACGCGCCAGAAAAGCCGAAGGCTTATCGGATTTACCCGCGCTCTGAGCCAGGCGGTGAAGCACATCCGCGGCCCGCAGATAAAAACCGCGCGCAATATGTTCGTCCTTCCCATTCTGCAGCCCGAAAGCGAAGCGTGGTTTGCGCAGAATCTCGATGATTTTCTGGCGGCCTATGACTGGACGGTGCCGATGGCCATGCCGCTGATGGAGTCCGTTCCGGCGAACGAGAGCAATGCCTGGCTGACGCGTTTGATCAAGGCCGTCGCCGCGCGGCCCGGCGCGCTGGATAAAACCATTTTCGAGCTGCAGGCCAGAGACTGGGAGCAGAAGCCGCAGCGCGCCGTCTCCGACAGTCAGCTTGCGGCGTGGATGCGCGTCCTCCAGCTGAACGGCATCAAAAACTACGGCTACTACCCTGACGATTTCATCAATAACCAGCCTGATATCTCGCGCATCAGGCCCGTCTTTTCTTCCTACTGGTACCCTGACAATGACTGATCGCATAATCGCCTTTTCAATTTTGTGTCTGGTATTCGGGCTGCCGTTAGGAGTGGCCGCCCTCTTTACCGGCGAGCTGATTCTGGATTTTGTCTTCTTCTGGCCGCTGTTTATGTCCGTGCTCTGGGTTACCGGCGGCCTCTATTTCTGGTTTCAGCTTGAACGCCGCTGGTCGTGGGATAAAGACACGCCCGCCCCGACGCTCGCCGGCGAGCCGCTCATCTCTATTCTGATCCCCTGCTTCAATGAGGAAAGAAACGCCAGAGAGACCATCAGCGCCGCGCTGGCTCAGCGGTACGGGAATATCGAAGTGATCGCCATCAACGACGGCTCGTCTGATAACACCGCGCAGGTGCTGCAGCAGTTGGCGCTGGAGCAGCCGCGCCTGCGGGTGATTAACCTCGCGGAGAACCAGGGAAAAGCCGTGGCGCTCAAAGCCGGGGCGGCGGCGGCCCGGGGCGATCTGCTGGTCTGCATTGACGGCGACGCCCTGCTCGACCGCGACACCGCGGCCTATCTGGTCGCGCCGCTGATTCAGTATCCCCACGTCGGGGCGGTTACCGGGAACCCGCGCATTCGCACGCGCTCCACGCTGATTGGCCGCATTCAGGTTGGCGAGTTTTCGTCCATCATTGGGCTCATCAAGCGGACGCAGCGGATCTATGGCCGGGTCTTTACCGTCTCCGGCGTCATCGCCGCCTTTCGCCGACAGGCGCTGGCGGACGTCGGGTACTGGAGCCCGGACATGATCACCGAAGACATCGACATCAGTTGGAAGCTCCAGCTGCGCCACTGGGATATCTTTTTCGAGCCGCGGGCGCTGTGCTGGATCCTGATGCCGGAGACGCTGAAGGGCCTGTGGAAGCAGCGTCTGCGCTGGGCACAGGGCGGCGCGGAGGTATTTCTGGTGAACCTGCGCAAGATGGTGCGCTGGGAGCATCACCGTATGTGGCCCCTGTTTCTGGAGTACGCGCTATCAACGCTGTGGGCCTTCGCGTATGCGATAACGGTGCTGCTGTACATCATCAGCCACGTCGCGCCCATTCCCGCCAGGCTGACCGTTGAAACCCTGTTTCCCCCGGCGTTTACCGGGCTGCTGCTGGGCGTGATGTGCCTGCTGCAGTTCCTGGTCAGCTTGTACATCGAGCGGCGCTATGAGCGCAAGGTGGCAAGCTCGCTTTTCTGGGTGATTTGGTTCCCGATGGTCTACTGGATGATTGGTCTGTTCACCACCCTCGTCGCATTTCCAAAAGTCATGCTTAAACGTCAGCGCGCCCGCGCGCGCTGGATCAGTCCGGACAGGGGAAAAGGAAGCCTTCAATGAATGAAAATACCTTAATTTTGACTGAACATCGGTTGCTGCCACGACTTTTTGATGCCGCGTTAACCGTGGTGGCGTGGGGCGGGTTTCTGTTCTTCCTGTATGCCAGGCTGTGGATGCAGTTAACCGAGGAGAGCGACCACCGGTGGAGCGTGATTATTGCCTCCTTTAATACGGTGTTGATCTATTTGCTGTTCGCCGCGCTCAACGGCTGGCTGCTGATTTTGTGGTATCAGTACAACCGCCGCCGCGCGAACGTAAGACGACGTCAGCCGGGCTTGTTGCATCATGACGAACTTGCCCGCAGCTTTAACGTCTCACCGCAGCTCATCTCGGAGATGAGCCAGCACAACCTGCTGACGGTTTATCATGACCAGATTGGACGCATCATCGAACTGAAAACCAGCGCGCAGCAGGACGAGGAAGCGCAGTAACAAAAAGCCCCCACAGAGAATACCCTGCGGGGGCTTTTTTAGCGCAGATGCACGTTACTTATCCTTCAGTACAATCAGCGGCTCGATATCGCTCTCTTTTTTCACCACCAGCGAGTCATCACCGCGCAGGCAGGTCCCACCGTAGTTCCCGCCCACGGTAAAGGTACAGACCTGAATGTACTTGCCGTCGACGTTTGGCAGGCACCAGAGCTGCTGGTAGATATTTTTGCGGTCAACAAACTTGCCGCTGGATTTATCCAGCAGTTCGTCCTGGGCGCTGATGAGATCGATATTGCTGCCGCAGCGTCCGGCAATCGGCTTGACGGCGTATCCGGTCTGCTTCAGCAGGTCGTTCACCTCAAAATCGGTGTCGAGCAGGTAACGGTGGTTCGGGAACAGTTGCCACAGTACCGGAAGAATCGCCTTGTTGCCGGGAATAACGGTCCACAGCGGTTCAAAGACCAGCACTTCCGGGCGCAGCAGAACATCAATCAGGCGCACTTCGCCCTCAGGATGCCCGGTGCGGATCGGCACGGCGGCGTATTCGGTTTCGCTGACCTCGCGGATCTGCTCTATCGCCGTCTCCCACGCCCAGGTTTTCCACACGCAGTTGACGTGGCGACCCTCGTCGTCAATCAGCTGCCCGGCAGCATCCCAGCTCAGGGCGCCAAGCCCGTGCAGAATTTTGGTTTCAAATCCGGCCTGCAGCAGAGAACGCTGGATAAAGAGCGCGTGATAGTCCTCTTCGACATCGTTGTCCTGCATGATGTGGACGAACGGCCGGGCGTGGCTGTGCTTCCATGCGCCGGTCAGCTCTTCCAGCAGGCCTTCCGCCGGGTTGTGCCCGCTGCCGCGATAGCCGTTTTTGACCCACTCTTCGAGGATCAACCCGCCTTCTGTGTGACAAGACGCGGAGTCGGCATTGTACTCGTAGACCTTAATCCCGCGCTCATCCATGCAGAAATCCATACGACCGGTGATCATATGGTGGCGACGCCACTGCCAGGAGAGGCGCAGGCGCGGCCAGAGGATTTTCGGGATGTCGAACAGCGCCAGCAGATTGTCGTCTTTCAGCACCTTGTCCGTCGCGTGCAGGTACATCAGGTGCAGTTCGTTGGTGGCCTTGATCAGCTCCTGCTCGGCGCTTTCGGTAATGGTGAAGTACTGGCAGGGATCTTTGTTGATCACATGGCCGTTGGCGCGGATATATGCCTGCTGCAGCGCGTCATTTTCGTTCAGCCATTTTCCGTCGAACTGACGTTTGTTTTTCAGCCGCGCGCCGCGGATTTTCAGCAGTTCACCGTCCGGTTCAGGCTGGGTAATGCTGTGCTCCGTGTCGTCCGTCTGGATCATCCAGCCGAGAATTTCGGTATCGCTGAAGGTGTCATGAAGGGTATAGCAGCCATTCTCCACGCTCAGACGCAGTTCGCGCGTCCACTGCTGCCCAAGCGGCAGCGGGGAGTGAATCACGTTCTGCTCCGCAATACGCACCTTATCGTCCAGAAGCTGGGTAATCACCGCAACGTGGCCGGTCTCGTGAAACTCGCCGCCTTTTTGCCAGATCAGCAGCGCCCCGGCGCGCGGTGCGCGCTTCGAGCCGTTGGCAAAAGCCTGAAGGGGCAGAATGTTATCGTTCACCACCTGGCGTAAAAAGCGCAGGGAGAAGATTTCCCACGCCATGCCGACGTCGGTAAACACGAAGCCATAGTTGAGGAACAGGAAACGGCGGGCAAACTCAACGCACTGCCACTTGTGGCCCATGTATTCGTTGCCGATATAGCTGCGGAAATCCGCGTCTTCCGGGTATTTTCGCGGATCCAGACTGCCGTAATTTGATGAGTAAATCGCCACGCCACCCGGCGCATAGCCTAACAACGTCCCGAATGGCGCATCACTGCTTAACTTTCCTTTACGCATGTATCCAACCTAAAACAGGCAGGCGGCAATTTTTTATGGGTTGTCGTCGTCTGCACGTTGTAATTAACCTGACAGAGGAGCGTTTATCATACACCTGCGCGACGCGTGAATAACATTTAAAACAGCCAGCATGCCGCGAAATGCCCTGGCGCAATCTCCTGCATCGCAGGCTCCTGCGTCTGGCAAACCGGCATGGCGTGCGGGCAGCGGCTGCAGAACTTACAGCCCGGCAGCGCGGACGTGGGGCCTGGAATGTCGCCGCGCAGGGTGGCGTCTTCGAGATTGCGGATGCGCGGATCGGGCTGGGGAACCGCCGCCAGCAGCGCGCGGGTGTAAGGGTGTGCCGGGCGCTGATACAGTTCATTCGCCGGGGCCACCTCTACCAGTTTGCCGAGATACATCACCCCAATGCGGCTGGAGATATGGCGCACCATCGAGAGATCGTGGGCGATAAACAGATAGGTTAGCCCCAACTCCTGCTGCAGGTCCTGCAAAATATTCACCACCTGCGCCTGCACCGATACGTCCAGCGCCGAGAGCGGCTCATCGCACAGCACAAATTCAGGATGCACAGACAACGCGCGGGCAATACTGATGCGCTGACGCTGCCCGCCGCTGAACTCATGCGGGAACCGTTCAAGATGTTCGTGCTTCAGCCCCACTTTGTAGAGCAGCGTTTCCGTACGTTCTCGCTGTTCTTCGCGGCTGTAGCCGTGGATCTGCATCGGTTCGGCCACCAGCTGTCGCACCGTCATACCGGGGTTGAGCGAGGAGTAAGGATCCTGAAAAATTGCCTGCATCCGCTTACGCAGCGGCTTGAGCTCTCTTTCGCGGGCGTGGGCGATTGCCTGTCCGGCAAAGTGGATCTCGCCAGAGGTAATATCGAAAAGGCGCAGTATGGCGCGCCCGAGGGTGGATTTTCCGCAGCCGGACTCCCCCACCAGGCCAAACGTCTCGCCGGGCTGGATATCAAAGCTCACGCCATCAACCGCCTTCACGGCCACGCCTTTACGCAGCAAACCGCCGTTGAGCGGATAGTGCTTGCGCAGATCGCGCACGCTCACTAATGGCGCCTGTTGTTCACTCATGCCTGAATCTCCTCGGCCCATAGCCAGCAGGCGGCGCGATGGCCCTCTCCGGCGGTGTAAAATGCGGGTTGCCGTTCACACTGGGGCATGCGCTTCGGGCAGCGTTCCGCAAATGGACAGCCCGGCGGCGGGTTAAGCAGGCCAGGCGGCGAACCTTCAATGGGCGATAAACGTTGATTCACCTCATCCGGGCGCGGCAGCGAGGCCAGCAGACCCTGGGTGTAAGGATGCGCAGGGCGATAAAAAATGTCCTCCACGCTCCCCTCCTCCATCACCAGCCCGCCGTACATCACCACCACGCGGCTGCAGACCTGCGCCACCACGCCGAGATCGTGGGTGATCAGCAAAATCGCGGTTCGGGTCTGCTGTTGCAGACTTTTCAGCAGGCGCAGGATCTGCGCCTGAATGGTCACGTCCAGCGCGGTGGTCGGCTCATCGGCAATAAGAAGCTTCGGATTGCAGGAGAGCGCAATAGCGATCATCACCCGCTGGCGCATCCCGCCGCTGAACTCGTGGGGATACTGGTCGTATCGGCGTTCCGCTTCAGCAATGCCCACCTGATCCAGCATGGCTATTGCTGCCGCTTTGGCCGCTTTTTTCGACAGTTTTTTATTTCGCACCAGGATCTCAGACATCTGCTTGCCGATAGTGAGCACCGGGTTCAGGGCGGTCATCGGATCCTGAAAAATCATCGCGATCTCGTTGCCGCGAATGGCACGCATCTGCGCGGGCGTTTTCTGCGCCAGGTCCTCATTCTGGAAGCGAATGCTGCCGCCGGTTATCCGTCCGTTGCTCCCCAGAAGCTGGATAATCGACTTACAGGTGACGCTTTTCCCGCAGCCCGACTCGCCGACGATACCGACGAGTTCCCCCGGCTGAACCTGAAAGCTCACGCCACGCACCGCGTGAACCTCGCCCTCGCGGGTGCGGAACGTGGTTTGCAGGTTCTCAAGCGCTAATAAGTTACTCATCGCGATTTGCTCCCGGCTCAAAGGCGGTACGGAACACATCGCCCAGCACGTTAAAGCTGAACACCGTCAGCAGGATCAGAATGCCGGGGAACATCGCCAGCCACGACGCTTCGCCAATATAAGACTGGGCGTTGTTAAGCATGCTTCCCCATGATGCCGCCGGTGCCTGCACGCCCAGCCCTAAGAAGCTGAGCGTAGACTCCATCAGAATGGCCGAGGCGATATTCAGCGTGGCCGCCACGATAATGGTCGGCAGCACGCCGGGAATGATGTGGCGCACGATAATACGCAGCGGATGCGCTCCCGACGCGCGGGCATAAAGCACGTACTCGCGCTCTTTCACCGATAGGGTTTCAGCACGCACCAGACGCGACATGTTCATCCACGTCAGCAGGCTGATAATCAGAATGATGTTATCCACGCCCGGCTTGAGGTAAGCATTCACCACCAGCAGCAGGAAGAAGGCCGGAATGGCCATCAGGATATCCACGGCGCGCATCATCAGGTTATCCAGCCAGCCGCCAAAATAGCCGCTCACCGTTCCTACCACCGTGCCGATAAGCGTGGAAAAGAGCATGGCAAGAAAACCGACCATCAGGGAGATCTGGCCGCCGTACAGCGCGCGGGTAAAGTAGTCGCGCCCGTATTCGTCGGTGCCGAACCAGTGCGCGGCATCCGGCGGCAACGTGCGCGCGCCGAGCGCCATCCGATCTGGATCGTACGGACTTAACCCCGCACAGAGCGCGGCGACAACGAAAATAAAAAGCACAAACAGGGAGAACTGCGCCGGACGGTTGCGGCGCAGCTGGTGACGAACCTGCTGCCAGCGTCTGCTCATCCGGTTACCTCAGCGTACGAATGCGGGGATCGGCGAAGCGATAAAGCACGTCGGCGATCAGGTTACCGACGATCAGCATTATCGACGAGAGCATGATGATCGCCATAATCAGCGGGTAGTCCAGCGAGGCGATCGACTGGATCCCGAGCAGCCCCATCCCCGGCCAGGAGAAGACGCTCTCGGTCACATAAGCTCCTACAATCAGCTCACCGAACGACAGGCCGAACAGGGTAATCACCGGCAGCAAGACGTTTTTCAGCACGTGGCGGAACAGAATACTGAAATGCGTGGCGCCGTAGGCAAGCTGGGTCTGTACGTAGTCGGCGGAGAGCTGCGAGATGGTGTTAGAGCGGATGTAGCGCACGTAGCTGGAGAGGTTATAGAACGTGAGCGCAATACACGGCAGCACGCCGTGGCGCAGCAGATCCAGCCCGTTATCCTCCATGCCGATGGTGCGCATCCCCATGCTGGGGAACCAGTTAAGCTGCACGGCAAAAACGGTGATGAGCAAAATGCCGAACCAGAAAATCGGTACCGAGATGCCGATATAGGCAAACAGGTTCAGCAGGTGATCCAGCCAGCGGTGCTTAAATGCCCCCGCCAGCAGCCCCAGCGGGATCGCCAGCACGATAGCCATCAGCAGCGACGCCCCCATCAGCCCCAGCGTGGCCGGAATGCGTTCGCCGATCATCTCCAGCACCGGGCGGTGGTAAATCAACGAATAGCCGAGATCGCCCTGCAGGACGCTTTTCAGCCACAGGACGTACTGCGTGACCAGCGGCTTATCCAGTCCCAGGCTCTGGCGAATGCGCTCAATATCTTCCGGCGCCATACGCGGCGTGATGTACGCGGCCACGGGGTCGCCGGGCGCGAGCTTGACCAGCAAAAACGCCACCAGCGAAATAAAGAAAAGCATCGGCAGCAGCTGCAGCAGCCGACGCGTGAGGAGTGTGTTCACGACGTGCCCTTAAAAGGCCCCGATCTTACGACCGGGGCAACAGCCTATTTTTGATAAATTTTTGACAGATCCTGGAACAGATAAACCGGCTTCGGCTCCGCTTCCTTCGTGCCGCCGAAGCGTTTATCCACGGCGACGGTCGCATTGGTGTAGGCGATCGGGTAGTAGGTCATCTCGTTCGCCACGGTCTGCTGAATTTGTTTGTAGATATCGGCACGTTTCGCGGCGTCGGTTTCCACCGCACCTTTATCCCACAGGGCATCAAACTGCGGATTTTTGTAGTGCGCGTAGTTATAGGCTTCGTTGCTCATGAATAGCGATTTGTAACCGTCCGGCTCTGATCCCATAATGTAGCCGCCCAGGTTCAGCTCCCACGCGGTGTTGTTCATATCAAGACTGCGCTGAGACATGGCGTTGGAGTCCAGCGGCATCAGCTCCACGTTCACCCCAATGCCCTTCAGCGCCTGCTGAATGTAGAGCGCCATGCTTTCCTGGGTTTTGTTGGTGTTCACATACGCCAGGCGCAGCTTGAGATTATCCGGCGCGCCGGACGTCTTCAGCAGGTCTTTGGCTTTTTGCAGATCGAATTTGTACTGTTCAACGTCATCCGTCTTGTAAAGCGTATCTGGCGTCAGGAACGAGGTTGCCGGTTTAGCGTAGTCCAGCGAGGTAAACGCGGTCTGGGTTAGCTCGTCTTTGTTGATGGCGTACGCGATGGCCTGACGCAGCGCTTTGCTCTTCATCACCGCCACGTTCTGGTTGAACGTCATATAGGCCAGACGGCCTTCCGGATAGACCACGAAGTCAAATTTCCCGGTATTTTTCAGGCGGTTCACATCCTGCGGGTCAACCATCTTGAGGTTGATTTCACCGTTTTGCAGCGCCAGGTTGGCGGCGTTGCTGTCTTTGGCGAAACGGTAGGTGACGGAATCAAGCTTCGGTTTGCCGTTCCAGTAATCGTCGAAGCGCGTAAGGGCGTAATACTGACCGGCGCGATACTCTTTAAATTTGAACGGCCCGGAACCGACCGGCGCATCGTTTTTGGTGCTCTTTTCCAGGTCGCCTTCACCGGCGAACACGTGCTGCGGGATCGGGTAGATCTGCACCAGGGTACCGGTAAAGGCCGCGCTGACCTGCGGTAAGGTGAACTTAACGGTGCGCTCATCAATCTTGCTCACTTCAACAGGCTTGCCGCCGTAGGTAAACATGCTGCGGAAGAAGCTGTGCTGTTTGGCATCCAGCAGCTTATTGAAGGTGAAGACCACGTCGTCCGCCGTCAGCGGCTGGCCGTCCTGCCATTTCAGGTTCGGTTTTAACGTCAGAGTGTAGCTCAGGTTGTCGGCAGAAGGCGTCAGGCTTTCCGCCAGGCCCCACTCAATGTTGCCGTTATTAAAGCTGTACAGCGGGGCATAAAGCGCCTGCATGATGGTTAATGTTGTGCGGTCGCTGGCGTAGAGCGGATTAACGGCTAACGGGTCGCCGGAGGTAATCCCGATAATGAGCGAACCGCCCTCTTTTGGCGCGTCGCTTTTTGCCGCCGCGGCCGAATTTGTCTCTTTATTTTTCGCATCATCACAGCCCGCCAGGCCTAACGCGAGCGAAACGACCACTGCCGATAACAGAAGCTTGCGCATCTCACTAACTCCTTGCCTTATAAAGTGTTTATTACTGCATCTTTTATTTATGTTGAAGCATCATATTCAGCTTTAGTGGTTTACGCATTAATTATGAAAATGCGATTTTCGATTAAGCTTATGCCGGATTTGATATATATAAGCAGCAGAAGGAATAGCGGTTAATTGCTTGCGCTCACAACGTTAAACGCTTCACAAATCTCCTGCTACACTGCCTCAACACATCACTAAAAAGGCAGGCCAACATGTCAGACAACACGTATCAGCCACCAAAAGTATGGGAATGGAAAAAGAACGGCGGCGGCGCGTTCGCCAACATCAACCGTCCAATTTCCGGCGCAACGCATGAGAAGGATTTGCCCGTAGGCTCTCACCCGCTGCAGCTCTACTCGCTGGGCACACCGAACGGCCAGAAGGTGACGATCATGCTCGAAGAGCTATTGGCACTGGGCGTGACGGGCGCGGAATACGATGCGTGGTTGATCCGCATCGGCGAGGGCGACCAGTTCTCCAGCGGGTTTGTAGACGTGAACCCGAACTCGAAAATCCCGGCGCTGCGTGACCACTCCACGAACCCGCCAACGCGCGTATTTGAATCCGGCAATATCCTGCTCTATCTGGCGGAGAAATTCGGCCACTTCCTGCCGAAAGATCCGGCGGGACGCACCGAGACGCTGAACTGGCTGTTTTGGCTCCAGGGCGCGGCACCGTTCCTCGGCGGCGGCTTTGGCCACTTCTACAACTATGCGCCGGTAAAAATCGAGTACGCGATTGACCGCTTCACCATGGAAGCTAAGCGCCTGTTCGACGTGCTGGATAAACAGCTGGCGCGCGGTCGCTACGTGGCGGGTGAGGAGTACACCATCGCGGATATGGCGATCTGGCCTTGGTTCGGCTGCGTGGCGCTGGGCAGCGTCTATAACGCCGCCGAGTTCCTGGACGCGGAGAAGTACACCAACGTCCAGCGCTGGGCGAAAGACGTGGCGAATCGCCATGCGGTTAAGCGCGGACGTATCGTTAACCGCACCAGCGGCGAGCTGAACGAGCAGCTCCACGAACGCCACGCGGCGAGCGACTTCGATACCAATACGGAAGACAAGCGTCAGGCGTAACGTTTCGCCGGGCGGCTCCCCGCCCGGCAGCCGCGATCCTTGCCCAGGGCATGATTAGCCTAAAGGTTGAGTGGCTATTGCTGGCACTATCTGGACGTTTTTCTCACCTCAGAATGAGAAACGCCGTATCAACTGACAGCAGTCACAAAGGATCTGTTATGAGACTTATTAAAACAACGCTGGTTATCAGCGCCCTCATTTTTTCCACCTCTGGAATGGCCATCGACAAAACCGCCGCCGGCGCGGTAGCAGGTGCTGCTATTGGCGCAGCCACGGGCAAAGATCTGAAATCAACCGTGGGTGGTGCCGTGGTTGGCGCAGGCACGGGTGCAATGTTCAAAAACGGCGAAAAAGGCAAAGACGCACGTAAGGGCGGTGCCGTGGGTGCCGTCGTTGGCGCGGGCGCGGCTGCGGTGACGGGCAATAGCGTGCTGAAAGGCGCGGCCGTGGGTGCCGGCACGGGCGCGCTGATTGGTGAAGCGACGCACTGATAGGGTGTTCTACCTTGTGAACCGATATGAATAATAAACCCAGCGATCGCGCTGGGTTTTTTGTGTTGTCGGAATCAGATACGCGCACGTTCGAACAGCCGACGCGCGGCTGGCGTTAACCCTGTCATATGAATGCAGGCGTGCACCATGCCCGGCAGCCGTTCGCAGCGTACTGGTACCCCCGCCTCGTCAAGCCGCCGCGCATACACTTCAGCCTCATCGCGCAGGGGATCGTATTCACAGCTCAGGATGGTTGCTGGCGGTAACCCCCTCAGCGAGGCCATATGCAGCGGTTCGGCATAGGGATGACGACGTTCTCCCAGATAGTTTTCCCAGCAAAACGCCATCGCATCACGCGTTAAAAAATAACCTTCAGCAAATTCACAATAGCTTTCGGTTGACATCTCGCGACTTAACGCCGGGTAGAGCAGCAACTGATGCTCTATATGAGGTCCGCCGCGATCCCGGGCCAGCAGCGTTGCCGCGGCAGCAAGATTCCCGCCTGCACTGTCACCGGCCACCGCCAGACGGGTCGCATCTATCCCCAGAGCCACGGCCTGTTCACTGGCCCAGCACAGTGCCTGATAAACATCTTCTAACGGCCTTGGGAAGGGGAACTCCGGCGCCAGACGGTAATCCACGGAGAGTATTTTCCGGCCAGTAGCATTAGCCAGTGCCTGACAGGGCCGATCGTACAGCGACAGCGACCCCAGACACCATCCACCGCCGTGAGCAAACAGCATTGCAGGCTGCGCGATATCTGCGTTTGAGGCTGCAGGCGTATACGCGCGAAGACCAATAGCGTAACCATCATCAGCGATAACAACGTAATATTGAATGCCGCCACCTGCTTCCTCCTCACCCTGTAGCCGCAACAAACCCACGTCGGTGGCGGCACGCAGGTCGGCTAGTGATGCCGGCTGTGTCGCGCCCGATGATGCAGCCAGAAAGTCAGCAATGTGTTTATCAAGCGGCACGATCGGTGTCCTCTGAGAGAAAGGGTACAATCAGCCCAATAAACGCCTCATAGCACTCTTCGGTAATAAAATGCCCGCAGTCAGCCACCGTCTCGCCCCGTAGATCCAGGGCATTACCCTGCAGGGTCGTCAGCGGCGCATCGCGCGTCGCATGTTCCGCTCCCACCGTCAGTACCGGCATGGTTAAAGGCGTTTGCGCGCGGAGTTGGTTTTGCCTGATGGTTTCCGGGATCGCACGATAATAGTCAAAGCCTGCACGCAGTCCTCCCGGTGTCGAATAGGCGTCGATATACACCTGAGCAGCCACCCGCTCGCGGCGATGTGCCCAGCGGTCGAAAATAAAGCTGAGATAGTGTGATTCACGCCCGCAGGTCAGGGTTTCGGGTAAATCCGCCAGCTGATTAAACATGAAGTGCCAAAGAAAAATGTTCTCTTCCGGTGCGACGAAAATCGGCGGCGGAGGAGCCAGGCCAGGGATAACCGCTTCGGTCAGCACAAGACGCTCCACCGCATCAGGAAAATCGCTTGCCATGGCGTAACCAACCCACATGCCAATATCGTGGCCCACTATGCGGTACTGTGAATGCCCCAGTTGCGCCATCAGTGTATGCAGGATGGCGCCAACGCGTCCGGTGTCATAGCCGTCGCGCGGTTTATCAGAATTCCCGATGCCGGGTGGATCAACCGCTATCGCCTGAAACCCCGCCTGCGCCAGCGCCTGCATGACGTAGCGCCACGTATACCAGGTTTGAGGCCAACCGGGTATCAGCAGGACCGGATGACCTTTGCCCGCTACGACGCAATGAATGCGTTGTCCATCCACTTTCGTATAGACATGTTCTGCCCTGAGATCCTGGTTCAGGATCCCATCATATTGTTGTTCCATAAGAATTCCCTGTGATGTGACGGTTTAGCGAATGCCGAGTAACGAGTTGATTTGTTGAGCATTGACCGGCGCACCGGCGAAGTCATCGAAGACTTTATCGGTGATATGGATGATATGGTCGCGGATAAACGCAGCGCCTTCACGTGCGCCGTCGAACGGGTTTTTCAGGCAGCACTCCCATTCCAGGGTTGCCCAGCCGGCATAATCATATTGTGCAAATTTCGAGAAGATCGCTTTGAAATCAACCTGACCGTCACCTAATGAACGAAAGCGCCCCGCGCGATCGATCCATGACTGATAGCCGCCATAAATTCCCTGACGCCCGGTGGGATTAAATTCTGCGTCCTTAACATGGAACATGTTGATGACATCCTTATAAATATCAATAAATTCCAGGTAATTCAGCTGCTGTAGCACCATATGGCTGGGATCAAAGAGTATCCGGCAGCGAGGATGCTCCCCCACGCGCTGATGAAACATTTCAAACGTCACCCCGTCGTGCAGATCTTCGCTCGGATGAATTTCGAAACAGAGATTTATGCCCTGCTCATCACAGGCGTTAAGCACCGGAAGCCAGCGTTTGGCCAACTCGTCAAATGCGGTTGCGATTAACCCCTCCGGACGCTGCGGGAACGGGAAAAGATAAGGCCATGCCAGCGAGCCTGAGAATGTCCCCAGATCGCTGAGGCCAAGCCGGGCGGAAGCCTTCACCGCCATCAGCAGCTGTTGCCGTGCCCACTCGCCGCGTGCTTGCGGGTTGCCGTGTATTTCCGGCGGCGCGAAGCTGTCGCACAGGCTGTCATACGCCGGATGGACCGCCATTAGCTGGCCAAAGATATGGCTGGTCAGCTCACTCACGACCAGGCCATGTTCCGCCAGCATGCCGGTAAGATCGTCACAATAGGTCTGGCTTTCCGCCGCCGTCGAAACGTCAAACAGCCGACGGTCCCAGGCCGGGATTTGTAATGCCTTAAAACCGGTTTCCGCGGCCCACCGGGCTATTGTCGGTAAACTGTCAAACGGGGCAACCTCGTCACTGAACTGTGCGAGATGAAGAGAGGGTCCTTTGAGGGTTTTCATCATAAACTCCTATTGTTTGTCGATTGACAAACAATAGGAGTAAAATCCGTTAACCGCAAGCAAAACTTATAAATTCATTGGTAATCCCAACGAATTAAGCGATCCTGTTTGCAGTGAACAGAAGACAAACCGGAGCAACAAAATGGCAGGAAGACCGCGCCAGTTCGATCGCGACCAGGCGCTTATCAAAGCGCGTAACCTGTTCTGGCGACAAGGGTATGAAGGGACCTCAATGTCAGATTTGGTGGCTGAGCTGGGCATCGCTTCGGCGCGCATTTACAAGGCGTTCGGTTCAAAAGAACAGCTCTTTCGGGAAGCAATTGCTCATTATGAAAACGAAGAAGGCAGCTTCGCGGATCGCGCATTAACCACCGAGGGTGATGTACGGCAGGCAATCAAAACGCTGCTGAGTGATGCCATTACGCTTTATAGCCAACCTGGCAAGCCGCATGGGTGCATGGTGGTTTCTACAGCCGCTAGCGTCAGTGCAGAAAATGACGGCATTAAATCCTGGCTGGCTGAGCATCGCCTGCAGCGCACGCAGCAGATCATTGACCGGCTGCGGCTGGCGGTGCAAAACGGTGAATTGCCCGAAACGACCGATCCTGACAGTCTGGGAGACTTTTTTGCCGTCTTTTTACATGGCTTATCCGTTCAGGCTCGGGATGGCGTGCCGTCATCACGATTGCTGGCGTCCGCTGAGCAGGCGATGAGCATCCTGCCGCCCAAAGAGTAAGATCCAACAGACGAAAAAGCAGAAAGGCCGCACGGAGCGGCCTTAGCAGAAGGCTCACGCCGTCAGGCGGAACTTCTGCACCGAACGCTGAAGCTCTTCGGTCTGGCGTTCCAGCGCCGCGGCAGCCGCGGAAACCTCTTCGACCAGCGAGGCGTTCTGCTGGGTGACGCCGTCCATCTGCGTAATGGCAATCCCGACCTGCGAAATGCCCTTACTTTGCTCCTCAGAAGCCGACGCGATTTGCTTCATAATGGTCGTCACCTCCGTCACGTCGCGCAAAATCGCATCCATGGTGGTGCCGGTGTCGCTCACCAGCTGCGCACCCTGCTCTACGCGGGTCACGGAATCGGTAATCAGACCCTCAATTTCTTTTGCCGCATTGGCGCTTCGGCTTGCCAGGTTGCGAACTTCACCCGCCACTACGGCGAATCCACGCCCCTGCTCGCCCGCGCGCGCCGCTTCTACGGCCGCATTGAGCGCCAGAATATTGGTCTGGAAGGCAATGCTGTTGATGACGTTGGTGATTTCAGCAATTTTCTTCGAGCTTTCCGAAATACCGCTCATGGTGGTGACCACCTCTTCCACCAGCGAGCCGCCGCGGCTGGCGGTTATTGAGGCCACATCGGCAAGCTGGCTGGCCTGACGCGCGCTTTCGGCGTTCAGCTTCACGGTAGCGGTCAGCTGTTCCATGCTGGCCGCCGTCTCTTCCAGCGCGGCAGCCTGCTCTTCGGTACGGGAAGAGAGATCGTTGTTGCCGCTGGAGATCTCCGTCGCGCCGCGCCAGATATTCTCACTGCCGGAGCGAATGGTGCTGACCGCTTCACGCAGGCTGTCCTGCATGGCGCTCAGCAGCGGCACCAGCTGTCCCACGCAGTTGCGGCCGAAAGGCGCAATGGGCTGGCTGAGATCGCCCTGGGCAATCTGGCGAAACTGCTGGCGAATGCGCTCCAGCGGTTTGACCAGCATCGCCACCAGGTAGCGGTCGGTAAAGAGCAGGATCAGCAGGCCGATAATGGTGGCGACGATAATAACCGTGCGGGTCATGCTGGTCAGGCCGTCGACCACCATGCGGGTGCTGTCGAGCGTCTTCGCGGCGGCATTATTGAACTTCTCGGCAGCGGCACCGAACGCACGGCTCAGCGGCGGCGTAACGTTGTTGGCCTGCTGGCGGTAGCCGTCCAGGGTCGCCTGCTTCGCCTGCTCCATTTGCGGCGTCACGCCCTGTTCAAGCAGCGCCTGCCAGGCA
Organism: Enterobacter bugandensis; assembly: GCF_900324475.1. Lineage (NCBI taxonomy): Bacteria > Pseudomonadati > Pseudomonadota > Gammaproteobacteria > Enterobacterales > Enterobacteriaceae > Enterobacter > Enterobacter bugandensis. Next base: position 3,977,704 of record NZ_LT992502.1, read on the forward strand.
CCGATCACCTGCGCAGAGACCTGCTCATCCATTGGGCCAGGCGAGATCGCCTTCATTTCGGCCAGTTTCTTACCCATGTTGTCCAGCGCCTGTTGGGCAGAGGACAAATCCGGCGTGCCGCCAGCGGCTTTGACCTCCATGGCGCGGCTCAGACGGGTCACAAAGCGGAAATACTGATCGTTGCCCTGGCTGAGCACCATCATCTGTTTGACCAGCTGGCGATCGACTTCATTGCCGTCTGATACCCGTGACAGGGACCAGGTGCTGTACAGCCCGACGCCCGCCCACATTAAACAAAAAATCCCGAGGATCGTCAGCATGACGAAACGGATCGTGAAATTACGGAGCATATTCATAAGTCTTCCTTGCCGTGAGGGTGAATTCGCCCAGAGGCGAGTGCTACTCTCGTTATCGGCAGGGTGCAGGGAAATTATAACCTTTTGTGATTATTTTTAGTTAGCGTGGCTTCACAGGTCGCACAGCCACCGTTAACCCTTATCTTCGCACGACATGATGTGATAAGTTCAGAATGAAAACGACGTTTCAAAAAATCATCTATAAGAAAAGGAGACATCATGTCCTGGTACCCTGACGCTACCCGCTACGAGAATATGCAGTACCGCTACTGTGGCAAGAGCGGCCTGCGCCTGCCCGCGCTGTCGCTGGGCCTGTGGCATAGCTTCGGCCACGTTCAGCCCCTTGACTCCCAGCGCGCGCTGCTGCGTAAAGCCTTCGATCTCGGGATTACCCATTTCGATCTTGCCAACAACTACGGACCGCCTGCGGGAAGCGCGGAAGAGAACTTTGGCCGCCTGCTGCGTGAGGACTTTGCCCGGTATCGCGACGAGCTGATTATCTCCACTAAAGCCGGTTACGACATGTGGCCAGGCCCGTACGGTTCAGGCGGCTCACGCAAGTATCTGCTCGCCAGTCTCGACCAGAGCCTGAAACGTATGGGCATCGAATACGTGGATATTTTCTATTCCCACCGCGTGGATGAAAATACGCCAATGGAAGAGACGGCCTCCGCGCTGGCTCATGCTGTTCAGAGTGGGAAAGCACTGTACGTGGGCATTTCCTCCTACTCTACCGAGCGCACACAAAAAATGGCCGCGCTGCTGCACGAGTGGAAGATCCCGCTGCTGATCCACCAGCCGTCCTATAACCTGCTTAACCGCTGGGTCGATAAGACCGGCTTGCTGGATACGCTGGAAGCAAACGGCACGGGGTGTATTGCCTTTACCCCGCTGGCGCAGGGTCTGCTGACCGGAAAATACCTGAACGGTATTCCGGAAGGTTCTCGCATGCAGCGCGAGGGGAACAAAGTGCGCGGCCTGACGCAGAAAATGCTGACGGAAGCTAACCTGAACAGTCTTCGTCTGCTTAATGAGATGGCGCAGGCGCGCGGGCAGACGATGGCGCAGATGGCGTTGAGCTGGCTGCTGAAAGATGCTCGCGTGACGTCAGTGCTGATTGGCGCGAGCCGCCCGGAACAGCTGGAGGAGAATGTTCAGGCGCTGGGTAATCTGCGCTTTACGGAAGATGAACTGACGCGGATTGACCAGCACGTGGCGGACGGGGAACTGAATTTGTGGCAGGCGTCGTCGGATAAATAGTGTGGTTCGATGCTTTCTCCCCTCACCCTTCCCCGGGAGAGGGTTAGGGTGAGGGGAGAAATGTGTACCTTATTTCTTACTGATCTTATCCAGATACCCCATCACAAACGCCGACAGCACAAACGTCAGGTGGATAATCACATACCACATCAGCTTATTATCCGGGACGTTTTTCGCGTCCATAAACACGCGTAACAGGTGGATAGAGGAGATTGCCACTATAGATGCCGCAACTTTATTCTTCAGCGACGAGGCGTCCATTTTCCCCAGCCAGCTGAGCTTTTCTTTATGCTCGGCGATATCAAGCTGAGAGACAAAGTTCTCATAACCGGAGAACATCACCATCACCAGTAAGCCGCCCACCAGCGTCATATCCACCAGCGACAGCAGAACCAGAATTAAATCAGCTTCCGCCACGGAGAAAATGTTAGGCAATACGTGGAAAATCTCCTGGAAGAACTTGATCGTCAGGGCGACCAGCGCCAGGGAAAGACCGAAATAGACGGGTGCGAGCAGCCAGCGAGAGGCATACATTGCGTTTTCAAAGAAGCGTTCCATAAAATCCTGTCTGCAAACGAAACCAGCGCTCAGTATATCTCAACGGCGCTGACTGTTTGCAAGAACTAACCAGTACGCCACTCAGACGTCGTCCGGGTTAACCTCAGGACGCGCATACTCCGGCCAGACCAGCACCACCAGCTCCGGGTAGGCTTCCAGGCTAAACTCGCGAAAACACTGGCGAAGGTTTAATACGTCCAGGTCTGAATACGAGACCTTCTCACCGTTAAGACAGCGCTTTTTGATGTTGTCGTAATATTTATAAACCGCTGAATTCAGATCGCTACAGCGACGCTGCGCCTCAAACAGACCGGGCGTGTCATTAATTTCCGACATTTTCATGCGCTTAATTGTCGCGTGTAAGAAGTCGATATATTCATGATTCACCCGCCAGTACCAGACAGGCGTAACGGAGTTCATCAAAACAGAGAAATGATCTTCTCCTTCCTCTTTTGTCATCAGTTCAGGTTGTGGCGGTTCACTGGTGTCTTTCGACACTTTCGTTTTATTGAACTCCTGCATCAATAAAAGCACACCAGCGGTCAGTAATAGTAATGTGATGACCGTAAAAAAGATGCTGTTCATGGGTTGGCTCCATTTTTTTTGATTTTAAAATTGCCTCATGATATTGTCAACGAATCTCACGCCTTTACCAACCCCACCCTGTTGAAATTAAAGGAAATTAAAAATGCTGCCCGACTATCTCGTCCCGGCTAAGTACCACATTACGCCTGTGGAACAGCAACCGACGGAAGAAGAAAAAAAGGCCAGTTTCACTCAGGGGAAAAGAAAGCTCTCTGATTTCGAGCCTGATATATTAATTGGCGTTTCTCACACTGGCAAATCCCGTAATATGCTGCTGGAAGAGCACGATCGCCATATAAAAGACCGCTTATTTCGCGCTATAAAAATTGAAGCCTTCGTCCACCTGCTGAATGACCTGCAGGCAGAAGGCGAAATAGATGCGCAGAAACTAAGTCAAATAATGGCTGAAAAAACGAAAGAAATAAATGAGGCCGGCAATGAAATTTGGCTTAATCTAATTACGCGAGAAAAAAACAACCCTATTTTTTATACCCTGGGGGAAGATTAACGTGAAAGAAGTTAAAGACAATAACGTTTATTTGACTTTAGATGATAAAAAAAGTGATGAATTTATCTTAAAGCAAAATATCGAGGCACTAAGAAATGCAAAAAATGCCGAGATGACGCGTATTACACAAGACCTGGTATCGATCCCGGCAACGCTGGTGCGTCTGAAATGGCAGAATCGCCGCGAGATTTATCCGTTACAGGTTAAAGAAGAAATTTACGGCGCCGTGATGAACGCCATCATCGAACAGCTTCCAGAACTGAAAGAGAAACTGCTGGGACGTCTTGAGGCCAACTATCAGTATCTGCTTGCCAGAGAAGTCGCCACCCTGCGCCTGACGCGCAAACTGTCAGCCGGTGAGTACCGTACGTCAAACGTCACCTGCGTTGCGCTCGATGAGGACGCGCTGACCACCACCTCCTCTACCGCACCGACGGACAACAAAAACGCATAAACCGACAGGCATAAAAAAAGCCGGCTTTCGCCAGCTTCTTTATCACTTCGAGGCCGCTTTCTCTTCCCCGACCAGCCCAATCTTCAGATAACCCGCCTGATGCAGCGTGTCCATTACCTTCATCATGGTTTCGTAGTCGACGGTTTTGTCCGCCCGGAAGAAGACGGTGGTGTCCTTCTTGCCGCCGGTCAGCTGGTCCAGCGCCGGAATAACGGAGGCATCCGTCACAGGGTCGTTCCCCAGGAACATGGATTTATCCGCTTTCACCGACAAATAAATTGGCTTTTCCGGACGCGGCTGCGGCTGGCTGGAGGAGGCAGGCAGATTCACCTTCACGTCGACCGTCGCCAGGGGTGCTGCCACCATGAAGATAATCAGCAGCACCAGCATGACGTCGATAAACGGCGTCACGTTGATTTCGTGCATTTCGCCGTTATCGTCCAGATTTTCGTTTAGACGCATTGCCATACAATCAACCTACGCGCAGTTTAGACGCCGCATGCACCGGCTTCACGGCGCTGGCATTCAGGTCGAGATCGCGGCTTTGCAGCAGCAGAACCTGAGCGGCAACGTCGCCGAGCGTGGCTTTGTAGTTGCCGATCATACGCGCGAAAATGTTGTAGATAACCACCGCCGGAATTGCCGCAACCAGACCGATTGCCGTCGCCAGCAGTGCTTCCGCGATACCCGGGGCCACTACCGCCAGGTTGGTGGTTTGGGTCTGAGCAATGCCGATAAAGCTGTTCATGATGCCCCAGACAGTACCGAAAAGACCGATGAACGGTGAAATCGCGCCGATGGTCGCCAGATACCCATTGCCGCGTCCCATGTGTCGGCCAACGGCCGCAACGCGACGCTCCAGACGGAAACCGGTACGCTCTTTAATGCCTTCGTTATCTTCACTGCCGGCGGAGAGTTCCAGCTCGTTCTGAGCTTCATTCACTAACAGGGTGGTCAGGCTTTGCGGGTGGAAGGATGAGGTCATCTCAGAAGCCTGATCCAGAGAGCGGGCTTCTGCCAGCTGCTGCTGTTCCCGCTTGAGGCGACGCTTCTGCGAAAGCAGCTCGGCGCTTTTGCTGAAGAAGATAGCCCAGGTGACAACGGACGCCAGAATCAGGCCGATCATCACAATCTTAACCACGATGTCAGCATGATGATACATGCCCCAAACGGAGAGATCCGTCTGCATCAAATTATTACCCACTCTGTATCTCCAGGACGCAAATCACAAAATCTGAACGTAATAATATCAAAAAGCCGTCGAATTGATAGTCGTTCTCATTAGTATTTACATGGTGCCGTAATTTTCGCTCAGTTTCCTTGCGCTTACGCAGTAAAAATTTCTTATGCGCTTTTTTGCTAATATTTTCTGCTTATTCGATAAGCATGCGGGTGCAGTTTTTTACAATCGTGGTAGTCTGGACGTCCAGACGTATAAAACAGGGTTAGCGAACATGACGAAGAAGCATCTTGATACCACGCTGGTGCAGGCGGGACGCAGCAAAAAATACACTCAGGGATCGGTTAATAGCGTGATTCAACGCGCCTCCTCGCTGGTGTTTGATACCGTTGAGGAGAAAAAAATCGCCACGCGTAACCGCGCAAAAGGCGGGCTGTTCTACGGTCGCCGCGGCACGCTAACCCATTTTTCGCTGCAGGAAGCGATGTGCGAGCTGGAGGGGGGCGCGGGCTGCGCGTTGTTCCCGTGCGGTGCGGCGGCAGTCGCCAACACCATTCTGGCGTTTGTCGAACAGGGCGACCATATCCTGATGACCAACACCGCCTATGAACCCAGCCAGGATTTCTGCACAAAAATTCTCAGCAAGCTCGGCGTGACCACCAGCTGGTTTGACCCGCTGATTGGTGAAGGCATTGCTGAACTTATCCAGCCAAACACGCGCATTGTGTTCCTGGAATCTCCTGGCTCCATCACCATGGAAGTGCACGACGTTCCGGCTATCGTGAAGGCCGTGCGCAGCAAAGCGCCAGAGGCGATTATCATGATCGACAACACCTGGGCGGCAGGTGTGCTGTTTAAGGCGCTGGAATTCGATATTGATATCTCGATTCAGGCGGCAACGAAATACCTGATTGGACACTCTGACGGGATGATTGGCACCGCGGTTTCCAACGCGCGCTGCTGGGACCAGCTGCGGGAAAATGCCTACCTGATGGGCCAGATGGTGGATGCAGACACGGCATACATGACCAGCCGGGGCATTCGTACGCTCGGCGTGCGTCTGCGTCAGCATCATGAAAGTAGCCTGAAAATCGCTGAATGGCTGGCGCAGCATCCGCAGGTTGAGCGCGTGAACCATCCGGCGCTGCCGGGTAGTAAAGGCCATGAGTTCTGGCAACGTGACTTTACGGGCAGCAGCGGGCTGTTCTCGTTTGTGCTTAAAAAACGGCTAAGTAATGACGAGCTGGCAAGCTATCTGGATAATTTTACCCTCTTCAGCATGGCCTACTCCTGGGGCGGTTTTGAATCTCTGATCCTGCCGAATCAGCCGGAGCAGATCGCGGCCCTGCGCCCCGGTGGTGAAGTGGACTTCAGCGGCACCCTCATTAGATTGCATATCGGTTTAGAAAATGTGGACGATTTAATTGCGGATTTATCTGCAGGCTTTGAACGTATCGTGTAGAGTGCGGGCTGAAAATGTACTCCCCGGACGCTTTTGTGAACACTGCATGCAGAAAAGTCTGCATGAGTTGCGCCTGCGATCAATCCCGACAGGTGAAATTGGGAGTACAATAGCGTTATCTCTGCTGTTCCACAGGAAAGTCCATGGCTGTTATTCAAGATATTATCGCGGCGCTCTGGCAACATGATTTTGCCGCCCTGGCGGATCCCCACGTTGTAGGCGTCGTCTATTTCGTGATGTTCGCGACGCTGTTTCTGGAAAATGGATTACTGCCAGCCTCGTTTTTACCCGGTGACAGTTTGCTTTTGCTTGCCGGGGCGTTGATCGGCAAAGGCGTCATGGACTTTACGCCAACGATGGTTATCCTTACCTCCGCCGCGAGCCTGGGCTGCTGGCTGAGCTATCTACAGGGCCGCTGGCTGGGGAACACGCGCGTGGTGAAGGGCTGGCTGGCGCAGTTACCGCATAAATACCACCAGCGTGCGACCTGCATGTTTGACCGCCACGGCCTGCTGGCGCTGCTCGCCGGGCGTTTCCTGGCGTTTGTTCGCACCCTTCTGCCCACCATGGCGGGTATTTCCGGGCTGTCTAACCGCCGCTTCCAGTTCTTCAACTGGCTGAGCGCCCTGCTGTGGGTTGGCGTGGTCACCACCCTCGGCTACGCGCTGAACATGATCCCCTTTGTGAAGCACCATGAAGATCAGGTGATGACCTTCCTGATGATCCTGCCGATATTCCTGCTGGTTGCTGGGCTGGTGGGTACCATTGCGGTGGTGATTAAGAAAAAGTATTGCAGTGCATAAACAAAAGCCGGGTGGCGTTACCGCTTTCCCGGCCTACGTTTCCCCTCAGGCGCTCTGCATCGTTCTTATACGTGACGCATCTTCTCCCGGCGTGACGCCGAAATAGCGCTTAAACTCCCGACTGAACTGCGACGCACTTTCATAGCCGACGCGCATGGCCGCCGCGCTGGCCTTCATGCCGTCGTGGATCATCAGCATCCGCGCCTTATGCAAACGGTAGGTTTTGAGGTACTGCAGCGGCGAGGTGCTGGTCACCGACTTAAAGTTGTGGTGAAAGGCCGAAACGCTCATGTTCGCTTCCGCCGCCAGCTGGTCAACGCTGAGGTTCTCCGTGTACTGGCTTTCAATACGCTTGAGCACGCGGCTGATCAGGCTGAAGTGGGTCTGTCGGCTCACCAGCGCGAGTAACGCCCCGCCGCCCGGCCCCAGCAGCACGTGGTAAAGAATTTCGCGGATAATCTGCTTGCCGAGAATACGCGCGTCCAGCGGCCTTTCCATGACGTCCAGCAGGCGCTCAATGGCGCAGAGGATCTCTTCCGACAGCGTCGCCGAGTTAATCCCGCTGGAGGCCATCGACGGCTGGAAAAGCTCGTCTTCGCCAATCTCCATCAGTAGCTCCTGCAGCTGAAGAATATCGACATTGACGCGAATCCCCGCCAGCGGAACCGCCTCTGTCGCGAAGGTTTCACATTCAAAGGGTAAAGGTACCGTCAGAAGCAGGTATTCATTGGTATCGTAGCGAAACACGCGCTCGTTGATATAGCCAATTTTATGGCCTGAGAAGAGAAAAACGATGCCCGGCTGGTACATGACCGGCGTGCGCGTCCCCGGCTGCGTGCCATAGAGCAGGCGTATGTCCGGCAGCAGATCGCTGGCACGATTTTCATTATCTATCAATCTCTTAATCTGCTCAGTGAGCTGCTGGCAGATAGCCTCACGGTTCATCTTACGTTACTCCGGTTACGGTTTTCGACGTTAACAGTTTGCGTCGTTTTCCGCGCTTTCTCCAGCGCGCTGTAGAAATGGGCAAGACATCGGCAGGAATGTGCATTGAGGGCGTAGCCCCGGATCGCCACAATGTGGAGCATCAGGTTGCCTTCTGCGCCACCACGGTTTTTCACCCACTAAAGGGAACGAGCAATGAACAACTTTAATCTTCACACCCCAACCCGCATTCTGTTTGGTAAAGACGCTATCGCCGACCTGCGCGCGCAGATCCCTGCTGACGCCCGCGTGCTGATCACCTACGGTGGCGGCAGCGTGAAAAAAACCGGCGTGCTGGATCAGGTTTACAGCGCGCTGGACGGACTGGACGTGCGTGAGTTCGGCGGCATTGAGCCAAACCCGTCTTACGAAACGCTGATGAACGCGGTGAAAATCGCCCGCGAAGAAAACATCACCTTCCTGCTGGCGGTCGGCGGCGGCTCCGTGCTGGACGGCACTAAATTCATCGCGGCGGCAGCGCACTACGCTGATGGCATCGATCCGTGGCACATCCTGGAAACCCGCGGCAGCGACATTAAAAGCGCGATCCCGATGGGATCCGTATTGACCCTGCCAGCGACGGGTTCTGAATCCAACAAGGGCGCGGTGATCTCCCGCAAAACCACCGGCGACAAGCAGGCCTTTATGAACGAACACGTTCAGCCTGTCTTTGCCATTCTGGATCCGGTTTACACCTACACCCTGCCCGCGCGTCAGGTGGCGAACGGCGTGGTCGATGCCTTTGTACACACCGTCGAGCAGTACGTGACCTACCCTGTTAATGCCAAAATTCAGGATCGCTTCGCGGAAGGCATTCTGCTCACGCTGATTGAAGACGGCCCGAAAGCGCTGAAAGAGCCGGAAAACTACGACGTGCGTGCCAACGTCATGTGGGCCGCGACGCAGGCGCTGAACGGCCTGATCGGCGCTGGCGTGCCGCAGGACTGGGCAACCCATATGCTGGGCCACGAGCTGACGGCGATGCACGGCCTGGACCACGCCCAGACGCTGGCCGTTGTGCTGCCTGCGCTGTGGAACGAAAAACGGGATACCAAGCGTGCCAAGCTGCTGCAGTACGCCGAGCGCGTGTGGAACATCACCGAGGGTTCTGACGATGCGCGTATTGATGCCGCCATTGCAGCGACCCGTAACTTCTTTGAAAGCCTGGGCGTGCCAACGCGTCTGTCCGGCTACGGCCTGGACGGCAGCTCCATCCCTGCCCTGCTGGCAAAACTCGAAGAGCACGGCATGACCCAGTTGGGCGAGCACGGTGACATTACGCTGGACGTCAGCCGTCGGATCTACGAAGCGGCACGCTAAGCGTTTTTGGCATCCTGACTTTCGTTTTTTGACATTTCGTCCAGACTTAATGCACACCCCATCGCCGGAGTCCCCCTCCGGCGATGCGCACCTGAAGGAGGAAAAATGGCAAACCAAACCGTAATCAAGCTGCAGGACGGCAACGTGATGCCCCAGCTGGGGCTAGGTGTATGGAAAGCCGGTAACGACGAGGTCGTCTCCGCCATTCATAAAGCACTCGAAGTCGGCTATCGGTCGATTGATACCGCCGCCGCGTACAAAAACGAGGACGGCGTGGGGACCGCGCTGGCCAGCGCCGGCGTCCCCCGCGATGAGCTGTTCATCACCACTAAACTGTGGAACGACGATCAAAAGCGCCCCCGCGAAGCATTGCAGGAGAGCCTGGAGAAACTCCAGCTTGATTTCGTCGATCTGTACCTGATGCACTGGCCGGTTCCGGCCATCGACCATTACGTTGACGCCTGGAAAGGGATGATTGAACTGCAGAAAGAGGGGCTGGTGAAAAGCATCGGCGTCTGTAACTTCCAGGTGCATCACCTGCAGCGCTTGATTGACGAAACGGGCGTCGCTCCGGTGATTAACCAGATCGAGCTGCACCCGCTGCTGCAGCAGCGCCAGCTTCACGCCTGGAACGCCACCCACAAGATCCAGACCGAGTCCTGGAGCCCGCTGGCGCAGGGTGGTGAAGGCGTGTTCGATCAGAAAATCATCCGCGACCTGGCGGATAAATACGGCAAAACCCCGGCGCAGATCGTCATTCGCTGGCATCTGGATAACGGCCTGGTGGTGATCCCGAAATCGGTCACGCCGTCGCGCATTGCCGAGAACTTCGACGTCTGGGATTTCCGACTGGACAAAGACGAGCTGGGTGAAATTGCGAAGCTGGATAAAGGTAAGCGGCTTGGGCCGGACCCGGATCAGTTTGGCGGTTAATCGCGTTAAAACGCCGGGTGGCGGCTTCGCCTTACCCGACCTACAAAAAACCCCGGCAAGCCGGGGTTTTCTTTTACGCTTTACGCTTCACAGGTTTCTTCACACTGGAATTACCGTTCGAACGCTGATGCACAATCGGCGTATGTTTGGTCAGCGCCGGGCGCGTATTGCGGTTCTGGCGACGCGCTTCGCGCATCTCATCCAGCGTAGGAGCCGGAACCAGGCAGTCGCGGCGCGAGCCAATAAGGTGTTTTTTACCCATCTCTTCCAGCGCCTGGCGGATCAGCGGCCAGTTTTTCGGGTCGTGGTAACGCAGCAGCGCCTTATGCAGACGACGCTGTTTATCCCCTTTCGGCACCACCACCTCTTCACTCTTGTAGCCAATCTTACTCAGCGGGTTTTTGCCGGTGTAATACATGGTCGTCGAGTTGGCGAGTGGTGAAGGATAGAAGTTCTGCACCTGATCCAGACGGAAGCGACGCTGCTTCAGCCACAGCGCCAGGTTCACCATGTCTTCATCGCGCGTGCCAGGATGCGCGGAGATGAAGTACGGGATCAAATACTGCTCTTTGCCCGCCTGCTTCGAGTAGGTGTCGAACAGCTGCTTAAAGCGATCGTAGCTGCCCATGCCCGGCTTCATCATCTTCGACAGCGGGCCTTCTTCGGTGTGCTCCGGCGCAATCTTCAGATAACCGCCGACGTGGTGCGTCGCCAGCTCTTTGATGTAGCGCGGATCTTCCACGGCGATGTCGTAACGCACCCCGGAGGCGATGAGGATCTTTTTGATGCCCTTCAGGTCGCGTGCGCGGCGGTAGAGGTTGATCGTCGGCTCGTGGTTAGTATCCATGTGCTCGCAAATGCTCGGGTAGACGCAGGAGAGACGACGGCAGGTCTGCTCCGCGCGCGGCGACTTGCAGCGCAGCATATACATGTTCGCGGTTGGGCCGCCGAGATCGGAGATCACGCCAGTAAAGCCCGGCACCGTGTCGCGAATGGCTTCGATCTCATTGATGATCGAATCCTCAGAGCGGCTCTGGATAATACGGCCTTCGTGCTCGGTAATGGAGCAGAAGGAGCAGCCGCCGAAGCAGCCGCGCATGATGTTGATCGAGAAGCGGATCATCTCATACGCCGGGATACGGGCGTTGCCGTACGCCGGGTGTGGCACGCGCTTGTACGGCAGCGCAAAGACGCTGTCCATCTCTTCGGTGGAGAGCGGGATCGCCGGCGGGTTGATCCAGATGAAGCGCTCGCCGTGCTTCTGCATTAGCGCGCGGGCGCAACCCGGGTTGGTTTCATGGTGCAGAATACGGGACGCGTGCGCGTAGAGCACCTTGTCGGCTTTCACCTTCTCGTAGGACGGAAGCAGCACGTAGGTCTTTTCCCACGGCTTCGGGCGCGGCGGCTGCACAACGATAGCCTTCGCTTCCGCTTTCTTCGGCTCAACCGGCTTGTTATCGGCACACGGCAGATCTTCACCGTACGGGTGCGGGATCGGGTCGATTTTGCCCGGCATATCAATAATGCGTGAATCCACCCCGCTCCAGCCCGGCAGCGCCTCTTTCACCATGATCGCAGTATTGCGCACGTCGCGGATGCTGCTCACCGGCTCGCCCTGCGACAGACGGTGCGCCACTTCCACCAGCGGACGCTCGCCGTTACCGTAAATCAGCATGTCGGCCTTGGAGTCCACCAGTACCGAGCGGCGCACGGTATCTGACCAGTAGTCGTAGTGCGCGGTGCGGCGCAGGCTCGCCTCGATGCCGCCGAGGATCACAGGCACGTCTTTCCAGGCTTCTTTGCAGCGCTGGGTATAAACCAGGGTCGCGCGGTCCGGACGTTTGCCCGCCACGTTATCCGGCGTGTAGGCGTCGTCATGGCGCAGCTTACGGTCGGCGGTATAGCGGTTGATCATCGAGTCCATGTTGCCGGCGGTCACGCCGAAGAACAGGTTTGGTTTTCCCAGACGCATGAAGTCGTCTTTGCTGTTCCAGTCGGGCTGGGAGATGATCCCCACGCGGAAGCCCTGCGCTTCGAGCATACGGCCACAGATGGCCATGCCGAAGCTCGGGTGGTCAACGTAGGCATCGCCCGTGACCAGAATGATGTCGCAGCTATCCCAGCCCAGTTGGTCCATCTCTTCCCGGGACATCGGCAGGAACGGCGCCGGTCCAAAGCAGGCCGCCCAGTACTGGGGCCAGGAGAAGAGGTCACGATCCGGCTGGATCAGGGAAATTGCGCTCATAGTGCTTCCGAAGAAAAAATAGACAAAAGGGCGGGGATTATACGCTGGAACATTGTGGGAAATGAAGGGGTATTATGCGGGCTGTTGCCCTCACCCCAACCCTCTCCCACAGGGAGAGGGAGAAAAGCACGTTACGGCGCCGGATTCACCAGCATCTGCCCTACCGAGCCTCTGTCCATCATCTCCAGCGTCTGGCTGTGGAACAGGAACGGGAAGTGCGGCCACGAAGGCTGGCCGTAGTAGACGAGCAGTTCAACCTGGCCGTCCACCCACACGGTATCTTTCCAGCCGCGATCTTCCGGGAACGGCATAGCGCCATTAACGTTGCGGATCAGGAATGACACACCTTCAATATGGAACGACTGCGGCATGTCTGACCGGACCGTCCAGCGCTCCCAGGTACCCTGCTGAGCGGTGATATCAATGCGATTTACATCCCACAGCGCGCCGTTGATGCCCGGATCGTCGCCCAGGCTGATATCACGGCTGCGCACCGGCGAGCCGCTCATGATCTCCTGCGGCAGCAGGCGCATCGGCAGGCTATCGGTGACCAACGGCAGCAGGCCGGTTGGACGCAGAGTAAGCACCAGCGTGGAGACCAGAATGCTCGACGGCTCAAAGAACCCGCGAATACGGTCAACGATGCTCGCGGCTTCACCACAGGTGACGGAGACTTCGTCCCCGTTGGTCATATCCACCAGAATTTCACGACGTTCACCCGGCGCCAGCGCCAGCTGTTTAACGGAGACCGGCGCGGGTAAAAAGCCCTGGTCGCCGGAGATTACGTGCAGCGGGCGGCCATCGCTCATCTGCAGCTGATAGCGACGCGAGTTAGAGGCGTTGAGCAGGCGCAGGCGCACCCAGCCGCGGGACACTTCCACGTACGGGCTCTGCGCGCCGTTAACCAGCAAGGTATCGCCGACAAAGCCACCGCTGCCCGGCTCGCTGTACTCCGGCGTGCCGAAGTTATCCAGACGTTTGTCCTGAATAATGACCGGGAAATCGTCCACGCCGTAGTGGTTCGGGATCGGCAGAGATTTACTGACCTCATCTTCCACCAGCCACATGCCGGCCAGACCGTTATAGACCTGCTGCGCCGTACGGTTAGGGGTATTGGCGTGATACCACAGGGTTGCCGCGCTCTGGCGAATCGGCAGGACGGGCGCCCAGTCGGCGTTGGGGGACATCATTCGCGCCGCGCCGCCAATCAAAGGGCCAGGAACCTGTAAGCCGCTGATGGTCATGGCGACATTTTCAGCCGTACGGTTGCTGTAAATGAGCTTAACGTCATCGCCGTTCCAAACGCGGATGGTCGGCCCGAGGTAGCGCCCGTTAATGCCCCACACCGGCGCGCGCGTGCCCTGGGTAAAGGACCAGTGGCTGCGCTGAAGCGTGAGGAAAAGCGGCTGCCCGCGACGGGATTCAATCAACGGCGGAATGGGCAGCGGCTGCTGCTGCCCGGCGGCGCTGGCTGTCAGCGGCATCGCACCCGCACAAAGGGCAATCCCCGAAGCCTGAATAAACTGACGCCGACTGAGTGACATATAAGCTCCATCTGAAACGACTAACAACGCGGGAATTCTTTTTCCCTTTAACGCCGAATTAAACCTTACCGGCGGCTTCTCTTTCTGCGACTTCTTTATCCAGCAGCGCAATATGCTGAGCCATGAGCTCGCGGCAGTGTGCTGCCAGTTCGCGCACCTGGTCTTTACCGTATTTGCTGGTATCGACGGGTGGCAGCATTTCGACAATCACCAGACCATTATTCAGGCGGTTAAGATTAATCTTATTAGAAGTATTGGAAACGCACACGGGAATAATTGGAACACCTGCCGCAATTGCGGCATGAAACGCGCCGGTTTTAAACGGCAGCAGGCCGCGGCCGCGGCTACGCGTCCCTTCCGGGAACATCCAGATTGAGATCCGGCGCTTTTTAAAATGATTCACCACTTCTGCAATCGTGCCGTGCGCTTTTGCACGGTTGTTACGGTCGATCAGCAGGTTACCGGTCAGCCAGTACAGCTGGCCAAAAAACGGGATCCACAGCAGGCTTTTTTTCCCCACCGTCACGGTCGGAGGCAAAACAATATTGGAGGCCGTCACCATATCGTAGTTGTTCTGATGGTTGGCGATATAGATGGCGTTACCGAAGTTCTCCGCTCCTTCAGGCAGGCGTTTTTCAACCTTCAGACCAAACAGCGGCGCAAGGCGACCGAACATATGGCCAAAGGTGGCAACATGCTTCGGATTACGCGGGCTGAACAGGCAGTAAATAGAGCCGAAAATACAGACCAGAATGCAGTAAATAACGGTAAGAATGAGACGAACAATGTATAGCATAGCGACCTCTGAAGCCCTGACAGCTGACAATTATACTTCACCTGTGGCCAGGTAAGGACTTTATTACGAGCGCGTATTGTTAATCGCAACGCACGAATTAACAACGATTTTACGGGAAATTTTATTGAAATACCCCCTCCGGACAGAGGGGGTGTCATGACATTACTCTTCGCTGTCGCCCGCGCTGCTGCGCGCAGGTGAATCAATCTCCACGCGGTCGATACGCTGCAGGCCGCGCATCAGCGAACCGCGGCGACCGCGCTCGCCCACCACTTTCTGCAGCTCTTCCGGGCGAAGCTTGATTTTACGCTTGCCAACGTGGATGGTCAGCGTGCTCTGCGGCGGCAGCAGGAAGAGGTGCGCCAGGCCATCTTCACCTTTCGCGGCTTCCGCCGACGGGATGTTGATGATCTTGTTGCCCTTACCTTTCGACAGCTCCGGCAGGTCGCTGACCGGGAACATCAGCATGCGTCCGGCAGAGGTGATCGCCAGCAGCATGTCGCTCTCGTTCTCAATCACCAGCGGCGTCATCACGCGGGCATTGTCCGGCAGGCTGATCAGCGCTTTACCGGCACGGTTACGCGACACGAGGTCGTTAAAGGTACAGATAAAGCCGTAGCCCGCATCGGACGCCATCAGCAGCTTCTGGTCGTCGGCCTCCATCAGCATGTGGTCAACCGTTGCGCCCGGCGGCAGCGTCAGCTTACCGGTGAGCGGTTCGCCCTGGCCGCGCGCGGAAGGCAGCGTGATCGGGTCGATAGCGTAGCTGCGGCCCGTGGAGTCGATAAACGCCACCGGCTGGTTGCTCTTGCCTTTCACCGCCGCCTTAAAGCTATCGCCCGCTTTATAGCTTAGGCCCGGCGCGTCGATATCGTGGCCTTTGGCGCTGCGCACCCAGCCGCTCTGCGACAGCACAATGGTCACCGGCTCGGACGGCTGCATGTCGTGCTCGTTCATCGCCTTCGCTTCTTCGCGCTCGTGCAGCGGAGAACGACGGTCGTCACCGAAGGCATCGGCATCCGCCTGCAGCTCTTTCTTCAGCAGGGTGTTCATCTTGCGTTCGGACGCGAGGATCGCCTGCAGCTGATCGCGCTCTTTTTCCAGCTCGCTTTGCTCGCCGCGGATCTTCATCTCTTCCAGCTTAGCGAGATGGCGCAGCTTCAGTTCGAGGATCGCTTCGGCCTGGGTTTCGCTGATGCCAAAGCGCGACATCAGCGCAGGCTTCGGCTCGTCCTCGGTACGGATGATCTCAATCACTTCGTCGATATTGAGGAACGCCACCAGCAAACCTTCGAGGATATGCAGGCGCTTAAGCACTTTCTCCAGACGATGGTTCAGACGACGGCGCACCGTATCGCGGCGGAACGTCAGCCACTCGCTGAGGATCTCCAGCAGGTTTTTCACCGCCGGACGACCGTCGAGGCCAATCATATTCAGGTTGATGCGGTAGCTTTTTTCCAGATCGGTAGTGGCGAACAGGTGGTTCATCACCTGCTCCATGTCCACGCGGTTAGAGCGCGGCACGATCACCAGACGAGTCGGGTTCTCGTGGTCGGATTCGTCGCGCAGATCGTCCACCATCGGCAGCTTTTTATTGCGCATCTGGGAGGCGATCTGCTCCAGCACTTTGGCACCGGAAACCTGGTGCGGCAGCGCGGTGATCACCACGGCGCCGTCCTCTTTATTCCACACCGCGCGCATGCGCACGGAGCCGCGACCGTTCTGGTAGATTTTGCGGATTTCTGCACGCGAGGTGATGATCTCGGCTTCGGTCGGGTAATCCGGCCCCTGCACGATATCCAGCAGGTCGTCCAGCGAGGTTTTTGGCTGCTCGATCAGGGTGATGGCGGCTTTCGCCACTTCACGCAGGTTGTGCGGCGGAATGTCCGTCGCCATGCCGACCGCAATACCGGTGGTGCCGTTCAGCAGGATGTTCGGCAGACGCGCAGGCAGCATCTTCGGCTCCTGCAGCGTACCGTCGAAGTTTGGCACCCAGTCAACGGTTCCCTGACCCAGCTCGCCCAGCAGCACTTCGGCGTATTTGGACAGGCGGGATTCGGTATAACGCATCGCTGCGAAGGATTTCGGATCGTCCGGCGCACCCCAGTTCCCCTGCCCGTCCACCAGCGGATATCGGTAAGAGAACGGCTGGGCCATCAGCACCATCGCTTCATAGCAGGCGCTGTCGCCGTGCGGATGGTATTTACCCAGTACGTCACCCACGGTACGGGCGGATTTCTTGAACTTGGCGGTGGCGTTCAGCCCCAGTTCGGACATCGCATAGACGATGCGGCGCTGAACGGGCTTCAGGCCATCCCCGATAAACGGCAACGCCCTGTCCATGATGACGTACATGGAGTAGTTCAGGTAGGCGTTTTCCGTGAATTCATGTAGCGCGAGGCGCTCTGCCATATCGCTCATTACGTGTGATTCCTCAACTCAGAAACCGAAGGGTTTCAGGCAATATTGCCGCAGATACTACCTCATCTGACGAATTGAGTCACAAAGAAAAAGGGCCGCATAAGCGGCCCTTTTCGGGTTATTTGTTCAGCTTGATAACCTGCTTCACGTCGATTTCAAACTCGTTCCAGTCTTTGTCGACTTTACCCTGCAGCTCTACTTTATCCTGCGGGGTGACGGTCACGCCGTTCCAGCGCTTGTGGTCAATCTCAACCACCACCGTGCCGGACTCGTCGCGGAAGGTGTAGCGGTCATCGGACAGGCGCTCGGTAATGTTCCCGCGCAGCTTCACCCAGGCATCGTCCTTCAGATCTTTCACTTTAGCCGCGGTGGTGAGGTTGGCGTTGTTATCGACAAAACCGCCCTGCTGGGTTTGCGTCTGGGTCTGTGTCGCAGATGGGCCAGTAAAGCCGCCCTGTGCAGCAAAGACCGGCGCGGTGGTCATCATCATGATGGCAGCAATTGCAGCGAATTTTTTCATCTTCATCTCTCCCTTTAATGTCGTTTCGCAATCCATTAAACAGGGTAAACCTTAACAACTTCTTAAGGGGAAAATTTATTTATTTTTACTGTACAGCAGGCGCTTGCAGAGGGTTTACTGACGGCATCAAGGAGGGAACATGCGCATTTTACTGTTAGAAGACGACAGGTTAATCGGCGATGGCATCAAAGCAGGCTTAAGCAAACTGGGCTTTAGCGTGGACTGGTTTACCGACGGGAAAACCGGGCAGGCCGCGCTCGCCTCTGCGCCCTATGATGCCGTGGTGCTTGACCTGACCCTACCGGGAATTGACGGTCTGGAGATCCTGCGCGCCTGGCGCGAAAGCGGCCGCAGCGAGCCGGTACTGATCCTGACCGCGCGGGATGCGCTGAACCAGCGCGTTGAAGGGCTGCGCCTCGGTGCGGACGATTATCTCTGTAAGCCGTTCGCGCTGATAGAAGTGGCCGCCCGTCTGGAAGCGCTGGTGCGCCGCAGCCACGGTCAGACCCGCAGCGAGCTGCGCCACGGCAAGGTGACGCTCGATCCGGCAAGCCTCGTCGCCACGCTGGAGGGCGAAACGCTGACGCTTAAACCCAAAGAGTTCGCCCTGCTGGAGCTGCTGATGCGTAACGCGGGCCGGGTGCTGCCGCGCAAGCTGATCGAGGAAAAGCTTTATACCTGGGACGATGACGTCTCCAGCAATGCCGTCGAAGTCCATGTCCATCATTTACGCCGCAAGCTCGGGAGCGAGTTTATCCGCACCGTGCACGGCATCGGCTACACCCTGGGTGACGCATGAAGCTGAGCCTGAAGCTGCGCCTGACGCTCCTCTTTTTAGCGCTGTCTCTGACGGCCTGGTTTGCCGCCAGCCTGGTGGCGTGGCAGCAGACCACCCACAAGCTCGATAAGCTGTTCGACACCCAGCAGATGCTGTTTGCCAAACGGCTGCTGACGATGGATCTGGACGAGATCCGCGCGCCGGAGCGCATGCGCGAGGTGCCGAAAAAGGCCAAACACGGGCATCTGGACGATGACGCGCTGGCCTTCGCTATTTACGCTTCAGACGGCACGATGATCCTTAACGACGGCGAAAACGGGCGCGATATCCCGTATCACTATCGTCGTGACGGCTTTGATGACGGACGGCTTCAGGATGACAACGATGAATGGCGCTTTTTATGGCTGACGTCGCCAGACGGAAAATACCGCGTGGTGGTCGGCCAGGAGTGGGAGTACCGGCAGGATATGGCGCTGGACGTGGTCAGCTCGCAGCTGACGCCGTGGCTGGTGGCGCTGCCGGTGATGCTGCTGTTGCTTATTGTCCTGCTGAGCCGGGAGCTGAAGCCCCTGAAAAAGCTGGCCCAGACCCTGCGTTCGCGCTCGCCGGACGCCACCGACGCCCTGCCCACTCAGGGCGTGCCGGCGGAAGTGCGCCCTCTGCTCGACTCGCTGAACCATCTTTTTACCCGTACCCAGGAGATGATGACCCGCGAGCGCCGCTTTACCTCCGACGCCGCCCACGAGCTGCGCAGCCCGCTGGCGGCGCTGAAGGTGCAAACCGACGTGGCGCAGCTTTCTCAGGACGATCCGCAGGCGCAGGAAAAAGCGCTGGCGCAGCTGCACGCGGGTATCGACCGCGCCTCCCGGCTGGTGGATCAGCTCCTCACCCTGTCGCGCCTGGACTCGCTGGACAGCCTGGAGGGCGTAGAACAGATAGCGATGGCCGACCTGCTGCAGTCTGCGGTAATGGATATTTATCCTTCGGCACAGCAGGCGGGTATTGATATTCGCCTGCACATCAACGCGCCGGAGGTGACCCGCACGGGTCAGCAGCTGCTTCTGAGCCTGCTGGCGCGCAACCTGCTGGATAACGCCACCCGCTACAGCCCGCGCGGCAGCGTGGTAGACGTGACGCTGAACACCCGTAGCGTTACCGTGCGCGACAATGGCCCAGGCATTTCGCCCGATGCGCTGGCGCGTCTCGGCGAGCGCTTTTATCGTCCACCGGGTCAGGACGCCACGGGCAGCGGGCTGGGGCTATCCATTGTGAAACGCATTGCCGCGCTGCACGGCATGCGCGTCTCGCTGGGCAATGCGCCAGAAGGCGGCTTTGAAGTGAAGGTTAACTGGTAAGGGATTATTGCATTTCGCGCAAAAGACTTTGCACATTTTGCTTATTTTTCCGCTCCGTCCTCGCGCGTAGAATACCCGGCATACTCTCATGACCGAGGACAAATAATGAGCAATATTCTGATTATCAACGGCGCGAAAGAGTTCGCGCACTCTAAAGGCCAGCTGAATGACACCCTGACCGAGGTCGCGGACGGTTTCCTGCGCGACGCCGGGCATGATGTTAAGGTCGTGCGCGCGGACAGCAACTATGACGTGAAGGCCGAAGTGCAGAACTTCCTGTGGGCCGATGTGGTTGTCTGGCAGATGCCGGGCTGGTGGATGGGCGCGCCGTGGACCGTGAAAAAGTACATGGACGACGTCTTCACCGAAGGTCACGGTTCGCTGTATGCCAGCGACGGACGCACCCGCTCAGATGCCTCTAAAAAATACGGCTCCGGCGGCCTGATTCAGGGCAAAAAATATATGCTCTCCCTGACCTGGAACGCCCCTCTGGAAGCCTTCACCGAAAAAGATCAGTTCTTCGAAGGCGTGGGCGTAGACGGCGCGTATCTGCCGTTCCACAAGGCGAACCAGTTCCTGGGGATGGAGCCGCTGCCGACCTTTATCGTCAACGACGTGATTAAAATGCCTGACGTCCCGAGCTATATCGCAGAATATCGCAAGCATCTCGCGAAAATTTTTGCTTAACTGGTAGCCTGGAATTAAAGGAGTAGTAACCATGCTTACAGTAATCGCAGAAATCCGTACTCGTCCAGGTCAACATCACCGCCAGGCGGTGCTGGATCAGTTCGCGAAAATCATCCCAACCGTACTGAAAGAAGAAGGCTGCCACGGCTACGCGCCGATGGTGGACGCCGCTACCGACGCAAGCTTCCAGGCCACTGCGCCAGACTCCATTATCATGGTTGAGCAGTGGGAAACCGTCGCGCACCTTGAAGCACACCTGCAGACCGCGCACATGAAAGCGTGGAGCGATGCGGTGAAGGGTGACGTGCTGGAGACCCACATCCGTATTCTGGAGCAAGGGGTTTAAAACCTGCCTTCCCTCTCCTTCCGGGGAGGGAATTCTCTCTGACCTGCTATGCTTATTCTGACTTCATGATTAACAGGAGGATGGAATGGGTCTTTTTAACTTCGTGAAAGAAGCAGGCGAAAAGCTATGGGATAACCTGACCGACCACAAAGGTCAGAGCGACAAAATCACCGAGCACCTCAAGAAACTCAACATTCCCGGTTCAGACAAAGTTCAGGTTAACGTTACCGACGGCAAGGCCAGCGTGACGGGTGACGGGCTGACCCAGGAGCAGAAAGAAAAAATCCAGGTCGCCGTCGGCAACATCGCGGGCGTCAGCGAGGTGGAGAACAACATCACCACGACCGATGCCAAAGATGAAGCCACCTACTACACGGTAAAATCCGGCGACACCCTGAGCGCTATCTCCAAAACCGTGTACGGCGATGCCAACCAGTACAACAAGATTTTTGAGGCTAACCGCCCGATGCTCTCCAGCCCGGATAAAATCTACCCCGGCCAGACGCTGCGTATTCCTAAAGCGTGATCCGCGAGTCGGGGGATGCCCCCCGACCGTTTTTACCAGTACAGTTTCCAGCTCTGCGTAAAGCGCACCAGCGCCTCCACGTAGAAGTAATCTCCCCAGCTCGCACACTCGTCCACCCCTTTGTTGCTCGCCAGGTGATAGACCGAGTGCTTCAGCAGCCCGGTGCCCTTCTCCTCTTTGCCCATCAGGTAGTGCTTCGTCAGTGACGACATAATGCCTTTGGCCCACTCCAGATACCGCTCCCGGTCTGGATCCGTCACGGGCAGTTGCTTCACCAGCTCCAGCAGCCCGCACACCGCAATCGCCGCCGAGGACGAATCGCGCAGCGCGTCGGTCCCCACCAGCGCCAGATCCCAGTGGCAGACGTAGTCTTCCGGGAGGCGGTTGAGAAAGTAGTTCGCCAGCCGCTTCGACAGGGCAATCATCGTCTCGTCGCCGGTATAGATATAGCTCAGCAGGAAGCCGTAAATCCCCCACGCCTGCCCGCGCGACCAGCAGGAGTCATCGGCATAGCCCTGCTGGGTATTGCCGTAGCGCGGCGCGCCGGTTACCACGTCCATATAATAGGTGTGGAACGTGGAGGCATCGTCGCGGATGAGATAGTTTGCCGCCTGCATGACGTGCGCTTTTGCGGCGTCAGCAAAGCGCGGATCCCCCGTCTGCTCCGTCGCCCAGTAGAGCAGCGGCAGGTTCATGTTGCAGTCGATGATCATCCGTCCGGCCTGCTCCGGGTCTGAAAGATCGCCCCACGCCTGAATGATTTTCGCCTTCTCATGAAAGCGCTCCAGCAGGGCTTCAGCCGCCAGCAGGGAGAAACCGCGCGCCTCGCGGCTGCCGGTAAGTCTCCAGGCCGCCACGCAGGAGAGCGTGTACAGGAAGCCCAGATCGTGAGTGTTGGTGTCGCTGCGCCCGGCGATGCGCAGGCCGAAGGAGCGCACGTGTTTTTCCGCCATCGAGCGGAATTTCTCCTCGCCGCTCATCTCCCACGCCAGCCACAGCTGGCCGGTCCAGAAGCTGGTTGTCCACTCTACGTTGTCGGTCAGCGGGTAATAACCGTTCCGGCAGGTTTCCGCCGGGAACTGCTCTCCGAATGCCGTTAAATGACGGCTAATCAGCTCGAGGACATGGCTACGCGCAGAGATCAGTTCATCGCTAAACAGGCGCGAGTCTACGGGAGCAGGAATGGCAGACAGGCGTTCCTCTCTGATACGACTTAACATATTTCGGTTCCTTGTGGTCAGCGTGATGAAGGTTCTGCTACGTTCAGCGGGCGGGGGCCGCGCCATTTGCTCTGGCAGGCGGATAACGTAAAGGCAGAAATAAAGGTAAAGATCAGCGCCGTCGCCCCCATGATGATATAGGTCTGTTCAAAGCCGATGCGGTCATACATATATCCGGCAGGCGAGGAAACCACCACGTTCCCCACGTACAGCATCGCCTGATAGCCCAGCAAATACATGGTGGCGTTCACGCGCTTGTCGAAATGCTCCGCAATATATTTAAAGACCGACACCAGCAGCAGGCAAATTTCTATACCGTATAGCGGCTTGAGCACGGAAATTAACAGATGCGAGTCGCACATCCCGGAAATAATCAAACGCGCCCCGACGATCAGCCCGACAATTAATAGCCCGCGCCTGGCGCCAATAAAGTTAACGAACAGCGGGACAACCATATACATGACGAATTCTATGCCCGACTGCACGGTACCGAGATAGCCAAATACCGCGTTGCCCTCATGAATATCGTCAAAGAAGGTAACGAAATAGCGCGAGAACTGCTGCTCGGCGATAAACATCATCCACGCCACGCCCGCCACGTACAGGCAAAAAGCCCAGAATTTACGGTTACGCAGCAGGGCGTACACATCTGCCGGGGCGATTTTCTCTTTGGTCAGTACCGCATCGGCATGAACGGAGTTAGTGTTCACTTTCAGGCTGAGCAGGACAACCAGCATCACGATCGACGTCACGCTGCCCATAATGAAGTTATAGGTCGGTGAGAGGTTGAACAGCAGGCCGGAGAAGGACGATGCCACCGCCCAGCCGAGCGAGCCCCACATACGAATTTGCCCGAACTCCATGCCGTTTAAGCGGCTGAAGCGGTCGGAATAAGATTCACACGCCGCCACGCCCGCATACCAGGCAAAGCTTAAATAGAGCGCGCCGATAATAATCCCCAGCAAGGTGCTGGACATTAACAGCGGCTGATAGACGTAAATAAAAAACGGCGCCATCAGGGCCGACATGGCGACCACAAAATAGAGCAGGTATTTGCTCATGCCGATTTTATCGAGAATATAGCCGTAGATGGGTTTGAGGATAACGGAAAATATTCCGTTCACCGCGAACACGGTTCCAATTACCGTCCCGCTGAGATTCGCTTTTTGACCCAGCCAGATCGCCAGCAGGCCAATACTCGCGGACCAGGTAAAGAAATAGAGAAAAATAAAGCTGCTGATTTTGTAATATTCGGTTCTGTTGGTTGTCGATGTATTTTTCATACCATCCTCGCCGAGGTTTAGGGTCAGAATTTTTATAACGTGAACGACAGCAGACGTTCGCCTCCAGGGTCGCGGATTACGACCCGGTTATGGTTCATATCCAGCTGCGGCGCGGCCGCAACGTTCTGTTTTTCACTGGCAATGACGGCGCAGCAGAGCCAGCGCTCTCCCGGATGGAGATCGGTTTTTAACAGCGGAATGGAGGCGCACTCCGGGAACATGATGCTGCTGTTCGGCGGCGTGACGATGCTGTCCGGGGTGCGTTCAATGAAAGGCGACAGATCGACAATCGCACTGCTGCCGTTCTCTGCCGCCAGATAGCTGCCGCGCGCGCGGATTTGGTGCTCCGTTTTCATCACGGCGAAACCGCCCTCCGCCGTTTGCAGCTTGCGCGCGCTGTTGATGCGGTGCAGGCGCAAATGCCACTCGCCGAAGGGGATTTGCCAGGTCTCGATGTGCACGTCGTGCCAAGGCGACCAGCGTGAATAGATGTAGTTTTCATCCACCCGCACCGCGTCGCACTCGCGACGGCCGCGGAAATAGTTATCCCCGTCCGCCAGCAGCAGCATGGAATCACAGGCCGCATGCTTCAGGCCAAAGCGCCCGCGCTCAATGGTGAAGCCAAAGCGGCTGGAGTAGGCAAATTTGGTGTATTTCGCTTCGGTGTTGACGTAGTTGTTCAGCTCCAGCTGACCGGCGGTGAGCATGGTGACGTGCTGAGAGTTCGTCGAATGCATCAGGATCTGCTGCGCGTGCGGGATGACGTGCTTCTCCGCCAGCGCGGGCAGCGGCTGTTCTTCTGCCTGCCAGAACGGATGCGTCTCCGGCAGCGCCAGAATCAGGTAGCTTTTTAGCGCCCAGTAGGGCGAGCCGGGAGAGTTATAGTCCTCACACATGGCGAGGTTCGGACAGGCAAAACCGAGGGTCAAAATGCCGTCCCGATCGGTAATCGTCCGCTGCTGCCACCAGCGGAGGTGGCGCAGGATAATGCCTTTCACAATACCCGGCGTGAACACGTCAAGTTCAGAGAAGGCAACCGCGCTCCAGAAGGCGACCATCGCAAAGCGGTAGGTCAGGCTGCGGCCAAACGGTACCGACGCGCCGTCCGCGGCGGACCAGTAGATAAAGTCCTCCGCAAACAGACGCGAGCGCTCGCGCAGCACCTCCGCCCTCGCCTCGTCGCCGCTTAAAGTGGCGTAAATCAAGCCGTAGAAGTGGAACGCCATGGAGATGTAATAATCTTTCGGGCGACCCGCGCCGTCGGAATACCAGCCGTCACCCAGGTAATAGGCCTCCATCAGCGCAAACCGATGGTCGATGGCGGCCTGGTCGTACGGCAGCCCGGCGCGTTTGAAGCCCAGCTGGACCATAATGGCAAAGTAGTTCCAGTTGCTGTCGGGCATCTGCGCGTCGGTAATCTGATTCAGCCACGCGTGCAGGTTCATCACCTCGCGCTCGCTGAAGCAATCGGTGAGTTTATTCCCCAGCAGGGAAAGCCCCAGACCGTAGGACGCCATCTCGACCAGACGCTGATCGTACGGACCGGTTTCGCCCCAGTAGCCCGGACTTAGCGGATCGGTGCCGATCCTGATGGCCTGCATGTACTTCTCGCTAAACGGCGAAGCATCGCCCGAAGCCAACAGCGGAAACAGCCCCCATAGCGCGCGGGAGAGCCCCTCCATCTGCGCGATATCCGTCACGTAGTGCGCGCAGGTATCACCCAGCGAGAACCGCGAATGATTTACCGGAAACTGCTTATCCAGCGCGCCAAGTAAGGTATTCAGAGACGCCACGACGTCCTGGCGTGAAGACAACAGATTTGATTTTTCTTCGCTTTCCGCCCGCATAGTTCCACCCTCGTCATCAACTGCGGCCAAGCATAGTGAATGCGTAAGGTGGAGAAATGTTAGCCACGTCACAGGTGAGAACGTTCGATAAACCTGCGGTTGATAAAATTTAAAAAGGTGGTTTATAAATCTCTTCTGACGGGGAAAAGTTGAGTTTTATTGCACTATGCATGACGCGCCCATAACCGATCGTCTTGAGCTCATTACCTTAAACGACACCGTAGCGTCGTTCAGCCGCCTGTTTGCTAACACGGTGCGTTACCACCACTGGCATCAGTGTCTTGAAATTCTCTATGTGGAAGAAGGGTTTGGCGTCGCGATTGTCGATAACCGTCACTACACCATGCGCCCCGGACGCCTGTTTTTCTTTCCGCCGTTCACCCTGCATAAAGTCAGGGTGGACGAACAGGCGGAAGCGATTTACCGGCGCACGATTATTCACCTCGACCACCACGCGGTGCTGAAGTGTCTGCGTGATTTTCCGCACACGCAGCAGCGGCTGGAGAAACTCTCGCGTCGCGGCTCAGAGGCGTGGGTGGTTGACCTGGCACACTGCCACAGCCATGTCGATCATCTGTTCAGCTGTTATCCGCCGCCGATGAGCAGCGAAAGCATCGCCGGGCTGCTGATTAGCCTGTTTGCTATGTTGCCTGACGATCGTACCGGCGCACCGGGCAGCAGCACGGGGATCGCCAGCCAGGTGATGTTCTGGCTGGACGAGCATTATCAGGAGAAATTCCGCCTCGACGCACTGGCAGCGGAACTGGGCAGATCGCGCAGCTACGTGTCGCGAAAATTTCATGCGGAGACGGGGGAGAAAATCCACCACTACCTGAACACGCTCCGCCTGCGTAAGGCGTGCGAATGCCTGTTGCACAGTGACGCGAGCGTGCGGGAGATTGCCGCGCGGGTGGGATTTTCTGACGTGACCTGGTTTATCAGCGCGTTTAAGAAGGGGATTGGTGAGACGCCGCTGCAGTACCGGAAGAACCATCGTGCGGTATGACACCCTCACCCGCCCCTCTCCCGCGGGAAGAGGGAGACAATCAACTGCTTTTCTTGCCCGGCTTTAGCCCACGGTGAAGCTCGTTGATGCGCTTCATCGACTTGATGGTGCGCTGCGGCTCGGTGGAGGCGACGGATAAAACAATCATCTCCAGGCACAGCAGCACCGTGCCGTGGAGCGGGATTTTACCCTTCTCGCCACCGCGCGGAACGTGGATCACCACGCTGGCCTCTTTGCTGAATCGGGAGTCGGTGGCATTGGTGAGCAAAATGGTGGGGATCCCCAGCCGTTTCGCTTCGCGCAGCGTGGTCTGTCCTTCCCGATGCGCGGATTTTTGCGCCATCATGATCAGCACATCCCCGCGCTGGAGACCTATCAGCTGCTCGGCCAGCCCTATTCCGGTGCGGTTAAGCGGCGTGGCGGGTAGCCCCATCCGGCTGAACAGCCTGGCGGTGTAGTCGGCCAAAATCCCGGACGCGCCAATCCCAAATATGGCAACCTGCCTCGCCTGCGCCAGCAGCGAGACCGCCTGCGCCATCGCGAAGCGGTTGTGGGGTTCAGACAACACTTCACAGGTGTGCTGATGCCCCTCCAGCACGAAATCAATGCTCGCATTGACGTCGCTGGTCAGCGTATTCACCGTGGTGGAGATCTTTTCGCTGGAGGTCACGACCGGGCCAAACCACTGCTCCAGCGTCTGCTTGAGATCGCGCAGCCCGGCGAAACCCAGCGCCTGGATGGCGCGAACGACGGTAGCGTCCGACGTTTTCAGCAGCGTCGCGATCTCCATTGCCGTCTGCTCCATCACCGCTTCACGATTTTCATTGATATAGCGCGCCACCTGCAGCAGGCGCGGCGTGAGCTGGTGCGACCGGGAGCGGAGGCGGTCGCCGAAGAGATCAACTTTACGGCTCATCGTGACGCCTCCGGCAGCGGACGTCCGGCAATCTGCGACTGGACCTGCGCGGCCATCAGCCCTAATGAGGCGAACGAGTTTGAGATGGCCTCTTCACGCGAGATCAGCACGTAATGTCCGGTCCGACAGGCATTCAGGAACTGACACCAGCCCGGCATCACCGCATCCATCGCCGCCAGCTCATCCTGCGGTTTGCCGCCCGTATCCCCGCGCCAGGTGGCGAAAACGAAATCCGCATCCAGCTCCGGCAGCCGCTCGGCGCTGACGTCAATGCGTCCCTCTTCCGGGATGGACTCAATCAGCGGCGGGAAGGTGAACCCGGCATCACGCAGCACGCGGCCCAGCGAGTGATAGCTGTGCATGGCGTTGATTTTCCCCTGATTGGCCTGAATCACCGACACGCTCACTTTGCGGGTATCAATAGTCGCTTTCAGCGCCTTAATTTGCTCCTGATAGCGCCGCTCCAGAACCTTGAGCCGCGCCTGCGTGCCCGTCAGTTGCGCCAGCTTGCGGTAGATCTCCGGTGCGCCGCCATCGAGATGATCGATACTCACCGTCGGGGCAATTTTCTCCAGCTGTTCCACCGGGGTATTTCGCGTCGGCTCGGTAATGATCAGGTCAGGCTTTGCGGCGGCGATGGCTTCAATGTCGATATCCGCAGTGCCGATAAACTTGATGTCGGAATTATCGAAGTCGACGCCGGTCAACATGCCGCTGGAGCGCAGAAAATGGCTGCCGTCCGGCCGGGTGCGGCCATGGCTCGCCACCGGCGGTACGCCAAGCTCAATCAGCGGAATAGTAATGTCCAGGTCGTGTAGCGAGACGATCCGTTTCGGATGCACCGGCACCACCACCTTACGGTTCAGATCGTCAGTAAACGTCTGCGTCGGCTCGGTCGCGCTCGCCGCAAACCCCACCAGCAACAGCAATGAAAACAGTATGCGCATGTTAATCCCCTAAAATCTGTCCCGACGCTGCCAGAGCAGCAGCAGGAAAAACGGTCCGCCAATCAGTGAAATCACAATTCCCGCCGGCAGCTGCAGCGGGAGGAATGCCAGCCGCCCGACGTTATCCGCCAGTAGCACCAGCAGCGCCCCCAGCACGGCGCTACCCGTCAGGAGCGCCGTTTGCCCGCCGCGGAGCAGCAGGCGCGCCATGTGCGGCGCAATCAGCCCGACAAAACCAATGCTGCCCACGCAGGAGACGCAGGCCGCCGTCAGCACTACCGGGGCGAGAACCCTTAGAAGCGCCAGCCGGTTTGTGCGCACGCCAAGGCCCGCTGCGGTGTGGTTACCAAGCAGCGCCACGTCCGCAGCGCGGGCGGTAAACAGCAGCAGCGCAAACGCCGGAAGCGCCCAGGCAGCGGCAATGCAGACCAGCGTCCAGTTTGCCGCGTGGAGGCTGCCCGCCAGCCATAGCATCGCCGTCTGCACGTCGCGCACGTCCGCCGTAGTCATAAAGACGCCCATTGCGGCGGCAAAGACCCACGACACGCCGATGCCGATCAGGATGAATCGCGGACGTGAGATATCGCGCGCCAGAGCCACCACCAGCAGCGCGGTGAGCAGCCCCCCGACCATGCCAACCAGCGGCCGCCAGGCCAGGCCCAGCGCCGGGAACTGAAATATCAGCAGCAGTACCGCCGCGCTACAGCCCTCTTTCACCCCGATAAGCCCCGGATCGGCCAGGCCATTGCGGGTAATGGACTGCATTGCCGCCCCCGCCATGCCGAGCATCCCACCGCACAGCGCCGCCATCAGCAGGCGCGGCAGGCGGATATCCATCACGATGTAGCGCGTCTCTGACGTCAGGCTTTCTGGATAAAACAGCGCGCGCCCGATGGCGGAAGTGGGGATGGGCAGAGAGCCGTGCGTCAGGCCAAACCCCGTCAGCAGGCAGGCGGCCAGCGTCAGGATGACCAGACATACCAGCGCCTTTGGGCGGACCAGCGCCGAGAAGGTGCCAACGCGTAGCGCACGCAGTCCGGCGCGGTTCATTTAAACATCCTCGAGGCCATGAAGATAAAGACCGGGGCGCCAACCAGCGCGGTCATGATGCCGGTTGCCAGCTCCCAGGGCGAAAACAGCGTGCGGGCAGCGATATCCGCCAGCAGCAGAACCAGCGCCCCGCACAGGGCGGACAGCGGCACCATCACGCGCAGATCGACCGACACTAGACGGCGAACGAGCTGAGGCACCACAAGGCCGATAAAGCCGATCGGCCCGGCGAGGGAGACCGCCGCACCGCAGAGCAGCGCGATGGCCATCAGGGCAAGCAGCCGCGTTTTCAGCAGCGATACGCCAAGCCCCTGCGCCATTCTGTCGCCCAGCGCCAGCATGTTGAGCGAGGGCGACAGCCAGAGCGCCAGCGCAAAGCCCACGCCAGACACCCACAGGGCAGCGGCAATCGTTTCAACGCTGACCCCCGCTAAATCCCCCGCCAGCCAGGTGCGCATGGCGAGCAGCGTCTGTTCATCGAGGATGAGCACCGTGGCGGTAATCGACGAGGCAAGCGCCGACATCGCCACGCCGCACAGCGTGACCTTCATCGGCGTAAGCCCGGTGCGTCCGGACGAGGAGAACGTAAGCACCAGCAGAAACAGCGCCGCGGCTCCGGCGGCGGCAATCAGCGGGCGCCCAAACGGCAGCGTCATCCCCAGCGCGCTCGTCAGCACCACCGCGAGCGCCGCCCCGGCGTTGAGCCCCAGAATATGCGGTTCGCCGAGCGGGTTGCGGATCGTGGATTGCAGCAGCACGCCCGCCACACCGAGCGCGGCCCCCGCCACCATCGCGGCGCAGAGGCGCAGCAGTCTGAGCTTGATGATGATGTTATGGTCGAAATTGCGCGGATCGAAGTGGAGGATGGCCTCCACCACCGTTTGCGGGGCGATAAAGCGGGCGCCGATCCCCAGATGGGCAATCGCGCCGGTTGCAAGCAGCAGGGCGAACATCAGGAAAGCCAGAGAGGTGCGCATCATGGCTGTTTTGCGACCTGGCGAAACGGCATAAAGAACGGTTTACCGGTCAGCGGATTGATGGACATATGCACGTCGACATCAAACACCGCTTTAATCAGCTCCGGCGTGCAGGCGTCCCCTTCATGCAGTACGCCCTCGACTTTTCCCTGGCGTAAAAAGACCAGCGAATCGCCGTAGCTCACGGCGAAGTTGAGATCGTGCAGCACCACCACCACGGTACGTCCGTGCTCGCGCGTCAGCGTATGCAGCAGTTCGAGGATCTCCACCTGATACCGGAGATCGAGGAACGTGGTGGGTTCATCCAGCAGGATATAGGGCGTTTGCTGCGCCAGCGCCATGGCGATCCAGCAGCGCTGACGTTGGCCGCCGGACAGGCTTTCGACGGGCATGTGGGCAAACTCGGCCGTGCCGGTCAGGCGCAGGGCCTCCTCCACCGCCTGCTCGTCCTCGTCGCTCCACTGGCGCATAACGTTCTGCCAGGGAAAACGCCCGCGCGAGACCAGCTCAAAGACGGTTAACCCTTCCGGCAGCAGCGGAGACTGCGGCAGGATGCCAAGCTGGCGGGCGACGGCTTTCGTCGGCTGCGCGTGGATCGCCTTGCCGTCGAGAACCGCCGCGCCTCCAAGCGGCTGAAGCAAACGCGCGATGGTACTCAGCAGCGTGGATTTTCCGCAGCCGTTCGCCCCCACCAGAACGGTGATTTTCTGCTGGGGAATCGCAAGGGAAATATCATCAACGATGATTTTTTTCTGATAACCGGCAGAAAGATTCTCCAGAACCAGACCCGGTTTTGTCGTGTTGTGAGCCACGTGCATGCCAACGTAATAAAAAAAGGGAAACAAATATAAATAAAAATCATTCTCTTTTGAGAGTTTGAGGCCGCGCCATGTAGTAGTCAAGGGAAGAAACACCCTGAAAAAACCAGGGATAACGGTGCGTTACTACACTGACCGGTAAAACAATAAAGAATTAATTTTCAATTAATTAAAAGGCTACCACTGCGCTTTTACGTTGCGTTTCAGAGATGTAGCCGATTTTTATCTTTTTTCATTTACTACTACATTTCCGCATGATTGAATGATTCTCAATTACATGTTCGATGCCAGTTCTGGCTAACGGGCAGACCATAAAGGGCAATGACTCACAGGTTCTTCCGTGAAGGTGCTTCACGGATATTTTGGGATAATAGTTGTAATGGCTACGTTCACACCTTCACTCTCTGGGATAAAAGGGCGCGCGCTCTTTTCACTGCTGTTTATGGCGCCGCTGTCGCAGGCAGCAGACACCACGGCTAAAGACGGCGAAACGCTTACCGTCACCGCCGATCCAAATGCTACGGCGGATGCCACCAACGGCTACCAGCCGCTGAATACCTCCACCGCCACGCTGACCAACATGCCGATGCTGGATATCCCGCAGGTGGTGAATACCGTCAGCGATAAGGTGCTGGCGGATCAGCACGCCACCACGCTCGATGAAGCGCTCTATAACGTCAGCAACGTGGTGCAGACCAACACTCTGGGCGGTACGCAGGATGCCTTTGTGCGCCGCGGGTTTGGCGCAAACCGCGACGGCTCGATCATGACCAACGGCCTGCGCACCGTGTTGCCGCGCAGCTTTAACGCCGCAACCGAACGCGTGGAGGTGCTGAAAGGCCCGGCCTCAACGCTGTACGGCATTCTCGATCCGGGCGGCCTGATTAACGTCGTCACGAAGCGCCCGGAGAAAATCTTCGGTGGCTCGATTTCTGCCACCTCTTCCAGCTTTGGCGGCGGCACCGGACAGATCGATGTCACCGGTCCGATTGAGGGCACGCGCCTGGCGTATCGCCTCACGGGCGAGTATCAGGACGAAGATTACTGGCGCAACTTCGGCAACGAACGCAGCACGTTTATCGCCCCGTCGCTGACCTGGTTCGGCGACGATGCCACCGTGAGCGTGCTCTATTCGCATCGCGACTATAAGACGCCGTTCGATCGCGGAACGATCTTCGATCTCAACACTAAAAAGGCCGTCGACGTCGATCGCAAAACCCGCTTTGACGAGCCGTTTAACGTGACCGACGGGCAGTCCGATCTCGCTCAGCTTAACGCGGAATACCGCCTCAACAGCCAGTGGACCGCGAAGTTCGACTACAGCTACAGCCAGGATAAATACACTGACAACCAGGCCCGCGTCATGGCCTACGATTCAAAAACCGGCACCCTGACCCGCCGGGTGGATGCAACCCAGGGCTCGACCCAGCGCATGCACAGCACCCGTGCGGATCTGCAGGGCAACGTGGATATCGCGGGCTTTTATAATGAGATCCTCACCGGCGTGTCGTATGAAAATTACGATCTGCTGCGCACGGACATGATGCGCTGTAAGAACGTCAAAGGTTTCAATATCTATAATCCGGTTTACGGCAAACTCGACGAGTGTACAACCGTCTCCGCCGCTGACAGCGACCAGACGCTCAAGCAGGAGAGCTACTCGGCCTACGCCCAGGATGCCCTGTACCTGACGGATAAATGGATCGCCGTCGCCGGGCTGCGCTACCAGTATTACACTCAGTACGCGGGCAAAGGTCGTCCGTTTAACGTCAATACCGATAGCCGCGACGAGCAGTGGACGCCGAAGCTGGGGCTGGTTTACAAACTGACGCCAGCAGTCTCGCTGTTTGCCAACTATTCGCAGACGTTTATGCCGCAGTCGTCCATTGCGAGCTACATTGGCGACCTGCCGCCGGAAACCTCAAACGCGTACGAAGTAGGCGCAAAGTTCGATCTGTTCGACGGCATTACCGCCAATATCGCGCTGTTTGATATTCACAAGCGCAACGTGCTGTATACCGAAAGCATTGGGGGCGAAACCATCGCCAAAACCGCGGGCCGCGTGCGCTCTCAGGGCGTGGAGGTGGATCTCGCAGGCTCGCTGACCGAGAACACCAATATTATCGCCAGCTACGGCTATACCGACGCGAAGGTACTGGAGGACCCGGACTACGCGGGCAAACCGCTGCCGAATGTGCCGCGCCATACCGGCTCCCTGTTCCTGACGTACGACATTCATAATGCGTTTGCCGGGAATACCCTGACGCTCGGCGGCGGCGGGCACGGCGTAAGCCGCCGCTCGGCGACCAACGGTGCGGATTATTATCTGCCGGGCTATTTCGTGGCGGATGCGTTTGCGGCGTATAAGATGAAGCTGCAGTATCCGGTGACGCTGCAGGTGAACGTGAAGAACCTGTTTGATAAGACCTACTACACGTCGTCGATTGCGACCAACAACCTGGGCAACCAGATTGGCGACCCGCGCGAAGTGCAGTTTACGGTGAAGATGGAGTTTTGATGTAAAAAAGCCCGGTGGCGCTAATGCTTACCGGGCCTACGATCCATTCCCTCTCCCTGTGGGAGAGGGTTAGGGTGAGGGCATCAGGCCTCAATATCCGCCATATCCCCTTTCTCCTGCAGCCAGTTACGTCGGTCTTCCGAACGTTTCTTGGCGAGGAGCATATCCATCACGGCGTTGGTTTGCTGTTCGTCTTCGTCGCTGATCGTCAGCTGCACCAGGCGGCGCGTGTTCGGATCCAGCGTCGTTTCGCGCAGCTGCATCGGGTTCATTTCGCCCAGCCCTTTAAAGCGCTGCACATTTGGTTTGCCCTTCTTACGCTTAAGCTGCTCCAGCACGCCCGCCTTCTCTTCTTCCGTCAGCGCGTAGTACACCTCTTTGCCGAGGTCGATACGGTAGAGCGGCGGCAGCGCCACGTGGACGTGACCGTTTTTCACCAGCGTGCGGAAGTGCTTCACAAACAGCGCGCACAGCAGCGTGGCGATGTGCAGACCATCGGAGTCCGCATCCGCGAGAATACAGATCTTGCCGTAGCGCAGCTGGCTCAGATCCTCGCTGTCCGGATCGATGCCGATCGCAACGGAGATGTCGTGCACTTCCTGCGAGGCCAGCACTTCGTCTGAAGAGACTTCCCAGGTGTTCAGGATCTTACCCTTGAGTGGCATGATCGCCTGATATTCACGATCGCGCGCCTGTTTGGCCGACCCACCCGCCGAATCCCCTTCCACGAGGAACAGCTCGGTGCGGTTGAGATCCTGCGCGGTACAGTCCGCCAGCTTGCCCGGCAGCGCAGGGCCGCTGGTCAGCTTTTTACGCACCACTTTCTTCGCGGCACGCAGACGACGCTGGGCGCTGGAGAT
This sequence comes from Enterobacter bugandensis, assembly GCF_900324475.1. Lineage (NCBI taxonomy): Bacteria > Pseudomonadati > Pseudomonadota > Gammaproteobacteria > Enterobacterales > Enterobacteriaceae > Enterobacter > Enterobacter bugandensis. The sequence goes on from NZ_LT992502.1 coordinate 4,012,767, forward strand.
CGCCATTTCAGCCAGCATCTCAGCCGCCTGAACGTTCTGGTTCAGCCACAGGGTAAACGCATCTTTCACCACGCCGGAGACGAACGCCGCGCACTGGCGCGATGACAGACGTTCTTTGGTCTGACCGGCAAACTGCGGATCCTGCATTTTCACGGAGAGCACGTAGGCGCAGCGGTCCCAGATATCTTCCGCCGAGAGCTTCACGCCGCGCGGCAGAATGTTGCGGTATTCGCAGAACTCACGCATCGCGTCCAGCAGTCCCTGACGCAGGCCGTTGACGTGGGTACCGCCGAGCATGGTTGGGATCAGGTTAACGTAGCTTTCGGTCAGCAGCTCGCCGCCTTCCGGCAGCCACAGCAGCGCCCAATCCACCGCTTCGGTATCACCGCTAAAGTTACCGACAAACGGTTTTTCCGGCAGCGTTGGCAGGCCGTTTACCGCTTCGCACAGGTAGTCGTTCAGGCCATCGGCGTAGCACCAGGTCTGCTCGGTGTTGTTGACGTGATCTTTAAAGGTAATTTCCACGCCCGGGCACAGTACCGCTTTGGCTTTCAGCAGATGCGTCAGGCGAGAAACGGAAAAACGCGGGCTGTCGAAGAAGCTTTCGTCAGGCCAGAAGTGGACGCTCGTGCCGGTGTTGCGTTTAGCGCACGTGCCGACAACCTGCAGATCCTGCACCTTCTCGCCGTTTTCAAACGCGATGTTGTAGACCTGGCCGTCGCGACGGACGTTCACTTCCACGCGTTTGGACAGGGCGTTCACCACGGAAATCCCCACGCCGTGCAGACCACCGGAGAACTGATAGTTCTTGTTGGAGAACTTACCGCCCGCGTGCAGTCGGCAGAGAATCAGCTCAACGGCAGGCACGCCCTCTTCCGGGTGGATGTCCACCGGCATGCCGCGACCGTCGTCGATGACCTCCAGCGACTGATCGGCGTGCAGGATGACGTCAACGCGTTTGGCATGGCCCGCCAGCGCTTCGTCCACACTGTTATCAATAACTTCCTGGCCCAGATGGTTCGGGCGCGTCGTATCGGTATACATCCCCGGGCGGCGGCGAACCGGCTCAAGCCCGGTGAGTACCTCAATGGCATCAGCGTTATAGGTTTGCGTCATGATTTAAACTAGCAATTCGCATTGATTGTCAGTGGCTGTGCAGTCCAAGAAAATCGACAATCTGGGTGAAATGATCCTCAAAGCCCGTGAAAGCATGGTTTCCGCCCTCTTCTATAGTCTGGCGGCAGGAGGCGTAATACGCCACTGCCTGGCGGTAATCCAGCACTTCATCACCCGTCTGCTGCAGCAGCCAGATGAGATCCGGCGCTTCAAGCGGGTCGACCTGCATAACTTTGAGATCGTAAATATGGCGTGACTCTAGCACATATTGCTGCCCGGTGTAGGGGTTCTCGTTTTCGCCAAGAAAGTCCCTCAGCAGCTCAAATGGCCGTACCGCCGGATTAACCACAACGGCGGGCAGCATAAAGCATTGTGAGAGCCAGGTGGCATAGTACCCGCCCAGCGATGAGCCGACTACGCCAAAGGATTCACCGCCGTGTTCAAGCACGATCGATTCGAGCATTTCCGCCGCCTCCGCCGGGTACGGCGGCAGCTGCGGGATAATCATCTCAACGTGGGGGTGATGCTCGCTCAGCCACTGGCGAAACTGCGTCGCTTTTGCGGAGCGCGGCGAGCTGTTGAATCCGTGCAGATAAAGGAGCGTAGACATCAGTAGCCTTCTGAAGCGGTATCCGGGCGGAACTCTGCGCCTGCCAGACGGCAGACTTCCGTGGTCAGCGTGCCGTCGGCATGCAGTTCCAGCCAGCGCCAGCCTGGCGCGATGGTATCCAGCGTAAAGTTGGCGCAGTGCGGCTTAAACTGCACACAGGTTGAAGGCGTCGCCAGCATGCGGCGTCCGTTCCAGTCGAGATCCTGTTCCTGATGGATGTGTCCGCACAGCAGGTGTTTCACGCGCGGGTATTTCGCCAGCACGCTATCCAGCGCCGCGGAGTTACGCAGGCTGTGCTGATCCAGCCAGCTGCAGCCCGCCGGCAGCGGATGATGATGGAGCAACAGCAGCGTATGACGTTCAGGTTCGGCAGCCAGTTTGGTCTCCAGCCAGTCGAGTTGAAACTCGCTTAATTCACCGTGCGGGACGCCAAATACCTGGCTGTCCAGCAGCAGGATCTGCCACTGTTCACCCGCAAATACGCACTTCGCCGGAGAAATCCCCGCATCCTGAAGGGAGCTGTACATTGCGGGCTGGAAATCGTGGTTTCCGGGCAGCCAGACGCAAGGCACGCTAAAGCTCGCGATGCCTTCAGCAAAATGCTGGTAGGCCGCGGAGGACTGGTCCTGCGCCAGATCGCCCGTTGCGACAATCAGGTCGCAGTCGCGATGTTCAGCGTGAATGGCGCTCAGTACCGCCTGATAACTCTCCCAGGTATTAACCCCCAGCAAAGTTTCATGCTTTTCGGCAAAAAGGTGGGTATCGGTGATTTGTAATATCCTGACTGGCGCCCCACCAGCAACAGTCAGGTTCAACAGGCTTTCCAAATGGTGTCCTTAGGTAGGTTTATGACGCTAACAAACCGGAATCGCCATTGCTCCATGTGCTAAACAATATCTTAGCCAGTCGGCTAAAAACTGGTTAATTTGATGCTTTTCGTCGCGTTGATGCAACTTTTTATTCGGATAATCATACCGCGCCTTGAAGCGAAAGATCTGCTGACTTGAACACACTTCAGCGACCATCGCGTCATGATAGAGACGCACCGTCATTGACGGCAGGCTCCAGTAGCTGATGCTGGGCGCTGTTTGTTCTATTTCCACCAGCGTAGTGTAGCGCGTTGATTCTGTTATCGTTAACCGATACTGCGCGTTGCTCACCTGATAGCTTACCGTTTCGCCGGGTGCGTCGTTTCTCGGCAGCAGGCGGCGCAGCTGTGCGAAATTGGTTTCGCACAGGCGCATCATTTCTGGGAAGTCAGGCGTATAGCGCTTCATTTTTTCCACTCGTTTCGTAATGTCTGATAATGCAGCTGCAGCCATTGCAGGGCGATGACAGACGCTGCGTTGTCGATTTTCCCCTCTTCTACCCACTGATAAGCCTGTTCCCGGCTCACCACATGAACCCGAATATCTTCGTTTTCATCAGCCAGACCGTGAATACCTTCTGCGGTCGTGGCGTCCACTTCGCCCACCATAATGGATAAGCGTTCGCTGGTGCCACCCGGACTCGCCAGATAGCTCAACACCGGTTTTGTGCGGCCTACCACCAGCCCGGCCTCTTCCAGCGCCTCGCGACGGGCGACGTCTTCAACCGACTCGCCCTCTTCGATCATCCCTGCCACCATCTCCAGCAGCCACGGGCTTTCACTGGTGTCATACGCGGCAATGCGGATCTGCTCCACCAGCACGACTTCGTCACGCACTGGGTCAAAGGGTAGCAAGACAGCCGCATGCCCGCGCTCAAAAATTTCACGTCTGATTTCGCCGCTCATTTCACCGTTGAACAGGCGATGCCTGAAACGGTAAAGATCCATCGAAAAAAAACCGCTATAAAGCGTTTCTCGTGCAATAATTTCTACATCGTTTTTGGCGAATGTCACGGGCAACTTTTCTGGTTTTTGCATGAGTCGAGTCCTGGTAGCAATGGTGATGAAATTGTGAATTTCAAGGCTGTTTGGCTGCCGTTTGTAAGGCTATATGGTAGATTGGTGCAAATTACCGCCAGATGGCACGTAACGCCAACCTTTTGGTGTGGATGATTCTGTTAGAATCGGCAATTATTTTTTAATTAGATCAGCGCTAATACTGCTTCACAACAAGGAATGCAAATGAAGAAATTGCTCCCCATCCTTATCGGCCTGAGCCTGACGGGCTTCAGTGCAATGAGCCAGGCGGAAAACCTGTTACAGGTCTACCAGCAGGCACGTCTGGGCAACCCTGATTTACGTAAATCAGCGGCCGATCGTGATGCTGCGTTTGAAAAGATTAACGAAGCGCGTAGCCCACTGCTGCCGCAGTTAGGTTTAGGTGCAGATTATACCTACAGCAACGGTTTCCGCGACGCTAACGGCGTTAACTCCAATGCTACCAGCGCCTCACTGCAATTAACACAGACGCTGTTTGATATGTCCAAATGGCGCGCCCTGACCCTGCAGGAAAAGAGCGCGGGCATCCAGGATGTGACCTATCAGACCGACCAGCAAACGCTGATCCTGAATACTGCCACCGCGTACTTCAACGTGCTGAGCGCCATTGACGCGCTCTCCTACACCGAAGCGCAGAAACAGGCCATTTACCGTCAGTTAGATCAAACCACCCAGCGCTTCAACGTGGGTCTGGTGGCGATCACCGACGTGCAGAACGCCCGTTCACAGTACGACACCGTGCTGGCCAACGAAGTGACCGCGCGTAACAACCTCGACAACGCGCTGGAATCCCTGCGCCAGGTGACCGGGAATTACTATCCTGAGCTGGCTTCCCTGAACGTCGACAGCTTCAAAACGGATAAGCCGCAGGCCGTTAACGCCCTGCTGAAAGAGGCGGAAAACCGCAACCTGACGTTGCTGCAGGCGCGTCTGAGCCAGGACCTGGCCCGCGAGCAAATTCGTCAGGCGCAGGACGGCCATCTGCCAACCCTGAGCCTGAGCGCGTCCACCGGCGTTTCTGACACGACCTACAGCGGCTCTAAAACCAATTCTGCCCAGTATGACGACAGCAATATGGGTCAGAACAAAGTGGGCCTGAGCTTCTCTCTGCCACTGTACCAGGGCGGTCAGGTCAACTCTCAGGTGAAACAGGCGCAGTACAACTTTGTTGGCGCGAGCGAGCAGTTGGAAAGCGCGCACCGCAACGTGGTGCAGACCGTGCGTTCGTCCTTCAACAACGTGAACGCGTCTATCAGTAGCATCAACGCCTATAAACAGGCCGTTGTGTCTGCACAGAGCTCCCTGGACGCGATGGAAGCCGGTTACTCCGTTGGTACCCGCACCATCGTTGACGTGCTGGACGCGACCACCACGCTCTACAACGCGAAACAGCAGCTCTCCAGCGCACGTTATCAGTACCTGATTAACCAGCTGAACATTAAGCAGGCTCTGGGTACGCTGAACGAGCAAGACCTGCAGATGCTGAACAGCGCGCTGGGCAAACCGGTCTCTACCTCGCCGGACAGCGTTGCGCCGGAGAACCCGGAGCAGGTTGCCGCCGTTGATAACTTCAACGCTAACGGCAGCGCCCCTGCCGCACAGCCAGCGGCCGCGCGTAGCACGGCACCTGCAAGCAGCGGTTCTAACCCGTTCCGTAACTAAGAGTGTTATCACGCCCTCTCTCACCGGGAGAGGGCGCAGCTGAATCACACCCGAACGTAAGCCAACGTAAAGATCCCCCTGATTCCGCCCCTCTTCGCTTCATTTTCAACCACTCATCCACTATCCTGAGCGTTATTACCACTGGGTCCTGGAAGACAAACATGAAACGGACAAAAACGATCAATCACGCGTCGTTCCGCAAAAGCTGGAACGCACGTCATCTCACCCCTGTTGCGCTGGCAGTAACCGCGGTCTTTATGCTGGCAGGCTGTGAGAAAAACGACGAAACGGTTTCGCTGTATCAAAACGCGGACGACTGCTCCGCAGCAACCGGCCAGGCAGCAGAATGTAAAACCGCCTACACCAACGCCCTGAAAGAAGCGGAACGCACCGCGCCGAAATACGCCTCACGCGAAGACTGCGTGGCGGAATTTGGTGAAGGACAGTGTCAGCAGACGCCAGCTCAGGCAGGTACTGCGCCGGAGAATCAGGCGCAGGCGCAGTCCAGCGGCAGCTTCTGGATGCCATTAATGGCAGGCTACATGATGGGCCGCCTGATGGGCGGCGGTGCGGGCTATCAGCAGCAACCGCTGTTTAGCTCGAAAAACCCGGCCAGCCCGGCTTATGGTCAATATACCGATGCCAGCGGCAAAGGCTATGGCGCAGCGACCCCGGGCCGCACCGTGACCGTCCCGAAAACCGCGATGGCACCGAAGCCTGCGACCACCAGCACCATCACCCGCGGTGGGTTCGGTGAGTCTGTGGCGAAACAGACCAGCATGCAGCGTAGTGCAACAGGCACTTCCACTCGCTCAATGGGCGGCTGATCATGGAACGAGTCGGTATTACCGAGCGCCCGGACTGGCGCGAAAAAGCCACTGAATACGGTTTTAACTTCCACACCATGTACGGCGAACCGTACTGGTGTGAAGATGCTTACTACAAACTGACGCTCGACCAGGTGGAAAAACTGGAAGAGGTGACGGCCGAGCTGCACCAGATGTGCCTGAAGGTGGTGGATAAAGTCATCGACAGTGACGAGCTGATGACTAAATTCCGTATTCCGAAGCACACCTGGAGTTTCGTCCGTCAGTCGTGGAAAACGAATCAGCCTTCGCTTTACTCTCGCCTCGATCTGGCGTGGGATGGCGTGGGTGAGCCGAAGCTTTTAGAAAACAACGCGGATACGCCGACCTCTCTTTACGAAGCGGCATTCTTCCAGTGGATTTGGCTGGAAGATCAGATGAACGCCGGAAACCTGCCGGAAGGTAGCGACCAGTTCAACAGCCTGCAGGAAAAGCTGATTGAGCGTTTCGCCGAACTGCGGGAGCAGTTTGGCTTCAATCTGCTGCATCTTGCCTGCTGTCGCGACACGGAGGAAGACAGGGGCACGGTTCAGTATCTGCAGGACTGCGCGGCCGAAGCGGAAGTGGCGACTGAATTCCTCTATATCGAGGATATCGGCCTGGGGGAAAAAGGTCAGTTTACGGATATGCAGGATCAGGTGATCAGCAACCTGTTCAAGCTCTATCCGTGGGAATACATGCTGCGTGAAATGTTCTCCACCAAGCTGGAAGACGCGGGCGTGCGCTGGCTGGAACCGGCGTGGAAGAGCATTATCTCCAATAAAGCCCTGCTGCCGATGCTGTGGGAGATGTTCCCGAACCACCCTAACCTGTTGCCAGCTTACTTTGCCGAAGATGAGTTCCCGCCGATGGAGAAATACGTCGTTAAGCCTATCTTTTCCCGCGAAGGCGCGAACGTCTCCATTATCGAAAACGGTAAAACGCTGGAAGCGGTTGAAGGGCCATACGGTGAAGAAGGGATGATCGTCCAGGAGTTTTATCAACTTCCGAAATTTGGCGACAGCTATACGCTGATCGGCAGCTGGCTTATTAACGATCAACCTGCCGGGATTGGTATTCGCGAAGATCGCGCGTTGATTACGCAGGATCTGTCACGGTTCTATCCGCATATTTTTGTTGAATAAAACTTGCCCGGTGGCGCTACGCTTACCGGGCATGTTTTTACCCCACCTGCACCGACAGCATACTCAAACTGCCCATCTCAATGCCGTCAACCGGAATGGTAACCGGCTCCTGACCGTCCCATGCACCTAACACATACAGCAGCGGCAGGAAGTGCTCCGGCGTCGGGTTAGAGAGCGAACCGCCTTCGTGATCCAGATAGTTCACTAACGGATGCTTCTCAACCGGGCCTTGCCAGGTCAGGTTCGCTTTGACGTAAGCGTTAAAAGCGCTCGCCCACGGGTATGGCGTGTTCTCACCGTGCCAGCGCGCCGTACGCAGGTTATGCACCACGTTGCCGCTTGCCACCAGCATGATGCCCTCATCACGCAGGGTCGCCAGTTTGCGGCCCATTTCCAGATGCCAGGCCGCCGGTTTAGTGCTGTCGATGCTTAACTGCACCATCGGAATATCTGCATCAGGGTACATCTTAATCAGCACGCCCCACGAGCCGTGGTCAAATCCCCAGGCTTCTTTATCCAGCGCCACTGGAACAGGTGCGAGCAACTCTACCAGCCGCTGTGCCAGCGCAGGCGAGCCGGGAGCCGGATAATGCGTATCATACAGCGCCTGCGGGAAGCCGCCGAAATCATGAATGGTTTTAGGCGCTTCCATGGCCGTCACGCCGGTACCACGGGTAAACCAGTGCGCAGACACCACCACAATCGCCTTCGGACGCGGCAATGTCTCCCCCAGATGACGCCAGGCGCGGGTATAAACGTTGTCTTCCAGAACGTTCATTGGGCTGCCGTGGCCTAAAAACAGTGCAGGCATACGAGAAGAAGACATGGTGGTATCCTTAGAGAAGGTGTCAATTTGATGGTTCTACATTACGCGCATTCAGGTGAAGATAAACGCAGATAACCGTGAAGATCATCATCAGGAAATTTGAACGTAAGATATCCCTTAAGGAGAGTGCATGTCAGTACCCTTAATTTTGACCGTGCTTGCGGGTGCCGCGACCTTTATCGGTGCGTTCCTCGGCGTGCTCGGGCAAAAACCGTCTAATCGTCTTCTGGCGTTCTCGCTGGGCTTCGCCGCTGGGATCATGCTGCTTATCTCGCTGATGGAGATGCTGCCAGCAGCGCTTCACACCGAGGGAATGTCTCCGGTTCTGGGCTACGGCATGTTCATCGTTGGTCTGCTGGGCTATTTTGCGCTCGACCGCATGCTGCCCCACGCCCACCCTCAGGATTTGATGCAAAAAAGCGTTACTCCAATCCCCGGCAACATCAAGCGCACGGCGATCCTGCTGACGCTGGGTATCAGCCTGCACAACTTCCCGGAAGGTGTCGCCACGTATGTCACGGCCAGCAGCAATCTGGAAATGGGATTTGGTGTCGCGCTGGCGGTAGCCTTACACAATATTCCTGAAGGACTTGCAGTGGCCGGGCCGGTTTATGCCGCAACGGGTTCAAAACGTACTGCCGTCTTCTGGGCGGGGATTTCCGGGATGGCCGAAATTCTCGGCGGTGTGCTGGCGTGGCTGATCCTTGGAAGCCTCGTCTCCCCTGTCGTGATGGCGGCGATTATGGCTGCCGTGGCCGGGATTATGGTTGCGCTCTCCGTAGATGAGCTGATGCCGCTGGCGAAAGAGATCGATCCTAACAATAATCCCAGCTACGGCGTGCTGTGCGGCATGTCGGTGATGGGGTTAAGCCTGGTGCTGCTGCAAACGGCAGGTATAGGCTGACACGGATGCCCTCATCGATGAGGGCAATTCTTTGATGCGCCCCAGCGCAGCCGTTGCATTTTACACTGTCTGCGGCTCTGTATTTACAATTGGAAATCAAGAGTTTTTATGAATATTTTAATCGCAATATTTCCCAATTAAATTGCGCTTAAAAAGCCGCTGCTGCATGAAATATTAATCGGTTACGATAATAATAAATTATATATTAACCTCCTCTAAAAATATCTTTAAGCCTCATTAATCGTAAAAGCCGCCCTCAACCCGTTATACTTTGCGAGTATTCTGAAAATTAATATTCAGATTATGAATTCAATTGAAAAAGGATATTTTCATGTATATGGGTAAAAAAGTATTGTTAGCGGTTGCGATGGCTGCCATCGTTTCGGGTTCTGCTTTTGCTGATGACCAGGGTTCCGGCAAAATCAAATTCAAAGGCGTGGTCATTGATGCACCGTGCAGCATTGCACCAGACAGCGTTGATAAAGAAGTGGACCTGGGTGAAGTTACCACTGCCGTGATCAACGCTAACAAAAAGTCTACCGCTGTTCCGGTTGATATCAATCTGGAGAACTGCCAGCTTGACGATCCGGCGGACGAAACGGATACGCCAGTGACCAAAGTTGACGTGACCTTCACCAGCGCAGCAACTGACGCTACTGACACCAGCCTGATGAGCAACACCTATGCAAGCGGTGCTCAGAACGTCGGTGTTCGTCTGCTGGACAACAACGAAGCCAACATCACCCTGGGTTCGGCTCAAACGGTCGATCTGCTGGCGGGTTCCACCACTCAGACTCTGCACTTCAAAGCATTAATGGAAGTTGCTCAGGGTAAAACTGCCACAGCGGGTCAGGTTGAAGCGACTGCCAACTATGTGCTGATGTACAAATAAGGCAATGCATCACGATAAAACCGGCTGGCATTATTTGCCAGCCGGTATGTGATATTATTTTGGTAACAGGATGATGACATATAAATTACAATCTAAAATCATCATTGCGTCCCTGTTAATGACGAAGATTGCCTCTGCCACCGAGTTTAATATCAATGCCATTGATAAAGACCAGCGGAGCAGCGTTGACCTCTCCCTTTTTAAAAATGAAATAGCGGTTACCCCTGGCAGCTATTTTGTTACCGTATCAATTAACGACACACCGCTGGCTAACGGCTGGCAGCTTAGCTGGAAAGAGGTAAATAATACGGTACAGGTGTGTATTCCTCCTGAACTGGCGGATACGTTTGCCCTGAAAGAGGAAGTCCGCGACGCCTTACCCGAAAAAGAAGGATGCGTCGACTTTTCCTCCAGACCGGATATCACCTTTAATTTTGAACAAGCGACCCAGACGCTGAAGGTCACCGTACCCCAGGCATGGTTGCAGTACCGCGCCGCCGACTGGATGCCACCCGCAACGTGGGACAATGGCGTACCGGGCGTGATTCTGGATTACAACCTGTTCGCCAGCCACTATCAGCCCAGCGACGGCAGCAGCACCAACAACGCCAACACCTATGGCACGGCGGGCGCGAATATGGGCGCATGGCGCCTGCGCAGTGATTATCAGTACAGCCAAACGCATACCGATGCAGGTTCGGATCATGACGGACGCTTTTCGCGCGTCTACATGTTCCGCCCTCTTCCTTCGCTTGGTGCTAAGCTGACGCTGGGTGAAACGGACTTCCAGTCCTCAATCTTTGACGCTTTTACCTATACCGGCGCCTCCCTGATCAGCGATGAGCGCATGCTCCCCTGGTCGCTGCGTGGCTATGCGCCACAAATTACCGGTATCGCGCAAACCAACGCGACCGTCACCGTCAGCCTGTCCGATCGCGTAATTTATCAAAGCAAAGTCCCGCCTGGCCCCTTTGTTATTCAGGATCTTAACCAGTCCGTTCAGGGAACGCTGGACGTAAAAGTGACGGAGGAAGACGGGCGCGTCAGCACCTTCCAGGTCTCGGCGGAATCGGTGCCTTTTTTAACGCGTAAAGGGCAGGTTCGCTACAAGCTGGCGGCGGGTAAAGCGCGTAAAGACGCCTCTCATGACGTCGAAGACACCGGTTTTATGAGCGGTGAATTCTCATGGGGAATGCTGTCAAACACCTCGCTCTATGGCGGGACGCTTGCCGACGGGGATCATTACCGTTCCATTGCCGCCGGGGTCGGGCAAAATATGGCGCATCTGGGTGCCCTCTCTTTTGACGTCACGCAGGCCACCAGCCAGCTCCCCTTCCAGGATAGCCAGACGGGTTACAGCTACCGTTTTAACTACAGTAAGCGTTTCGATACCACCGGCAGCCAGCTTACGCTTGCCAGCTACCGCTACTCCGATCGGAAATTCCTGAGCTATGCCCGCTTCCTTGATTATGACGACAACGATCGTCAGACAGAAAAGCAGACGCTGAGCGTAACCGCCAGCCAGTACATCAGCTCGTTATCGCTCAACCTCTACGTCAACGTACTGCGTCAGACCTGGTGGAACGAAGCCCCGTCCACGACCGGAAGCATTACCGCAGGCTATAACTTTGATCTGGGGCGCTGGAAAAACCTCGGCGTCACCCTCTCCTGGAGCAAGACGCATTACGAAGATGAAGACGACGATACGCAGTTTTATCTTTCCCTGAGCGTACCGATCGATCCGGATCATCGCCTCAGTTACGATCTGCACAACAGCGATAGCCTGAGCCAAAATGTCTCCTGGTACGACACGTCCGATCGCAATAATACCTGGGGCGTCTCCGCGGGGACGGAGAGTGAACACGCGGACGCGGGCGCACAGATGAGCGGCAACTATCAGCATTATTCACCGTTTGGCGATCTGAATATCTCCGGAAGTTATAAAGCTGATGAATATAACTCCCTGAGCGCCAGCTGGAATGGCTCGTTTACCTCAACGGCCAAAGGCGCGGCGCTGCACCGTCGCAGCTACGGAAACGAACCGCGCGTGATGGTCAGCACCGACGGCGTCGGCAACATTCCGCTGAACATGTCGCGGGATGAAACCAACCGCTTTGGTATCGGCGTTTTACCGTCGGTTTCCAGTTACTCTCCCGCCAGCGTACAGGTCAATCTGGATAACCTGCCTGACGGCGTCGATGTGGACAACCGCATCACGACCACCACCTGGACCGAGGGGGCGATTGGCTACCGCCAGATTGCCACGCGCGCTGGCAACGATATTGCCGGCATTATCCGTACGCCAGCCGGCACTCCGCCGCTGGGCGCGATTGTTCACCTGCTGGAAAGTGACCAGCAAATCGGCATGGTCGCCGACGAAGGCCACGTCTGGCTGGGAGCAGTCGAGCCTGAACAACAATTCCGGGTAACGTGGGGTGACAATCAGCAGTGTCGCTTCTCGCTGCCTTCACACCTTGAAAACAGTATGCAGTTGATACTGCCATGCCAGTAAGAAACCATGATGAAACTGACCTCATTCACTAGCCTGTGCCTGATGTTAATCGGCACCGCATTTACCACCCACGCCGCCGTTAACCTGGACCGCACCCGCATTGTGTTTCCGGAAAGCGATAAGGCCAGCAGCCTCAAGATTGATAACCAGAGCAAAACGTTGCCTTATCTGGCGCTCTCCTGGATAGAAGATGAAAACGGACGCAAGGAGGACAGCCATTTTATGGCGCTTCCGCCGATTCAACGTCTTGAAGCGGGCGCCTCGTCTCAGGTCCGGATTGTGAAGCAGGCCGCGACCGCCCGGTTGCCGAAAGACCGGGAATCGCTGTTTTATTTCAACCTGCGCGAGGTGCCGCCGAAAAGTTCCAGCGCGAGCGAGGAACGCAGCGTCATGCAGGTCGCGATGCAGAGCAGGATCAAACTGTTCTGGCGTCCCAAAGCGATCGCCAAAAAGGCAGGCGATCAGGCAGAAATGCGTATGGAAGTCACCGCAAACGCGAAAGGGCTCACCGTGCATAACCCTACGCCTTATTACATCACGCTGGCGTGGCTGAGCAAAAATGCGAAAACCATGCTGCCCGGTTTTGACAGCCTGATGATCGCCCCGTTTGCGACGGCGACAACCTCTACCGGTGACTATCATGGCAACTACTACAGCATTGGCTACATTGATGATTACGGTGCGCTGAAAAAGGTCGACGCGCAATGTTCAGGTACGGCGAAATGTACGCTCAGCGAGCATAAGGTCGATAAAGATGCGCAAGCTCGCTAATCTGCTGTTCCTGCTGCTGATATCCGCTCTGCCCGTAAGAGAAGCGCTGGCGCTGGACTGCTATCTTGGTGCTTCAGGCGGGCCGGTTGAAGAGACAAAAACCATCTCGCCCTTTGCTATCCCCAGCAACGCGCAGGTGGGGCAGAAAATCTGGGAATCAGATGACATTAAAATCCCGGTCACCTGCGATCACAACGTCAACGGCGGCTTTGAGCCGGAAGACGTATTCGCCTGGGTTAACCCTTATCCTGCCGCAACGGACCCTTACTATGAGCTTGGCGTAACCTACGAAGGGGTGGATTACGATGCCACGGGCCAGCCGAATGGCGTGGACACCCGCCAGTGTCTTGATAACAAGAATATCCTCATCTATACCCCGGATCAGATACGGCAGATGGGCTGGGAAAACCTGATCTGCTCCGGTAACCCGGATGACGTCCATACGACACGCACGTTTATTGCCCGCTTTCGCCTGTTTGTAAAAATTAAGGCGATTCCGCCTCACGGCTACGTGAGTTCGCTCGGCGATTACATCGTGGTGCAGTTTGACGGTAAAGGCGGGGTCAACCAGATGGCCGACGCGAAAAACCTGAAGTATCACATCAACGGCTTGCAAAACATTACCGTTCTGGACTGCGGGGCAACCTTCAGCATCTACCCTGAAAACCAGGAGATCGATTTTGGCACCTTCAGCGCTCGCGACATTGTGAACCAGAAAACGCGCGTTCGTGAATTTACGGTTAAAACCACCAAGGTGCAGGACGCGCAGTGCTCTGATGGATTCAAAATGGACTCGTCATTCTACACGAACGAAAAGCTCAGCGCTGACGATACGGCGCTGTTGATTGGCAACGGGCTAAAACTGCGTATTCTGAACGGAACGGATCCGTTTACCTTCAACCACTATCAGGAGTATGCCGACTTCACCGGGAGTACGTTGCAGTATGAGCAAAAGTACACGGCAGAGCTGTCGTGGGATGAGGGAAAAGCGATCCAGTCCGGACCGTTTGAAACCGTGGTGCTGTTTAAAATTAACTACCACTAGCGACAAAAAAAGCCGGGTTTCCCCGGCTTTTTCACATCAACGGTCTCAGCTGGCCTTGCGCTCGTGCGCCTGACGGTATTCCACCAGATCTTCAATTGTGACAACCGGCATGTTGTGCAGACGCGCAAAGGTGATGCACTCTGGCGCGCGGGCCATGGTGCCGTCATCGTTGGTCAGTTCACACAGCACGCCCGCAGGCTTAAAGCCCGCCAGTGTCACCAGGTCGATCGTCGCTTCGGTGTGACCACCGCGGGTCAGCACACCGCCCGCCTGCGCGCGCAGCGGGAAGACGTGGCCTGGACGATGCAGATCGGAGGGTTTCGCATCATCAGCAATGGCGGCACGCACGGTGGTCAGGCGGTCAGCCGCCGATACACCGGTAGTCACGCCATGCGCCGCTTCAATGGTCACGGTAAAGCCGGTACCAAAGGCGCTGGTGTTGTTCTCAACCATCATCGGCAGCTCGAGCTGCTTACGACGATCTTCGGTAATACACAGGCATACGATGCCGCTGCCGTGACGGATGGTCAGCGCCATCTGTTCAACGGTCATGTTTTCGGCGGCAAAAATCATGTCGCCTTCGTTTTCACGGTTTTCATCGTCAAGCACCATCACACCGCGGCCTTCGCGCAGTGCATCCAGTGCATGTTCAACACGTTGAGTTGAAGTGCCAAAAGAGGAAAGTAGCGTCTGATTCATGGTAAAAAAACCTCATTAACAATATGGTTACCAGAATCAGGGCAGTCTTAGGAGCGCCGTATAAGCGGCAAAAAGATAACGTGAGCGGGCCCATGCCCGACTGGATCGTTACTCTCTCCCATCCGGACTTTAACCGTCGGCCCCGGAATTACACCGGATCTGCTGACCTTTGAGAATTCACCCAAAGCGCTCGCGGGCTTTCAGCGTTAAGCTGATTTACCGCCGGTGGGGAATTTCGCCCCGCCCTGAGAATAAGCGAGATAACTATAACGCTATTGATTAACCTGGGCAATGCATAAGCTTCAAACAAATCTGCTTTATCCTGGGTCATGACGCGCTACAATGTTCATCAACACCGACTTATCAAGGGAAGCCATTATGATTGACCCGAAAAAAATTGAGCAGATCGCGCGTCAGGTTCATGAGTCCATGCCAAAGGGCATTCGTGAATTTGGTGATGACGTTGAGAAGAAAATCCGCCAGACGCTGCAGGCGCAGTTGGTTCGCCTTGATTTAGTCAGCCGCGAAGAGTTTGACGTGCAGACCCAGGTTCTGCTGCGCACCCGCGAGAAGCTGGCGCTGCTGGAACAGCGTCTGAGCGAGCTGGAAAACCGCAATGCGCCGGAAGAAGTGAAGCCGGCACCGGCCATTCCACCGGTGGACGACCAGGAGTAAGTGCGGCCTGATGCCCTCCCCCACAGGGAGAGGGTGAAAAAAACGGGCCAATTGGCCCGTTTTTTACTGACTGTCTTTCTGGATCTTCTTGATGATGTTGGTGGTTGAACACCCGTCCTCAAAATTGAGCACCATCACCTCACCGCCGTTGGCCCAGACCTCTTCGCTACCTGCGATTTGCTCCGGCTTGTAATCGCCGCCCTTCACCAGCAGGTCTGGCAGGATCCCGGCAATCAGGCGCTGCGGGGTATCTTCTTCAAACGACACCACCCAGTCCACCGCTTCCAGCGCGCCAAGCACAATCATACGTTGCTCGAGCGGGTTCACCGGGCGCGTTTCGCCTTTCAGACGTTTGGTCGACGCATCGCTGTTGACCGCCACAATCAGGCGATCGCCCAGCTTGCGCGCATTCGCCAGATACGACACGTGGCCCGCGTGCAGGATGTCAAACACGCCGTTGGTCATCACCACTTTTTCACCGCGCTTGCGCGCGGCGGCAACGGCCACCTTCAGCTCGTCTTCGGTCATGACGCCAAAACCGGTATCCGCACGCCCGCGCACCGCGTTTTCCAGCTCGATGGGCGAAACGGTTGAAGTACCCAATTTACCGACGACCACGCCCGCCGCGGCGTTCGCGAAGTAGCACGCCTCTTCCAGGGAGTTACCCGCCGCCAGCGTTGCCGCCAGCACGCCGATCACCGTATCACCGGCACCGGTCACGTCGTACACTTCCTGCGCCTGGGTTGGCATATGCAGCGGCGCCTTGCCCGGCTGCAGCAGCGTCATCCCCTGCTCGGAGCGGGTGACCAGCAGCGCGGACAGCTCGAAGTCAGCAATGATCTTCATGCCGCGCTCAACCAGTTCTTCTTCCGTTTTGCACTTGCCCGCCACCGCTTCGAACTCAGAAAGGTTTGGCGTCAGCAGGGTTGCGCCGCGATAGCGCTCAAAATCGGTGCCTTTCGGATCGATCAGCACCGGCACGCTGGCTTTACGCGCCAGCTGAATCATCGTTTGCACGCTCGCCAGCGCGCCTTTGGCGTAGTCAGACAGCACCAGCGCGCCGATGTTGCCCAGCGCCTGGTTAATGCGCTCGTGCAGCGGCTCGGGATCAACGCCTTCGAACCCTTCTTCAAAATCGAGGCGGATCAGCTGCTGGTTACGCGACAGCACGCGCAGCTTGGTGATGGTTGGGTGTGTCGGAACAGAAACGAAGTCGCACTTCACGTTCACGTCCGCCAGCGACTTGCTCAGCGCACGCGCCGCATCGTCGATACCGGTCAGGCCCACCAGACGCGAATGCGCGCCCAGCGAGGCTATGTTCATCGCCACGTTTGCCGCGCCGCCGGGACGCTCTTCAATGGTGTCGACCTTAACCACCGGTACCGGCGCTTCAGGAGAGATGCGGCTGGTCGGCCCATACCAGTAGCGATCCAGCATCACATCCCCGACAACCATTACTCCAGCACGTTCAAACTCTGGCAGTGTTACTTTCATTCCTGACTCCAGAAAGATTCACAATTTGCGCGCGATAATATCACACTTGTTTTGTTACGCACGGCTCCACCAGCCATTTCTGCCAGCTTGCCGTCACCTGGGCGCGCTCTGCGGTAAAACAGTCCAGCGCCACGTGGCCCGGCTGTTCCTGCAACGCCAGGTGATGAAGTTCATCGCGCAGCGTGGTGTAGGCGCGGGTTAAGGCCTGCGCCTCCTGCTCGTCCATAATGTCGTTTTGCGCCAGCAGTTCCAGAATGCGCACGTTATCGGACCAGCGCGTCAGCTTCGGCTTGTCGTGGGCATGCAGTAGCACCAGGTACTGAGTGATGAACTCAATATCGGTAATCCCGCCCTCATCGGCTTTGATATCAAAGCGATCGCGATGTTTGTTGCCCAAATGCGCGCGCATTTTCTCACGCATTTCGCGCACTTCAGTTTGCAGGGTGCTGCCCTCGCGCGGGGTTGTCATGACTGACTTGCGGATCGCATCGAACTGCGTTTTGAGCTGCGGATCGCCGTACACCACGCGGGCGCGCACCAGCGCCTGATGTTCCCACGTCCAGGCTTCGTTCTTCTGATAGTCAGCAAAAGCGTCCGTCGAGGTGACCAGCATGCCTGCCGCGCCGGACGGGCGCAGACGCGCGTCCACCTCGTACAGAATGCCCGACGAAGTGCGGGTGCTGAACAGGTGCATGATGCGCTGGGCCAGGCGCAGGTAGAACTGCCGCCCGTCAATCTCACGCTCGCCGTCGGTCATGACGTCCGCCGGACAGTCGTGCAGGAAAATCAGATCCAGATCGGAGCTGTAGCCCAGCTCCCAGCCGCCCAGCTTGCCGTAACCGACCACGGCAAACCCTCGCCCCTCGCGGTCAGCAAGGTGCTTCGGCTGGCCGTAGCGGGCCACCATCTGCACCCATGCCTGCTGAACTACCGCGTCGATGATCGCCTCCGCTAGCCAGGTTAAATGATCGCTCACTTTCATTACCGGCAGCGTACCGGCGATATCCGCCGCCGCCACGCGCAGCATCTGCGCCTGCTTAAACTGACGCAGCGCCTCGAGCTGTTGCTCTTCGTCCTCTTCCGGCACGCGCAGCAGATACTGGCGCAGCTCGTCGCGGTAGGCGTCCGTCGCCGTCGGCTGATAGAGCGTGTTCGGGTCGAGCAGTTCGTCCAGCAGCAGCGGGTATCGCGCCAGCTTGTTGGCTACCATCGGCGACGCGGCGCAGAGGGAAATCAGGTGTTTCAGCGCGCCGGGAAACTCGCTCAGCAGTTCAAGATAGGTGGTACGCGTGATAATCCCGCTCAGCAGCGGCATCATGCGCGACAGCGGCACCGGCGCATCCTCGCGGGAGCAGACCTCGCTCAGCAGGTGCGGCATCAGATGATCCAGCACCTGACGACCGCGCGGCCCAATGGCGCGCTTGTTCAGCTCAAGGCGGAAATCGGCAATCAAGGCCACCACGCGATGGCGGGCGTCGTCGCTTAAGTGCGCCAGCACCGGCGTGGTGTCATCTTCCTGGAGCGCGTCCTGCCACAGTTCGCGCCAGTGCTCGGAGAGCGCATCGTCCGGTGATTCACTTTCGTCGTCACCAATCAGATCGTTAAAGATGCGGCGAACGCCTGCCATATGGGCATCCAGCCGTTCGGTCAACGTTGACCAGTCATCCACCCGCATGCCCCAGGCCAGACGCGCCCGGTTAAGGTCATCCCCCGGCAGGGTCTGGGTCTGTTCGTCGTTAATGCTTTGCAGCAGGTTTTCCAGACGGCGCAGGAACAGATAGGCCTCGCGCAGGGTTTGCGCGTCGCCGTCCGGCAGCAAATGCAGTTGCTCAATGGCGCTCAGCGTCGGCAGCAGCGAGCGGGACTGCAGCGACGGCTCGCGCCCGCCGCGGATCAGCTGGAAGACCTGAACGATAAATTCGATTTCGCGGATGCCGCCCGCGCCGAGCTTGATGTTATCCTTCAGGCCGCGACGGCGCACCTCGCGGGCGATCATCCCTTTCATATTGCGCAGGGACTGGATCACGCTAAAGTCGATGTAACGGCGGAACACGAACGGGCGCAGCATGGCGCGCAGCTCATTGGCGTAAGCGTCGTCGCTGTCGCCCATGATCCGCGCTTTGACCATCGCGTAACGCTCCCAGTCGCGCCCCTGCTCCTGGTAATAATCTTCCAGCGCGGCGAAGCTCAGTACCAGCGGGCCGCTGTCGCCAAACGGGCGCAGGCGCATGTCCACGCGGTAAACAAAGCCGTCCTGCGTAGGCTGGTCCAGCGCCTTAATCAGACGCTGCCCGAGTCGGGTAAAGAACTGGGCGTTATCCAGCTCGCGACGACCGCCTCGCGTGGCGCCATTCTCCGGCCAGGCAAAGATCAGGTCGATATCCGAGGAGAAGTTCAGCTCGCAGCCGCCCAGCTTGCCCATCCCCAGAATCAACAGCGGCTGCGGAACCCCTTCTTCGCTGCACGGCGTGCCCCACTCTTTACAGCAGGCGGCGTAGAGCCAGTCCCGCGCGGCGACAATCAGCGTCTGCGCCAGCTCGCTCAACTGCTGCAAGGTGCTCTCTTCACTCACCAGCTCCAGCGCCTGCGCCCAGGCAATGCGCACCATCACCCGACGGCGGAACTGACGCAGAACGCGCATCAGCGTGGCTTCATCCGCCACATCTGCCAGCGCGGTTTGCAGCCAGCCAGCATAGTGGCGCCACTCATCAGCCTGCGGCGGCGCGCTTTCCAGCTCTGCCAGCCAGTCAGGATTGGCGCTGATGCTCTCCTGCACAAAATCACTGAACGTGAGCACGCTTTTCGCCTGCTCGCTTAACGATGACGCGGGTAACGACTCGGGCAGACGTTCGCAAACGGTTTGCCAGTGCTGCTGTAACTGCGAAGAAAGCGGCATATCAGGGGTTCCTTGCCAGAATTAACGTTTTCCGCTGTGCAGCCAGTATGGATCCTGCGAAATGGCTTCGTTGCGGAAATGCTCGATCTCAATCTGCTGACGGGTCTCAATGGCATGCTTAAGCCCCTGCCAGTTCTCCAGCCAGGCCTGCGCCTTCACGCCCTCGTACGCTCCCGACAGAAGCAACATGCTGTCGATATTACGCGCCAGGCGGGGAAGCTGGTCGCCATACTGGTCGCCCAGCGGATGCGCGAAGGTGGTTCTCAGCTCGGCGGCGTGGCGGGAAAGATGGATATCCGCGAAGCGTTTAAAGTTGTCCGCGATTTTGGTCTGCGCTTTTGCATCGAGGAAGACGCGCCAGCCGCGCGTCACCAGAAACTCGGTCAGCGCCAGTTTTGCCGCGGCATTTTGCGGGCTATAAAGCGCGGTTTGCGCCGACACGTCGGAAAGCAGCAGCGTTTCGGTCTGGGTCAGCAGATCGCGTAAGTGAGCGCTAGCTTTACGCGGTACGATACCGCCAAACAGCGTCAGGGTATGACGCACCAGTCCAATCGCGGCCAGCACCTGTTTTTTGGCATTTTTGACGTTACGCGCCCACAGTTCTTCATGGTACTGCCATTGGGAGAGCGCCAGCTCCAGCGCCGCTTCCATGCCCTGCTCAATGCTGGCTTTCGGGACGACGCGCAAAATCGGAGTCTCTCTCAGCACGCGTGGCGCATTTCCGGCAGCCAGGTGGTAGCCGCGCGCCGCTTTGCTCAAGCTGCCCTGACGTAAACCCGGCTGGCTTACCAGCTTGCGCGCCAGCTTCAGCACGTCGCTCGCATCCCCTTCCAGAAGTTCCAGCTCCAGCTCGCAGATCGGTTCCTGGAACTCACCCGCCTTCACCTCGCCTAAATCCAGCGCGATTTCAATGCGGCTCTTGCCTTCCGTCACCAGCCATTTCTCGCGAGCGAAATCGGTGCTGAACAGTGGCTGCACCTGCCCTGCCAGCGTGGCGGGCAGTTCGCCTTCCGGCCAGACTTCCGCCGGGAAACGTTCCAGCTCAAGTTCTGGCTTACTGATGTCGATATTGTATTCCGGGCGCTGATGCAAACCGCCGACCACGCGGCCGGCGATTTTCATCGTCATCTCGTAGCGTCCGTTCGCGCCGCGGATGCGCAGCCCCATATCGTGGTTGCGCAGCCAGTTGTCCGGCGTTTCGTAGTAGATGTTGAGCAACGGTACGGGTTCATGGTGCTCGCCGGAGAGCGTATTCAGATGCTGACGGAGCGCGTCAACGCTGTCTTTTTCGACGATAAATTTTAATTCGATTTCCTGAGCCATAGCCTTGTACTTTTGCGGGCGTCACAGACGCGTCAATGAGGGCGAACTTCCTCGCCATTTATTTGTCAGTACATAGTATTTTGCGCCAAATTGCCATGCAATGAGCAATTTGTCGGGCGTAAATGTGTAGAGTCGTGACACAGATGATTCTGATTGCTGATGAATGCTTTGCGTAGAGACACTGTTGCCACTACTATCGTTCCACTTTTTATGAAAATAACGACTAATGATGCTTAAATTACGCCTGATTGGACTTACTTTACTCGCTTTTAGCGCCGCAACCGCAGTGCACGCTGAAGAGAAGCGTTACGTTTCTGACGAACTTAACACCTGGGTGCGCAGTGGCCCCGGAGATAATTATCGCCTCGTGGGCACGGTGAATGCCGGCGAGGAAGTCACCCTGTTGCAGACCAACGCGGAGACCAATTACGGTCAGGTTCGCGACAGTTCCGGCCGTACCTCCTGGATCCCAATGAAAGAGCTGAGCACCGTGCCAAGCCTGCGCACCCGCGTGCCGGATCTGGAAAATCAGGTGAAGACCCTCACCGACAAGCTGAACAACATCGACGGGACCTGGAACCAGCGCACCGCTGAAATGCAGCAGAAAGTGGCGCAGAGCGACGGCGTGATCAACGGTCTGAAAGAAGAGAATCAAAAGCTCAAAAACGAGCTGATCGTCGCGCAGAAAAAAGTGAACGCCGCGAACCTGCAGCTTGATGACAAACAGCGCACCATTATCATGCAGTGGTTTATGTATGGCGGCGGCGTGCTGGGCGTTGGTCTGGTGCTGGGTCTGGTTCTGCCACATCTGATCCCAAGCCGTAAGCGTAAAGATCGCTGGATGAACTAATTCGTCTTCTCTGCCAGACTTACGTATCATTCTGGAAAAGAGAAAACGGGAGAGTTGGGCGTGAAGAGTTATCTGGTCGGTGGTGCGGTACGTGATGCGTTGTTAGGTCTGCCGGTCAAAGATAAAGACTGGGTGGTGGTGGGCGCCACCCCGGAAGAGATGCTCGACGCGGGCTACCAGCAGGTAGGCCGCGATTTTCCCGTGTTCCTGCATCCGAAAAGCCGGGAAGAATACGCCCTGGCGCGTACCGAACGGAAATCCGGTTCCGGTTATACGGGCTTCACCTGCTACGCCGCGCCGGATGTGACGCTGGAGCAGGATCTGCTGCGCCGCGATCTCACCATTAACGCCCTGGCCCAGGACGAAAACGGCCATATCATCGACGCCTACGGGGGGCAGGACGACCTGCGCGATCGTCTTTTGCGTCACGTCTCCCCGGCATTTTCTGAAGATCCGCTCCGCGTGCTGCGCGTGGCGCGTTTTGCCGCGCGTTACGCGCATCTGAGCTTCCGTATTGCGGATGAGACGATGGCGTTGATGACGGCCATGACCGAGGCGGGCGAGCTGGAACACCTGACGCCGGAGCGCGTCTGGAAAGAGACGGAAAATGCCCTCACCACCCGCAACCCGCAGGTCTTTTTCCAGGTTCTTCGCGACTGCGGCGCGCTGAAGGTGCTGTTCCCGGAAATCGACGCGCTGTTTGGCGTGCCCGCACCGGCGAAATGGCATCCCGAAATTGATACCGGCGTGCACACGCTGATGACGCTGAGCATGGCCGCCATGCTCAGCCCTGAGGTGGACGTACGTTTTTCCACCCTGTGCCACGATCTCGGCAAAGGCTTAACGCCGAAAGAGTTCTGGCCGCGCCATCACGGGCACGGTCCGGCGGGGGTAAAGCTGGTTGACGCGCTCTGCCAGCGTCTGCGCGTGCCGAATGACATCCGCGATCTGGCAAAGCTGGTCGCCGAGTTCCACGACCTGATCCATACCTTCCCGATCCTGAAGCCCGCCACCATCGTGAAGCTGTTCGATAATATTGACGCCTGGCGCAAGCCGCAGCGCGTGGAGCAGATTGCGCTCACCAGCGAAGCGGACGTGCGCGGTCGAACCGGGTTTGAAGCGTCCGATTATCCCCAGGGGCGTTTGCTGCGCGAAGCGTGGGAAGTCGCAAAAGCGGTGCCAACGAAAGACGTGGTTGAGGCAGGATTTAAAGGCCCGGAGATTCGCGAGGAGCTAACCAAACGGCGGATTGACGCGGTTACCGCGTGGAAGGAAAAGCGTTGCCCTCAGCCGAAAGAGTGAGGGCAATCGGTTATCAGAAGAAGACCACGTACACCGCAGCCGCGACGATAAAGCGGTAGATCGCGAACGGAATGAACGAGATACGCTTAATCAGCTGCAGGAAGGTTTTGATGGCAATCAGCGCCACGATAAAGGCGGTGATAAAGCCCACGGCAAACATCGGAATATCGCCTGTGGTCAGGAAGCCAATGCTTTTGTAAAGGTCCAGCGCGGTGGCGCCCATCATCATCGGCACCGCCAGCAGGAACGAGAACTCGGACGCCGCATAGCGGCTCACGCCCATCAGCATCCCGCCTGAAATGGTCGCACCTGAACGGGAGAAGCCCGGCCACAGCGCCAGACACTGGAAGCAGCCAATGATAAACGCCTGACGATAGGTCATATCGTCCAGGCCTTCCGCACGCGGGACTTTTGGCTTCAGCACTTCCGCGGCAATCAGCAGGAAACCGCCCACCACCAGCGCGTACATGACGTTAATCGGGTTAAACAGCGATTTAATGGTGTCGTGGAATACCAGCCCCAATACCACCGCCGGGATCATCCCGAGCAGGATGTGAATCAGCGTCAGGCGGCCTTTGCCCTCTCCTTCACGCTGCGGCAGACGGCCAAAATGGATGCCGATCAGGCCAAACAGGCGACGCCAGAACATCACCACCACCGCCAGAATCGAGCCCAGCTGAATTACCACCTCAAACGTCTTTGCGGTATCGCCTTCGAAGCCCAGCAGATGGCCAACGATAATCATATGGCCCGTACTGGAAACCGGCAAAAACTCCGTCAATCCTTCGACCACACCCAGAATTGCCGCCACCAGCAGCGAGTGCATATCGCTCATCTATAAACCCCTAAAAAAGATATAAAAAAACGGTCGCCCCTAACGGCTACCGTGAAAGATACAGCCTTAAGACCGATATAACCTAAAATGGTTTAGCAATTATGACGTTAAATCTTTCCTTTCAGATTTGTGCCACGCTCGATAATCACGCCTACGTTGGCCGCGCGCGCCACTGCCCCCGGCTTGCTCAGCTTAATGCGTACCCACGGTGAGTTGAATTTGGTCAGCAGCAGATCCGCCACCTCTTCCGCCACCCGTTCCACCAGCGCAAAACGCTGTCCTTCCACGTGGCCGATCACCGCTTCGCTGATGTCGGCATAGCTCAGACAGTCATTCACGTCATCGCTTTTTGCCGATTTGCGGTTATCCCATCCCATTTCGATATCGAACACCAGTTTCTGCTCGATGGTCTGTTCCCAGTCGTAAACACCAATTGTGGTGATTACCGAAAGTTGCTCTATAAATACAATATCCATCACGACCTGCCTGCTTTTTGGCTAAACCGGATACCACTTCCGGCGAATTATGCGTATTATCCACAGATGCTGAGAATACAGATACATTTTCAAAACGGAACAGCGTTATGAGTGCAATCGCGCCTGGAATGATCCTCCTCGCCTATCTTTGCGGCTCAATCTCCAGCGCCATTCTGGTCTGCCGCATTGCCGGGTTACCTGACCCGCGTGAAAGTGGTTCCGGGAATCCGGGAGCGACCAACGTGCTTCGAATTGGCGGCAAGGGAGCAGCCGTAGCGGTTTTGATTTTTGATGTTCTGAAGGGGATGCTACCCGTCTGGGGCGCGTATGCGCTGGGCGTCACGCCGTTCTGGCTGGGGCTCATCGCCATCGCCGCCTGCGTCGGCCATATCTGGCCCGTATTCTTCGGCTTTAAAGGCGGCAAAGGGGTGGCGACCGCCTTTGGTGCCATCGCGCCCATCGGATGGGACTTAACCGGCGTCATGGCCGGGACCTGGCTGCTGACCATTCTGCTGAGCGGCTATTCGTCGCTGGGTGCCATCGTCAGCGCGCTGATCGCCCCGTTTTACGTCTGGTGGTTTAAACCGCAGTTCACCTTCCCGGTATCGATGCTCTCCTGCCTGATCCTGCTGCGTCATCACGACAATATCCAGCGCCTGTGGCGACGCCAGGAAACGAAGATCTGGACGAAGCTCAAGCGAAAGAAAAAAGGTCCCGAGTAGGCGGTTAGTTATGCCTTATAACCAAATGTGATTTTTGTCACCTTCTGCCTGTGGTAACTGTTAGAGACACAACACAACCACACAAAAAGAAAATGGCAGAAATCACAGACACAACTCCCCTTTCAACGGCAGGAATTCCCCCTGATGGCGACATTCAGTGGGTGCGCAGTGCATCGGACGTTTCACGTCTCGTTAATGACGGCTCACAGGGCCGGGCAAATGCCCGGATCGTGGTGGGTATCGCTCTGGGCGGGATTTTCCTCGATGCCTACGATCTGGGCGCGCTGGCGTTCGGCATTAAAGACATTACCCGCGAATTTAACCTGACGCCCGCCGGTACCGGCATGGTGGCCTCGGCGATTACCTTTGGTGCCATTGTCGGGGCGCTGCTCGGCGGTTACCTCACGGATAAAATCGGGCGCTACCGCGTCTTTATGGCCGACATGGTATTCTTTGTCGTCGCCGCTATCGCCTGCGCGCTGGCCCCGAATGAATATGTGCTGGCGGGCGCGCGCTTTGTGATGGGCCTTGGCGTGGGGATCGACCTTCCCGTGGCGATGGCGTTCCTGAGCGAGTTTGCCAGGCTGAAAGGGCCGGGCAATAAGGCCTCCAGCGTCGCGATGTGGTGCCCTACCTGGTATGCGGCGATCAGCATCTCTTACCTTCTGGTTCTCTTTTTCTACGCAGTGCTGCCGGAAAGCCACAGCGACTGGCTCTGGCGTTTGATTCTCGGCTTTGGTGCAGTACCCGCACTGGTGATTATCGCCATCCGCAGCCGCTATATGAGCGAATCGCCGGTCTGGGCGGCGAATCAGGGCAACCTGAAAGAGGCGGCGTCCATTTTGCGGCAGTCGTACAATATTAACGCTCACGTCCCGCAGGATGCGCTCACCCAGCCTGCGCCTGTCGTGAATAAAGCCAAATGGTCGAACTATCTGAACCTGTTCCGCGGCATCTATCTGCGGCGTACCACGCTCGCCACGCTGCTGTCCGTCGTCTCCTCGTTCGCCTATAACGCCGTGGCCTTTGGCCTGCCGGTGATTATTTCAAGCTTCTTCGTGCAGTCTATGCTGACCACTATTGTGATCTCGCTGGCGCTGAACCTGCTTTTTGCGTTTATCGGCGGATTACTGGCGGTGCGCTACGTGCCGCGCTTCGGCGCGTGGCGGATGTCGCTGGCGGGTTACGCCTGTCAGCTTGTGGCGCTGCTGGGGCTGGCGCTGATTGGTCGACCGGACGGTGCCTCTGAAGGGGTGCTTGCCGTGGCGATGCTGGCGCTTTTCCTGTTCGGTCAGGGATTTGGCCCGGGCGCGCATACCATGACGTTCGCCTCGCTGAGCTACCCGACCTCGCTGCGCGGCGTGGGCGTGGGTCTCAACCAGACGCTGATGCGCAGCAGCTCCACGCTGTCGCTGTTCCTGTTCCCGCTGCTGGTCGCGTCTCTCGACACCGCCGTGTTCTGGGTGATTGCGCTGGCGCCGTTTATCGGTCTGGCATCATTGCTGGCGATCCGCTGGGAGCCGTCCGGGTATGATGTGGATGCGGAGGACTACCGGTAACGACACATCGCTTCGGTGGGTTGACCCCCACCGAAGTGCGCTTACAAATCTTCCAGCAGCGTTCGGGAGAGTTTTTTTAGCATTTCCAGCTCATCATCATTCATCCGCATGCTGCAACGAATCTGGTCCGGCAGCGCCATCACCTGCTTTTTCAGTTCATTCGCCTTATCGGTCAATACGACATTTTTCATCCTTTCATCCCCCACAACCGCGATACGGTTGAGAAAACCTTTTGCCTCAAGCTTCTGAACCAGCGGGGTCAATGTGCCTGAATCAAAATAGGTTTTATCGCTGAGATCGCGAAGCGGGATGTTGTCTTTCTCATAAAGAGCCATCAAAACAACAAATTGCGGATAGGTCAGATCCATCTCCTGCAGCAGGGGGCGATACTGGCGCACGAACGCATTGGTGACCGAGTACAGCGAGAAGCACAATAAATCATCTAGTGTTTTGTTTTCTTTCATTTTTCTATCAACCCTGAATCTGTTGTCTAAAAAAAATTATAAATAATGTTTGACTAAAAGTATCTTGCGCGCAAGTATTATATTAGCAACTAAGTAGCGCACTATTTAGTTATCCAATCAAATACGTTAAAAGGGGTACCACCATGAAAACATTAACCGCCATCCTGATTTCTTCCGTCTTCGCGTCAGCCGCGGCATCCGCTCAAACCACCAATACTCCAGCCCCGACCGCAGGCGTACAGGCATTTCTTGATGTCCTGAATGCTGGCAAAGGGAAACCGATGGAACAGATGACCCCGCAGGAGGCCCGCCAGGTACTGATCGGCGCACAGCAAGGAGCAAAATTGCCGCCCGCTCAGGTGACTGAAAAAACGATCCAGGTCAATGGCCAGACGATCGCCCTTAAAATTGTGAAGCCTGAACATGCTGCCGGTACGCTCCCGGTATTTATGTTCTTCCACGGTGGCGGTTGGGTGCTGGGTGATTTTCCAACCCACGAACGTTTAATCCGCGATCTGGTTCGTGCATCTGGTGCCGCAGCGGTTTACGTTGATTACACACCGTCACCTGAAGCCCATTTCCCGGTGGCAATCAATCAGGCCTATGAAGCGACAAAATGGGTAGCCGAGCACGGCCAGGAAATTGGCGTGGACGGCAGCCGTCTGGGCCTGGTTGGTAACAGCGTGGGCGGCAACATGGTGGCTTCAGTGGCGTTGCAGGCCAAACAGTTTAATGGGCCAAAAATTCGCTACAACGTGATGCTCTGGCCAGTGACGGACGCCAGCTTTGATACGGCTTCCTATCACCAGTTCGAAAATGGCTACTTCCTGTCAAAAAACATGATGAAATGGTTCTGGGACAACTACACCACCAGCGCTGCCGACCGTAACAATATCCTTGCCTCTCCGCTTCGCGCCAGCACTGCACAGTTGAAAGGCTTCCCGGAGACGCTGATTCAGACAGCTGAGCTGGACGTTCTGCGGGATGAAGGTGAAGCATTCGGGCGTAAACTGGATGCGGCTGGCGTCCCGGTGACCGTCACGCGCTATAACGGCATGATCCACGATTACGGCCTGCTTAACCCGCTGAGCCAGGAGCCAACGGTTAAAGTCGCCCTTGAGCAGGCAGGTGCAGCATTGCATGACCACCTGAAATAGGATCGTCATGCTTCACACAGAGCACGGCCCCGGGCCGTGCTTTTTAATTTCCTCTATCCATAAGCGACTCATATGACAGCCTTCATTTCCGCCAGGGCATACTGAAACGACCCCGATGATGCGCAGATGGAAGCAGCATGTTAGCAGCTCAGGTCACTGATAATACGTATAAAGGCTGGCAGGCGTCGCTTGCCCTGCAGTTTTGTCACGCCCCTGAGAAAACCCTCCTGCGTTCCGCTCGACACGTCGGGCCGCTCACCGTACAACGTCCGTTTTATCCCGAAGGAAAAACCTGCCACCTCTATCTGCTGCACCCGCCCGGCGGCGTCGTGGGCGGCGATACGCTGGATATTTCCGTTCGGCTCGATGCCAAAAGCCACGCGCTTATCACCATGCCCGGCGCCAGCAAGTTCTACCGCAGCAGCGGCCCGCAGGCGCGTCTGAGCCAGCACTTTTATCTTGATGAAAACGCCACGCTGGAGTGGCTGCCGCAGGACACCATTATCTTTCCCGGCGCGAACGCCGCGCTGCGTTCCGTCTTCCACCTTAAGGCTTCCAGCACGCTGCTGGCGTGGGAGCTGTACTGCCTGGGCCGCCCGGTAATCGGTGAGACCTTCAGCCACGGCACGCTGGAGAGCCGCCTTGAGGTGTGGGTGGATGACGAACCGCGCCTGATAGAACGCCAGCACCTCGGCGACGGCGATCTCACGCCCGTTGCCGGACACCCGTGGATCGGCACCCTGCTGTTCTATCCGGCCCGGGAAGATCATCTCGACACGGTGCGCGCGCTGCTCGCGCCTCTGGGCCATTTTGCGGAGGCAACGCTCACCGACGATCTGCTGTCGGTGCGTTTTCTCTCCCACGACAACCTGATTTGCCAGCGGGCGATGCGCGACATCTGGCAGTCGCTTCGCCCGCTTCTCACCACCAAAACCGCCTGTTCGCCGCGCATCTGGCAGACATAAGAGAAACGTTATGGAACTGACCCCCAGAGAAAAAGACAAGCTGTTGCTGTTTACCGCCGCGCTGGTTGCCGAACGCCGCCTTGCGCGCGGGGTAAAGCTCAACTACCCGGAATCGGTCGCGCTGATCAGCGCCTTCATCATGGAAGGCGCGCGCGATGGCGAAACCGTCGCCTCGCTGATGGAGGCGGGCCGCCACGTCCTTACGCGCGATCAGGTGATGGAGGGCGTGCCGGAGATGATCCCGGATATACAGGTGGAAGCCACCTTCCCGGACGGCTCCAAGCTCGTCACCGTCCACAACCCGATCGTGTAAGGAGCACGTGATGATCCCAGGTGAATACCAGATCCAGCCCGGCACTATTGCGATCAACGTCGGGCGAGACACTCAAAACGTGATTGTGGAAAACCACGGCGACAGGCCGATCCAGGTCGGATCGCACTACCACTTTTACGAGGTCAACCCGGCGCTGAAGTTTGATCGCGAAGCCACCAGGGGCTACCGGCTGAACATTCCGGCGGGTACCGCCGTGCGCTTCGAGCCAGGCCAGAAGCGAGAGGTGACGCTGGTGCAGGTGACGGGCGCGCAGCGCATTTTTGGCTTTCGCGGCGAGGTCATGGGCGAGGTGAAACATGGCTGAAATTTCACGTCAGGCGTATGCCGACATGTTCGGCCCCACTACCGGGGATAAAGTGCGGCTGGCGGACAGCGAGCTGTGGATCGAAGTGGAAAACGATCTCACGGTCTACGGCGAAGAGGTCAAGTTCGGCGGCGGGAAGGTGATCCGCGACGGCATGGGTCAGGGGCAGATGACCGCTGACAGCTGCGTGGATCTGGTTCTCACCAACGCGCTGATCGTCGACCACTGGGGGATCGTGAAGGCCGATATCGGCGTGAAGCACGGGCGGATCTTCGCCGTCGGCAAAGCCGGGAACCCGGACATTCAGCCCGGCGTGACGATCCCGATCGGCGCCGCGACGGAAGTGATTGCCGCCGAGGGGAAGATCGTCACCGCCGGCGGGATCGACACCCACATCCACTGGATCTGCCCTCAGCAGGCGGAAGAGGCGCTGGTCTCCGGGGTCACCACCATGATTGGCGGCGGCACCGGACCGGCGGCGGGCACCAACGCCACCACCTGTACGCCGGGGCCGTGGTATATCGCCCGCATGCTGCAGGCTGCCGATACGCTGCCGGTGAATATTGGCCTGCTCGGCAAAGGTAACGGCTCCAACCCGGATGCCCTGCGCGAGCAGATCGCCGCCGGCGCCATCGGGCTGAAGATCCACGAAGACTGGGGCGCGACGCCCGCGGCGATCAACTGCTCGCTGGAGGTGGCCGAAGAGATGGATATTCAGGTGGCGCTGCACAGCGACACGCTGAACGAGTCCGGTTTTGTCGAAGACACGCTGGCGGCCATCGGCGGGCGCACCATCCACACCTTCCACACCGAAGGCGCGGGCGGCGGCCACGCGCCGGATATCATCACCGCCTGCGCGCACCCGAATATTCCGCCCTCTTCCACCAATCCTACCTTGCCCTACACGGTGAACACCATCGACGAGCACCTCGACATGCTGATGGTTTGCCATCACCTCGACCCGGATATCGCCGAGGACGTGGCGTTTGCCGAATCCCGCATTCGCCGGGAGACCATCGCCGCGGAAGACGTGCTGCACGATATCGGCGCGTTCTCGCTCACCTCGTCAGATTCGCAGGCCATGGGCCGCGTCGGGGAAGTGATTATCCGCACCTGGCAGGTGGCGCACCGCATGAAGGTCCAGCGCGGCGCGCTGCCGGAAGAGACGGGCGATAACGACAACTTCCGGGTGAAGCGCTATGTCGCCAAATACACCATTAACCCGGCGCTGACCCACGGCATCGCCCATGAAGTCGGTTCGATTGAGGCGGGCAAGCTGGCGGATCTGGTGGTCTGGTCCCCCGCCTTCTTTGGCGTAAAACCCGCCACCATCGTCAAGGGCGGGATGATCGCCTGCGCGCCGATGGGCGACATCAACGCCTCGATCCCCACGCCGCAGCCAGTGCATTACCGCCCGATGTTTGGCGCGCTGGGCGCCGCACGTCACGCCACGCGGCTGACGTTTGTTTCTCAGGCGGCCCACGCGAACGGCATCCCGCAGCAGCTCAGCCTGCAGAGCGCCACGGCGGTGGTAAAAGGCTGCCGGACGGTGAAAAAGGCCGACATGATCCATAACGCTCTGCAACCGAACATCACCGTCGATTCGCAAACCTACGAGGTGCGCGTCGACGGTGAACTGATTACCAGCGAACCGGCTGACGTTCTGCCGATGGCGCAACGCTATTTCCTGTTTTGAGGAGTGAAGATGATCTATTTGACCCAACGTCTGGACCACGCGCATCCGACTACCGCCAGCGTCACGCTGCCGATTGACGTGCGGGTGAAAAGCCGCGCTCGCGTGGCGCTTAACGACGGCCGCGAAGCCGGACTGATGCTGCCGCGCGGCCTGCTGCTGCGCGGGGGCGACCTATTGACCACCGACGACGGCAGAGAAGTGATCGAAGTGATCGCCGCCCCGGAGTCGGTTTCCGTGGTGCGCTGCGCCGATCCGTTCCTGCTCGCCCGCGCCTGCTACCACCTGGGCAACCGCCACGTACCGCTGCAGGTCATGCCCGGCGAGCTGCGTTATCACCACGATCACGTTCTCGACGACATGCTGCGCCAGTTCGGGCTGGAGGTAACCTTCGCCAGCCTGCCGTTTGAACCGGAAGCGGGCGCTTACGCCAGCGATGCCCACAGCCATAGCCATAGCCATAGCCATAGCCATAGCCATTCTCACGCCCATTCACATTAAGGATCAATCATGCGTAAGTATTTACCGCTGTTACTGCTGGCTTTTTCCGTTCCCGCGCTCGCGCATCCCGGCCACGGCGCCGACAGCTTTCAGGCCGGTTTTCTCCATCCGCTGACCGGGCTGGATCACCTGCTGATGCTGACCGGGGCTGGCGTGCTGTCTGCCCTGAGCGGCCGCAAGCTCCTGCTGCCGTTTGCCACCCTCGGCATGATGCTTGTCGGCGCCGTTGCGGGCAGCCTGCTCGGCGGCTTTAGCGGCATGGAGATGCTGATTATCGCCTCGCTGGCGGTCTGCGGGGTGATGATGTTTAAAACTGAAAACCGCCTGCTGCTGGCGGTACCTGCCCTGGCGATGTTCCACGGCTGGGCGCACGGGGTGGAGATGTCTGGCCACAGCTTCTGGCTGTTCACCAGCGGTTTTATGCTGGCCAGCGCGACGGTGCTGTGCGCCAGTTTCGCCGCAGGCTTGCTGCTGCGCCGTCACGACGGGCTGCGTAAAACCTTCGGCGGCGGGCTGATTGTCTCCGCCCTGCTGGCGCTGATGAGCTGATGGAGCACGCCCGCCAGCGGCTGCGCCTGATGCAGCTCTCCAGCAGTAGCCTGCCGGTCGGATCGTTTACCTGGTCGCAGGGGCTGGAGTGGGCCGTAGAGGCGGGCTGGGTTACGAGCACCGACGCCTTCAGACGCTGGCAGATCCAGCAGATGGAGCAGAGCTTTTTCTGCGTCGATCTGCCGATGTTTATCCGGCTGTTCCGGGCCTGCGAACAGCAGGATGTCGCGGCAGCAAAACGCTGGACGACATATCTGCTCGCCTGCCGGGAAACGCGCGAGCTGCGCGAAGAGGAGCGCAACCGTGGTGCGGCCTTTACGCGCCTGATTAAAAGCTGGGAGCCGAACTGCCCGGCAGAGTGGCTGTCGCTGTTTGCACAGAGCCAGCTCTGCGGCATGGCGTGGCTCGGCGTGCGCTGGGGCATTGGCGCGCGCGAGCTGGCGCTGAGCCTCGGCTACAGCTGGATTGAGAGCGCGGTGATGGCGGGCGTCAAGCTGGTGCCGTTCGGGCAGCAGGCCGCACAGCAGCTGATTATCGACCTGAGCGACCATTTTGCCGCCGGGTTTGAACAGGCATTTTTACGTGGCGACGACGCGCTGGGGGCAGCTACGCCACTGTCGGCTATCGCCTCCGCGCGCCACGAAACACAATATTCACGACTATTCCGTTCCTGAGGAGTCAACATGGCTGATTACAAACATCCCCTGCGCGTTGGCGTGGGCGGCCCGGTAGGCTCGGGCAAAACCGCCCTGCTGGAAGCGCTCTGCAAGGCGATGCGCGACACGTACCATCTGGCGGTGGTGACCAATGATATCTACACCAAAGAGGATCAGCGCATCCTCACCGAGGCGGGCGCGCTTGAGCCGGAGCGCATCGTGGGCGTGGAGACGGGCGGCTGCCCGCATACCGCCATCCGCGAAGATGCCTCAATGAACCTCGCGGCGGTAGAAGCACTCAGCGAGAAGTTCGGTAATCTGGATCTGATCTTCGTTGAAAGCGGCGGGGACAACCTGAGCGCGACCTTCAGCCCGGAGCTGGCGGACCTGACCATTTACGTGATCGACGTGGCCGAAGGGGAAAAAATTCCGCGCAAGGGCGGACCGGGGATCACCAAATCCGATTTTCTGGTGATCAACAAAACCGATCTTGCGCCATACGTGGGGGCGTCGCTGGAGGTGATGGAGCGTGATACTAACCGCATGCGCGGCGAGCGCCCGTGGACGTTTACCAACCTGAAGGCGGGTGACGGTCTGGGGACGATTATTGCGTTTCTGGAAGAGAAAGGGATGCTGCGGGTGTAGTCGTAAATTTCCCTCTCCCCTGTGGGGAGAGGGTTAGGGTGAGGGGGTTACGCCT
This sequence comes from Enterobacter bugandensis, assembly GCF_900324475.1. Taxonomy (NCBI): domain Bacteria; kingdom Pseudomonadati; phylum Pseudomonadota; class Gammaproteobacteria; order Enterobacterales; family Enterobacteriaceae; genus Enterobacter; species Enterobacter bugandensis. The sequence goes on from NZ_LT992502.1 coordinate 4,047,176, forward strand.
CAGGCAGTTCCGCCAGCGGCCAGCGCGGACGCACGGACACGCTCAGGTCGGACGTTGCCCCCGCATTCAGGCGCACCATCCCGGCGTAAGCGATCATCGCCCCGTTATCGGTACAGAATTCCGGACGCGCGTAGAACACTTCCCCGCGACGCTTTTGCATCATCTCCGCAAGCTTCGCACGCAGCGTGCGGTTGGCGCTGACGCCGCCCGCCATCACCAGGCGCTTAAACCCGGTCTGATCCAGCGCACGCTTGCACTTGATCATCAGCGTATCCACTACCGCATCTTCGAACGCGCGGGCGATATCGGCGCGGGTCTGCTCATCGTTGTCGTTATTGCGGATAGTATTCGCCGCGAAGGTTTTCAGCCCGGAGAAGCTGAAATCCAGCCCCGGACGGTCGGTCATCGGACGCGGGAAGACGAAGCGCCCTTCCGTTCCCTGCGACGCCATTTTAGAGAGCATCGGGCCGCCTGGGTAATCCAGACCCAGCAGCTTGGCGGTTTTATCGAACGCTTCGCCGGCGGCATCGTCGATCGACTCGCCCAGCAACTCGTACTTGCCAATACCCGTTACGCTAATCAGCTGGGTATGCCCGCCGGAAACCAGCAGCGCCACAAACGGGAACTCGGGCGGATTGTCTTCCAGCATCGGCGCCAGAAGATGCCCTTCCATGTGGTGAACCGGAATGGCGGGAACGTCCCACGCGAAGGCCAGCGAACGCCCTACCGTTGCGCCGACCAGCAGCGCACCGACCAGACCCGGCCCTGCGGTATAGGCTACGGCGTCAATATCGGTTGAGCTTAATCCGGCCTCTTTCAGCGCCGCCTGAATCAGGGGAACCGTTTTACGCACGTGGTCACGAGAGGCCAGTTCAGGTACGACGCCGCCGTAGTCAGCGTGCAATTTCACCTGACTATACAGCTGGTTGGCCAGAAGCCCTTTTTCGTCGTCGTAAATGGCGATGCCGGTTTCATCGCAGGATGTTTCAATACCCAGTACACGCATGACTTGTTTTACCTCGTTTCAATACCGCGCAGTGTAGAGCCTGGGCGGGTTGATGTAAAACTTTGTTCGCCCCAGGAAGAAGGCTCGTGTATACTCCTCACCCTTATTAAAGTCCCTTTCAAAATCGCATCGGTGCTTTACAAAGCAGCAGCATTTGCAGTAAAATTCCGCACCATTTTGAAATAAGCTGGCGTTGATGCCAGCGGCAAACCGAATTTATTAAAGGTGAGAGTTACATGCCGGTAATTAAAGTACGTGAAAACGAGCCGTTCGACGTAGCACTGCGTCGCTTCAAACGTTCATGCGAGAAAGCAGGTGTTCTGGCTGAAGTTCGTCGTCGTGAGTTTTATGAAAAACCAACGACCGAACGTAAGCGCGCTAAAGCTTCCGCTGTGAAACGTCACGCGAAGAAACTGGCTCGCGAAAACGCACGCCGTACTCGTCTGTACTAATCTGTTGAGGGCCAACGCCCTCAATTGACAGACAGAGTAGTAGTCGTAAGGCCGTGCTTCCGGAAGGAATGCGCGGCTTGTTTTCGTTTATAAGTCGCTTAAATTTTTGGGGCATATGGCCGGAAGAATCCCACGCGTTTTCATCAATGACCTGCTCGCCAGAACCGACATCGTCGATCTCATCGACGCGCGGGTAAAGCTGAAAAAGCAGGGCAAGAACTACCATGCGTGCTGTCCGTTCCATAACGAAAAAACCCCCTCCTTCACCGTAAACGGTGAAAAGCAGTTTTACCATTGCTTCGGCTGTGGCGCACACGGTAATGCCGTCGATTTTTTAATGAACTACGACAAGCTCGAGTTCGTTGAAACCGTCGAAGAACTGGCGGCGATGCATAATCTTGAAGTGCCGTATGAAGCAGGCAGTGGGCCAAGTCAGATCGAGCGCCATCAGCGGCAAACGCTGTATCAACTGATGGATGGCCTGAATTCGTTTTACCAACAGTCTCTTAAGCACTCTGCGGCTGAGCCTGCGCGTCAGTATCTGAACAAGCGCGGACTGAGCGACGATGTGATTGCGCGTTTCGCTATTGGTTACGCCCCGCCCGGCTGGGACAACGTGTTAAAGCGTTTTGGCGGCAATAGCGAAGATCGTAAATCCCTCATCGACGCAGGCATGCTGGTCACTAACGACCAGGGACGAAGCTACGACCGCTTCCGTGAACGGGTGATGTTCCCGATCCGCGACAAGCGTGGCCGGGTAATTGGTTTTGGTGGTCGCGTGCTGGGTGATGCCCTGCCGAAATACCTCAACTCTCCGGAAACCGATATTTTCCATAAGGGCCGCCAGTTGTACGGTCTTTATGAGGCGCAGCAGGACAATGCGGAACCTCCGCGTCTGCTGGTCGTCGAAGGCTATATGGACGTCGTTGCGCTGGCGCAGTACGACATTAACTACGCGGTTGCGTCGTTAGGTACGTCCACCACTGCCGATCATATTCAACTGCTGTTCAGGGTGACCAACAACGTCATCTGCTGTTACGACGGTGACCGAGCCGGACGCGACGCCGCCTGGCGAGCGCTGGAAACCGCGCTGCCGTATATGACCGACGGACGTCAGCTACGCTTTATGTTCCTGCCCGACGGTGAAGACCCGGATACGCTGGTGCGTAAAGAGGGCAAAGCGGCATTCGAAGCGCGGATGGAGCAGGCACAGCCGCTCTCCACGTTTCTGTTTAACAGCCTGATGCCGCAGGTGGATTTGAGTACCCCTGACGGGCGCGCGCAGCTCAGTACCCTGGCGCTGCCGTTAATCAGCCAGGTGCCCGGCGAAACGCTGCGCATCTACCTGCGTCAGGAGTTAGGCAACAAGCTCGGTATCCTGGATGACAGCCAGCTTGAACGTTTAATGCCTAAACAGGCTGAAAACGGCACGGTTCGCCCCGCGCCTCAGCTAAAACGCACAACCATGCGTATACTGATAGGGTTACTGGTGCAAAACCCCGAACTTGCTCCGCAAGTGCCGTCGCTGGCGGGTTTGAACCACGAAAAGTTGCCCGGACTTGGCTTATTTTCAGAACTGGTCAACACTTGTTTGTCTCAGCCAGGTCTGACCACCGGACAACTTTTAGAGCATTATCGCGGCACAAAAGAGGCCGCTACCCTTGAAAAACTGTCGATGTGGGACGATATAGCAGATAAGGAAATTGCAGAAAAAACGTTCACCGACTCGCTCAACCATATGTTTGATTCGATGCTTGAGTTGCGCCAGGAAGAGTTGATAGCTCGCGAGCGCACCCATGGCTTAAGCAGCGAAGAACGCCGGGAGCTCTGGATGATTAACCAGGAACTGGCGAAGAAATAAAAAATTTAACGGCTTAAGTGCCGAATATCGATCGGGAAGCCCCCGGCAGCCGCACTGAGAGGCAGCGGCAAAAATATAAGTACGCCCTCGCTTTAAAGGTTGGCAGCACCATCGCCGACACCAATCAAACGAATTAAGTGTGGATACCGTCTTATGGAGCAAAACCCGCAGTCACAGCTGAAACTTCTTGTCCAACGCGGTAAGGAGCAAGGCTATCTGACCTATGCCGAGGTCAATGACCATCTGCCGGAAGATATCGTCGATTCAGACCAGATCGAAGACATCATCCAAATGATCAATGACATGGGCATTCAGGTGATGGAAGAAGCACCGGATGCCGATGATCTGTTGCTGGCTGAAACCTCCAACAACACTGACGAAGATGCGGAAGAAGCTGCTGCACAGGTCCTGTCCAGCGTGGAATCTGAAATCGGGCGTACCACTGACCCGGTCCGCATGTACATGCGCGAAATGGGTACCGTTGAACTGTTGACCCGCGAAGGCGAAATTGACATCGCAAAACGCATCGAAGACGGGATCAACCAGGTTCAGTGCTCTGTTGCCGAATACCCGGAAGCGATTACCTATCTGCTGGAGCAGTACGATCGCGTTGAAGCGGAAGAAGCGCGCCTGTCTGACCTGATCACCGGTTTTGTCGACCCGAACGCTGAAGAAGATATGGCGCCTACCGCCACTCACGTCGGTTCTGAGCTGTCTCAGGAAGAGATGGATGACGACGAAGATGAAGATGAGGAAGAAGACGACGACAGCGCGGACGATGACAACAGCATCGACCCGGAACTGGCGCGCGAGAAGTTTGCCGAGCTGCGTACCCAGTACGAAGTAACGCGTGACACCATCAAAGCGAAAGGCCGCAGCCATGCCGCCGCTCAGGAAGAGATCCTGAAGCTGTCTGAAGTGTTCAAACAGTTCCGCCTGGTGCCAAAACAGTTCGACTACCTGGTAAACAGCATGCGCGTGATGATGGATCGCGTACGCACCCAGGAACGCATCATCATGAAGCTGTGCGTTGAGCAGTGCAAAATGCCGAAGAAGAACTTCATCACCCTCTTCACCGGCAACGAAACCAGCGAAACCTGGTTCAACGCGGCTATCGCGATGAACAAGCCGTGGTCTGAAAAACTGCACGACGTGAAGGACGATGTCTATCGCGGTCTGCAGAAGCTGCAGCAAATTGAAGAAGAGACCGGCCTGACCATCGAGCAGGTCAAAGACATCAACCGTCGCATGTCCATCGGTGAAGCGAAAGCCCGCCGTGCGAAGAAAGAGATGGTTGAGGCGAACTTGCGTCTGGTTATCTCTATCGCCAAGAAATACACCAACCGCGGTCTGCAGTTCCTGGATCTGATTCAGGAAGGCAACATCGGTCTGATGAAAGCGGTAGATAAGTTTGAATACCGTCGTGGTTACAAGTTCTCTACTTACGCGACATGGTGGATCCGTCAGGCGATCACCCGCTCTATCGCGGACCAGGCACGCACCATCCGTATTCCGGTTCATATGATTGAGACCATCAACAAGCTCAACCGTATCTCCCGCCAGATGCTGCAGGAGATGGGCCGCGAGCCGACGCCGGAAGAGCTGGCCGAGCGCATGCTGATGCCGGAAGACAAGATCCGTAAAGTGCTGAAGATCGCCAAAGAGCCTATCTCCATGGAAACACCAATCGGTGATGATGAAGATTCGCATCTGGGGGATTTCATCGAGGATACCACCCTCGAGCTGCCGCTGGACTCGGCTACTACCGAGAGCCTGCGTGCCGCCACGCACGACGTTCTGGCTGGCCTGACCGCCCGTGAAGCAAAAGTGCTGCGTATGCGTTTCGGTATCGATATGAACACCGACCACACGCTGGAAGAAGTGGGTAAACAGTTCGACGTGACCCGCGAACGTATCCGTCAGATCGAAGCGAAGGCGCTGCGTAAGCTGCGTCATCCAAGCCGCTCTGAAGTGCTGCGTAGCTTCCTGGACGACTAATCCTGGTAAACAGCAAAAAGCTCCCAATCGGGAGCTTTTTTTTTGTTTATTCCCTCTCCCCGTGGGAGAGGGTCAGGGTGAGGGCAACAGGCCGCAGAAGCCCCTAAAGCCCCCGCACCATCAGCGCCTCATCCAGCTCCCTGTAGGCCTCCACCAGCTTATCCAGCGTCGCTCTGTTGAGCCCGCTAGGATTCGGCAACACCCACACCTGCGTAACGCCAATGGTGATGCTCTGCTTACCCCACTTAGCCCCGCGCTGGCTAAACGCCTGCTCGTAGGCCTGCTTACCGAGGATCGCCAGCGCGGCCGGCTGATAGTCTTCAATCTTCTTCACCAGTTCCCGCCCGCCGCTGCGCAGCTCATGCAGGTTGACCTCGCTTGCCTGTACCGTCGGCCGCTCGACCAGCATGCTAATTCCGCAGCGCGTGTCCAGCAAATGCTGCTCCTCTTCAGGCTTGAGTAACCTGTCGGTAAACCCAGCCTGATAGATCACCTTCCAGAAGCGATTGCCCGGATGGGCGAAGTGAAAGCCGGTGTGCGCCGAGGACTTTCCCGGGTTGATTCCGCAAAACACCACCCGCAGGCCAGGGGCCAGAATGTCGTTGATCATCTTTACTCCCACTGATACGTCGTTATGGAAGTATAAAGGATTGATTATGCATTGTTTATAAAAACAGCAGGCAGGTGTGAATGGCTGGATTGCTGCGGGGAGTTACTTTATAATTCACCGCCACGGCCCCTTAGCTCAGTGGTTAGAGCAGGCGACTCATAATCGCTTGGTCGCTGGTTCAAGTCCAGCAGGGGCCACCAAATTTTAGTGTTAGAATCATATGATTAAGCCACTCTAGCGAGTGGCTTTTTTGTTGGCTGAATAACGGGTACCATCTTGTTGTCCCCTGAGTTTTCCCCCAAGCATTCGCCAGGCTGTATCCCTCCTTTGATTTTGCTGCCCCCTATGCAAGCACATACGGAATCAATCACACGTAGCCCGGCCTGCCGCTCACCCTCACAAACTGCAAATCTAAAGAAATCCCCCATCGCGCCGATCATCATCCGTGTGTATTATTTCCTGTAGCTTTTACAACAACTACCCTTAACTCAAATACTTAAGCGCCAAAGCGAAAGGCATCATGAGCACACCGATCAAACGGCTAGAAATCATTAAAAATGCCATTGAACTGGAAGATGACGACATCATCCAGAGCCAGCTGACACGCCTGAAAAATGAAGCGTTTGACGATGAGCTACAGGCAATCGTCGTGGCGCTTGAGGAAAAGAACTACACCGCGGCCATGGCGGCCATAACCGCCTGGCTGCAGGGCCAACGCGCCGTGACCCAGTGGCGTGACCCACAGGTAGCCGCCAGCAAGCTGGAGCTGAAGGCGCTGGAAGAGCGTCTGCGCGATCTGATTGACCACCGCAACGCGCGCGTGCAGCAGCTTGATGAGTTCAACGATCTCTATTTCTCCCGCCTCGGACCGCTGATGCAGCAGATCCTCGCCCTGCGTAAAACGCTGGCGGAGCTGAACCTGCGTCGTCAGCAGGCGGAGGCACGTCGTCGCGAGGAGGATTACCGCCGCTGTCAGCGCTATATGGCGCAGGCGGTGGAGGTGCTGGCGACGCTTACCCAGCGCTGGCGCGATCTCCCGGCTGACTCCGTCCAGGCCGCTCAGGCGCGTAAGCATCTGGAGCAGCAAAGCAATCTGATTACCAACCTGCTGGCCGAAGCGCTCGAACTGGAAAGCGGCTTAACGCGCGAAGAAGAGCCCGCGCGTCAGGCGCGCGACGAGGCCAACGAAGAGTACGAGAAGTATCGCGAACAGCATCACGATGCCGAAGTGCGGCTGCGCAAGGGCAAACATCTCTCGGAAGAAGATCAGAACGAACTCAAGCGCCTCTGGCGGCAGGCGAGCAAGCTCTGCCATCCGGATTTAGTCGCAGACGATCTGAAAGAGGAAGCCAACGCGATGATGGTGCAGCTCAACCAGGCCAAACAGCGCGGCGACGTCAAAACCATTCGCTCGCTGGTGGCCCGCCTGCAGCAGGGGTTCGAGCCATTGATGGCGAGCGACAGGCTGAACGATCTGGAGCGTATCCGCAAAAAAATGGCGCAGGTCCGCGAGCAAATCGACACCCTAGTGAACGAGCTGGCGGAGCTGGAAAAAGAGGAGTCCTGGCTGCTGGTATCGTCGCTGAGCAATATGGAAGCGTACTTTGCTCAGCAGGAGAAAGCGCTAAAAGAGGTATGCGCCTCGCTCGAACATCAGGTTAACGAAGCGCAGATGGATTCGGCAGCCTGATTATTTAGCGTGCCAGTATGCGCTGGCACGCACCAGATGCTGGTCAATCGCGTTGGTTTCAAACTGGCGGCTCAGGCTTTTTACCACCTTCCCTTCTCCGGTCAGCCAGATAAAGTAATCCTCCGCCGGCACGGCCAGCGCCGCCAGACGGTCAGCCACCGCCTGCTCGCTGTGGCCCACCACCCAGGTGATGTTGAAATCACTCAGGTGCGCCAGATAGTCCTTATAAGATTCATCACCTACGGTCACCACCGCGTGAATCTCCGGACAAACCGGCAGTTTAGCAATGCTCTCTAAACGTCGACGCAGCGCCGGCATGCCGGACTCGTCGCACACGTACAGCTGCCAGGCGTAATCCTCCGGCACTACCAGCGAACCGCGCGGGCCGCCGATCGTCAACCTGTCGCCCGCCTTCGCCTCGACTGCCCAGCCGCTGGCAATCCCGCCGTCATGAATGAAGAAATCGAGCGCCAGCTCATGATTTGCCTCATCGTACAGCGGCGTATAGTCGCGCGCCTGTGGACGTACGCCGTCGCCCCAGTCGATGCCTTCATCGGTGACCTTCGGCGGGACAAACGTGGTGCCAGGTGCAGGGAAAAAGACTTTGGTGTGGTCGTCGAAGCCGCGGGAGCTAAAGCCCTCCAGCGCCTCGCCGCCTAAAACAATGCGCTGAAAGCCTGCGCTAACGCGTTCAACGCGGCGCACCGTCAGCTCGCGAAAGCGCAGGTCATTACGCACGCGCTGTGGGTAACGGGTAGATGCCATTTTTAGCCTCTTCTCTGGTGAATACGATATATCGGAATTGAATTTTAAATGATAATGATTACTAATCAGTAAAAAAGCAAGATTTTTTAGATTGCATCTGAATATATCTTAGATATAGTTTAGATATATCAAATTAAGAGACATAACATGCGACATGAACACGACGGCGGTGGACGCCGACCGCGCTTTTTCGGCCACGGCGACCTGCGACTGGTGATTCTGGATATCCTGACCCGCAGCGCCAGCCACGGCTATGAGCTGATCAAAGAGATCGAGAACCTGACCCAGGGGAACTACACGCCGAGCCCCGGTGTGATCTACCCGACGCTGGATTATCTGCAGGATCAAACCTTTATCATTATTACGGAAGAAGAGAGCGGTCGTAAGAAGATTGCGATTACCGCTGAAGGACAACGCTGGCTGGACGAAAACCGGGAACAGCTGGAACAGATCCAGGTGCGTATTAAGGCGCGCAGCGTCGGCTTTGAGCTGCGCAAAAACCCGCAGATGAAGCGGGCGCTGGATAACTTTAAAGCGGTGTTAGACCTGAAGGTAAATCAGGGAGAGCTCAGCGACGCGCAGCTCAAGCAGATTATCGGCATAATCGACCGCGCGGCGCTGGAGATCTCCCAGCTGGATTAAGCCGGCGCGTGCTCGCTCACTCGGAATACGCGTACCAGCTCTTTCAGGTGCATCGCCTGCTCGTTAAGGGATGCCGCCGCCGCGACGGACTCCTCCACCAGCGCAGAGTTCTGCTGGGTGGTGGCATCAATCAGGCCAATCGCGCTGTTGATCTGCGAGATCCCCTCCGTCTGCTCGTGGCTGGCCTGGCGGATCTCGCGCAGGATCGTGTCCATCTCCTCCACGTTGCCGACCATGCCGTTGATCAACGCGCTCGCTTTTTCCACCAGATTCATCCCGTCCTGGGTCTGGCTAGTGGAGCTCTCGATCAGCTCGCGAATTTCACTGGCAGACGACGCGCTCTTCTGGGCAAGCTGGCGAACCTCACCGGCAACCACCGCGAAGCCGCGGCCGTGCTCGCCCGCACGCGCCGCTTCCACCGCCGCGTTCAGCGCCAGAATGTTGGTCTGGAACGCAATAGCGTCGATCAGGTCGATAATGTCGGACATCCGGTTCGACGTCTCGTTAATCAGGCGCATTTTGCTGGTCACCTGCTTCATCATCTCCCCGTTGTTTTTGACCACCGTGGCGGCATCTGCCGAGAGATTAGTCGCTTCCCCGGTGTGCGAGGCGGTGTTTTTCACCGTCGCGGTGATCTGCTCCATCGAGGCGGCGGTCTGTTCAACGGAACTTGCCTGCTCCTCGGTGCGCGCGGCAAGATCCTGGTTACCGGCGACAATCTGCGCGGCTGCGCTGGAGATATTCTCCGAGCCTGTTTGCACCTGCTGCACAATATCCAGCAGGCGGTTTTTCATCTCCATCAGCGCGTGCAGCAATAGGCCCGTTTCGTCTTTGCCGTGCGGCGTGATACTGCCCGTCAGGTCGCCCTCTGAAATGGCATTGGCAAAATTCACCGCCTCGCCGAGTGGGCGGGTAATAGCGCGCACGATAAACCAGCCAATCAGGCTGCCAGCGGCGACGCTAAAGAGGGTGATCAGGATCAGCAGCAGTCGGCTGGACCTGAAGTCTCCTTCCACCTGCGCCCCCGCGCTCTGCATCTCATGGTTCTGAATCGCAATCAGCTCCTGCACTTTAGCTTTATAGGCCTGCTGCACGGTGAGGGTATGGGTCATCATCTCCTGGATAGCACCCGCACGGTCATTATTCTGCACCGCCTGCAAAATGCGATAGCGCGAGTCCAGATACTGCTGACGAACGTCGCGGATCTCGGCAAGGACCTGCTGCGATTTCGGGTCCTGCAACACCGTATTCAGCTCGCCCAAAATCACCGTGATATGCTCGCTGATCTCTTTAAGATGCTGCTGCGACTGTGCCGTGTACGTTCCCTGTTCATCCAGCAGCATGAGCTGCTGAGTGCTAATAAATTCCTGGAAGTTGTCGATTAACTGGTTCGCTTTTACCGTGGTGGGATAATCATGGGTAATGATGGATTGCATCCCGTTGTTAGCCCGGTTCAGGCTCAGTAAGGACATACTGGCGCTGATCACCATCAGGACAATAAAGAATCCAAACGCCAGAAATAATTTCGTGCCGATCTTTACGTCATGTAAGAACATATTTACTCCATCGATGTGATTATTTCTCAGACGATCGCTGTTATCGGTAACGAATCCGCTAACTTTATGACTTTGATCGTTTTTTTATTTCATAACCATCACAATGGATAGGTAGAGGCTATTAATTCCGCCCCATCGATCGTTACCAGACCACCAGAACAGGGTTTTGCAAAATAGCATCGGGGAAAACTGACTTAGGCAGGAATAAATAACTGAGGCACTTTCTTTAGTTATTTAATATCTCATTAACAATAAAAAACATTAATAGTCACAACCACAAATAAAAAAGCCGTTTATTCCTTACGGCATAAACGACTTTTCCGGAACATTACTGGCTCAATGGAGCACCGTCACCGCATCCTTAAGACGCCCGGCGCGGTGTTTCACCATGGCAGAGATGTGCGCGCTCTCCTCGACCAGGTCGGCATTTTTTTGCGTAATGCTGTCCAGTTCCGCCACCGCGCGGGTTAGCTCTGACAACCCGGTCGCCTGTTCGGACGTCGAGTGGCTGATCTGCGCGATGAGCTGCGTGACGTTTTTCACCTGCTCGACAATGTCATCCATCGTGCGGCCTGCGGCGTGCACCTGCTCGGAGCCGGACTGTACCCTGCTGGCGCTGGCATCAATCAGCTTGCGGATATCGTTAGCCGCATTCGCGCTGCGGCTGGCAAGGTGGCGAACTTCCCCCGCGACCACGGCAAAGCCTTTCCCCTGCTCGCCGGCTCTTGCCGCTTCAACGGCCGCATTCAGCGCCAGGATATTGGTCTGGAAAGCGATGTCGTTAATCAGGGAGGTAATCGAGCCGATGCGCTGCGTGCTATCGGCGATGTCATCCATCGTTTTCACCACGGTCTGCATCGCGTTGCCGCCTTTCGTCGCCGCGCTGCTCGCGGCGACGGAGAGTTTGTCCACTTCGGCGGCGGTTTCTGAGTTGCTCTGAACGGAAGCGGCCATCTGGTTCATCGTTGCGACGGTCTGCTGCACGTTCGCCACGGTCTGACGCGTACGATCGTTCAGCGCTTCGTTCCCCTGCGCCAGCCTGTCGCTGCCGTCACGGACGCTCATCACCTGGCTTGAGACGTCATTGATGAGCCAGCGGCACATCAGCCCCAGCTGTCCTACCGCGCGCAGGGTCAGCCCCAGCTCGTCGCTGCGGTTCAGATGCTGCACGCTGTTGCGCTCGCCGGTCGCCACCTTCAGCGCCTGATGCGCGACGTTTTCGATCGGGCGGACAATTTGCTGCTCAAACAGCAGCGTTCCCAGCAGCGTTATCACGGCGGCCGCTGCGAGCGGCGCCCAGCCTGCGGAGGTGGTCACCAGGGTAGCGGCAAGCGCGGCAAAGAGCGCCGCCATCACGCTGCGTACGCGCCAGCGTAGCGGCATGGAAGGAAGTTTACCCAACCAGCCCTTACGCACCACCAGTCCTTTTTGGATGCGTTTTTTACAGCTCCCGTTATTCAGCGCCCGGTAGAGCGGCTCTACGGCAGCGATCTCTTCCTCCGTGGCTTTGGTGCGGATCGACATATACCCCGTCACCTGCCCATTCCGCACCATCGGTACCGCATTCGCACGCACCCAGTAATGATCGCCATTTTTACGCCGGTTTTTGACAATGCCGCTCCACGGCTCACCCTGCTGCAGGGTGTACCACATATCGGCAAACGCCGCTTTTGGCATGTCGGGATGGCGCACCAGATTGTGCGGCTGGCCCATCAGCTCATCAAGCTGATAGCCGCTCACCTGCACAAAGGTGTCGTTTGCATGGGTCATATAGCTGTGGACGTCGGTGGTCGACATTAAGGTGGTGTCATCGTCCAGAGGATAATTATTCTGGGTGACACAGGAAGGAGAAGACATGACGGGCATTCCTTGCAGGTTATTCGAATGTTAATTTTGTGGTTTATTGTTTTTTCGGCGGTAAACAATTTATCTTTAGTTGTTAAACTTGATGGAGATCGCAGATTTCACTTAAACCGCACTTTTTGTGAGATTTTATAATTCATTGATTCCAAATACTTTCGCAAAGAAATTACCTATAAAGCATGACCTGTTAACGCCCACTTAAGCCGCAAGCCATGCACTCCTTTAGTGCAATTGCCTTTTTGTGCACCTGAGAATGCGGGTTGCCCTGTCCCCCCTAAATCCCGTTTCGATTGCTCCGGCATAATTAAATATTGCGCAACATAATTTTAACCTGGCGTTTATCCCGATTTTCGTTAAGTCATCTGAAGTGGCGTAATCCCTGCAATACTTAACTCAGTATCATGTGATACGCGATCCCCGGGAGCATATTTTGAACAGGTTACCTTCCAGCGCCTCGGCTCTTGCCTGTACCGCGCACGCACTGAATCTCATTGAGAAGCGAACGCTCGATCATGAGGAGATGAAACAACTTAACCGAGAGGTCATCGATTATTTTAAAGAGCATGTGAATCCTGGTTTTCTGGAGTATCGCAAATCTGTTACCGCCGGCGGGGATTACGGAGCCGTAGAGTGGCAAGCGGGAAGTCTCAACACGCTTGTCGACACCCAGGGACAGGAGTTTATAGATTGCCTGGGTGGTTTCGGTATCTTTAACGTGGGGCACCGTAATCCAGTAGTGGTTTCCGCCGTACAGAATCAACTTGCGAAACAACCTCTCCATAGTCAGGAACTGCTCGACCCGCTTCGCGCCATGCTCGCGAAAACGCTGGCGGCCTTAACGCCCGGCAAGCTGAAATACAGCTTCTTCAGCAACAGCGGCACCGAGTCGGTCGAGGCGGCGATCAAGCTCGCCAAGGCGTACCAGTCGCCACGCGGGAAATTCACCTTTATCGCCACCAGCGGCGCGTTCCACGGGAAATCCCTGGGGGCACTGTCTGCGACCGCCAAATCCACCTTCCGCAAACCGTTTATGCCGCTGCTGCCGGGCTTCCGCCACGTGCCGTTCGGCGACATTAACGCCATGCGCACCGTACTAAGCGAATGCCGTAAAACCGGCGATGACGTGGCGGCGGTGATTCTCGAGCCGATTCAGGGTGAAGGCGGCGTGATTTTGCCTCCACAGGGCTACCTGCCCGCCGTGCGTCAGCTGTGCGATGAGTTTGGCGCACTGCTGATCCTCGACGAAGTCCAGACCGGGATGGGGCGCACCGGCAGGATGTTTGCCTGCGAGCACGAGAACGTTCAGCCGGACATACTGTGTCTTGCGAAGGCGCTCGGCGGCGGCGTGATGCCGATTGGTGCAACGGTTGCCACCGAAGAGGTGTTCTCGGTGCTGTTCGACAATCCGTTCCTGCACACCACCACCTTTGGCGGTAACCCGCTTGCCTGTGCGGCGGCGCTGGCCACCATCAACGTGCTGCTGGAGCAAAACCTGCCTGCGCAGGCGGAGCAGAAAGGCGACATGCTGCTGGATGGCTTCCGCCAGCTGGGGCGTGAGTACCCGGAGCTGGTGCAGGAGGCGCGCGGCAAAGGGATGCTGATGGCAATCGAGTTTGTCGACAATGAAATCGGCTACAGCTTCGCGAGCGAGATGTTCCGCCAGCGGGTGCTGGTAGCCGGCACGCTCAACAACTCGAAAACCATCCGCATTGAGCCACCGCTGACGCTGACCATTGAGCAGTGTGAGCAGGTGCTGAAGGCGGCGCGCAAGGCGCTGGCAGCGCTGCGGGTAAGAGTAGAAGAAGTATGATTTAATCCCTCCTCTTATGGAGGAGGGAGTTATATCCCCTCTAATTTCATTTCAATTTGTAATTAAACATGGCATATTGAAAATCACTCTTACATTGCCCTAAAGAACAATTCCCGTTTTAAATTAATATTTAATTTTAATAAAAGGATAGCGTTCAATAACAATGCAGAAATATCACTCTCGGCGATTGCACCTTACTGAATCAGGCTAAATAGCGCATCAATCATACCCTCCCATTCTAAAAACTAATAAATTTTTAATTAAAACCCATTTAAGAATTTCTAAGCAAAAATCAACCAGCAATAGATTGATATAATATGTCTCGCCTCATAAAATACGCTTTCGGAACATCACGAGAATGTGCAAAACACAGCGTACTGTATGATTCTGTATATTCATGATTTTTAATCTGAATAGTCTTGTATTAAGTCACCTTTAATTTTGTTTCAACTTGACAGAAAACTGTTTATTTAAAAGGATTTGTATGAAAAAGCATGTTTTAGCAATGGTTGTTGCTGCATCTATGGCAAGCGGCGTGATGATGAACGCACAGGCAGACACCACCACAGTAAGCGGCGGTACCGTTAATTTCGTCGGTCAGGTTGTTAACGCTGCCTGTTCAGTTGCTGCCGATTCTGTTGACCAGACCGTTATCCTGAGCCAGGTTCGTACCGTGAAGCTGACTCAAAGCGGAATGCTGGCGAATCAGAAAGAAGATTTCAACATTAAACTGGAAGATTGCGACACCACTGTCAGCCAGAACGCAGCGGTTATTTTCAACGCGCAGCAGGATGCAACTCAGCCGGGCGCTATGGCGAATACCGCAGGTGCAGGTTCCGCACAGAACGTGGCTCTGCAGCTGTTTGGACCGGACGGTAAAAACCTGGATCTGGGTACCACCTCTTCTGCAATCGGCCTGATCAACGGTGAAAACATTATCCCACTGAGCGTTGACTACATCGCTACAGGCGCAGCAACACCAGGTAACGTAGCATCCACCGCTACCTTCCAGATGGTTTATTCCTAATCGAATTAGGATGCTGTCATCCCTCCTTCGTACGCCTGTACGAAGGAGGGATTTTTAATATAACCGACCGTTTTATATAGATTAAATACATAGGCTTAAACGGCATGTTTTATTCTATGTATTTGATTATGTATTCAATGAAGTGATATATAAATGAAACGAATTAATACTGTATCTTTGATAACGAAGCTGATTACGCATTCTTTTTTATTCGCAGCTACGGTGCTGACTACGGCTCACGCTGGGGGGATAGGCCTGGGCGCAACGCGTATTATTTACCCTCAGGGTGATAAACAGATTTCGTTACCTATTACGAACTCGTCTCAAAGCAATGCTTTCCTGGTGCAATCGTGGGTTGCGAACGCCGATCAATCGAAGTCCACAGACTTTATTGTCACGCCTCCACTTTTTGTTATGCATCCTAAAAAAGAAAACACCATCAGGATTATGTACGCTGGCCCAGATTTGCCGAAAGACAGAGAAAGCGTTTTTTATTTCAACAGCAAAGCTATCCCGGCCGTGGATAAAAGTAAGCTGCAGGGAAATACATTGCAGATTGCGACGCAGAGCGTCATTAAGCTTTTTATTCGCCCAAAAAAATTGCCTACCCCGTCAATTGACGCGCCAAAGGCGCTGCGCTGCACGGTCAGTAACGGCAAGTTGACCATCAAAAACGCGTCGCCTTATTACGTGTCGCTGGTGCAATTCAAAGCGGGAAACGCAAAGTTAACCAATAACATGGTTCCGCCAATGAACAGCCTGGTCGTTGATCTACCTGCCGGTAGCGGGAGCCAGGTGACGTTCCAGACCGTTAACGATTTCGGTGCTACCACCCCTGTTCAGACATGCCCTGGAGCATAATTTTCCCGGAAAAATACCGAACATAGCGCGTTGAAGCAGGCAGAGAAAAATGAAGTTTCGCAAGTATCAGACAAGGATAGTCAATCATCGTTTGGCCCCTCTCACGCTGGCCATGCTCGGCGCATTCGCATCCGTTAATGCGGATGCGGGCTATTATTTCAACCCTGCCTTTCTTTCAAGCGATCCTGCGGCGGTTGCTGATTTATCACATTTTAGTAATGCTGGTCAGGCGCCAGGGGTCTATCGCGTGGACGTATGGCTGAATGACAATTTTTTAGCCACGCGCGACGTCACGTTTAACGTGCGCAAAAATTCAACACCTACGGATGACGATACGGGGCTGACGCCCTGCCTCTCGCGTAAGTCACTTGATGCGATGGGGGTAAATGTCGATGTCTTACCCGGTCTTAAGGACGAAAAAGCGGGCAACTGTGTCGATTTGCCGGCAGCCATTCCCGCTGCCACCACATTTTTTGATTTTGAACACCAGCGCCTGAATATCAGTATTCCGCAAGCGGCGCTGCGTAATAATGCGCGCGGGTACATTCCCCCAGAGCAATGGGACGAAGGCATTAACGCCCTTATGCTGAATTATGACTTTTCGGGTTCGCATAGTCACAATAGCGGTGATTACGGTTCGACGACAGACAACTATTTTCTGGGACTTAACAGCGGATTAAACCTGGGGCCGTGGCGGCTCCGGGATTTCTCTACATGGAGCTACAACAGCAGCGGCTCAGAGACCTACACCAACTGGGAACACATTAAAACCTATGTTGAACGTGCCGTTATCCCGCTAAAAAGCAAGCTAACAATCGGCGAGAACTATACCACTTCGGATGTCTTCGACAGCCTGCCATTCCGCGGGGTGCAGATCAATTCT
Source organism: Enterobacter bugandensis (assembly GCF_900324475.1). Lineage (NCBI taxonomy): Bacteria > Pseudomonadati > Pseudomonadota > Gammaproteobacteria > Enterobacterales > Enterobacteriaceae > Enterobacter > Enterobacter bugandensis. The sequence goes on from NZ_LT992502.1 coordinate 4,064,200, forward strand.
GATGACAACATGCTGCCTGATAGTATGAAAGGTTTTGCGCCAACCATTCATGGGATCGCTAAATCCAACGCCCAGGTCACCATCAAACAAAATGGTTACACCATTTATCAAAGCTATGTGCCGCCCGGGGCGTTTGCCATTAACGATCTGTACCCCACCTCCTCCAGCGGTGACCTGAATGTAGAGGTCAAAGAATCTGACGGAACGATCAGCAGCTACTCTGTGCCCTATTCCGCGGTTCCGGTTTTGCAGCGTGAAGGCACCGTAAAATATGCCGCCACCGCGGCCCGCTATCGCAGTAACAGCGATCAGCAGGAGGACACAAACTTTGTCCAGGGAACGCTTATCTGGGGGTTACCAAAAGGATTTACCGTCTACGGTGGTACGCAGCTGACGGAAAAATACTCTGCCTTTGCGTTGGGTACCGGGGTGAACCTGGGGAATTTTGGCGCCGTATCGGCCGATCTCACCTCCGCACAAAGCGAACTGAGCGACGGTAGCTCACATAACGGGCAGTCAATACGTTTCTTATATGCAAAATCGTTGAACGGCATGGGCACCAATTTCCAGCTGTTAGGCTATCGCTATTCCACATCCGGTTTTTATACCCTGGATGAAACCACCTATAAGCAAATGAAGGGGTATGTGGGCCAGGACGATCCCAACGACCACACCGACGACAATCAGCCCGTGTGGACCGATTATTACAATCTGTACTACACCAAACGCGGCAAGCTGCAGGCCAATATTTCCCAACAGCTGGGCACTGCCGGGTCGATTTTCCTCAACGGCAGCCAGCAAACGTACTGGCATACCGATGAAAAAAATACGCTTATTCAGCTGGGTTATAGCGGAACGGTTGCGGGCGTAACCTATAACCTGACCTACAACTACAATAAATCCCCTGGCATGAGTGAAAGCGATCGTATTTATTCTTTAACGCTCTCCTTCCCGCTCAATCTGTGGCTTCATCCAGGTGGAGATGTGACCAAACGTTTAAACAGCATTTACGCCACATACGGCATGAGCACCGATAACGACGGCAGGGTCAATAATACTGCCGGCATCAACGGAACGCTGCTTGAAGACAATAACCTCAGCTACAGCGTTCAGCAGGGATACCAGAACCAACATACCGGTGCCAGTGGAAGCATCAGCACGGAATATGATAGCGCCTACGGTAATGCGAGCCTGGGGTACAACTACAGTAACAATGGCGATTATCAACAGATCAACTACGGCCTCAGCGGCGGTATCGTCGCGCATCGCAACGGCATCACCTTAAGCCAGCCGTTGGGGGATACCAATGTCCTGATCGCCGCGCCGGGCGCAAGCAACGTGAAGGTCGAAGACGGCCCAGGGATCCATACCGACTGGCGTGGTTATGCGATTGTGCCGTATGCCAGCGCATACCACCGTAACCGCATGGCGCTGAACACCAACTCGCTCAGCGACGATCTGGACATTGACGAGGCTGTAACCCACGTTGTTCCAACCCAGGGCGCCCTGGTTCGCGCCACCTTTAAGGCGCGCTCAGGAACGCGCGCGATGATTGCACTTATGCATAACGGGCGCCCTGTGCCCTTTGGCGCGGTTGTTACGCGCAGCGATGAAGGTGGGGACACCATCGTAGGCGATAACGGCGAAGCGTATCTGTCTGGGCTGGGCGAGACAGGGAGTCTGACAGCGCAATGGGGCGACACAGATGATAAAAAATGTGTTGCCGTTTACAAGCTAAGTGAAACAAAGCAGTCCCTCGTGCGTTTAAAAGCGGAGTGCCGATAAGTGAAAGTACGCATTATTTTTTTATTACTCAGCCTTACGGCTTCTACGCAAAGTCTGGCAGCGGTCTGTCATAACTTTGATCACAGCATTACGAATGTAAATTACGATCTGACGGCCACGCTGACAAAAGAACAAAACCAGCTGGGGCAGGCAGTTGAACTGGTTAAATCACAGGATGTGGGCGTAAACGCCATATGTGACTATCATCCAGATGGCGATTCTCGTACCTATCGCTCATACAGGAATACCTACCCGGTGATTTTCACGGAAGACCAGTGGCAGTATATGAATCTTGACCCGATCTATATTGCAGGGGCGATGCGGATAACCGATTCCGAAATTGGTGAATATTTTCCGCCTGGAGACTATATCCATATGGGTAAAGATTACAGGGTGGATAAAGAGGATATGAACATACCTTTCCCGGTATATGACTCCAACCTGGTATTCCGGTTAAAAATTATCAAACCTTTTATCGGCACGGTCATTATTCCCAGTAAAGTGATGTTTAATGTTTATATCACCACCGAAAATACCGACCCGTTGAATGATATTGTTTATCAAATAACATACAGCGGCGCGGTCACGGTGCCGCAAAACTGCATCATTAATGCGGGACAAATCATTACGGTTGACCTGGGAAAACTCAACAGTTCTTCATTCACGAAAGCGGGTGAGAAACCTTCTAACGCGCCGGTAAAAACCTTTAATGTTCCCATCGAGTGTAATGCGGACGTGATTTCGCCTGCGCATCTTACGCTTCGACTGGTCGCCAACGCAGACAGCAACGTCGGCCAGGCGATCGCTACGGATAATAAAGATGTCGGCGTGGTGGTAACCAACGAAAATGGCACCGTCATGATACCTAACGACGCCTCCAGCACCGCTGATTTTATTACTGATAGTTCAGGCCATGCTGATGTCACGTTAAAAACCTACCCCATCAGCACGACAGGGAAGGCCCCGGCAGAAGGTCTGTTTACTGCGTTGGCCTGTTTACGTATCGATTTTGCGTAAGGGTGAAAAATGAGAGTCTTGTATTTTGTCGCCCTGGCGACGCTGTTCTCTGGCATAGCAACAACGTACGCCGATGAGGGTTTTACAGTTAACCTCCAGATATACGGCACAATTATCGGCGAATCGTGTGAAGTTGATGTGAACAGTAAAGAACAAACGGTTGATTTAGGCGCATTCGATATATCTGAATTTCCCGCAACCGGAACAACGACGCCGGAAAAAGCGTTCACGATCGATCTTAAAAATTGTTCACGCGCCATTCAGGGGACAAAAATCTGGTTCAGCGGTATGCCGGATACCAATAACTCGGACCTGCTGGCGCTCAGCGACACGGGTAAAGGAACGGCTGGCGAAATGGCGACGGGCATTGGCGTAGAGCTTCTCAATGCCGGAATGAATCCGATTAAAATAAATAATACGGAATCCGAAATTTATCCCTTAAAGCAGGGAGATAATAGCCTGACGTTTAATTTACGGTACAAATCGACCCTGCCCGAGGTTACGACAGGGAATGCTACGGCCATCATGTATTTTGATCTGCTCTATCAGTAGGATGCGGAAATGAAAAAGTTTTTCACAATAATATTCACCGCGCTTTTTCTGGTGCCATTTTTTTCAGCGCGTACACTGGCGCACGACGGTACAATTTATATCACTGGCGTGATCCATAAAAAGACGTGCAGTATCGCGCCTGATTCTCAGAACCTGACCGTCACAATGGACAGCGTGCAAAGTAAATATTTCACCCAGTCAGGTATGGGCGCTGATTATCATCCGTTTGCTATTAATGTGGAAAACTGTGCCGGAACAGAAGGCTCAGTCAGTATTACCTTTGACGGCACACCCGATACAGCAAACCCGGATTTACTGACGCTCATCGGCGGTGAAGGCTATGCAACCGGTATCGGCGTAGGAATTTACAACCAGGACAAGTCGCTCATCTCTATGGGAAGTAAAAGCCAGAAGACGATGATTATTCCTAATCAAAGCGACGCGACTCTCCAGTTTTACGCCCGCTATGTTGCCACCGCAAACAAGGTCACCACGGGTACGGCAAATGCGACGACAACCTTTATTCTCAATTATGCGTAAGTGTGTTTATCCGGCGAAGATCCTGCTTCTCTTTTTTCTCTCCACCATCATGCTTCAGGCGCAAGCTGGCGTGGTGATCGGCGGAACGCGGTTTGTCTATCCGGAACGTGAGAAATCGATCAGCTTTTCCGTGCGTAACCCTTCTGACGAATCGTATCTGATCTACACCAAAGTCGAGCCGGGTGGCCTGTGGACTGGGGCGGATGCCCCACACGGGGTTCAATCCGCATTTGTGGCCACGCCGCAGCTGTTCTCGTTGCGTCCGCAACGCGAAAACACGATTCGGCTGATATTTACGGGGGGAACGTTGCCCAGAAATCGTGAAACGCTGTTCACGTTAAACGTTGCGGCGATCCCTTCCGCTAACCCGCACACCACGGGTGTGCAAACGGCGGTACGTTCACGCTTTAAACTTTTTTATCGGCCCACCGGGCTCACCGGCAATCCCGATGATGCTTATCAGGCCTTACGCTGGTCACGAAACAAAAAAAACGTCGTTGTGAATAATCCGACGCCTTACTACATCACGCTTTATCAGCTCAGCCTCGGCGGTAAGCACATCGCTGATGGCGGCCTTGTCGCCCCTTTTAGCGAGCGAGCGCTCGAGGGTTGTCCAGACCCAGGGGTATGCCAGGTGCGCTGGCAAGCGATTAATGACTATGGACGCATTATGCCTGTTCGTACACAGGCACTGGCGTCCTAGTCCCGTCTCTCTCTTTTACGGAATAACATCAATGGAAGTTTCAACCTCCCTTCGTCGCCTTTCGCTTCTGCTGGCTGCGACCCTGACTTTCTCAGCCGCAGCGCAGGCAGAGCAAGCAACGCCACAGCAGATTGAACAAACAGGAAAAGCCGCCGAAGCGTATTTCGCCGCCCATCCTGAAAAAATGGGTGAAATTGTCTCTACCTATCTCGCTGAACATCCTGAATTTCTAGTTGCGGCAGGGGAAAGCCTTCGCCAGCGTCAGGAGATAGCGCAGCAACAGGCCATGGTGCAAAATGTCATTCTCCATCGCGAGCAGCTGCTTGCTGGCGGCGATCCTGTTGTCGGGCCCGCCAACGCAAAAGTCGCCGTGGTGTCTTTTGTGGATGAGCAATGCGTGAACTGCAACGTCACAGAAACGCTTATCCATGCCAACCCGGATATCCGTTTTATCTTTAAAAAATTGCCTTCGGCCGGGTCGGCAAACAAAGTGTTACAGGACAATGTGAAGCTCGTGAAGCAGATCGGTTTTGCCAACGCGCCGGCGTTTGTGGTTTTACCTCAGGAAAAAGATCCGGTCATTCAGCGCATTAGCGTGATGTCAGGAAACGTCTCTTCCGATGCATTAATCATGGCGATCCAGAAAGCCAAAGGATAAGCAGGATGCCCGATGACGCGCATGAGTGCGTCATCGGGCATCGAATTACTCCGGCAACAGCCCCACAAAACTGCGTTTCTTACGCGGCTCCGACATCAGATCCTCAAGCTTATCCACGCACGCCAGATAGTGCGGGGTTTGCTTATGCGCCAGCACCGCCTCTTCGTCTTTGTAGGCCTCGTAGATAAAGAACCGGGTTTTCACCCTCGGGTCCTGCAACACGTCAAACCGCAGGTTTCCCGGCTCCCTGATGGCCCCTTCATGGTTGGCGCGAAACACCTCAAGAAACTCGTCCACCCGCTCGGGCTTGATGTTAATCTCAACCAGCGTCACGTTCATTTTGCTTCTCCCTGTTTCTCTTCCTGCCAGAACTGGAACGCCTCCCGGGCGCTCACGTTCTCGTGAACCACTTTTTTCACCGCTTTCAGCATGGCGAGCGGCGCGCTGGACTGGAAGATATTGCGCCCCATGTCCACGCCGGACGCCCCCTGATCAATCGCCCGCCAGCACATCTCCAGCGCCTCGAGCTCCGGCAGCTTTTTGCCCCCGGCGATAACGATCGGCACCGGGCAGCTGGCGGTCACTTTTTCAAAGCCCTCGTCCACGTAGTAGGTTTTGACGAACTGCGCCCCCATTTCGGCGGCGATGCGGCTGGCGAGCGAGAAGTAGCGCGCGTCACGCGCCATCTCCTTGCCGACGCCCGTTACCGCCAGCGTTGGCATGCCGTAGCGTGCGCCCGCGTCCACCAGCTTAATGATGTTGTTAATCGACTGATGCTCAAACTCGCTTCCGATATACACCTGCGCCGCCACCGCGCAGACGTTCAGGCGCAGGGCATCCTCCATCGCCACCGCCACGCACTCGTTCGACAGCTCGCCCAGAATCGAGTTACCGCCGGAAGCGCGCAGCACCACCGGTTTGTTTGTCGCGGCGGGCACCTGGCTTCGCAGAATGCCACGGGTACACATCAGCACGTCGGTTTCGCCAAACAGCGGGGAGATGGAGAGATCGATACGCTCAAGGCCGGTGGTCGGCCCCTGAAAGTAGCCGTGGTCAAAGGCCAGCATCACCGTGCGGTTGCTCTGCGGGTTAAAGATACGCGCCAGACGGGACTGCATGCCCCAGTCCAGCGAGCCGCAGCCCTTCAGCGTGAACGGCACATTCTGCTGCGGCGTGCCGATGCCAAAATCCTTGCCGTCTTTGATGTCGTCTAAATCAGCCATTTGCTCCCCCGTCAGAAATCGTATTTGCTGATGTTTTCTTTGGTGAACACCACCCGCTCCGGCAGCAGCACGATGCCGTTGCCCTTCGCCTCATACTGATAGCCCTGCACGCTGTTCGGCTCCACCTTCAGCGCGCCGATATCTTTTACGTCCACGCTGTCGCCAGGGTTAAGATCGCCTTTTTTCAGCAGACGATCGGCGACATTGACCGCAATTTTGCCCTGTTGTACGACATCCCACAGGCCGAAGGCTTTCACCGTCCCGCGCTCAACGTACGGACGCATGACGTTCGGCGTGCTGAAGCCGACAATCGCCACCCCTTCCCGCTTCAGGTTTTCCGCCGCCTGCGCCGCCGCCGGCAGGGCGTTGGCGTCCGGCGCGATGATCGCGTCCAGATCCGGATACGCTTTTAAGATCCCCTCGGCGGTCTGCAGAGATTTGGTTGCGTCGTTATAGCCAAACTGGGTGGTCACGATCTGCCACTGGGGGTGATCTTTCTCGATTTTGGCCTTCGCCTCTTTCACCCACTGGTTCTGGTCGGTGACGGTGGGGCTGGAGTAGAAGAACGCCACTTTGGCATTCGGTTTGGTGACCTGCTTGCCCGCCATCTCTACCAGCAGGCCGCCGAGCTGTTCCGGCGTCCCCTGGTTGATATAAATGCTGCGGCACTCCGGTTTGGTGTCGGAATCCCAGGTCAGCACCTTCACGCCGCGCTGCATCGCGCGCTTCAGCGCCGGGCAGAGACCGTCCGGCGACACGGCGGAGACGATAATGGCGTTATAGCCCTGGTTGACGAAGTTGTTGATGAGCTGCACCTGGCCGGAAACGCTCGGCTCTGTCGGGCCGTCGTAGGTCACGTCCACGCCAAGATCTTTCCCCGCCTCTTTCGCGCCGTTGCCGCCGCTGGTGAAGAAACCCACGCCCACCAGCTTGGGGATAAAGGCAATGCGGTCCGCCGCCTGCGCCGAAGCGAAGCTGAGGGCCATTGCCAGGACGAGCAGTTTTGTTTTCATCTTACGCTCCGGATAGTTTTCTGAAGAGAGATCGCACCCATTCGCGGTGCAGACTTAGCGAACGTCCCATCACCACCACAACCAGCAGCGCCCCCGACAGCGCGCTCGACACCTGGTTGGGGATGCCGACCATCTGTAATCCCTGCTGGAGATAACCCACCAGCAGCGCCGCCAGCGCCGTACCCAGCACCGACCCTGAACCCCCGTAAATATTTGCCCCGCCGAGTACGGCGGCGGTGAGCGCGGGCATCAGCAAATCGCGCCCCAGATCCGAACGCGCAGAGCCGAAATAGGAGACCATCACCAGCGCGGCCACCGCCGACGCCACGCCCACCAGACCGTACAGCGCGTAGGGCATGCCGTTCACCGACAGCGCCGCATAGCGCGCCGCGCGCGGATTCTGGCCGATTAAAAACAGATGGCGGCCAAAGCGCCCGCGATGGGTAATCAGCCAGAAGAAGGCGGTAATCACCGCGAACAGCACCAGCGGGATCGGCAGCCCCAGCACCGTGAGGTTAGCGAACGCGGTAAAACCGTCCGGGAAGCCGCCGATGCCCTCGTAGCCCGTCGCCCCCGCCATGCCGGAGAGCAGCAGCGCGCCGCCGCCGTAGAGGTAGAGCGTGCCGAGGGTAATAACTAAAGGGCTAATGCCGGTGTAGTGGATCAGCGCCGCATTCACCAGCCCACACAGCAGGCCAAGCAGCAGCGTCAGCGGAACGGCGATCGTCATGGGCCACCCCGCCTGCATCATCACCCCCAGCGCGATGGCGCACAGGCCGATGGTGGAGCCCAGCGAAATGTCGATCCCGCCGCTGATAATCACCAGCGTCAGCGGCAGCGCCACGATGCCGATGCAGATGAAATCGCTGGTGCTGAACAGCAGCATGTTAACGTCGAGCATGCGCGGGTTAATGGCGCCGAAGAGCAGGATCTCCAGCACCAGCAATATCAGCAGCGCGCTTTCCCAGTTGAGCCTCATTTACGCCACCTCTTTGTTGCGTTTGGGAAACGGGGTGACGTGCTTTCCCCCTCTGTTGCCAGGCTGGAACCGGCCGTACTTCAGCGCCCGCTGATGGCGTGACAGCGCCTGGCGCAGCCGCCCGTCGAGCACCAACACGCCCAGCAGCACCAGCCCGGCGATGAAGTCGTTCCACCACGCCGGTAGCCTGAACAGCACCAGCACGGTGTCGATTTGGGTCAGGAAGAACGCGCCGAGGAACGCACCGACCAGCGTGCCGGTGCCGCCCAGCAGCGAAATGCCGCCGAGCACGCAGGCGGCAATGGCTTTCATTTCCAGCCCGCTGCCGGTCTGGTTGGGCACAAAGCCGATCTGCGCGGCAAAAACAATCCCGGCGCAGGCCGCCAGCATGCCGTTGAGGGTGAAGGCGATCATGCGCGTGCGGTTCACCGCCACGCCCAGCTGGCGCGCGGCGGCGAGGTTATCCCCCACCGCGTAAAAATCACGCCCGAACGCGGTGCGCGATAGCCCCCACGCGCCAACGACAACGAGAATCAACACTCCCACGCCGAGCGGTGAAATGCCGATGGCGGCAGGCTCGGAGAGAGATTTCAGCCCCGGCGGCAGCCCCTCAATCCACTTTCCGCCCGTCCAGAGCAGCATCGCTCCGCGGTACAGCCCCAGCGTACCGAGGGTGGCGACAATCGCCGGAATGCGCAGCCCCACCACCAGAAAACCGTTGAACGCCCCCGCCAGCGCGCCAATCGACAGCGCAAAAAGTATCGATACCGGCAGGCTGTAGCCACCGTTGAGCGCCACGCCGACGGCAATCGCGGACAACCCGACGGTCGAGCCCACGGAGACGTCGATATTGCGGGTCAGCATCACCAGCGCCGCACCGATGGCCAGCAGGATCAGGATCTGCGCGCTGGCGAAGATCATCCCCAGCGTTTGCAGGCTGAAGTAGGACGGATTCAGCGCCACCAGCACGGCGAACAGCGCCAGAATGGCAAGAAACGCGCTCAGCTCGCGGTTTTTGAGTAAGATCTTCATGATTGTCCTCCAAACGCCAGCGCCATCATCCGGTCGAGGCTGACGGCGTGGCGCGGCAGCTCGCCGCTGAGTACGCCCTGATGCATCACCAGCACGCGGTCCGCGAGGCCGGGGAATTCATCGAGATCGCTTGAGATCATCAGCACCGCAACGTTCTGCGCCGCCACGCTTTTAATGAGCTGGTAGATATCGGCGCGCGCCGACACGTCCACGCCGCGCGTCGGCTCATCGACAATCAGCAATAAAGGATTTGCCTCCAGACAGCGCGCCAGCAGCACCTTCTGCTGGTTGCCGCCGGAGAGCGTGCGCACGGTTTGATCCGCATGATTGAGCTTGATCCCCAGCGCCCGGTGATAGCGCTCCACCACCGCAGACTCCCGCTTTCGCTGCTGCCAGAGCGACGGCTCGTTCAGCGCCACCGTGTTCCAGCGGACAGGCGCGTCGAGAAACAGGCCGGACACCTGCCTGTCTTCCGGCAGATAAACCAGCCCTTTTTCCAGACGTAAACCCACCGGATCGGAGGTGATCTCCCGGCTCTCCAGCCACACCCGCCCGCCGCGTACGGGACGCAGGCCATAGAGCGTTTCGGCAAACTCGGTGCGCCCGGATCCGACCAGTCCGGCAAGGCCGACGATCTCCCCGGCGTAAATCTCCAGGCTGAGATCGATAAAGCCCTCTCCGGTGAGATCTTCCACGCGCAGCACCGGAAAATCCTGCGGCTGGGTGCGGCGGTTTCCCGGTAGCGCCAGCCACAGCTTTTGCGCATCGCTTAAGCCTTTTTCGCGGCTGACCGGCGTCATGGCGGCGATCAGGGCGCTGTCGTCAAACTGGGCGGTTTCTCCGCTGAGCACCACCGCGCCGTCGCGCATCACCGAAACGTGGCTCGACAGCGTGCGGATTTCCGGCAGCTTATGCGAGATAAAGACGATCCCGACGCCGAACGCCTGTAAGGCGCGGATCTGGCGAAACAGCCGTTCGGTTTCACCGGGCGTCAGCGAGGCAGTGGGCTCGTCCAGGATCAAAATTCTGGCGTTGCGCATCAGCCCGCGCAGGATCTCCACCATCTGCTGGTCCGCCACTTCCAGGGTGCTGGCCGTTGCATCAAGGTTAAGCTGACATTGCAGCTGCTGGAGTTTCTCCGCCAGCCGCTTTTCCCGATCGCGCTCGCGCGGCAGGCGGAACAGGATGTTTTCCCTCACGGTCAGGTTGGGGAAAAGCAGAGGCTCCTGCGGCACCAGATAAATGCCTAACCGATGCGCCTGCGCCGGGGTAAGCCGTGCAAAAGACTCGCCCGCAACCGAAAGTTCACCGCTATCCGGCGTTTCCACCCCAGCGACGATCTTCATTAGCGTCGATTTTCCCGCGCCGTTACCGCCCATCAGCGCATGCACCTGCCCCGCAAGCAGCGTGAAATCAATGCCTTTTAAGACCGGCACGCCTGAGAACTGCTTGCTGATATTTCGCGCGTTGAGAAGTGGTGTCATCATCGCTCCGCTATTGAACAAATGATTTTTAGATTTAATAATGTTCAAAAGCGTAGACGGTGAACTATATTTACAACCGTGCAGGGATCACAGTTTTATCGATTGAGATTCAGATTAACCAGAAACGATCTAAATGATCCGTTTTGCCGCGTGGCTCACATTTTCACGCCGCGCCATTACGAACATATGATCTAAATTTTTATAAGAGTTCAATTATGAGCGATAAACGCACTGCGGAAGAAGGACGGTTTGCCGGGCTGGCGCTGGCGGAAGAGGAGCTGGTGGCGCGCGTCGCCTGGTGCTACTACCACGACGGGCTGACCCAGAACGATATCGGCGAACGCCTCGGGCTGCCGCGCCTGAAAATCTCCCGCCTGCTGGAGAAAGGCCGCCAGTCGGGGGTGATCCGCGTGCAGATCAACTCCCGCTACGAGGGCTGCCTGTCGCTGGAAACCGAGCTACAGCAGCGCTTTGGCCTGAAGCTGGTGCGCGTGATGCCTGCCCTAAATACCCCGCCGATGAACGTGCGGCTGGGCATTGGCGCGGCGCAGTCGCTGATGGGCGTGCTGGAGCCCGGCCAGCTGCTGGCGGTGGGGTTCGGTGAAACCACCATGAGCAGCCTGCAACACTTAAGCGGCTTTATCAGCTCGCAGCAGATCCGCCTCGTGACGCTTTCCGGCGGCGTGGGGCCGTATATGACCGGTATCGGCCAGCTGGATGCGGCCTGTAGCGTCAGCATGATCCCCGCCCCGCTTCGCGTTTCATCTGCGGAAGTCGCCGGGATCTTAAAGCGCGAAACCAGCGTTCGGGACGTGATCCTCGCCGCGACCGCCGCTGACGTGGCGGTGGTCGGCATTGGTTCCGTGAACCAGCGACGTGACGCGACGATACTGCGCTCCGGCTATATCAGCGAAGGTGAACAGCTGATGTACGCCCGTAAAGGGGCGGTGGGCGATATCCTCGGCTATTTCCTTAACGCCGAAGGGGAGTGCGTCGAGGAGCTGGAGATCCATAAAGAATTACTGGGCGTCACGCTCGATGAACTGGCGCAACTGCCCACCATCGTTGGCGTGGCCGGAGGGAAAGAGAAAGCCGATGCGATTTATGCCGCACTGAAGGGTCGCCGTATTAATGGCCTGGTGACGGAAGAGACGACAGCCCGCGCGGTGCTGGCTCTGGCCGAATAAGAGTCGCCCTGCGCTAACAGCGAGGCAAGCTCATGAGTTACCTTTTAGCGTTAGATGCAGGGACAGGCAGCGTTCGCGCCGTGATTTTCGATTTACAGGGCAACCAGATTGCCGTCGGCCAGGCCGAGTGGAAGCACCTGAGCGTGGAGAACGTGCCGGGGTCGATGGAGTTCGATCTCGACACCAACTGGCAGCTGGCCTGCCGATGCATTCAGCAGGCGCTGGAGCGCGCGCGCCTGAGCGCGGCGGATATTCAGTCCGTCGCCTGCTGTTCGATGCGCGAAGGGATCGTGCTGTACGACCGCAGCGGCGAGGCCATCTGGGCCTGCGCCAACGTCGACGCCCGCGCCAGCCGCGAGGTGGCTGAACTCAAAGAGATCCACGACTACCGTTTTGAATCTGAAGTGTATGACGTTTCCGGCCAGACGCTTGCCCTTAGCGCCATGCCGCGCCTGCTCTGGCTGGCGCATCATCGCCCGGATATTTATCGTAAGGCCGCCACTATCACCATGATCAGCGACTGGCTGGCGGCGAAGCTCTCCGGCGAGCTGGCGGTCGATCCGTCTAACGCGGGCACCACCGGCATGCTGGATCTCTTTTCACGCGACTGGCGTCCGGCGTTGCTCGACATGGCCGGGCTGCGCGCCGATATTCTCTCGCCGGTAAAAGAGACCGGCACCGTGCTGGGGGCCATCACGAAAGAAGCCGCACAGCAGAGCGGTTTACGCGAGGGCACGCCGGTAGTGATGGGCGGCGGCGACGTGCAGCTGGGCTGCCTGGGGCTGGGCGTTGTCCGCGCCGGACAAACGGCGGTGCTGGGCGGCACCTTCTGGCAGCAGGTGGTTAACCTGCCGCAGGTGCGCACCGACCCTGAGATGAACATCCGCGTAAACCCGCACGTTATCCCCGGCATGGCACAGGCGGAGTCGATCAGCTTCTTTACCGGGCTGACCATGCGCTGGTTCCGCGACGCCTTTTGTGCCGAAGAGAAGCTGATTGCCGAGCGGATAGGGATGGACACCTATTCCCTGCTGGAAGAGATGGCGGGCCGCGTACCCGCTGGCTCCCACGGCGTGATGCCAATCTTCTCCGACGCGATGCATTTCAAGCAGTGGTACCACGCCGCGCCGTCGTTTATTAACCTCTCCATCGACCCGGAAAAGTGCAACAAAGCGACGCTGTTCCGCGCCCTGGAGGAGAACGCGGCAATCGTCTCGGCCTGTAACCTGACGCAGATTTCACGTTTCTCCGACGTGACGTTTGATAGCCTGGTGTTTGCGGGCGGCGGCGCTAAGGGCGCCCTGTGGAGCCAGATTTTAAGCGACGTCACCGGCCTGCCGGTGCGCGTGCCGGAGGTCAAAGAGGCAACGGCGCTCGGCTGCGCCATTGCCGCCGGAACGGGCGCGGGGCTGTTTGCGGATATGGCCTCGACGGGCGAGCGGCTGGTGAAGTGGAGCCGCGAGTTTACGCCAAACCCGCAGCACCGGGAGCTGTACGACGGCATGATGGAGAAGTGGCAGGCGGTGTACGCGGATCAGCTCGGGCTGGTGGACAGCGGGCTGACCACGTCGATGTGGCAGGCGCCGGGGTTAGCGCGGGCAGCGACGCCGTAAATAACGCCGGATGGCGCTGCGCTTATCCGTCCTGGGGTTTTGTAGCCCCGGTAAGCGTAGCGCCACCGGGGAAGTTCTTTGAGATCTATCACAATCATTCGATCCCGCTTTTACCTTTCTGCTGCCGCTGGCTAAATTAGTAACTCATCCGACCACATAACAATAATTTTACACTGGAAGAGACTATGAGCCGCTACCCGTCGCTATTCGCCCCCCTCGATCTGGGGTTTACCACCCTCAAAAACCGCGTGCTGATGGGCTCGATGCACACCGGGCTGGAAGAGCGTCCGGACGGAGCCGAGCGCCTGGCGGCCTTCTACGCCGAACGTGCCCGCCACGGGGTGGCGCTGATTGTCACCGGCGGCGTAGCCCCTGCCCCTTCAGGCGTGACGATGGAGGGCGGCGCAGTCCTGAATGATGCGACACAGCTGCCGCATCACCGCATTGTCACGGACGCGGTGCATAACGAAGGCAGCAAAATCGCCCTGCAAATTCTGCACACCGGGCGCTATAGCTATCAGCCAAAGCTGGTTGCGCCATCGGCTATTCAGGCGCCGATTAACCGCTTTACCCCTCACGCCCTCAGCCACGACGAGATCCTGGCGCTTATCGACGATTTTGCCCGCTGCGCCGCGCTGGCGCGTGAGGCGGGCTACGACGGCGTGGAGGTGATGGGCTCTGAAGGCTATCTGATTAACGAATTCCTCGCCGCACGCACCAACCAGCGCGACGACGAATGGGGCGGTGACTATGCCCGCCGGATGCGCTTTGCCGTGGAGGTGGTGCGCGCGGTGCGCGAACGTGCGGGCGCGGACTTTATTATTATCTTCCGCCTGTCGATGCTCGACCTGGTGGAGGGCGGCGGCACGTTCGACGAAACCGTGCAGCTGGCGCAGGCGATTGAAGCCGCAGGTGCCACCATCATCAACACCGGGATTGGCTGGCACGAAGCGCGCATCCCGACCATCGCCACGCCGGTGCCGCGCGCGGCGTTCAGTTGGGTAACGCGCAAGCTGAAAGGCAAAGTCTCCGTTCCGCTGGTCACCACTAACCGCATTAACGACCCGCAGGTGGCGGACGATGTGATCTCACGCGGCGACGCCGATATGGTCTCTATGGCGCGTCCGTTCCTCGCGGATGCCGAACTGCTCTCTAAAGCGCAAAGCGGCCGTGCGGATGAGATCAACACCTGCATCGGCTGTAACCAGGCCTGTCTGGATCAGATCTTCGCCGGCAAAGTCACCTCATGCCTGGTGAACCCCCGCGCCTGCCATGAAACCAAAATGCCGGTGGTTGCGACGGTCAATAAAAAACGCCTGGCCGTGGTGGGCGCTGGCCCCGCTGGGCTGGCGTTTGCGGTGAATGCCGCCTCGCGCGGGCACAGCGTGACGCTGTTTGATGCCGCCGGTGAAATTGGCGGGCAGTTTAATATCGCCAAACAGATCCCCGGCAAAGAGGAGTTCTATGAAACCCTGCGCTACTACCGCCGGATGATCGATCTGACGGGTGTTGATCTGCGGCTTAACCAACTTGTCAGCGCGGCGGATCTGATCGGTTTCGACGAGGTGATCCTCGCGAGCGGGATCGCACCGCGCACGCCTGCAATCGAGGGTATCGATCATCCGAAGGTGTTGAGCTATCTGGACGTATTGCGTGACAAAGCGCCCGTTGGCGAGAAGGTGGCGATTATCGGCTGCGGCGGGATCGGCTTTGATACCGCGATGTATTTAAGCCAGCCGGGCGAGGCCACCAGCCAGAACATCGCCGAGTTTTGCGTAGAATGGGGCATTGATACCAGCCTGAGCCAGTCCGGCGGATTACGGCCGGAAGGGCCGCAGCTGCCGAAAAGCCCGCGCCAGATCGTGATGCTCCAGCGTAAGGCCAGCAAGCCGGGTGAAGGGCTGGGCAAAACCACGGGCTGGATCCACCGCGCCACCCTGCTCTCGCGCGGGGTGAAGATGATCCCGGCGGTGAGCTACCAGAAGATCGACGACGACGGGCTGCATGTGCTGATCGGTGGTGAACTGCAGCTACTGCGCGTGGATCATGTGATTTTGTGCGCCGGACAGGAGCCAAAGCGCGATCTGGCCGATCCGCTGCGCGAAGCGGGTAAAACGGTGCATTTGATCGGCGGGTGCGACGTTGCGATGGAGCTGGATGCGCGGCGGGCGATTGCGCAGGGCACCCAGCTTGCACTGGTTATTTAGCGACGACGCCCCAGCTTCACCGCTTTCAGCACCACAAACTTGTTATTGGTCGCAATGGTGACGCAGTTGCCGAAAATCTTCTTCAGCTTGTGGAAGTAGTCCAGGTGGCGGTTCGCCACGATATACAGCTCGCCGTTGATTTTCAGGCAGCGGCGCGCGTGGTGGAACATCTCCCACGCGACGTTATCCGTCAGGGCGTGCTTCTGGTGGAACGGCGGGTTGCAGAACACGGCGTTGAAGCGGAAAGGCTCAACGCCGGAGAGCGCGTTGTTGATCATAAATTCGCAGCGATCCACCGCTTCCGGCATGTTGGTTTCTACGTTCAGACGGCTGGAGGCCACCGCCATCGGCGACTCGTCGCTGAACACCACGCTGGCTTCCGGATTCTTCGCCAGCAGCGTCAGGCCAATCACGCCATTGCCGCAGCCCAGATCGACAACCTCCCCTTCCAGGTTTTCCGGCAGATGCTCCATAAAGAAACGCGCCCCAATATCCAGCCCGGTGCGGGAGAAAACGTTCGCATGGTTATGGATGGTCCAGTCGGTGCCTTCCAGTTTCCAGCTCAGCGTCTCCGGCGCGTCGGCCAGCTCCGGTGCGCTGAAGGTGCAGTTGATCAGGCGCGCTTTTTTCCAGGCAAGCGTGGTAGTGGTCGGGCCGAGCACTTTCTCGAACAGCTCCAGCGTTGAGGTGTGAATATCGCGCGCTTTGGCACCCGCAATGATGCGGGTTTCCGGCGTGACGACTTTACGCAGCGCGCGAAGCTGTTGCTCCAGCAGTGCCATGGTTTTTGGCACCTTGATCAATACCACGCCCGGCGCCTGCGGGTAGTCCGCGGTGCTGTCGAGGAACTTCACGCTGGACTCGTCGATGTCGTTATGGCGCAGGTTTTCACGCGTCGCCAGTTCGCTCAGGTAGGAATCGCCAATGCTGTACGGCGTGTGCTCTGCCAGGGCGCAGCCCAGGGCACCAAACGCGTCATTCAGGATCAGAACCGGGCCGCGGATTTCAGTCTCATCCAACTGCTGCAGCAGATATTCATCCGCCGCTTCCCACGCCTGAAGCGGGTTTACGTCGTCCGTTTCCGGGAAACGTTTAAGGTTGAGTGAACGGAAACCGTTGTCTAAGTGGCTCATCGGCCCTCCTGAATGGTAAAATTTGGCGTATCCCTGAAAAGGGTGCGTGAGTATACCCGTTTTCGCATTAATTTGGGCTTTTGATGAACCAACTTACTTATCTCCAGGGCTATCCGGAGCATTTACTGACTCAGGTTCGCAGCCTGATTGCCGAGCAGAAGCTCGGCGCGGTGCTGGAAAAACGCTACCCCGGCACGCACGATTTCGCGACCGATAAGGCCCTCTGGCAGTATACGCAGGATCTGAAAAGCCGATATCTGAAGAGCGCGCCGCCGATCAACAAGGTGATGTACGACAACAAGATCCACGTGCTGAAAAACGCGCTCGGCCTGCACACCGCCATCTCCCGCGTGCAGGGCGGCAAGCTGAAGGCTAAGGCGGAAATCCGCGTGGCGACGGTTTTCCGTAACGCGCCGGAAGCCTTTCTGCGGATGATCGTAGTCCATGAGCTGGCGCACCTGAAAGAGAAAGAGCACGACAAAGCGTTCTATTCCCTGTGCTGCCACATGGAGCCGCAGTATCACCAGCTGGAGTTTGATACCCGCCTGTGGCTTACGCATTTATCGTTAAATGGTAATGCGGAATAGCGCACTGGTTTTGCAATAATCCCGTGCTACAGTGGCTAAAGGTTCCCCGCTACGGAGTACGTAAACGTTTATGATACGTTTCGCAGTCATTGGAACGAACTGGATCACGCGCCAGTTCGTCGACGCCGCCCACGAAACCGGCAAACTTAAACTCACCGCAGTCTATTCCCGCAGCCTTGAGCAGGCGCAGAGCTTTGCTAACGACTACCTCGTCGAGCATCTCTTCACCTCCCTGGATGAAATGGCGCAAAGCGACGCCATTGACGCGGTTTATATCGCCAGCCCGAACTCCCTGCACTTCCCGCAAACGGCGCTGTTTCTCGGCCACAAAAAGCACGTAATTTGCGAGAAGCCGCTGGCCTCGAATATTGAGGAAGTGGAAGCGGCCATTGCGCTTGCCCGCGAAAACCAGGTGGTGCTGTTCGAAGCGTTCAAAACCGCCAGCCTGCCGAATTTCCTTCTGCTGCAGCAGTCCCTGCCGAAAATTGGCAAAGTGCGCAAAGCCTTTATCAACTACTGCCAGTATTCGTCGCGCTATCAGCGCTATCTGGACGGCGAGAATCCGAATACCTTTAACCCGGCCTTCTCAAACGGCTCGATTATGGATATCGGTTTTTACTGCCTGGCCTCTGCCGTAGCGCTGTGGGGCGAGCCGCACGGCGTTACGGCCACCGCCAGCCTGCTGGAGAGCGGCGTGGATGCACACGGTTTGGTGGTGCTGGATTACGGTGATTTCAGCGTCACGCTGCAGCACTCCAAGGTGAGCGATTCCGTGTTGCCGAGCGAAATTCAGGGCGAAGCCGGGTCGCTGGTCATCGAGAAGATCTCCGAATGCCAGAAGGTGAGCTTCGTGCCGCGCGGCGGCAAAGCGCAGGAACTGACGCAGCCTCAGCATATTAACACTATGCTCTATGAGGCAGAGGTCTTCGCCCGTCTGGTGGAAGACAACGAAGTGAATCACCCAGGCCTTGCGGTAAGCCGCACCACGGCGAAGCTGCAAACCGAGATCCGCCGCAAGACCGGCGTGGTGTTCCCGGCAGACGGCATAGGCGCGGAAGCGATCGCGTAAAGCTGTGTAATGAAACGGCGCAGGCCATTGACGAAACCGATGGTCTGACATATTTTGTTACCTGCAAAGGGGAGTAACTTCTTCGCCGGTGGATCGTCATTACGATGCGTAAAATATGCATCCGGTCGCCGGGCAACCTTCGTGGTTGTAAGTGAGACCTTGCCGGAAGGCGAGGTCTATGCATAAAAAGCTAACGGCTATCGTCTTCTGACCATGGCCGTTTTTGTTTTTTATGTGTAAGGAAAATAGTATGCATTCTGTCGGCACTCCAATGCTGTGGGGCGGATTCGCAGTTGTCGTGCTCATCATGCTGGCGATCGACCTCTTTTTGCAGGGTCGTCGCGGCGAGCACGGCATGAGCGTTAAGCAGGCCGCCGTCTGGTCGCTGGTCTGGGTTACCCTCTCGCTCCTCTTTTGCGCCGCCTTCTGGTGGTATCTGGCCTCGACTGAAGGCCGTGCGGTGGCCGATCCTCAGGCGCTCGCCTTCCTCACCGGTTATCTGATTGAAAAAGCCCTGGCGGTTGATAACGTCTTCGTCTGGCTGATGCTGTTCAGCTACTTTGCTGTGCCTGCAGCATTGCAGCGCCGCGTGCTGGTCTACGGCGTGCTGGGTGCCATTGTCCTGCGTACCATCATGATCTTCGCCGGCAGCTGGCTAATTACCCAGTTCGAATGGCTGCTGTACGTGTTCGGCGCGTTCCTGCTGTTCACCGGGGTCAAAATGGCGCTGGCGAAAGAAGACGATACCGGTATCGGTGATAAGCCGCTGGTGAAGTGGATCCGCGGCCATCTGCGCATGACGGACAAGATCGAGAGCGAACACTTCTTCGTGCGTAAGAACGGTCTGCTGTTTGCCACCCCGCTTCTGCTGGTGCTGATTCTGGTCGAGCTGAGCGATGTGATTTTCGCGGTAGACAGCATCCCGGCAATCTTCGCGGTGACGACTGATCCGTTCATCGTGCTGACCTCTAACCTGTTTGCGATCCTCGGTCTGCGCGCGATGTACTTCCTGCTGGCAGGCGCGGCAGAGCGCTTCTCGATGCTGAAGTATGGTCTGTCGGTGATTCTGATGTTTATCGGTATCAAGATGCTGATCGTGGATTTCTACCACATCCCGATCGCCATTTCGCTTGGCGTGGTGTTCGGCATTCTGCTGGTGACGCTGGTTATCAATACCTGGGTTAACCGCCAGCACGATAAAAAGCAGCAGGCGGAGTAATCCCCTCACCCTAACCCTCTCCTCAAAGGGGAGAGGGTTAACACACTTTTGTGACTCAATAGTTAAAAAATATGATGTGACACGTAAAATCCAGCATTTTACTCTTCCGCCTTTCCCCGCTTTCCTTGATACTCAACCAGGCAAACAAATATTTACATCCTGAAATAAATGTGACTTAGAGCACATCCAGGATGGAACACAATTTCACTTAGGAATTTAGTATGAGCACACAATCTAAGGGCCTGCTTGCGCGTCTGACGCAGGGTAGCTTGGTTAAACAAATCCTGGTAGGTCTGGTTCTGGGTATTCTGCTGGCGCTGGTGTCAAAACCTGCCGCGGAAGCGACGGGGCTTCTCGGAACGCTTTTCGTGGGCGCGCTGAAGGCCGTTGCGCCGGTGCTGGTACTGATGCTGGTCATGGCTTCTATCGCCAATCACCAACACGGACAAAAAACCAACATTCGCCCGATTCTCTTTTTATATCTGCTGGGCACGTTTTCTGCTGCGCTGACCGCAGTGGTCTTTAGCTTCCTCTTCCCCTCCACGCTACATCTGACCTCTGCGGCGGGCGACGTCACGCCACCTTCAGGCATTGTGGAAGTGCTGCGCGGCCTGCTGATGAGCATGGTTACGAACCCCATTGATGCTCTGCTGAATGCCAACTACATTGGCATTCTGGTGTGGGCGATCGGCCTGGGCTTCGCCCTGCGTCACGGCAACGAAACGACGAAAAACCTGGTCAACGACATGTCCAACGCCGTGACCTTTATCGTTAAGGTCGTGATTCGCTTTGCACCCATCGGTATCTTCGGTCTGGTGTCGTCTACCCTGGCCACAACCGGCTTTGACGCGCTGTGGGGCTACGCGCAGCTGCTGATGGTGCTGGTCGGCTGTATGCTGCTGGTGGCGCTGGTGATCAACCCGCTGCTGGTGTTCTGGCAGATCCGCCGTAACCCGTATCCGCTGGTGCTCACCTGCTTGCGCGAGAGCGGCGTATACGCCTTCTTCACCCGCAGCTCGGCGGCAAACATTCCGGTCAACATGGCGCTGGCAGAGAAGCTGAACCTGGACCGCGATACCTATTCCGTGTCGATCCCGCTGGGTGCGACCGTGAACATGGCGGGTGCGGCGATCACCATCACCGTGCTGACCCTGGCGGCCGTGCAAACGCTGGGTATTCCTGTGGATCTGCCAACGGCGCTGCTGCTAAGCGTGGTGGCGTCGCTGTGTGCCTGTGGCGCATCCGGCGTGGCGGGCGGTTCGCTGCTGCTGATCCCGCTGGCGTGCAATATGTTCGGCATCCCGAACGAGATCGCCATGCAGGTTGTGGCCGTCGGCTTCATCATCGGCGTGCTGCAGGACTCCTGCGAAACCGCGCTGAACTCCTCTACCGACGTGCTGTTCACCGCAGCGGCCTGTCAGGCGGAAGACGCGCGTTTAGCGAAGAACGCGCTGCGAGGTTAACAGCAAAACGGCAACCCTGAGGTTGCCGTTTTTAGTGTTTGTACCCTCTCCCCGTGGGAGAGGGTCAGGGTGAGGGCATCAGGCCGCACCGATTAAAGTTCAGTAGGTCGGGTAAGCGCTAGCGCCACCCGATAAAACATTTAAAGCGTCACACCACTCTTAAAGATCGCCAGCTCGCGGAAGTCGTTCTTCTCGTTACAGGTCTGCCTGCCGTTAGCAAACTCCACGATAGTGTCCACGAACTCCGTCAGCAGCTGCGGCATGGCTTTGCCGTGAATCAGTTGCCCGGCATCGAAGTCGATCCAGTGCTTTTTCTTCGCCGCCAGTTCGCTGTTGGTGGCGATTTTGACCGTCGGCACAAAACCGCCGTACGGCGTACCGCGACCGGTGCTGAACAACACCATGTGACAGCCCGCCCCCGCCAGCGCGCTGGTGGCGACCGCATCGTTACCCGGCGCGCTCAGCAGGTTCAGGCCGTGGGTTTTCAGGCGTTCGCCGTAGCGCAGAACGTCCACCACCTGGCTGGCTCCCGCTTTCTGGGTGCAGCCGAGGGATTTCTCCTCCAGCGTGGTGATTCCGCCCGCCTTGTTCCCCGGCGACGGGTTCTCGTAAATGGGCTGATTGTGGGCAATGAAGTACTGTTTGAAGTCGTTCACCATGGTGACGGTCTTCTCAAACGTCTCTTCGTCACGGCAGTGGCTCATCAGAATGCGCTCCGCGCCAAACATCTCCGGCACTTCGGTCAGCACCGTCGTGCCGCCGTTGGCAATCACGTAATCCGAGAAGCGGCCCAGCATTGGGTTAGCGGTAATGCCGGAAAGACCGTCAGACCCGCCGCACTCCAGGCCAAACTTCAGTTCGCTCAGCCTGCCCGGCTCGCGCCTGTCGTGGCGCATCACCTCATACAGCTGATGCAACTGCTCAACGCCCGCTTCCACTTCGTCGTCCTGATGCTGGCACACCATGAAGTGAACGCGCTCAGGGTCGAATTCTCCCAGCGTCTCGCGGAAGGCGTCGACCTGGTTGTTCTCGCAGCCGAGGCCGATCACCAGCACCGCGCCCGCATTCGGGTGGCGCACCATGTTTTGCAGCATGGTGCGGGTGTTGATATGGTCGTCACCCAGCTGGGAGCAGCCGTAGGTGTGGCTGAACAGATGTACCCCGTCGATGCCCTCGGCATCGTGGGTCTCCTTCAGAAAGCGGGTCTGGATCTGACGCGCAATGCCGTTCACGCAGCCGACGGTCGGCAGGATCCACAGCTCGTTGCGGATCCCCACATCACCGTTTGCGCGACGGTAGATTTGCACCTCACGATCCCCCGCCTGCACGCCTGCCTTCGGTAGTTCAGGCTGATAGCTGTACTCGTCCAGATCGCTGAGATTGGTGCGGGTATTGTGGGAATGAATATATTCACCCGGTGCAATATCCGCCAGCGCATGGCCGATGGGCAAACCGTACTTCACCACGTTCTCCCCTTTTGCAATAGGGATCAGGGCAAACTTATGTCCACGTCCAATGGCCTGGCGCAACGTGACCGACTGGTTATCGAAGGCCACTTCCGTGCCTTCGGTTAAATCTGCCAGCGCGACGGCCACGTTATCCAGCGAATGGATTTTGATGTATTGCATATCAACCTCAGACGGCCTTAGTTCAGTTCAATGGCGAAGTAGTCACGCGCATTGTTAAAGCAGATGTTTTTCACCATTTCGCCCAGCAGCTGGATATCCGCTGGCGCTTCACCCGCGTGCACCCAGCGGCCAATCATCTGGCACAGGATGCGGCGGAAATATTCGTGGCGAGTGTAGGAGAGGAAGCTGCGGCTGTCGGTCAGCATGCCGACAAAGCGGCTTAACAGACCGAGCTGCGCCAGCTGCGTCATCTGACGCTCCATGCCGTCTTTCTGATCGTTGAACCACCAGCCGGATCCAAACTGCATCTTGCCCGGCATACCTTCGCCCTGGAAGTTGCCCACCATGGTGCCCAGCACTTCGTTATCGCGCGGGTTCAGGCAGTAGAGAATGGTTTTCGGCAGCAGGTTTTGCTCGTTCTGTTTGCTCAGCAGTTTTGACAGCTCTTCCGCCAGCGGGCGGTCGTTGATGGAGTCAAAGCCCACGTCCGCGCCCAGCAGTTTGAACTGGCGCTGGTTGTTATTGCGCAGCGCGCCGATGTGGTACTGCTGTACCCAGCCGCGACGGGCGTATTCCGCACCGAGGAATACCAGTACCGCCGTTTTGAACTGCGCCACTTCGTGCTCGCTAAGCGATTCACCGGAAAGGCGACGCGCCAGGATGCTGTCCAGTTCGGCTTCGTTGGATTCCGCGAACAGCACCACGTCCAGCGCGTGGTCAGAGACTTTACAGCCGTGCGCCGCGAAGTGGTCCAGGCGTTTGGTCAGCGCGGTTTGCAGGTCAGCGAAACGACGGATGTCGGTATCGGACACTTCCGCCAGCTTCGCCATGTAGTCGTTGAACGTGGCCTGCTCAATGTTGAAGGCTTTGTCCGGGCGCCAGCTTGGCAGCACTTTAATGTCAAAAGAGGCGTCTTTGGCGACAACGGCATGATGCTCCAGGGAGTCAATCGGATCGTCGGTGGTGCCCACCATCTTCACGTTCATCTGCTTCATGATGCCGCGCGCGGAGAAGTTATCCTGCGCCAGCAGTTCGTTGCACTGGTCCCAGATTTCATCCGCCGTAGCGGGAGAAAGCAGCTTGCCGGTGATACCAAACGGACGGCGTAGTTCGAGGTGCGTCCAGTGGTAAAGCGGGTTGCCGATAGTGTGCGGAACGGTCGCCGCCCAGGCGTCGAACTTCTCGCGATCGGTCGCGTCGCCGGTACACAGTCGCTCAGCCACGCCGTTGGTGCGCATTGCGCGCCATTTATAGTGGTCACCCTTCAGCCAGATATCATACAGGTTTTTGAAACGGTAATTTTCGGCAACCTGCTGCGGCGGTAAGTGGCAGTGGTAGTCGAAAATCGGCTGGTCTTTAGCGTAGTCGTGGTACAGGCGGCGGGCAAATTCGGTATCTAACAGAAAATCGTCGGTCATAAACGGCGTCATTATCGTCTTCCTCATTACGAGAGCGTCAGAAAGCGTATGTTCATATGCTGCAAAGTTATCACACCAATTTCCACTCACCGAAGCTTTTTTCGTGAGTGAGATCAATAAACGCTAACAAATAAATTACCCTCAATGGGGTAAACCCTTCTACAGGCCGCGCCGTTTCTGGCTTTGCGTGCAGCGATTAATGTCCCTACAAAGAATCATACATTTGTGATGTCACTCACCTTTTAAAGTTGTATGACAAGTTATCGTTTCGCCGTCGCAAACACTAAGCCGACGGAATGCGTTACCGGTGTGAGACACATCGGATTTAACGGTACGGATACCGACTTATGCACGCTTACTTATGGCAAGGTTCGGGCCGTTCCGGGACATTATCCCGGCTACGCCCCTCCCGTTACACAACTGCTCCCGGCAACGGTTGAGAGGTTGCCGTGCTCTGGCGCGGAAATAACATAACGATGAGGTTTTAGATGCGTAAAATTAAAGGGTTACGTTGGTATATGATCGCACTGGTGACGCTGGGCACCGTGCTGGGCTACCTGACACGTAACACCGTGGCAGCCGCGGCGCCGACGTTGATGGAAGAACTGCATATCTCCACGCAGCAATACTCTTACATCATCGCGGCCTATTCTGCCGCTTACACCGTCATGCAGCCTGTTGCTGGGTATGTTCTCGATATTCTGGGTACCAAAATCGGCTATGCCTTCTTCGCCATCGCCTGGGCGGTATTCTGCGGTGCAACCGCACTGGCAGGCAGCTGGGGCGGCCTGGCGCTGGCCCGTGGCGCGGTCGGTGCGGCAGAAGCCGCAATGATCCCGGCGGGGCTGAAAGCCAGCTCTGAGTGGTTCCCGGCAAAAGAGCGTTCCATTGCGGTGGGTTACTTCAACGTGGGCTCGTCCATCGGCGCAATGATTGCGCCACCGCTGGTGGTGTGGGCCATCGTGATGCACAGCTGGCAGATGGCATTCATTATCTCTGGCGTGCTGAGCTTCGCCTGGGCAATGGCGTGGCTGGTTTTCTATAAACACCCGCGCGATCAGAAAAAACTCTCCGAGGAAGAACGCGAATACATTATTGGTGGTCAGGAAGCGCAGCATCAGACCAACAATGGCAAGAAGATGTCCGTCTGGCAGATCCTGGGCACCCGTCAGTTCTGGGGTATCGCCCTGCCGCGCTTCCTGGCTGAACCGGCCTGGGGTACCTTCAACGCGTGGATCCCACTGTTTATGTTTAAAGTCTACGGCTTTAACCTGAAAGAGATCGCGATGTTCGCCTGGATGCCGATGCTGTTCGCTGACCTGGGCTGTATCGTAGGCGGCTACCTGCCACCGCTGTTCCAGCGCTGGTTTGGGGTGAACCTGATTGTTTCCCGTAAGATGGTGGTAACCATGGGCGCCCTGCTGATGATTGGCCCGGGCATGATTGGTCTGTTCACCAGCCCCTACGTCGCTATCGCGCTGCTGTGCATCGGTGGTTTTGCGCACCAGTCGCTCTCCGGCGCGCTGATTACGCTCTCGTCTGACGTCTTCGGTCGCAACGAAGTGGCCACCGCCAACGGCCTGACCGGGATGGCCGCGTGGACCGCGAGTACGATGTTCGCGCTGGTCGTCGGCGCGCTGGCGGATACCATCGGCTTCAGCCCGCTGTTCGCGGTGCTGGCAATCTTCGACCTGATGGGCGCGGTGGTTATCTGGACGGTGCTGAAAAGCAAATCCGCAGAGGAGCTGGCGAAAGAGTCTCTCGGGCGACCGGCTACGCAGAGTTAGCGAAAATGCGTTTCACCGAAGCCGCCCCCGGGCGGCTTTTTTAATGGCAAAATCTGGAGAGTATTCCGTGAAAGTGGTATAACAAATCATCTGCCGTACCCTGCCTGGAGCGCATATGGAAATCACCGAACCACGTCGTTTATATCAACAACTTGCTGCCGAGCTGAAAGATCGCATCGAGCAAGGAGTCTATCTTGTCGGTGATAAACTTCCCGCCGAGCGCTTTATCGCGGATGAAAAAAGCGTAAGCCGAACCGTGGTGCGCGAAGCGATTATCATGCTGGAAGTGGAAGGCTACGTTGAGGTACGCAAAGGTTCCGGCATTCACGTTATTTCTAATCAGCCTAAACACTCTCCGGTGGCGGATGAAAGTCTTGAATTCGCCAGCTACGGTCCGTTTGAGCTGCTCCAGGCTCGCCAGCTGATCGAAAGCAATATTGCCGAATTTGCCGCCACGCAGGTGACCAAGCAGGACATCATGAAGCTGATGGAGATCCAGGAGAACGCTCGCAAGGAAAAATGTTTCCGTGATTCCGAGTGGGACCTGCAGTTTCACGTTCAGGTCGCCCTGGCAACCCAAAATACAGCGCTGGCGGCAATCGTTGAGAAAATGTGGACTCAGCGCGTTCACAACCCGTACTGGAAAAAACTGCACGATCATATTGATTCGCGTACCGTGGACAACTGGTGTGACGACCACGATCAAATTCTTAAGGCGCTGATTCGTAAAGATCCCCACGCCGCGAAGCTCGCCATGTGGCAGCACCTGGAAAACACCAAGCAGATGCTCTTCAATGAAACCAGTGACGACTTCGAATTTAACGCTGACCGTTATCTTTTTGCCGATAATCCTGTCGTTCATCTCGATACGGCCCCGAGCGGCGCAAAATAGGCGACCTTTCTACCGGCAGGCGCTTCGCTGCGCCTCCCCGCCTGAATGGGTAAGCAAAACATATATAGTGTCAGCCTTTGTAAAATCCCTCGCTCACTTTCAGGGCTTACGCCAAAATCACCTCACCCTGCAAATTCTGTGACGCAGAACGTTGGGCTTTGTTACAATTGGATTCACTTCGTTATTTTGAAAGTTAGTGCTTGCTAACCAGCCAATTAACAGGGAACAGTGTTGGCCACACCGCAATGTGTCCGCGAGCGACCATAATGAAATCACAACAATGTCGCCGTGCTGTTTGTCCCGGATAACAGGCGAGACGTTAACCGATTTCCAGGAACACTGAATGGAACTTTTGACCCAACTGCTGCATGCCCTTTGGGCGCAGGATTTTGAAACGCTGGCCAACCCTTCCATGATTGGCATGCTCTATTTTGTCTTGTTTATGATTCTGTTCCTTGAGAATGGTTTGCTGCCTGCAGCCTTCTTGCCGGGCGACAGTTTGCTGGTGCTTGTCGGCGTGCTGTGTGCTAAAGGCGCAATGGCGTTCCCGCAAACCATTTTATTACTGACCGTCGCGGCCAGCCTTGGCTGCTGGGTGAGCTATATCCAGGGAAGATGGCTGGGCAATACCCGAATAGTACAGAACTGGCTTTCCCATCTGCCTGCGCACTATCACCAGCGGGCACACCACCTGTTCCATAAGCATGGGCTTTCCGCGCTGCTGATTGGCCGCTTTATCGCGTTTGTGCGCACCCTGCTGCCCACCATTGCCGGGCTGTCCGGGTTGAGCAGCGCACGCTTCCAGTTCTTCAACTGGATGAGCGGCCTGTTATGGGTTCTGATCCTGACGACGCTGGGCTATGCGCTGGGTAAGACGCCGGTCTTCATGAAATATGAAGATCAGCTGATGTCCTGCCTGATGCTGCTGCCTGTTGTTCTGCTGGTCTTCGGCCTGATCGGCTCGCTGGTTGTCCTGTGGAAGAAAAAATACGGAGCGCGAGGTTAACGATGGTTATCTCACCGCTCGCCATGCGCCGCTTTGCCTGTGCCTTTATTGCACTGGTGATGCTCAGTGCCGTACTGCTGGCCTGGAACACGCTTTCACATCAGGACGCTACGCTGGCCATTCGCCCGGTAAACCAGGGGGGCGGTGTGCCTGACGGTTTTTCTGTCTGGCATCATCTGGATGCAAACGGCATCCGCTTTAAAAGCATCACCCCGCAGGACGATGTTTTACTGATTAAGTTTGATTCCCGTGCGCAGAGCGCTGCCGCGAAAGCGGTTCTTGACCGTACGCTGCCGCACGGCTATATCATTGCCCAGCAGGAAGATGACAACCCGCCAGCCGCGTGGTTATCATTGATTCGCGATACGTCGCATCGGTTTGGATAACTTCCTGGATTCCGAATCTTTTCACTCACTTTGGTGAATCCCCCGTTTACTTACTATGCTTAAGTACGCGGAGCACCCCTCGAATGTACTCCGCATCATTTTGGATAGCGGCTAACCCCGCAACACAATGGAAGGTTTCGATAATGAAATTCCGCATGACCCTGGCTCTGGCCCTTTTTTCTTTAAGCACAACGACCTTCGCAAACTCTCTCTGTCAGGAGAAAGAACAGGATATTCAGCGTGAGATCGGTTATGCCGAAAAGCATAACAATCAGCACCGTGTTGATGGTCTCAAAAAAGCGCTGAGCGAAGTGAAAGCGAACTGTTCAGACAGCAAGCTGCGTGCCGATCACCAAAAGAAAATCGCTGAACAGAAGGACGAGATAGCCGAGCGCCGTCAAGACCTGCAGGAAGCGAAAGAGAAAGGGGATGCGGAAAAAATTGCTAAGCGCGAGAAGAAGTTGAAAGAGGCGCAGGACGACCTGAAAGCGCTGGAAGCTCGCGATTATTGAGTTAACGGAAATCTCAACAGGAGAGAATCATGTCAAAAGATACGACGTCTGAACATCTGCGCGCTGAACTGAAATCCCTGGCCGATACCCTTGAAGAGGTGCTGAACTCCTCTGCCGATAAGTCGAAAGAAGAAGTAAGCAAGCTGCGCAGCAAAGCGGAGCAGGCGCTGAAAGAGAGCCGCTACCGCCTGGGTGAAACCGGTGATGCACTGGCGAAACAGACCCGTGAAGCGGCTGCGCGTGCAGATGAATATGTGCGCGACAATCCATGGACGGGAGTTGGTATTGGTGCCGCAGTGGGTGTGGTACTGGGTGTCCTGCTGACGCGTCGTTGATATGGAAGATCCTCGTCACGCACAAGGGCCTGCTAATAACGTCCTCGGCATCGGCCAGCGTATTTTAACGACGCTGGTTGGGATTGCCGAAACGCGCGTCCGGCTGGCAGTGGTCGAACTGGAAGAGGAGAAAGCGAACCTCTTCCAGATGCTGCTGATGCTCGGGCTGACCATGCTCTTCGCCGCGTTTGGTCTGATGAGCCTGATGGTGTTAATCATCTGGGCCATTGACCCGCAGTATCGACTTAACGCGATGATTGCCACGACCGTCGTTCTGCTGGTCGCGGCGCTGATTGGCGGCATATGGACGATGCGTAAAGCGCGCAGGTCCACTTTCCTGCGCCACACGCGCCAGGAACTGGCTAACGATCGCGCCCTGCTGGAGGATGACAAGCCGTGAGCGATAAAGCGGAACGTCAGAAGCGAAAAGCGTACCTGTTAAGTCAGATCCAGCAGCAGCGGCTGGATCTGTCTGCCAGCCGCCGTGACTGGATCGACGCGACGCGACGGTTTGACCGTGGCTGGAATACCTTCCTGAGCCTGCGTTCGTGGGCACTGGTCGGCAGCAGCGTGATGGCTATCTGGACGGTTCGTCATCCGAATATGCTCATCCGCTGGGCCCGACGCGGTTTTGGTGCATGGAGCGCCTGGCGTCTGGTCAAAGCAACGTTGCGGCAACAACAGCTGCGGTGATAAACGCAAAACGGTAACTCAGGTTACCGTTTTTTGTTTCTGCCCTTCTCCCCGTGGGCTGAGGGCACCAGCGCGCACCTGCCCTTACTCAATATCTTTGAAGAAGATTGACAGTTTTCCTTGCTAACAATTGCTACCCGCCCCGTTTACACTCCTCTCC
The DNA here is from genome assembly GCF_900324475.1 of Enterobacter bugandensis. Lineage (NCBI taxonomy): Bacteria > Pseudomonadati > Pseudomonadota > Gammaproteobacteria > Enterobacterales > Enterobacteriaceae > Enterobacter > Enterobacter bugandensis. The sequence continues at coordinate 4,094,481 of NZ_LT992502.1, forward strand.
ATCGACAGCAGAGCCGCGGTATCAACGCGGAATTGCAGACAAATAATGTTCAGCCGCTTATGTGGTTTCCTGGAGAGTAAAATGAAAAAATTAGAAGATGTTGGTGTACTGGTCGCGCGTATTCTGATGCCAATTCTGTTTATCGTGGCAGGTTGGGGCAAAATTACCGGTTATGCGGGTACCCAGCAGTATATGGAAGCCATGGGCGTTCCGGGGTTCCTGTTGCCACTGACCATTCTGCTTGAGTTTGGCGGCGGCCTGGCGGTTCTGTTCGGCTTCCTGACCCGCACCACCGCGCTGTTTACCGCAGGCTTCACCTTGCTGACCGCGTTCATCTTCCATAGCAACTTTGCTGAAGGCGTGAACTCACTGATGTTTATGAAAAACCTGACCATCGCGGGTGGCTTCCTGCTGCTGGCGATTACCGGCCCAGGCGCATACAGCATCGACCGCGTTCTGAATAAGAAATGGTAAGCACGCTATACTGAATAAACACAAAGCGAGGAGACATCTCCTCGCTTTTGCTATCTGACGGAGGAGTAAAAAATGGGACAACTCGTAGACGGCGTCTGGCAGGATGTCTGGTATGACACCAAATCCACCGGTGGACGCTTTAAGCGCTCTGTTTCGGCCTTCCGTAACTGGCTGACCGCCGACGGCGCACCCGGCCCGAGTGGCGAAGGGGGCTTTGCGGCGGAGAAAGATCGTTATCATCTTTATGTTTCCCTCGCCTGCCCGTGGGCGCACCGCACGCTGATCGTGCGCAAGCTAAAAGGCCTCGAATCCTTCATTCCGGTTTCAGTCGTCAACCCGTTGATGCTGGAAAACGGCTGGACGTTCGACAGTGATTTCCCCGCTGCGACCGGTGATGACCTGTATCACCACGATTTCCTCTACCAGCTCTACCTGCGCGCCGATCCGCACTACACCGGACGCGTGACCGTGCCGGTGCTGTGGGACAAGAAAAACCAGACGATAGTCAGCAATGAGTCCGCGGAAATCATCCGCATGTTCAATACCGCGTTTGATGCGCACGGCGCCCGCGCCGGGGATTACTACCCGGTTGAACTGCGCGATAAGATTGACGAGCTGAACAGCTGGATTTACGACAACGTCAACAACGGTGTCTATAAGGCCGGTTTCGCCACCAGCCAGGAAGCCTATGACGAAGCGGTCGGAAAGGTGTTTGAATCGCTGGAGCGCCTGGAGCAGATCCTGGGCCAGCATCGCTACCTGACGGGCGATCGCCTGACGGAAGCGGACATTCGCCTGTGGACCACGCTGGTTCGCTTTGACCCGGTCTATGTCACCCACTTTAAGTGCGATAAACACCGCATCAGCGACTACCTGAACCTGTATGGTTTCCTGCGAGACATCTACCAGATGCCGGGGATCGCGGAGACGGTCGATTTTGACCATATTCGCACCCACTATTTCCGCAGCCACAAGACCATCAACCCGACGGGCATCATCTCCATTGGCCCGTGGCAGGATCTGGATGAACCGCACGGGCGCGACGTGCGTTTCGGATAATTATTTAGGGAATCAATTGATTCCCTTTTTTAATTCACAGCATACATCTATCCTTACCTCGATCGCTTAGAAAACAAGTGATTGACTGATTAAGAGGCAAGGAAAATGGACTGGTATTTAAAAGTACTGCGCAACTACGTTGGATTTGGTGGCCGCGCCCGCCGCAAAGAGTACTGGATGTTCGTTCTGGTGAACTTCGTCCTGATTATGGTGCTGGGCATCGTGGATAAAATCCTCGGCTGGGAGCGCGCTGGCGGTGAAGGCGTACTCACTACGATTTATGGCTTGCTCGTTTTGCTGCCTTCATGGGCCGTGCTGTTTCGTCGTCTCCACGACACCGATCGTTCGGCGTGGTGGCTGCTGTTGCTGTTAATCCCGCTTGTCGGCTGGATCGTGATTTTAATTTTCAACTGTCAGAGCGGGACGCCGGGCGAAAACCGCTTTGGTCCGGATCCTAAGATCGGCGCGTAAATTACTGCCCGGTGGCGCTTACGCTTACCGGGCCTGCTCGCTTATTTGTTGTGATGCGCAAACAGCTTTGGAATTTCGCGCAGGCACCACGATTTGGCTTCGCCCATGCTGTCGCGGCGCCACGCCATAATAATGTCCACTTCGCTGGTATACTCCGGGCTCACCACCCTCAGTCGCCCTTCCGCAATATCTTTTTCGACAAACGGGTAGGGCATCGTCGCCACGCCCAAACCGGCCAGCAGCGCCTGCCGCTTGTTTTCCAGTGACGTGACCGTCAGACGCGGCTGTTTATCCAGCAGCTGAACCGTCAGCACCGGACGCTCGCGCGCGGTATCCGCCACCGCCACGCCGCGGTACTTCACGCGCGTCACTTCAGAGAGCGGCTCCGGCTCCTGGTGAATCGGGTGATCCGGCGCGGCGACGTAAACGTTCATGACGCTGTAGAGCTTGCGCGAGTTGATTTCTGACGATGAGCGGAAATGCATGTCAGGCGCAATGACGATATCCGCCCTGCCCGTCTCCAGACGCTCCCACGCCCCGGCCAGCACCTCGGTGATGATCGACAGCTGCGTATTGGCCTTCGCCGCCAGGCGGTCCACCAGCGGGAACAGCGCTTCGGTCGGCACCAGCGCTTCGGTGACTAACGTCAGGTGGGTTTCCCAGCCTCGCGCCAGCGCTTCGGCGTCCGTGGTGAGCTTGTCCGCCGCTTCCAGCAGCACGCGACCTCGCTCCAGCAGCATCCGCCCCACGTTGGTGAATTTTGTTCGATGACCGGAGCGATCGAAGAGCACGACGTCCAGCTCTTCCTCCAGTTTTTGCATGGTGTAGCTTAGCGCAGACGGAACGCGCCCCAGTTCATCTGCCGCCGCGGCAAAGCTGCCGCGCCGGTCAATCGCGTCCATGACGCGAAGCGCCTCAAGCGTCAATGCTCTCTCTTTAGCCATCTCGTTCTCATTCAGGAAATTTGAACATACCAGGCAGAATATCTGGCTAACAATGCAGCGTCCATACCTTTACCATTGTTTTAGTGTAAAGAGAGGTCAAGTTTATGATTACGACAAGAACAGCGAAACAGTGCGGACAAGCCGATTTCGGTTGGCTGCAGGCCCGCTACACCTTTTCCTTTGGACACTACTTTGACCCTAAACTCCTCGGTTACGCTTCACTGCGCGTGTTGAACCAGGAAGTGCTCGCCCCGGGCGCCTCCTTCCAGCCGCGTACGTATCCGAAAGTCGATATCCTGAACCTGATCCTGGAAGGCGAGGCAGAATACCGCGATAGCGAGGGCAATCATGTCCAGGCAAAGGCTGGCGAAGCGTTGTTAATTTCCACGCAGCCGGGCATCAGCTACAGCGAGCATAACCTCAGCAAAGACAAAACGCTGACGCGCATGCAGCTGTGGCTCGACGCCTGCCCTGAGCGAGAAAACCCGCTGGTGCAGAAAATAGATCTGAAGGGCGATAAACAGCAGCTGATTGCCTCGCCTGACGGCAGCAAGGACAGCTTGCAGCTGCGACAGCAGGTATGGCTGCACCATATCGAACTGAAAAAAGGTGAACAGGCAAGCTTCCAGCTGCACGGCCCGCGCGCCTATTTGCAGTCCATTCACGGTACGGTGCATGCGGTAACGCACGCGGAAGAGAAAGAAGCGCTCACCTGCGGCGACGGGGCGTTTATTCGTGACGAAGCGAATATCACCCTGGTGGCAGATACGCCGCTGCGCGCGCTGCTGATTGATTTGCCGGTTTAAGAGTTGCTCGATCGGACCCTCTCCCCTTTGGGAAGAGGGTCGAATGCCAATCGCTACACCTTACTCGCCATAATCTCAATAATCTGCCGGTCCGTTGCCTGCATTGAGCGGCACGCCAGGGCGCACAGGTTAGAGATAGACTGTTCTACGTCGTGGGCCACAATTCCTTCGTTACCCGTCACGCCCGACTCATCCAGCGCCATCATCACGGCTTTCCAGGCGCTGGTGACGCTGGTCGAGACTTTCATGGCGCAGCTGTTAGACGCCCCGTCGCAGATCATCCCGCTGACGTCACCGATCATACTGCCGATGGCCATTGCAATCGTCTGATAGCTTCCGCCCATCAGCCACGCCATCCCTGCGGCGGCCCCCATACCGGCCGTTGTCGCCGCACACAGCGCGGACAAACGCGGAAGCTGGTAATGGATGTAGATAGCCGACAGATGCGAGAGCATCAGCGCCCGCGCCAGCCGTTCGTCATCGGCCTGAACATGTTCAGCGACCACGACAACCGGCATGGTGGCTGTAATTCCCTGATTCCCGGAGCCCGAGTTACTCATCGCCGGCAGCGTCGCACCGCCCATGCGGGCATCCGAGGCCGCACTGGTGCGGATAACGATGTCTGAACCCAGATCCTGCGCCATCCATCCGCGTGCGCGCTGCTTATTGAGGGTGGTGCCAATGTGTAGCCCCCACTTCCCGCTAAGCCCTTCACGAGAGAGCGCGTCGTTCAGTTGCCCTGCTTCCAGGATAAAGCGGATCGCCTCGAACGGTACCTGTTCGACAAACTCCAGGATCTGCGAGAGCGTGGTGTTTGACAGTACAGCCAGCGGATCGTTACTTACCTCGGCCTGCCGCTCGTCAAGACTGAAGCGCGTTTCGCCGTGACAAACCACCTCCACCACGCGGGTATGTCCGCCCGCAATGGTCACCATGGCCGAGGCCTCACCGGCGTAGACGCAGGCACGTGAATAGAGGATCTCATCGCACGGCTCCTGCAATTTCACCTGCACCAGACCGGCGTTAAGCATTGCTTTGGCCCGCGCCAGCGCATCGGCGGTGACATCTTTCAGCACTTCCAGCCCCGCCTGCGCATTGCCACCGATGGCACCCAGCGCCGCCGCAATGGGCAGCCCGACCATGCCGGTGCCCGGCACCGTTACGCCAAGCCCGTTCTTCATCAGATTCGGCGATACCCACGCCTCAATCTTCGTGACGTCGCCGGGCAGTTGCTCTGCGGCAATCGCACAGGCAAGGGCCAGAGAAACGGGCTCGGTGCACCCCAGCGCAGGCTTAACTTCTTCCTGCACTACGCGAATAAATTGATTCCATAAAGGATGAGTTTGCTCAGACATCGTTACGACCTTATTTGCCCTCAGGAAAATGCGAGGAAAGGAGAAACACAAAGCAGCAGCCCGGTGATGACAATAATCACCAGCGATACGCCCTTATATTTATGCAGCGCCGGTACCTTGTAGACCAGCCACGCAGGGATCAGGCAGCCCACCATGCCGAAGATGGGGCTACAGATAGAGGTGAAGCTCAGTACCGGCGCGTTTAACACGATCGCGCTCCAGGCCAGCAGGATAGCGAACAGCATGATCCCGCGCTGGACGATGCTTTCATTAATACGTTCAGCCGGCATTTTACGGCGCAGGATATTCATCACGATCCCCTGCGTGGCTTCGCGGAAGCCGAGATAGACGCCGAAGAAGGCGGTCATCACGGCAAAAATATTGAGGATCACGCTGACGATTTTGACCCAGCCCGCGCCGTCGCCGCTGATAAACTGCGCCGCAATCGCCAGGGCGGAAATGTTCTGCTCGTAGGCTTTCACCGCTTCGTCGTGTCCCATCGCCAGGGTGAAAGAGACGGCGTAGAAGAAGACCGTGACAAAGAGTATGCCAAAGGCGATATTCATCGCCCGCAGCGCCTTATGACGCGCCACCTCAACGGATTTTTCCCGTGAACGATAGGAAATCACCATCGGGCTTAAGGTCTGGATAAACAGAATGGAGGTTAAGGTAAAGGGCAGCGTAATAATGGCATTTTTTATCAGCAACCCCATCGGCGGCAGCATACCGACGTTGGCTAAATGCCAGAGGCCGATCATTGAAAGCCCCAGCGCCGCCACCACAAATAATTTGGTCAGCACCATCAGGCTGGAGACTTTAAACAGCAGCTTTTCACCGCGCGAAGAGATGGCAACCAGAATACAGATCAGGAATAAGCCGTAGAAGGGATTTTCCGACAGCAACCCCTCGGTGACACCGAAAGTGTGCAAATAGGATGCGCTGTCGTTGGTGATAGCCGTGGAATAGACAAACATCCAGATGACCAGCATCACGAAATAAAGTGCACCTAATAAGATGCCCCAGTTTTTACCTAAATAACCGCTAATCACGCTCGGGTAGTCTTTACATTCCGGGGATTCCGCCAGCGTATTAATAAATAATCGCTGGAAGAGGTACATGGCCGGATAGCCAATAATCGAGGAGAGCAAAAAGACCCACAGCCCCATTAATCCAACCTGCACCGGAAGAAAAACGATACCCGCGCCGATAGCCATCCCGATACTCATGATGACCCAGCCCGTGTCGGTGCTGTCGAATTTGATCGCCTCTCGCCATTCGCTTTCGCTCATTCCCGCCCGCCTTGCCGCAGGGGAATCACTCACAATCACACTGCTGTTTGTTGCCATATTCATTGGGCACTCGCTTATTTTGTAGGGTAAACAATTGTTTTTATTAGGTTCCGATCGCCAGCGATTGCGAGTCAGAGAGCAGCAGGTGTTTGTTATTGGTGTGAGGAAATCATAGCCGGAGCAAGGGAGAAAAAAGTCACAAGTTTTATAGGGATTTCCTGACACTGAAGGAAAAATTGCTACTGGAGGTGGAAACGAGGAGGGTATTTTCTAAATGTGACAATATTCACGAAATTAAAAGCCTCCTCTAAGGAGGAGGCACAATGGCAATTGGAATTACATCGCTTGCGTAAACGTCCGCGAAATCACGTCCTGCTGCTGCTCGCGCGTCAGAGCGTTAAACCGTACTGCATAGCCGGATACGCGAATTGTCAGGTTCGGGTAGTTCTCCGGATGGGCAATGGCATCCAGCAGCATCTCCCGGTTCATGACGTTGACGTTCAGGTGCTGCCCGCCCTCAATAGACGCTTCGTGATGGAAGTACCCATCCAGCAGCCCCACCAGGTTGGTTTTGCGCACCAGTTCATCCTTGCCCAGCGCCTGCGGCACAATGGAGAAGGTATAGGAGATCCCGTCTTTCGCGTAGGTAAACGGCAGCTTGGCGACCGACGTTAGCGAAGCCACCGCCCCTTTCCTGTCGCGACCGTGCATTGGGTTGGCGCCAGGCGCAAACGGCGTGCCGCCGCGGCGTCCGTCCGGCGTGTTGCCCGTTTTCTGGCCGTAGACCACGTTGGAGGTGATAGTCAGGATCGACTGAGTCGGCACCGCGTTGCGATACGTCGGCAGCGCCTGGATCTTCTTCATAAATCGCTCCACCAGGTCGCAGGCGATGCTGTCCACGCGATCGTCATTATTGCCGTACTGCGGATAGTCGCCTTCTATGACGAAGTCCACCGCCAAACCGGTGTGGTCGCGCACTGGTTTCACCGTGGCGTACTTAATCGCCGACAGGGAATCCGCCGCCACCGACAGCCCGGCAATGCCGCAGGCCATGGTGCGATAGACGTCACGATCGTGCAGCGCCATCAGCGAGGCTTCGTAACTGTACTTATCATGCATGTAGTGAATGAGATTCAGCGCGCTGATGTACTGCACCGCCAGCCAGTCCATAAAGTGGTCGAGGCTCGCCATCACGGTGTCGTAATCCAGCACCTCATCCAGCAGCGGCTCGGTTTTCGGGCCGACCTGGATCTTCAGCTTCTCGTCCACCCCGCCGTTGATCGCGTACAGCAGCGTTTTAGCGAGGTTGGCGCGTGCGCCAAAGAACTGCATCTGCTTGCCGATCACCATTGGGCTGACGCAGCAGGCAATGGCGTAGTCGTCGCTGTTGAAGTCGGCGCGCATAAGATCGTCGTTCTCATACTGCAGCGACGAGGTGACGATCGACACCTGCGCGGCGTATTTCTTAAACGCGATCGGCAGCTGTTCAGACCAGAGGATCGTCAGGTTCGGCTCCGGCGCGGGCCCCATGGTATGAAGGGTATGAAGGTAGCGGAAGCTGTTTTTTGTCACCAGCGTACGGCCATCCAGCCCCATGCCGCCGATCACCTCCGTGGCCCAGATCGGATCGCCGGAGAAGAGCGTGTCGAACTCCGGCGTGCGCAGGAAGCGCACCATGCGGATCTTCATGATGAAGTGGTCGATCAGCTCCTGGGCCTGCGCCTCGTTAAGCCGCCCCGCCTGCATGTCGCGTTCAATGTAGATATCAAGGAACGAGGCCGTGCGCCCCAGCGACATCGCCCCGCCGTTCTGGGATTTCACTGCGGCAAGGTAGGCAAAGTAGACCCACTGCACCGCTTCCTGCGCGTTCATCGCCGGACGTGAAATATCAAAGCCATAGTTCGCCGCCATCTGCTGGATCTGCAGCAACGCACGCTTATGCTCCGCCAGTTCCTCGCGCAGGCGGATCGTCGCCTCCAGATCTTCGCCGCGCTCCAGCCTCCCCTGCAGATCGGCAAACTGCAGTTCACGCTCGCGCACCAGATAGCTGATGCCGTACAGCGCCACACGGCGGTAATCGCCGATAATGCGCCCGCGCCCGTAGCCGTCCGGCAGACCGGTCAGCACGCCAGATTTACGGCAGCGCATCATCTCCGGGGAGTAAACGTCAAACACGCCCTGGTTGTGGGTTTTACGCAGGTCGGTAAACAGGTATTCGAACTGCGGATCCATTTCCCGCCCGTAGGCTTCGAACGAGCTGCGGATCATGTTGATCCCGCCGTACGGATGCAGGGCGCGCTTGAGCGGCTTGTCGGTTTGCAGGCCGACGATCGTCTCAAGATCCTGGTCGATATAGCCCGGTCCGTGGGCGGTAATGGTGGTGGCAATGTTGGTGTCGAAATCCACCGGGGCGTGGGTGGCATTCTCCTGGCGAATGCCGACCATCACCTTCTGCCACAGCGCCGTCGTTGCTGGCGTCGCCTGCGCGAGGAAAGCTTCATCGCCTTCATAAGGGGTGTAGTTATGCTGAATAAAATCGCGGACGTTAACGGCGTTTTTCCATTCTTCACCGCGAAACCCGGCCCATGCGTCGCTGTAGGGCGCGACGCCCGTATCGATTGTTACTTTCATCAGATTCTCGCTTTATCAGGCGTAAGCCGCAGCCGGGATGACCTTCCCAAGACGGAGGGCGTCCAGCGCGATCATTTTTTCTTCGTTGGTAGGGATAACCGCGCAGGTCACGCGGGACGACTCGGTGGAGATGACGCGCGCACCCGCGCTGCCCGGCAGAGCGTTTTTCGCCTCGTCGAGCGCGATGCCAAACACCTTCAGATGTTCCGCCACCAGCGCGCGGATCAGCGTGGAGTTTTCACCGATGCCGCCAGTGAAGATCACGCCATCCAGACGGTGCAGAGACGCGGCGTGACCGGCGATATGCCGCGCTATGCGGTGGACAAAGGTCTTTATCGCCAGCTGCGCCCGGTCATTGCCGTCATGCCAGGCTTTCTCCAGCGCGCGTAAATCGGAGGAGATACCGGAGATGCCCAGCAACCCGGACTCTTTGTTGACCACGCGCTCCAGATCCTCGAAAGATTGACCGGTCTGCTGGGCAATCCACGCCATTGCGCCGAAGTCCACGTCGCCGCAGCGCGTGCCCATCACCAGCCCTTCCAGCGGCGTCATCCCCATTGAGGTATCGACGCTTTTACCGTTGCGCACCGCGCAGATGGACGCCCCGTTGCCGAGATGGGCAATCACCAGGCCGCTGTCCTCGGGGGACAGCCCGAGGAGCGCGTGCGCCTGCGCGGACACGTAGCGGTGAGAGGTGCCGTGGAAGCCGTAGCGGCGCACGCCCAGCTCTTCAAAATAGCGGTACGGCAGACCGTACAGATACGCCTGCGGCGCCATGGTCTGATGGAAGCTGGTGTCAAATACCGCCACCTGCTGCACGCCGGGGAACAGGCGCTCTGCGGCTTCCACGCCGCTCAGGTTGGCGTAGTTATGCAGCGGCGCCAGCGGGGAAACCAGGCGGATCTGCTCAATGACCTCTTCCGTGATGAGGGTCGACTCGCTGAAGAGATCGCCGCCGTGAGCGATGCGGTGGCCAATCAAGGCCACGCTGCTCATCAGGTCGCGTTTCTCCAGCTCGAGGGCGATGGCGGCCAGCGCCCCTTCGTAGTCCTGGTGAGCCAGTCTGACTGGCTCACCCCCGTTCACAGAAATAAAGGCTTTTTCAGTGTTGATGCCGTCCGCAATGCCCGTCAGCAGGGCATCGCAGCCTGCTGCGTCCAGCACCGAAAACTTAACGGAGGACGATCCGCAGTTAATAACCAGTACTACCGGAAATTCAGTCATGTGTTACTCCGCTCTTCCTGAGCTTTGGGTTAGAACAGTTTGTAAACGATATTCAGAATGGTCAGCAGGCCGACCACGGTCACGAAGATGTTCTCGGTCCGGCCTTTGTATTTCGCCAGCGCGGGCGCTTTACGAATGGCGTACATCGGCAGCAGACACAGCAGAGAAGCGATAATTGGCGCCCCCATGGCTTCAATAAGGTCGAGAATGTTCGGGTTGGCGTAGGCCACAATCCAGGTGGAGCCCATGATGAAAATCATGCTGATGGTGTTCAACTTGCCGACGGAGACGTTCTTCTTATCGCCCTTGTAGCCGAACTTGAGGATCAGGCCGTTCAGCCCCTCCAGCGTGCCCAGGTAGTGGCCGAAGAAGGATTTAAAGATAGCGACCAGCGCGATGATGGAGGCACCGTATTCCAGCACCGTGGCGAACGTGGATTTACTGCCCGACATCGAGGCAAAGTGGTTCGCCAGGTAAGAGAGCACCGGAATGTTTTGCGCTTTGGCATCCGCCATGTTCTGCGGAGAGAGCGTAAACAGGCAGCTAAAGGCGAAGAACATCACCACCGCCACCATCAGCAGGCTGGCGCGACCGATGATTTTGGAACATTTCTGCTCGGTGAATGCTTTCCCGAACTCCGGCTCGTACTCTTCGCGTTTGGAGACCACGAACGAGGAGACGATGGGCGAGAAGTTAAAGGAGAAGACCATGATGGAGATCCCCAGCCACACCGTGACCAGAATGCCGTCATGACCGGTAAAGGCGATATCGCTCAGGTTGACCTGGTCGATTACCGCCGAGTTCCAGTACGGGATCAGCGACAGGGAAATCAGCACCAGGCTGGCAATGAACGGGAACACCAGGAAGCTCATCACCTTCACCATCAGGTCTTTCCCGAACCAGATCACAAAGGCCATCAGCAGCAGCAGGAACAGCGCCACCACGCCGCGGTTCAGCGCAGGCATCTGGAGCTGGTTTTCCCAGAAGGTCATAAAGGTGTTAGTAATGGTGACGCCGTAAATCCACAGCAGCGGGCAAATGGCGAAGAAGTAGAGGAAGGTGATCACCACCCCACCGGTTTTCCCGAAGTGCTCTTCCACCGTCTCGGTGATGTTGCCGGAGACGTTGCTGCCGGACAAACAGAGGCGCGCCAGCGCGCGGTGGCAGTAAAACGCAATCGGGAAGGCAAGTACCAGCATCAGCAGGATGGGGATCAGTCCGCCAAAGCCTGCGCGAATGGGGAAGAACAGCACGCCTGCGCCAATGGCGGTACCAAACAGGCCGAGCGTCCATGTGGTGTCAGACTTACGCCAGGAGGACGTTTTTGTCTGGCCAACGATAATGCTTTCTGTGTTGCTCATAGGTCACCTTTATGCGTCAACGAAGCCGGTAATTTGGGAAACACGGGAGAGATCGATATTGCCGCCGGAAATAATGCAGACGGTTTTACGGCCCTGAATATAGTGGTCAAGCTTGCCGCTTAATAACGCCGCGCAGGCCAGCGCGCCCGCACCTTCCGTCACCACTTTATTTCGCTGAATAAGGGCAATCATGCTGTTGCGAATATCGTCTTCACTCACCAGCACAATGTCATCGACCAGTTCACGAACAATTTCGAAGGTTAATTTACCCGGACGAGACACGTCGCAGCCGTCGGCTAATGTGCCGGTAACGCGATGGTTGGTTATTTCTCCGGCCTGCCAGGAAGCCGCCATGCCGTGAACGTTTTCAGACTGTACGCCGATAATATTGATTGTCGGGTTGATGGATTTAATTGCCGTTGCAATACCGGCAATTAAGCCGCCGCCGCCGATAGGGACAATCACATTATCCACGTCGTAAAGATCTTCGAGAATTTCGAGGCCGATGGTGCCCTGCCCGGCAATGACTTTCGCATCGTCATAAGGCGGAATAAATATGCGCCCCTCCATCTCGACGATTTCGCTCACCTTAGCTATGGTGTCGTTGAAGTTCTCGCCGTGCAGCACCACTTCGGCGGAGTAGTCGCGGGTAGCGGCGACCTTGGATTTTGGCGCGCCCATCGGCATCACCACTTTGCCGTCGATACCGAGCATGGCGCAGGAGAGCGACACCCCCTGAGCGTGATTACCTGCGGAGCAGGCCACCACCCCTTTGCGTTTTTCTGCATCCGTCAGCGAACTTAACTTATTAAACGCCCCGCGTATTTTAAACGAACCGGTACGCTGCATATTTTCAAATTTCAGGAATATCTCACCCTTACAGCGTTCGCTGAGATAATTTGAGCGCGGCATGCCGGTTTTATAAACTTTTCCCGCCAGGCGTTTTCTGGCGTCCTGAATATCTTCAATGGTCACCGGGAGATCGTAGGTAATGTGCATAATATCCTCGTTATAATAATTCATTCTTTTCAGGCAAAGTCAGGGTATCAGAGCGTTAAAAAGCGTCGCTCCGGGTGTTTTAAAACTTAATTATTTCTATCGTCGTTTATCGATATCCATCGACGAATATTGTTTTGCCAGTTCAACTAATACTGACGCCGATTTTTTAATACTGTAATTTTTCGACCACACGGCGGCATAGCGCGCCACGGGTAATTCATCTTCCACGGGCAGGACGATAAACTGGTCCGAGCCGAACGGCGCAATCATGTCGCGGGGAATCACCGTCAGATAATCGGCATTCAGGACAAGGTTATAAATGGTGACGACGGAATCGGTCTGGACGATGTTTTCAATGCTGATGCGGTTGTCTTGCAGGGTGGTCAGGAGTTCGTTGTAGTAGCCCATATCGGTTTGCGGCATCACCCACTGCTCATGCGTAAGTGATGCCAGTCTGGTCGGGCCGGTGCACGTTCGTGATTTACTCGCCACCAGCACAAACTCGGATTCAAACAGTGGCTCAACGTGAAGATCCTGAAGCAACATTCCGTCGCTCAGCGTGCCGATGGCAAAATCCAGCCGACCGTCGCGAATGGCGGGCAGGAATGAAGATAGCTGCGCTTCATACATGGAGACGCGCGCTTTCGGGAACACTTCCCTGAATTTTTTGATCATCTCAGACAGGAAGGTGAAGCCAATCAGCGACGGATAGCCAAAGGAGACGTCCATGACGGTACTAAAACTGAGGCTGTTGATTTCGCTCACCATGTTTTTCATTTCGCGGGTGATCGACTCAGCGTATGACAGCAGCACCTGACCAGCGGCAGTGAGTTTTACGCCAGTGTTTTTACGCACCATCACTTCCACCCCGAAGTAGGATTCGATGTCGCTGATGATTTTGCTGACGGCGGGTTGCGTCAGGCCTAGTTGTCTTGCGGCAGAACCTATGGAGCCACTTTTAATGACTTCCTGAAATACCACGAGGTGCTGAGTTTTCGGTAGAATAATAGTGTTCATAATATTCTGCGCTTATTTCCCTATGACGCAGCGGATTCTACCCAATAATGTTTCAGGGGGTATGTGCTGTTACTCACAATTTGCTCCCCCGCGCATTTTACGGGCACAACAAGAACCTAAAAAATACTTTATAATCAATGCTATATAAAATTAAAAGCACACCATTACGCTGATATCGATCAATAAAATCAGCAGTAATAAATTTATTTTATGGCGATAACCTTGATAAATTTCTCTGCGTTAAATAAATCAATAAAGACGAACTTTCAGACAATTAAAGGCCAATAAATAACCGTTATTCCTTTTAAACATTCTTTCAAATTATCAAATTTTGCAGAGGATTTTTGGACAGCTTTTTATAAACAGTGGAATACGTCACACATTCATAGCCTGAATGTTTTTAATTTCAATATGTTTATATCAAATAAGAAAATATTTGCGATCGTTCAGTTAACATTCGCAACAAATTAACAATACTGTAAATTCACCATTTTTTAGGGTGAAATTTTGTGATAACGATCGTTTGCGGTAGGCATAGCGATGCCCGAAAGGGTCATGCAGTGAAATGTGCTTAATGTCGCAAATATGAGAATTGATGTCTTTTGTGCGAGTTGCCGGGTGGCGGCGCTTACCTGGGCTACGAAACCCTAAAAGCAAAAACCCCGCCGAAGCGGGGTTCTGGAAGAAGTTGAAGCTGACCGATAAGCCGGGTTCTGTCGTGGACAGTCATTCATCTAGGCCAGCAATCGCTCACTGGCTCAAGCAGCCTACCCGGGTTCAGTACGGGCCGTACCATGTGAACCCCTATTTGGCCTTGCTCCGGGTGGAGTTTACCGTGCCACGGACTGTTACCAGCCGCGCGGTGCGCTCTTACCGCACCCTTTCACCCTTACCTGATCCCGCTTGCGCGGGCCATCGGCGGTTTGCTCTCTGTTGCACTGGTCGTGGGTTTCCCCCCCAGGCGTTACCTGGCACCCTGCCCTATGGAGCCCGGACTTTCCTCCCCTCCGCCCGTCTCCCCCGAAAGGGACGACGACGAAGCGGCGACTGTCTGGTCAGCTTCGGCGCGCAGTATAGAGGGTTTGCGCGCCGCTGTCACCCTCAGGTGCGGGCAAGATGCTATTAACGCGCCACTTCCACCTTCGCCAGTTTTTCGTAGTAGCACGCAATCGCGCTGTGATCGGCCGTGCCCAGGCCATCCGCACGCAGCGCCTGCATCATCTCCATAACCGCAGCGGTCAGCGGCAGCTGTGCACCCACGCCGTGAGACGTATCCAGCGCGTTCGCCAGATCTTTGATGTGCAGATCAATGCGGAAACCGGGTTTGAAATTACGATCCATCACCATCGGCGCTTTGGCATCCAGCACCGTACTGCCCGCCAGACCGCCACGGATTGCCTGATAAACCAGGTCCGGATTGACGCCCGCCTTCGTTGCCAGCGTCAGCGCTTCAGACATGGCGGCAATGTTCAGCGCCACAATCACCTGGTTCGCGAGCTTGGTAACGTTGCCCGCGCCAATGTCTCCGGTATGCACTACGGAGCCTGCCATCGCTTTCATCAGGTCATAGTATTTGTCGAACACGGCCTTATCGCCGCCCACCATCACCGACAGGGTACCGTCGATGGCTTTCGGCTCGCCGCCGCTGACGGGCGCATCCAGCATCTCTACGCCCTTCGCTTTTAACGCCTCGCTGATTTCACGGCTCGCGAGCGGGGCAATAGAGCTCATATCAATTAGCACCAGGCCCGGCTTCGCACCCTCGATGATGCCGTTTTCCCCAAGCGCGACCTCTTTGACGTGAGGGGAATTTGGCAGCATGGTGATGATGACATCGCACTGCTCAGCAATGGCTTTAGGGGTAGTAGCTGTTTCCGCGCCCGTCGCCATCACCTCAGCCACAGACTGTGGATTGTGATCGGATACCACCAGTGAGTAACCCGCTTTAATCAAGTTCTTACTCATTGGTTTACCCATGATCCCAAGACCAATAAAACCCACTTTCAGCGTCATAATCTGTTTCCTCAATGATGGTTATTTTTTAAAAGCGTCCGCTAATTTCTGCGTCGCTGAGCGGAACACGCCGAGGTCGCTGCCGACGGCAACGAACGTGGCTCCCCACTCCAGGTAGCGGCGAGCATCGGCTTCAACCGGCGCCAGAATGCCGCACGGTTTGCCGTGCGCTTTGGCGCGGGCAAAGATGTGCTGGATTGCGCGCTGTACGTCCGGGTGGCTGGCGTTGCCCAGATGCCCAAACGCCGCAGCCAGATCGCCTGGACCGACGAAGATACCGTCCACGCCATCTGTGGCTGCAATCGCATCGACGTTATCAACGCCCTGCTGGCTTTCAATCTGCACCAGAATAGTCATGTTGCTATTGGACTGGGCGAAATAGTCCGGCACGGTGCCAAACATGTTGGCGCGGTGCGATACCGAGACGCCGCGGATCCCTTCCGGCGGATAGCGCGTTGAGGCAACGGCCAGCGCCGCCTGTTCTTCCGTTTCCACAAACGGGATCAGGAAATTGTAGAAACCGATATCCAGCAGACGCTTGATAATCACCGGCTCGTTAGTTGGCACGCGCACCACCGGAGTGCTGGGGCTACCTTTCAGCGCCATCAGCTGCGGAATAAAGGTGTTGATATCGTTCGGCGCGTGTTCGCCGTCCAGCACCAGCCAGTCGAATCCGGCCAGGCCTAACACTTCGGTGCTAATAGGGTTTGCCAGCGCGGACCAACAGCCAATCTGAATCTGGTGCGCCGCGAGGGCGGCTTTAAACTTATTCGGGAAGATATCGTTATTCATCACTTAACCCTTTTTTAATTCCGCAGTTTTAGCCAGTAATATTTATTCCAGAACAGATTCTTTATATTTATTTCTCTGACTGAATGGTGGCGTTATAAAATCGTCATTCAGTATAATCGGCTCTACACGTCAGCACATTGTTTTGATGCTCAAGTATTGCGTTACATCTCAATGCTATTTTGAGCATATGCACAAAGCAGTGGGCGCTAATGCACAGAATCAAGGATTAGTCCGCCTGAAACGATCGCGATCACATTTTCACTTTTCTTCTCCTGACATGCTTTATTTCTACGTTAAGAAAACGATTATCAAACGAGTTATTTTTCATAGCTGAAACTTTGCCGGAGAAGAGTGAATAATGACCGATATTGCAATTAGAGAGGCACCCCCGACGGCGTTTTATATTAAGGTTCACGATACGGATAACGTGGCGATTATTGTCAACGACAATGGCTTAAAAGCAGGCACCCGCTTCCTGGACGGGCTGGAGCTAATTGAGCATATTCCGCAGGGGCACAAGGTCGCGTTGGTCGATATTCCTGCCCACGGTGAAATCGTACGCTACGGCGAAGTCATCGGCTATGCGGTAAGCGCTATTCCGCAGGGTAGCTGGATTGAGGAGTCGCTGGTGGCGCTGCCAGAAGCACCGCCGCTGAATACGCTTCCGCTGGCGACCCGCGTTCCTGAAGCTTTGCCGCCGCTGGAGGGCTATACCTTTGAAGGCTACCGCAATGCGGACGGTAGCGTCGGCACCAAAAACCTGCTCGGCATTACCACCAGCGTGCACTGCGTGGCGGGCGTGGTGGATTACGTGGTGAAAATCATTGAACGCGATCTGCTGCCAAAGTACCCGAACGTCGACGGCGTAGTGGGTCTTAACCACCTGTACGGCTGCGGCGTAGCGATCAACGCGCCCGCGGCGGTGGTGCCGATCCGTACTATCCACAATATCGCCCTGAATCCGAACTTTGGCGGCGAGGTGATGGTCATTGGCCTCGGCTGTGAAAAATTGCAGCCAGAGCGCCTGCTTCAGGGCACCGAGGATGTCAAAGCCATCCCGGCAGACGGGGCCAGCATCGTGCGCCTGCAGGACGAGCGCCACGTTGGTTTTCGTTCAATGGTCGACGATATTCTTCAGGTGGCAGAGCGACATCTGGACAAGCTCAACCGCCGCCAGCGCGAAACGTGCCCGGCATCGGAGCTGGTGGTCGGAACCCAGTGCGGCGGCAGCGATGCCTTCTCCGGCGTAACGGCCAACCCGGCGGTGGGCTATGCGTCCGATCTGCTGGTTCGCTGCGGCGCCACGGTGATGTTCTCCGAGGTGACCGAAGTCCGTGACGCCATCCACCTGCTGACGCCGCGCGCCGTTAATGAAGAGGTCGGCAGGCGCCTGCTGGAGGAAATGGCCTGGTACGATAGCTATCTCAATATGGGCAAAACAGACCGCAGCGCCAATCCCTCTCCCGGTAACAAGAAAGGCGGCCTGGCGAACGTGGTGGAAAAAGCCCTCGGTTCGATTGCCAAATCCGGCCAGAGCGCGATTGTGGAAGTGCTCTCTCCGGGCCAGCGGCCAACCAGGCGCGGCCTTATTTATGCGGCAACACCTGCCAGCGATTTTGTGTGCGGCACCCAGCAGGTGGCCTCCGGTATTACAGTGCAGGTCTTTACCACCGGGCGCGGCACGCCGTACGGGCTGATGGCGGTCCCGGTGATCAAGATGGCGACGCGCACCGAGCTGGCAAACCGCTGGTATGACTTAATGGATATCAACGCGGGCACCATCGCCACCGGGGAAGAGAGTATTGAGGACGTGGGCTGGAAACTGTTCCATTTTATTCTGGACGTAGCGAGCGGGAGGAAGAAAACCTTCTCGGACCAGTGGGGATTGCATAACCAGCTGGCGGTGTTTAACCCGGCACCGGTGACGTGAGTTTGCTGTAAACCTCGCTTAGCATGGCTTCGGCCATGCTTTTTTTTGCTTTCATTTCTTTCGCATCCTTACTTTTCATTTCGATTCTTTCATTTTTAAGATGTCAATCACAAAACAACATTCCGAAACCCTATATTGTCTTTCGCATAAATAAAACGAAAGGTTTCGGAGGAAAGATGTTCATCATCTCGTCGAAAGCGATGCTGCTAAAAGCACAGCGCGAAGGTTACGCCGTACCGGCATTCAATATTCATAATCTCGAAACGCTGCAGGTGGTCGTTGAAACGGCCTCTGAGATGCGATCTCCGCTGATCGTGGCGGGTACGCCCGGCACATTCAGCTATGCAGGAACCGGTAACGTGGTCGCCATCGCCAGCGATCTGGCCAAAACGTACAACCAACCGCTGGCGATCCACCTCGATCATCACGAAGATTTCGACGATATCGCGCTGAAAGTCCAGAGCGGGATCCGCTCGGCGATGATCGACGGATCTCATCATCCGTTCACTGAAAACGTCGCCCTGGTGAAGAAAGTGACAGACTACTGCCACCGTTACGATGTGAGCGTGGAGGCTGAACTTGGCCGTCTTGGCGGGCAGGAAGATGACCTGGTGGTCGATAGCAAAGATGCGCTTTACACCAACCCGCAACAGGCACGCGAGTTTGTTGAATTAACGGGTATCGACTCATTGGCCGTCGCCATCGGTACCGCGCACGGCCTCTACACTGCCACGCCGAAACTTGATTTTGAACGTCTGGCAGAGATCCGCAATCAGGTCGATATCCCGCTGGTGCTGCACGGCGCTTCCGGTTTATCTACGGCCGATATCCTTCAGGCCATTCGCCTCGGTATCTGCAAGGTCAACGTTGCCACAGAACTCAAAATCGCCTTCTCGAATGCCCTGAAAACCTATCTCGCTTCACATCCCGAAACCAGTGACCCGCGTCATTACATGGTGCCCGCCAAACGCGCCATGAAAGAGGTGGTACGTAAAGTTATTAACGATTGTGGTTGTGAAGGAAAGCTCTAAATACGAAAGCCTGAAGTCCTGACCAGGAGGAAACGTGAAAGATATTATTACCCGCCATAAAGCGGGAGAAGATCTCGGTATTTGCTCTGTTTGCTCAGCGCACCCGCTAGTAATCGAAGCCGCATTGCGGTTCGATTTGCATACCGACAACAAGGTACTGATTGAAGCTACCTCAAATCAGGTGAACCAGTTCGGCGGTTACACCGGTATGAAACCCGCTGATTTCCGTGATTTTGTTCTGAAGATCGCTAAAGAGGTGGGCTTTCCGCATGAACGTTTGATCCTGGGTGGCGATCATCTGGGGCCAAACTGCTGGCAAAACGAACCGGCAGACGCGGCGATGGAGAAATCCATCGCATTGATCAAAGCCTATATCGCGGCGGGGTTTAGCAAGATCCACCTGGACGCCTCAATGTCCTGTGCAGACGATCCTGTCCCACTCCCGCCAGGGGTGGTGGCACAGCGTGCCGCCCGACTGTGCAAAGCCGCAGAAGAGACAGCCACTGAAGAACAAAAAGCGGCGCTAACCTACGTGATTGGTACTGAGGTTCCCGTTCCCGGCGGTGAAGCCAGCAGTATTAACAGCGTTCATGTTACCCATGTGGAAGATGCCGCGCAGACGCTGGAAACGCATCGTGAGGCCTTTGCCGCGCTCGGTCTGGACGAGGCGATGACGCGTGTGATTGCGATAGTCGTACAACCCGGCGTGGAGTTCGACCATACGCAAATCATTCACTACCAGCCGCACGCGGCAGAGGCGCTTTCCGGCTGGATCCGCCAGACCCCCATGGTCTATGAGGCGCACTCCACCGACTACCAGACACGTCAGGCCTATCGTGCTTTGGTTCGCGATCACTTCGCGATCCTGAAAGTCGGCCCGGCGCTTACCTTTGCCCTGCGAGAAGCCATTTTTGCCCTTGCACAAATGGAGAAGGCCCTCATCGCCCCTGAGCAACGCAGCCATGCGCTTGACGTGATCGACGAAGTCATGCTGAACGAGCCGGATTACTGGAAGAAGTACTACCGCCCCACCTGGAGCCAGGCAATGGTGGATATTCACTTTAGCCTGTCCGATCGCATTCGCTACTACTGGCCGCACCCGCGCATTCGCCAGAGCGTTGAGAAGTTGATCGCTAATCTGAGCACAACCTCCTTGCCTCTGGGGCTGATTAGCCAGTTTATGCCCGTCCAGTTCGAACGATTGTCGATGAATGAGATCGCCGCAACACCGCAAAATCTCATCATCGACAAAATACAGGATGTATTACGCGCCTATCGATTTGGCTGCACCCCTGAACCCCTCTAATGCCGGAGAGTGTATGAGTCACGTTTTTGTCCGTACCGGAATTGAGTTTGAAACCTGCCAGCAGGCGCTGGCGCATATTGGCGAGGAGATGCTGGCTAACGGTGTTGTACACGCCACCTACCCTGCCGCCCTTCTGGAAAGGGAGATGAACTACCCCACCGGCATTGCCCTTGAACGCCATGCGGTCGCTATTCCGCACTGCGAAGCCGTACATGCGAAACGCCCCGCGATTTACCTGATTCGTCCGGACAAACCGGTGCATTTTCAGCAGGCCGATGATGATGGCGAGGTCGCCGTCTCACTCATCATCGCGTTAATCGTTGAAAACCCTGCGGCGCAAATGAAATTGCTGCGCCGCCTTTTCAGTGAGCTACAAAACCCGGACGTGCTGGACATGCTGCTGGCTGCGCCCGCAGAGCGCCTGGCCGATCGTTTACGGGAGACGATCCTTGAGCCTGTCGCCTGTGCCCGGGCTTCATAACATACTGATAATAAGAAAGGAGTACCCTATGAAACGCAAAGTTATTGTTGCCTGTGGCGGTGCTGTCGCCACCTCAACCATGGCAGCAGAAGAGATCAAAGAACTGTGTGAAGCCCACCACATTGAGCTGGATCTGGTCCAGTGCAGGGTGACTGAAATCGAAACCTATATGGACGGTGCAGACCTGATTTGTACCACGGCGAAAGTTGACAGAGCCTTTGGCGATATCCCGGTGGTGCATGGCATGCCGTTTGTATCCGGCGTCGGCATCGAAGCCCTGCAGCAAAAAATTCTGACCATCCTCGAGGGGTAAGATCATGTTTACCGAAATCATGCGGTACATCCTCGATCTGGGGCCAACCGTAATGCTGCCAATCGTCATCATCATCTTCTCTAAGCTGTTGGGGATGAAGCTGGGCGATTGCTTTAAATCCGGCCTACATATCGGCATTGGCTTCGTCGGGATCGGTCTGGTTATTGGCCTGATGCTTGACTCCATCGGCCCGGCGGCCAAAGCGATGGCTGAGCAGTTCCAGATTAACCTGCACGTGGTAGATGTCGGCTGGCCTGGTTCATCCCCAATGACCTGGGCATCACAGATTGCACTTATCGCTATCCCTGTTGCCATTGGCGTCAACGTTGTCATGCTAGTGACGCGGATGACGCGGGTAGTGAACGTCGATATCTGGAACATCTGGCACATGACCTTCACCGGTGCGATGCTGCACCTGGCAACCGGCTCTTACTGGCTGGGGATCCTGGGCGTTGTAGTGCACGCCGCGTTTGTTTACAAGCTGGGGGACTGGTTTGCCAAAGACACGCGGGACTTCTTCGGTCTGGAAGGGATCGCCATCCCTCACGGCTCGTCAGCTTACCTCGGCCCAATCGCCGTTCTGGTCGATACGATTATCGATAAAATCCCAGGCCTGAAGCGTATTCATTTTAGCGCTGACGACGTGCAAAAACGCTTTGGCCCGTTTGGCGAACCGGTCACAGTTGGGTTTGTGATGGGACTGGCCATTGGCATGCTGGCAGGCTACGACACCAAATCCGTTCTCCAGCTGGCCGTGAAAACCGCCGCCGTGATGCTGCTGATGCCGCGCGTTATCAAACCGATCATGGACGGCCTGACGCCGATTGCTAAACATGCCCGTAAACGTCTGCAGGCAAAGTTTGGTGGGCAGGAGTTCTTAATTGGTCTCGATCCGGCGCTGCTGCTGGGCCATACGTCCGTCGTCTCCGCCAGCCTGATTTTCATACCGCTCACTATCCTGATTGCTGTTATGGTGCCGGGAAACCAGGTGTTGCCGTTCGGTGACCTTGCCACTATCGGCTTTTTTGTGGCGATGGCGGTCGCGGTGCATCAGGGCAACCTGTTCCGCACGCTTATCTCTGGCGTCATCATAATGGGCATTACGCTGTGGATTGCGACCCAGACCATCGGCCTGCACACCCAGCTTGCGCAAAATGCTGGCGCGTTGAAAGCGGGCGGACTGGTGGCCTCCATGGATCAGGGCGGTTCACCCGTCACCTGGCTGCTCATCCAATTGTTCACCTGGCAAAACGTGGTGGGGTTCATCGTGATTGGTGCCATTTACGTCACCGGCATCCTGCTTACCTGGCGACGTGCCCGCGTGTTTAACGCGGCAGAAAAGAACGCCGCTGCCCCGCAAAGCCAGACGGTGTCTTGATATCCGGGGAGCCATGCTCCCCTCTTTTTCTGGAGTGAATATGAAATCAGTGGTAATTCACGCTGAGGGCAACGTGCGCGTTGAAGAACGTCCAATCCCTCACATTCAGGCTGCGGATGATGTGCGGGTGCGTATTGCCTGCTCAGGATTATGTGGCTCCGATATTCCGCGAATTTTTGCCGGAGGGGCACATTATTATCCCATCACCCTCGGACATGAATTTAGCGGTCATGTCGAAGCCTGTGGTACCGAAGTACACGATCTCAAGGCAGGCGATCCGGTTGCCTGCGTGCCATTACTGCCCTGCTTTTCCTGTCCGGCGTGTGAAAAAGGCTACTTCTCGCTCTGCAAGCAGTATCAGTTTGTCGGATCTCGCAGCGAAGGCGGCAACGCGGAATATATCGTGGTGAAGCGAGCAAACCTGTTCCGCCTTCCTGCAGAGATGGCAATTGAAGATGGTGCATTTATTGAGCCCATAACCGTAGGGCTACATGCGTTTCATCTTGCTTCCGGCTGCGAGGGTAAGAACGTCATCATTGTCGGCGCAGGCACTATCGGCCTGCTGGCGATGCAGTGTGCACTGGCATTGGGCGCCAACAGCGTTATCGCGATCGATATCAACGACGATAAGCTCGCGCTGGCAACAACGCTGGGGGCAACTCAGGTGTTTAATAGCCGCGCTCTGGCCGCAGACGACATCCTTAACGCCTTGAGCGACAACCCGTTTGATCAGTTGGTTCTTGAGACTGCTGGTACACCGCAAACCGTTACGCTCGCCATTGATATCGCCGGGCCGCGGGCCCAGGTCGCGCTGGTGGGTACGCTGCATCATGACCTGAACTTACCTGCGGCGACATTTAGCAAGATACTGCGTAAGGAGTTGACGCTTCTGGGAAGCTGGATGAATTATTCGGCCCCGTGGCCGGGTGAAGAATGGAAAACCGCAGCCCGTCTGCTCACAGAGAAAAAATTGCAGCTAAAGCCCCTTATTGCTCATACCGGCGATAGCGACAGCTTTGCTCAGGCTGTGCAAGGACTAAACGGTGCGCCTATGCAGGGCAAAATTATGCTGCGCTTTGCGTAGTGCTTCGAGCCAGCAACCTGAGCTGGCTCACATTTACTTTCGAATATTACCGTACACCTTTCGCATACCTTCGATTAGAATAGAGGCAGTTAATTATCAGGCAATTCAATATGAACTCATTTGAGCGACGCAATAAAATCGTTGACCTCGTCAACGCTCAGGGCAGTGTCATGGTGCTGGATCTGTCGAATATGTTTGGCATTTCAGAAGTGACGATTCGAACAGATCTGCGTCTGCTGGAAGAAAAGGGATTGGTCACGCGTTTTCACGGTGGCGCCGCAAGGCCCGGCAGCAACCTGGCAGAAAGCGAAAATCAGGAAGTGGTGCTGGAAGACCGTTATCAACTTGCGAGCGACCCGAAGAAGCGCATCGCACAGGCTGCCGCGGCCATGATTGAAGAGGGAATGACGATCATTCTGGACAGCGGAAGCACCACCATGCTCATCGCCGAAGCGCTGACCAAACGAGCCAATATCACCGTCATCACCAACAGCCTGCCTGCCGCGTTTGCCCTCTCGGAAAATAAAGACATTACGCTCGTGGTTTGTGGCGGTACCGTGCGCCATAAAACCCACTCTATGCATGGCACCATCGCTGAGCGCTCTCTGACCGGGATAAGCGCAGATCTGATGTTTGTCGGCGCGGACGGTATTGATGCCACCAACGGCATTACGACGTTCAATGAAGGCTATTCGATCAGCAGCGTGATGGCAGCTGCAGCGCATAAGGTGATTGCAGTGCTGGACGCCAGTAAATTTAATCGCCGCGGGTTCAACCAGGTGCTGCCGATGGAAAAAATAGACTGTGTGATTACGGATGATGGAATCGGCAAGCACGAAAAAGAACTGTTGGGTAAAACGGGCACCGAGATCATCACAGTGTAGTTTGCAGGCCGGGTAAGGCGCAGCCGCCACCCGGCAAAACAGTATCAGAAATTACTCCCCCTGCTGCTCCAGCGCATACTTATACAGCGCATTTTTCTTCACGCCGTGAATCTCTGCTGCTAATGCCGCCGCTTTCTTCAGCGGCAGTTCGGCCTGCAGCAAGGCCAGCGTGCGCAGCGCATCAGCAGGCAGGGCATCCTCTTCTGCCTTATGCCCTTCGACAATCAGCACCATTTCGCCTTTGCGGCGGTTTTCGTCTTCCTTCACCCACGCCAGCAGTTCACCGACTGGCGCGCCGTGAATGGTTTCCCAGGTTTTGGTCAGCTCGCGCGCCAGCACCACGTAGCGGGATTCGCCCCAGACGGTCACCATATCTTCCAGGCTTTCCAGCAGGCGGTGCGTGGATTCGTAGAAAATCAGAGTGCGCGGTTCCGCTTCCAGCTCTTTTAAGACGTCGCGGCGGCCTTTGGATTTGGCAGGGAGGAAGCCTTCATAGCAGAAACGGTCAGACGGCAGACCTGCAGCGCTTAACGCAGCAATAGCGGCGCACGGTCCAGGCAGTGGCACAACGCGAATCCCGGCTTCGCGACAGGTGCGCACCAGATGGTAGCCAGGATCGTTAATCAGCGGCGTCCCGGCGTCAGAGACCAGCGCGATGTTCTGCCCCTCTTTGAGCTTCGCCACCAGCGTTTCGGCTTTTTGTTGCTCATTGTGATCGTGCAGGGCAAACAAACGGGCGTTAATCGCGAAATGTTGCAGCAGTAAACCGGTGTGGCGGGTGTCTTCAGCGGCAATTAAATCAACAGCTTGCAATACGTTCAGCGCACGTTGGGTAATATCAGACAAATTCCCGATAGGAGTAGGTACAATATAAAGCTGGCCTTGAGAATTATCTGCCGTTTCGTGTTGTTTCATTGTTTCGTCCGTATTGCCGATTTAATATTGAGCATTGCGTAAAAAAAATCACTGGATACAGTATGGTACCGTTAACGTTTCTTCGAAAAAAAGCCACGCGCAGCGTGCCGCTGCTGCTCGCAGCCCTGATTTTTGCAGGCTGTGGCACCCAGGCACCTGACCAGAGCACCGCCCATCTTCAGGGCTCCGCTCAGGCTGATTCTGGCTTTTATCTGCAACAAATGTCGCAGAGTACAAATGATACCAGGATCAACTGGCAATTACTCGCCATTCGTGCACTGCTGAAAGAGGGCAAAACCCAGCAGGCTGCCGAGCTGTTCGGCCAACTGCCGAAAGAGCTTAACGATACTCAGCAACTTGAGCAGAGCCTGCTCTCTGCCGAGCTGAAGGTCGCGCAGAAAGATTATGATGGCGCGAAAAAGATCCTGGGGAGCATCGACCTGAGCGCGCTGGATAAAAACCAGCAGGCGCGCTTCTGGCAGGCGGGCATTACCGCTGAGCAGGGGCGCCCTTCCCTGACGCTCCTGCGTGCCTTGATTGCCCAGGAGCCGCTGCTCGCCGGTGCCGACAAGCAGAAAAATATTGATGCCACCTGGCAGGCGCTTGCCTCGATGACCCAGGATCAGGCAAAGGCGCTGGTCATTAACGCGGACGAAAACGTGCTTCAGGGCTGGCTTGATCTGCAGCAGATGTGGTTTAACAACCGCAGCGATCCAAAAATGCTGAAAGCCGGTATTACCGACTGGCAGACCCGTTACCCGCAGAACCCG
The DNA here is from genome assembly GCF_900324475.1 of Enterobacter bugandensis. Lineage (NCBI taxonomy): Bacteria > Pseudomonadati > Pseudomonadota > Gammaproteobacteria > Enterobacterales > Enterobacteriaceae > Enterobacter > Enterobacter bugandensis. The sequence goes on from NZ_LT992502.1 coordinate 4,121,008, forward strand.
GGCGCAAAAATGCTGCCAACCCAGCTGGTGAATGTGCAGAACTTTAAGCCTGCGTCGACAAGCAAAATTGCGCTGCTTCTGCCGCTGAATGGCCAGGCGGCAGTGTTTGGCCGTACGATTCAACAGGGCTTTGAAGCAGCGAAAAACGGCACCACGCCGGTAACGGGCAGTGCGGTTCCGGTGCAGGCAGCGCAGGCGGCCAACGTGAACGACGTTGTCAGCCCCTCAGCCGCCGAGACCAGTGACCTGACCACCGCACAAACCCCGCCGCAGGGTACAATGCAAAACCCGGTTACCGCACCGACTACCCCTCCAGCAACTGCCGCACCAGCAGCACAGGCTCCGGCTGAGGCACAAGCGACGCCTGCACCAGAGGCAACGACAGAACAGCCTCAACAGCAGCCGGCACAACCAGCATCACAACCTGCCGCTCAGCCGCAGGCCGTGGCGACCGCCAGCGCGAACCCTGGCGCTGAGCTGAAAATCTACGACACCAGTTCGAAGCCGCTTGACCAGGTGCTGGCGCAGGTTCAGCAGGACGGGGCAAGCATCGTTGTCGGCCCGCTGCTGAAAAACAACGTGGAAGAGCTGATGAAGAGCAATACCACGCTGAACGTACTGGCGCTCAACCAGCCGGAACAGGTTCAGAACCGGGCCAATATTTGCTACTTCGCACTCTCTCCGGAAGATGAAGCCCGCGATGCGGCGCGTCATATTCACGAGCAGGGTAAGCAGGCTCCGCTGTTGCTCATCCCGCGCAGTACGCTGGGCGATCGCGTGGCTAATGCTTTTGCCGACGAGTGGCAGAAGCTGGGCGGCGGCATCGTGCTGCAGCAGAAATTCGGTTCCGTCTCAGAACTGCGTGCGGGCGTTAACGGTGGAGCGGGTATCGCGCTTAACGGCAGTCCGGTTTCCGCCAGCCTGCCGCAGCAGCAGAACGTGACCATTGGCGGCCTGACCATCCCTGCCCCGCCAACCGACGCGCAGATAAGCGGTGGTGGTAAAGTGGATGCGGCCTATATCGTTGCCACGCCGCAGGAGATCGCCTTTATCAAGCCGATGATCGCGATGCGTAACGGCAGCCAGAGCGGCGCAACGCTCTACGCCAGCTCCCGCAGCGCACAGGGCACCGCAGGCCCGGATTTCCGTCTGGAAATGGACGGCCTGCAGTACAGCGAAATCCCGATGCTGGCGGGCAGCAACCCGGCGCTGATGCAGCAGGCGCTAAGCTCCGTACGTAACGACTACTCTCTGGCGCGTCTGTATGCGATGGGTGTTGATGCGTGGGCGCTGGCAAACCACTTTACCCAGATGCGTCAGGTGCCGGGCTTTGAGCTTAACGGCAACACCGGCGATCTGACCGCCACTCAGGACTGTGTGATTAACAGGAAGTTATCATGGCTCAAATACCAGCAGGGGCAAATCGTCCCGGCCAGTTAAGCCGTAAAGAGACCGGCGATGCGTGGGAGTTAAAAGCGCGTCGCTGGCTCGAAGGCAAAGGACTGCGCTTTATCGCCGCCAACGTCCGCGGGCGCGGCGGCGAAATTGATCTGATCATGAAAGACGGTCAGGTGATTGTGTTTGTAGAAGTCCGCTTTCGACAGTCTTCCCGTTTTGGCGGTGCTGCCGCCAGCGTGACGCTCGCCAAACAACATAAATTATTACAGACTGCCCACTTGTGGCTTGCCCGCCATAATGGGAGCTTTGATACTGTGGATTGCCGTTTCGATGTGATAGCCTTCACCGGAAATGAGATCGAATGGCTTAAAAACGCTTTTGGCGAAGACGCATAATTAAGATTTAAAAGGGATAACGTGCTCGAAAGAATTAAAGTGTGCTTCACAGAAAGCATCCAGACTCAGATTGCCGCGGCGGAAGCCCTTCCGGACGCGATCTCTCGCGCTGCAATGACGCTGGTGCAATCCCTGCTTAACGGCAACAAAATCCTCTGTTGTGGCAACGGAACCTCAGCCGCCAACGCACAGCATTTTGCTGCCAGCATGATTAACCGTTTTGAAACCGAACGCCCGAGTTTACCTGCCATTGCACTTAATACCGATAATGTGGTCTTAACAGCGATTGCTAACGATCGTCTGCATGACGAAATTTACGCAAAGCAGGTGCGCGCCCTGGGGCATGCCGGCGATGTGCTGCTGGCGATCTCCACGCGCGGCAACAGCCGGGACATCGTCAAAGCCGTTGAAGCCGCCGTTACCCGCGACATGACCATCGTCGCCTTAACCGGCTATGACGGCGGTGAGCTGGCGGGTCTGCTCGGGCCGCAGGATGTGGAAATCCGCATTCCGTCTCACCGTAGCGCACGTATCCAGGAGATGCATATGCTCACGGTAAACTGCTTATGCGATTTGATCGATAACACGCTTTTCCCTCACCAGGATGATTAAGGAGTTTTTATGAAGGCTTTATCGACCCTCGCAGTCCTTATGTCTGCATTACTGCTTCAGGGATGTATCGCTGCGGCCGTTGTGGGTACTGCCGCAGTAGGCACCAAAGCGGCGACCGATCCGCGCTCTGTGGGAACGCAGGTGGATGACGGTACGCTGGAGCTGCGGGTCAACAGTGCGCTGTCGAAAGACGAACAAATCAAGAAAGAAGCGCGTATCAACGTGACGGCCTATCAGGGCAAAGTCCTGCTGACGGGTCAGGCACCGAATACCGAACTCTCCAGCCGCGCGAAGCAGATCGCAATGGGCGTTGAGGGCACCACGGAAGTCTTCAATGAAATCCGCCAGGGTCAGCCAATCAGCCTGGGCACCGCGTCGTCTGACACCTGGATCACCACCAAAGTCCGCTCCCAGCTGCTGGGTTCAGACCAGGTGAAATCCTCAAACGTGAAGGTAACGACCGAAAACGGTGAAGTGTTCCTGCTGGGTCTGGTGACCGATCGTGAAGGGAAAGCGGCGGCGGATATCGCCAGCCGGGTGAGCGGCGTGAAGCACGTCACCACCGCGTTTACCTACATTAAGTAATCCACGTCTGACTAAAGGCCCGGTAGGCGCGAGCGCCACCGGGCTTTTTTTACATCAACGCAATACTCCCCACCATCACTCCGCTCAACGCCACCAGCCCCGCCGTCAGCCACAGCGCTTTCGCCGGGAAAGACTTACGCAGCATGATGAGCGACGGCAGGCTGATTGCCGGCAAGGTGATAAGCAGCGCCAGCGCCGGTGCGGTACCCATACCGGCCAGCATCATGGTCTGGACAATCGGAATTTCTGCCGCCGTGGGGATCACAAACAGGCAGCCTGCAACGGCCATCGCAATCACCCACATCAGCGTGTTGTCGATTGCCCCATCCGCATGCGGGAAGAGCCAGACGCGCGCCGCGCCCAGAACCAGTACCGCCAGGATATAGACCGGAATGGTGCTCCAGAAAAGCTGCCACAACGCCTTACCCCAGCGAGTAAAGAAACCGCCCTGCGGTTCGCTGACGTCCAGTTCAACGGCTGCGGGTTCGACGGCAGTATCCTTCACCAGTTTTTGTACCAGCGTCGCCACCACCAGCACCGTCAGCAGCCCGGCAACCAGACGGATAGCGGCAAAATGCCAGCCGAGCACAAAGCCCATAAACACCAGCGTCGCCGGGTTGAGCAGCGGGTTCCCCATCCAGAATGCCAGCGCACCGCCCATGGATACGCGCTGGCGGCGCATACCCGCCGCTACCGGTGCGGCACAGCAGGAGCACATCATGCCCGGCAGAGAGAAAATCGTCCCCAGCAGCGTGCCCTGAAAGCGCGGCTGCCCGAGTGTTTTCACCAGCCAGTTTCGCGGAATAAGTACCTGAATCAGCGATCCCAGGATTACCCCTAAGACGGCAGCTTTCCACACCGCCAGGAAGTAGACCATGGCGTAATCCCATGCCGCCTTCAGCGGGCTGGCATCAGCCTGAGCGAGTATAGATTTACCGATGCTGTGCGTTTCGGCGGCGGTGAAGGCTTTGCCGTAGTACGGCTGCCATTTCACATACCAGAGGCCAATGATGACCACGAGAAAGAAGAGTGCGGGCTTCCACCATTGGACAGGTGTTGCCGCCTGAGATGAAGACTGACCAGTCATAGCATTCCCCGGAGAGTGTTATTTAATAAGCCGGAGAAGTTTACGCCTCGCCCTGCGCGATTTCACGCAGTTTTGCCGAAGGGATGATATTGACGCCCTCCTGCGACGGTGCCAGCGCCTCTTTCAGCATCGCCTGCGCGACGTCCCGCGCCTCGATGGACTTCCAGTTACCCGGCAGGATACGAAACAGCGGGGCGAAGAAGGATTCGTTAAAACGCCGTTCGTCGCGGTGGCCCATCAGCATGGAAGGCCGCACGATTGTCAGGCGCTCCCACTTCTGCGCAATCAGCGCCTCTTCCATTTTGCCCTTCACCTGATTGTAAAAAAACGGTGAGCCGGTGCTGGCGCCGTGCGAGCTCACCACCAGGAAATGTTTTGCCCCCAACTTTTTCGCCGTCAGGGCGGTATCCACCACCAGCGTGTAGTCCGCATGGACGAACGCTTCTTTACTGCCCGCCTCACGCCGCGTCGTGCCCAGGCAGCAAAAGGCGATATCTATAGGATCCTGCACCTGCGCCAGCGCGTCGGTGAGCTGGGGATCGTGCGGGTTATAGACGCCGGTGATATCCAACAGCGGGCGGCGCGTCGGGGCGGCAATATAGTTGATATGCCGGTCCTGGATCAGCAACCGCAGCAGATGTCCACCCACCAGCCCGGTTGCGCCGGTAATCAGTACCTGACTCATCTTATCCCCTTTACAGAATTGTCCGTTTGCGATCTGGACCTGCTCTACCACACTTAAAAGTCTGTTACCGGTAAGTATTTACCACAAACGGGAAAAAAACAGTCTGAAGCGAAAACAACGGAGGAAGCATGGGTAAAAAAATCGCAGTCTTGATTACCGACGAGTTTGAAGATTCAGAATTTACGTCACCAGCTGAGGCATTCCGCAAGGCGGGCCACGAGGTCATCACCATTGAGAAAGAAGCGGGTAAAACCGTGAAGGGCCACAAGGGCGAAGCCAGCGTGACCATCGACGAGTCCATCGATAACGTCAGCCCGTCAGATTTCGACGCCCTGCTGTTACCGGGCGGCCATTCACCAGATTCCCTGCGCGGGGACGAGCGTTTCGTCACCTTTACCCGTGACTTCGTCGGCACCGGCAAGCCGGTCTTTGCCATCTGCCACGGCCCGCAGCTGCTGATCAGCGCTGAAGTGGTCCGCGGGCGTAAGCTTACGGCGGTGAAACCGATCGTTATCGATCTGAAAAACGCAGGCGCCGAGTTTTACGATCAGGAGGTGGTCAACGATAACGACCAGCTGATCACCAGCCGGACCCCGGACGATCTCCCGGCGTTTAACCGCGAAGCGCTACGCCTGCTCGGCGCGTAGCCAGTGAAGCTTTTTGCCAAAGCCCAGGGTGTTGTCGGTAAATTTCAGCTCATCAACGCGGATTTCCCACACCGGGGCTTTTAGCGCAGCAGCAACCGGGAAGCGGCGCGTGTAGCGTTTACGCTGTGCGTCGCTTTCTTCACCTTCCAGACGACGAATTTCGCCTTTGAACTGCACGCCGCGGATCAGCGCGACGGTTTTGGGCTGGCCGTTGACCGTGCCCGCCACTTTTGCCTGCTGGCCGGTCATCTGGGCATGCCGCGTTTTGTCCTCACTCATGACGTAAAAAGCGACGCGTTCAGGATCGTAGTAGTAAAAGGCGTTGGCGCACCACATTTCGCCCTCGCTATATACGCACCAGGTCACGACGTGCTGCTTTGCCAGCCAGCGGTTAATGGCGGCCAGTGTTTCCATTTTCGTTCTCTCTCATGCTATGGTGCGTTCACCTTAACATACTGAATCTGTTTACCGTGTGCTGGTTTCTCTATCTTGTCCGAACCGCTGATAACGCACTCTACACCGGGATCACCACCGATGTGGCGCGGCGTTTTTTACAACATCAAACGGGGAAAGGGGCAAAAGCGCTGCGGGGGAAAGGCGAACTGCAGCTGGCTTTTTCTGCCGCCGTGGGGGACAGATCGCTGGCACTCAGGCTGGAGTACCGTATTAAGCAGCTAACGAAGCGCCAGAAGGAGCGCCTCGTGACCGGAGACGGCTCCTTTGAGGCGCTACGCGAGAGCCTGATTAAAAGCGATTAAAATGGTCGTGGTAGTCCACCAGACCATTTACGCCGTTCAGGGCATCATCCGCCAGGCGATGCACCTGGAAGGCGGATTCGGTACCTGGCCAGCGGCAGCGAAGATCGTAATGCGCGGCCTGCTCGAAGCCTAAACGGCCATAGAACGCCGGATCGCCCAGCGTGACCACGGCGGCATAACCAAACTCATTCAGCGAGTCCAGCCCTTCATAGACCAGCTGGCGCGCCAGGCCCTGCCCGCGGTAGTTTTCATCTACCGCCAGCGGTGCCATGCCCACCCACTGAAGATCTTCACCCTGAACGATCACCGGGCTGAAGGCAACATAGCCGACAACCTGACCTTCGTCATCGGTGGCAACCAGCCCCAGCGTGATCAGGCCGTCTTCACGGAGATCGTGGACCAGTTGGGCTTCCGCATCGCTCTCAAAAGCGCGGCGTAATAACGCATCGATACCCGGTGCATCAATCCCTATTTCGACTCGAATCAGCATGGCTCACCTACTGAAGTGTGTTTACTGTCCGGCGGGGATTTCAGCCCCGCCTCAACAAAATCTGCCATTTGCATCAACATCACGCGCAGCGCTTTCGGCATCTGCTCCAGCTCAATGGCATCCATTAAATTCTTAACGTATAGGCCAAGCTCCGTGTCGCCCTCAATCACCAGACGGCGCTGGAAGAAGAGTGTGTCCGGGTCCTGCTTACGCGCGGCAATCATCAGCAGGTCGCTGGCGTTGGCGCTAAAGCTCACGTCCGCCTCGGCAGACTCACGAACGATCAGCTGGTCGTTCTCTACGGAGGTAAACCAGCGCAGCCCGATGTCACGCACCTCAATGCTTAACCAGCGCCCTTCCAGAAACTCCAGCTCGCCATCCTGCAGCGCCTGACGGAACTGCCAGCTCAGAACCTGCTCCAGCACCTGGCGTTTAAGCGCGAACGGCGCCAGCCTGACCGGCACGCTCAGCATTGATGGACCGAATTGTACGAGACGTGAACGCAGTTTATCCAGCACGAGCTTTACTCCCTGATAGCTATAGTCCCGCTATTTTGCCACATCCGTTCCAGAACATAGCGGCGTAAATCAACAAACCATCGTCGGACGTACCCCATTATTGGTGCCATCAATACGCCATTAGCTGCCTTAAATCAAAAATTGTCGCGTATGGGTTAATTAAAATCCCAGCTCGTTAACAATTTTGCTATCGACTACATCAGGATAATTTATGGAGCTGCTCTGCCCTGCCGGAAACCTTCCGGCGCTTAAGGCGGCCATCGAGAATGGGGCCGATGCGGTCTATATCGGGCTGAAAGATGACACCAACGCCCGCCATTTTGCTGGCCTTAACTTTACGGAGAAAAAGCTTCAGGAAGCCGTTAACTTCGTTCATCAGCACCGCCGCAAGCTGCATATTGCCATCAACACGTTTGCCCATCCTGACGGTTACGCCCGCTGGCAGCGCGCGGTGGACATGGCAGCACAGCTGGGCGCCGATGCGTTAATCCTGGCCGACCTCGCCATGCTTGAGTATGCGGCAGAACGCTATCCGCATATTGAGCGCCACGTCTCTGTTCAGGCATCTGCCACCAACGAAGAGGCGGTGCGTTTTTACCATCAACACTTTGACGTCGCTCGCGTGGTGCTGCCGCGCGTGCTCTCTATTCATCAGGTTAAGCAACTCGCGCGCGTCACGCCAGTGCCGCTGGAGGTTTTTGCCTTTGGTAGTCTGTGCATCATGGCCGAAGGCCGTTGCTATCTTTCTTCTTACTTAACCGGTGAATCGCCGAATACCGTCGGGGCCTGCTCCCCTGCCCGCTTCGTCCGCTGGCAGCAGACCCCGCAGGGGCTGGAGTCGCGTCTGAATGAAGTTCTGATCGACCGCTATCAGGACGGTGAAAACGCGGGTTATCCGACGCTGTGCAAAGGCCGCTACCTGGTCGACGGCGAGCGCTACCACGCGCTGGAAGAGCCCACCAGCCTTAACACGCTGGAGCTGCTGCCGGAGCTGCTGGCCGCCAATATTGCCTCGGTGAAAATTGAAGGTCGCCAGCGCAGTCCGGCCTATGTGAGCCAGGTGGCGAAAGTGTGGCGTCAGGCCATTGACCGCTGCATGGCGGACCCGCAGAACTACGCCCCACAGGCGGCGTGGATGGAGACGCTCGGATCGATGTCCGAAGGAACGCAAACCACGCTGGGCGCGTATCACCGTAAATGGCAGTGAGATAACCATGAAATATTCATTAGGGCCGGTGCTCTACTACTGGCCAAAAGAGACGCTGGAAGATTTTTACCAACAAGCCGCCACCAGCAGCGCCGATGTGATTTACCTCGGTGAAGCGGTGTGCAGCAAACGCCGCGCCACCAAAGTGGGCGACTGGCTGGAGATGGCGAAAAGCCTGGCCGGGAGCGGCAAGCAGGTGGTGCTGTCAACGCTCGCGCTGGTGCAGGCTTCGTCCGAACTGGGCGAGCTGAAGCGCTACGTCGAAAACGGTGAGTTTCTGCTGGAAGCGAGCGACCTGGGGGTAGTGAACATGTGCGCCGAACGCAGGCTGCCGTTTGTCGCAGGCCATGCGCTGAACTGCTATAACGCCGTCACCCTGCGCCTGCTGCTCAAACAGGGAATGACCCGCTGGTGCATGCCGGTGGAGCTCTCCCGTGACTGGCTGGCAAACCTGCTGAATCAGTGCGACGAGCTGGGCATTCGCCATCAGTTCGAAGTGGAAGTGCTGAGCTACGGTCATCTGCCGCTGGCCTACTCTGCCCGCTGCTTCACCGCGCGATCGGAAGACCGCCCGAAAGATGAATGTGAAACCTGCTGCATCAAGTACCCGAACGGGCGCAGCATGCTGTCGCAGGAGAACCAGCAGGTGTTTGTCCTGAACGGCATTCAGACCATGAGCGGTTACGTCTATAACCTCGGCAACGAGCTGGCGTCGATGGACGGGCTGGTGGACATGGTGCGCCTGTCGCCGCTGGATACCAGCGTTTTCGCGATGCTGGACGCCTTCCGCGCTAACGAAAACGGCGCGTCGCCGCTGCCGCTGGCGGCAAACAGCGACTGCAACGGTTACTGGAAACGTCTGGCCGGGCTGGAACTTCAGGCCTAAAAAAGGCTCACTTTGTTAACAACGGTTATCATTTTTTAATGCAGTATTAAAGATTGACCGTCGACAAAGTGAGCTGTTATGACTGACAAAACCATTCCGTTTTCGGTGCTGGATCTGGCGCCGATCCCACAAGGCTCCTCGGCAAGAGAAGCCTTCACGCACTCTCTCGATCTGGCTCAGCTGGCCGAAAAGCGTGGCTATCACCGCTACTGGCTGGCAGAACATCACAACATGGTCGGCATTGCCAGCGCCGCTACATCGGTGCTGATTGGCTACCTGGCAGCGAATACCACCACTTTGCACCTTGGCTCCGGTGGCGTGATGCTGCCGAACCACGCCCCGCTGGTGATAGCCGAGCAGTTCGGGACGCTGAACACCCTCTATCCGGGCCGTATTGACCTGGGGCTTGGCCGCGCGCCAGGCAGCGACCAGCCGACCATGCGCGCCCTGCGCCGCCATATGAGCGGCGATATCGATAACTTCCCGCGCGACGTGGCGGAACTGGTGGACTGGTTCGACGCGCGCGATCCGAACCCGCACGTGCGCCCGGTGCCGGGCTATGGCGAGAAGATCCCGGTGTGGCTGTTAGGCTCGAGCCTGTATAGCGCGCAGCTCGCCGCGCAGCTGGGGCTGCCGTTCGCGTTCGCCTCCCACTTCGCGCCGGATATGCTGCATCAGGCGCTGCACCTCTACCGTACGAACTTCAAACCGTCCGAGCGTCTGGAGAAGCCGTACGCGATGGTGTGTATCAACATCATTGCCGCTGACAGCAATCGCGACGCGGAATTCCTGTTTACCTCTATGCAGCAGGCGTTTGTGAAGCTGCGCCGCGGTGAGACGGGCCAGTTGCCGCCTCCGGTGGAAAATATGCATCAGCTGTGGTCGGCCTCCGAGCAGTATGGCGTGCAGCAGGCGTTGAGCATGTCGCTGGTGGGTGATAAGGCAAAAGTGCGTCACGGGCTGGAAGCAGTGCTGCGTGAAACGCAGGCGGATGAAATTATGGTCAACGGCCAGATTTTCGATCACCAGGCGCGTTTACATTCGTTTGACCTGGCGATGCAGGTGAAAGAAGAATTGGTGGGGTAGTTTTTTGCCGGATGGCGGCTTCGCCTTATCCGGCCTACGCGGTCCCTGTAGGCCCGGTGAGTGTAGCGCCACCGGGCAATGTGTTTACTGGTACACAGGCAACAGGTTAAAGCTCGACAGCACGTGAACCAGCGCGTTACCCACCCCAAATACCAGGATCAGCGCAATCATCGGTTTACCGCCCCAGACGCGGAATTTCGGGCTGCCGAAGCGTTTACGTGATTTACGTGCCAGCAGCGCTGGCACAATCGCCGCCCAGATGGTGGCCGCCAGCCCTGCATAGCCGATGGCATAGAGGAACCCGTTCGGCCACAGCAGACCGCCGACAATCGGCGGCAGGAAGGTCAGCAGCGCCGTCTTGAAACGCCCCATCGCAGAATCGTCAAAGCCAAACAGATCCGCCAGGTAGTCAAACAGGCCCAGCGTCACACCGAGGAATGAACTCGCCACCGCAAAGTTGGAGAAGACCACCAGCAGCAGATCCAGACTGCGGCTGTTCAGTACGCCGCTCAGCGCCTGCACCAACACGTCAATGTTACCGCCCTTTTGCGCAATGCCGATAAACTCCGGGCGCGGGATGTTGCCCATTGTCCCCAGCAGCCAAATCACATACAGCCCAAGCGCCAGCAGCGTGCCGTAGACCAGGCACTTCACGATGGTGCGCGGATCCTTGCCGTAGTACTTCATCAGGCTCGGCACGTTGCCGTGGTAGCCGAACGACGCCAGACAGAACGGCAGGGTCATTAGCAGATACGGCGTGTAGGAGGTATTAACTTCCGCAACGTTAAACAGCGTGGCGGGCGTAACGTGCCCCAGCAGGCTGCCGAAGGTCAGGAAGAAGGTGATGACCTTCGCGCCCAGCACAATCGCCGTCATGCGGCTCACCGCTTTGGTGCTCATCCAGACGATGAACGCCACGCCCATCGCAAAGAAGAGTCCCGCCAGACGCGCCGGAACGTTCAGCGACATCTCCGAAAAGGTGTGATGCAGAATCGAGCCGCTTGCTGAGATGTACGCGTAGGTCAGGATGTAGAGCACAAATGCGATGGAAAGGCCGTTCACCAGGTTCCAGCCTTTGCCCAGCAGATCTTTGGTGATGGTGTCGAAGCTGGAGCCAATGCGGTAGTTCAGGTTCGCTTCAAGGATCATCAGGCCGGAATGCAGCATGCAGAACCAGGTGAACACCAGCGCGGCCAGCGACCAGAAGAACCACGCACCGGACATGACCACGGGCAGGGAAAACATCCCGGCACCTATAATGGTTCCGCCGATGATCACCACGCCGCCAAGCAGCGAAGGTGACGTTTGGGTGGTGGTTAGTGTCGCCATACAGCCTTTTCTCCAGTTAATCATGCGGTTCTGCATTTTAGTGTGATGCACTGTACCAGTACAAGAGTACAAAGGGAATAAAAAAAGCCCCGATAGCGTGTATCGGGGCTGTATATTTTACTTTACGTCAGAAGCGAAAGGCTTACGCGTCACCGAAACGACGACGGCTGGTGCCTTCTTCACGACGTGGGCCACGGCTTTCGCGGCGCTCGCCGGAGAAACGACGACCTTCACCACCGCGTCCTTCACTGCGACCGCCTTCACGACGCTCGCCGCCGAAACCGCGACCACCGCCACGACGTTCGCCACCGCGGTCAGGACGTGGCTGTGCATCGCCCAGCAGCTGCATGTTCATCGGCTTGTTCAGGATGCGGGTGCGAGTAAAGTGCTGCAGTACTTCGCCCGGCATGCCTTTTGGCAGTTCGATGGTAGAGTGGGATGCGAACAGCTTGATGTTACCAATGTAACGGCTGCTGATGTCGCCTTCGTTAGCAATCGCGCCAACGATGTGACGAACTTCAACACCATCATCACGGCCCACTTCAATGCGGTACAGTTCCATGTCGCCAGCGTCACGACGCTCACGACGTGGACGGTCTTCACCACCACGCTCTGGACGGTCGCCGCGTGGACCACGGTCGTTACGGTCGCCACGACGTTCGAAACGATCGTCACGGTCACGGAACTCACGCTTAGGACGCATCGGTGCATCTGGTGGCACGATCAGGCTACGTTCGCCCTGAGCCATTTTCAGCAGTGCTGCAGCCAGAGTTTCCATGTCCAGCTCTTCGCCTTCAGCGACAGGCTGGATCTGCGACAGCAGCGCGCGGTACTGATCCAGATCGCTGCTTTCCAGCTGCTGCTGTACTTTCGCGGCGAATTTTTCCAGACGGCGTTTGCCCAGCAGGTCTGCGTTTGGCAGGTCGGCTTCTGGAATGGTCAGCTTCATGGTGCGTTCAATGTTGCGCAGCAGACGACGCTCGCGGTTCTCAACGAACAGCAGCGCACGGCCAGCACGACCCGCACGACCGGTACGACCGATACGGTGAACGTAAGACTCGGAATCCATCGGAATGTCGTAGTTTACAACCAGGCTGATACGCTCAACGTCCAGACCACGTGCTGCCACGTCGGTTGCAATCAGGATATCCAGACGACCGTCTTTCAGACGCTCCAGCGTCTGCTCACGCAGGGCCTGGTTCATGTCGCCGTTCAGCGCTGCGCTGTTGTAGCCGTTACGCTCCAGCGCTTCAGCCACTTCCAGGGTCGCATTTTTGGTACGCACGAAGATAATCGCCGCATCAAAATCTTCCGCTTCCAGGAAACGGACCAGCGCTTCGTTTTTGCGCATGCCGTACACGGACCAGTAGCTCTGGCTGATGTCCGGGCGAGTGGTCACGCTGGACTGAATACGCACTTCCTGCGGCTCTTTCATGAAGCGGCGGGTAATGCGACGGATCGCTTCTGGCATGGTTGCAGAGAACAGAGCGGTCTGGTGACCTTCCGGGATCTGCGCCATGATGGTTTCTACGTCTTCGATGAAGCCCATACGCAGCATTTCATCTGCTTCATCCAGTACCAGGCCGCTCAGTTTAGAGAGGTCCAGAGTACCGCGCTTCAGGTGATCCAGCAGACGGCCCGGCGTACCGACGACAATCTGTGGGCCCTGGCGCAGGGCGCGTAACTGCACGTCATAACGCTGGCCGCCGTACAGGGCTACCACGTTTACGCCGCGCATATGTTTAGAGAATTCCGTCATTGCTTCAGCAACCTGAACAGCCAGTTCACGAGTTGGAGCCAGGACGAGGATCTGCGGTGCACGCAGGTCCGGATCGATGTTGTTCAGCAGCGGCAGCGAGAACGCTGCAGTTTTACCGCTACCAGTCTGGGCCATGCCCAGCACGTCACGACCAGAAAGCAGATGCGGGATACATTCTGCCTGGATCGGAGATGGTTTTTCGTAACCCAGATCGTTAAGGGCTTCAAGGATAGGAGCCTTCAGGCCCAGATCTGCAAAAGTGGTTTCGAATTCAGCCATGTAGTACGAGTGCCTCAATGTCAATGGCGGCCAGTCTACTTAGCTCATCGTGAAAATGATTAGCAATTTTCATTGAAAAGTGTGAACCGGCTCAAAGTAGGTGTATTGACGAACAACAACGCCCTCACCAGTGAAGGTGATGGCAATCAAAAGATTACGGGCTGATGTTTATGTCGTCAGCTATTGCTGGTCCGATTCTGCCAGGTCGTCTTGCTCCTGGCCCAAGAGCGATAATTCCAACAATGCATAACGGTGCTCAACGAAGTTATGTACGTTGTTAGCAACCGCTAATTTGAACAGTGCCGTAGCGCTGTCCATATCCCCCAGACTTAGGTAGTACTTACCTAAATAGAAGTTGGTTTCACTGAGATGCTCAGCGAGCGAGGTGTTATCCGTTGCGTCCGCCTTGAGGCGTTCCATCAGCGTTGCTTCGCTAATGTTGCCCAGGTAGAACTCGACAATGTTCCATCCCCACTGTTCCTTATCCGATTTCTCGAAGCGCTGTTGTAGTGCTTCTTTTGCCTGCTTCTCATCGAGCTTCCGCTCAACGATGTAAAGCCACAGGCTACGGAAAGGATCATTAGGATCGTCTTGATAAAACGCCAGCAGATCATCTTGCGCTAACTTATCACGACCGCCGTAATACAATGCGATACCGCGATTCAAGTGCGCGTAGTTGTAAGTTGGATCAAGCTCAAGTACAGAATCAAACGCTTCATAGGCAGCATCAAAATTGCCTGCCTGCGTTAAATAAATGCCTAAGTAATTGAATACTTCAGGCATATCAGGTCGGATAGCCAGCGCTTGTGAAAAATCATTTCGCGCTAATGCCCTCAGACCGAGACTATCATACAACACTCCGCGCTCATATAAAAGCTGTGCGCGTTCGTCATCGGTTAAAGCCCGACTGGCAAGTATTTGTTCCATGCGTGCCAGAATCACTTCCTGCTGCAAAGTCGGTTGCAATGGCACTGCGAGGACTTCGCTCTTACGCCAGGCAGAGTTGCTGCATCCTGCCAGCGTTAAAGCTGTCGCAACGAAACACCAGCGCAAAAAAGGCTTCATTTCCCACTCCCGAAGACAACTATTGGATGAACGTCCTGTCCCCCGGCGGCTTAACAAGGCGTCCTGCCTGATAACAGGCCCTCCGCAAAGCGGAGGGCAAATGGCAACTTACTCGCCTTGCTGTTCAGCAGCCGGAGCTTCCGGTGCCGCAGCAGGTTGAGACTGCTCGGTTGCTTCTTTAATGCTCAGACGGATACGGCCCTGACGGTCAACTTCCAGAACCTTAACCGGCACTTCCTGACCCATCTGCAGGTAATCGGTCACTTTCTCAACGCGCTTGTCAGCGATTTGAGAGATGTGAACCAGACCTTCTTTACCGCCACCGATGGCAACGAACGCACCAAAGTCAACGATACGGGTCACTTTACCCGCGTAGACGCGGCCCACTTCGATTTCAGCAGTGATTTCTTCGATGCGACGGATAGCGAATTTCGCTTTCTCGCCGTCGGTTGCTGCGATCTTCACAGTACCGTCATCTTCGATTTCGATGGTGGTGCCGGTCTCTTCGGTCAGCGCGCGGATAACAGAACCGCCCTTACCGATAACATCTTTGATCTTGTCTGGATTGATCTTGATGGTGTGAATACGCGGAGCGAATTCAGAGATATCACCGCGTGGCGCGTTGATAGCCTGTTCCATCACGCCCAGGATGTGCAGACGCGCACCTTTAGCCTGGTTCAGAGCAACCTGCATGATCTCTTTGGTGATACCTTCAATTTTGATATCCATCTGCAGGGCAGAGATACCGTCGCGGGAACCCGCTACTTTGAAGTCCATATCACCCAGGTGGTCTTCGTCACCCAGAATGTCAGACAGAACAACGAAGTTGTCGCCTTCTTTCACCAGACCCATTGCGATACCCGCAACGGCGGCTTTGATCGGCACGCCCGCATCCATCAGCGCCAGAGAGGCACCACACACGGAAGCCATGGAAGAAGAACCGTTGGATTCGGTGATTTCAGAAACCACGCGAACGGTGTACGGGAATTTGTCAGCTTCCGGCATCACTGCCAGCACGCCGCGCTTCGCCAGACGACCGTGACCAATTTCACGACGCTTCGGTGAGCCAACCATACCGGTTTCGCCCACAGAGTACGGAGGGAAGTTGTAGTGGAACAGGAAGTTGTCAGTACGCTCGCCCATCAGTTCGTCGATGATCTGCGCGTCACGTGCGGTACCCAGGGTTGCGGTAACCAGCGCCTGCGTTTCACCACGGGTGAACAGCGCAGAACCGTGAGTACGCGGCAGTACGCCAGTGCGTACGTCCAGACCACGAATCATGTCTTTTTCACGGCCATCGATACGCGGCTCGCCTGCCAGTACGCGGCTACGAACAACGTTTTTCTCGATAGCGTGCAGAATTTCGCCAATTTCGTTAGCGTCCAGCGTTTCGTCTTCGGCAACCAGGGTCGCGGTTACTTCAGATTTGATCGCGTCAACCTGAGCGTAACGCTCCTGTTTGTCGGTGATGCGGTAAGCGTCGCTCAGACGAGATTCTGCCAGTGCCGCAACGCGTGCGTTCAGCGCATCGTTTGCTGCTTCTGGCTGCCAGTCCCAACGTGGCTTACCGGCTTCTTTCACCAGGTCGTTGATGTTCTGGATAACAATCTGCTGCTGCTCATGACCGAACACCACAGCGCCCAGCATCTGGTCTTCGCTCAGCAGTTCAGCTTCGGATTCAACCATCAGCACAGCCGCTTCAGTACCGGCAACAACCAGGTCCAGCTTACTTTCTTTCAGCTCTTCCTGAGTTGGGTTCAGCACGTACTGGTCATTGATGTAACCGACGCGCGCGGCACCGATTGGGCCATTGAATGGAATACCAGACAGTGACAGGGCAGCGGAGGCACCGATCATCGCAACGATGTCCGGGTTAACCTGTGGGTTAACGGAAACAACGGTCGCAATAACCTGCACTTCGTTAACGAAGCCTTCCGGGAACAGCGGACGAACCGGGCGGTCAATCAGACGCGCGATCAGGGTTTCGCCTTCGCTTGGACGGCCTTCACGACGGAAGAAGCCACCCGGGATTTTACCGGCAGCGTAGGTACGCTCCTGGTAGTTAACGGTCAGCGGGAAGAAGTCCTGACCTGGTTTAGCTTTTTTCTGGCCCACAACGGTCACGAATACCGCGGTGTCATCCATGCTTACCATAACGGCAGCAGTCGCCTGGCGTGCCATCATGCCGGTTTCCAGCGTGACGGTATGTTGACCATACTGGAATTTACGAACGATCGGATTCAGCAAAATTCTATCCTTTCTTAAATGTATGACAGCACACCGCCGGCGTGCTGTCGATTTAACCCGACCTTCTTCGCATCCTCGCGACTAATGACAACCGACACCCCCATGGGTGAAGCCTCTCATTAGCCGCGCGAACCTCTGCAATGAAGATCATTTATAGCAACAATACAATAGTTTCCATTGAATTGCTGCCGTCTGGTTGAAAAAAGGGGCCATCAGGCCCCCTTTTCTGAAACTCGCAAGACTTAGCGACGCAGACCCAGACGCTCGATCAGCGCGGTGTAGCGTGCAACATCTTTACGCTTCAGGTAGTCGAGCAGTTTACGACGCTGAGAAACCATGCGCAGCAGACCACGACGGCTGTGGTGATCTTTTTTGTGCTCTGCAAAGTGACCCTGCAGGTGGTTAATCTGTGCAGTCAGCAGTGCAACCTGAACTTCGGTAGAACCGCTGTCGTTAGTACCACGACCAAACTCAGAAACGATTTTAGCTTTAGCTTCAACGCTTAGAGACATTTTCAAACTCCAAAGTATAAAAAATGTAAGGGTGCCGATCTCTAATTCAGCGACCCCATGTACGCCCCGCAGATTGTTAAACAATTTACCGGGCGTTAAGCGGCGATATTCTACTCGTCTCCCCTGCTTATCGCAAGGTGAGGCGTAATCACCGTCACGCGCCGACCGGATATTCGACGACCAGACGACGCGGCGCAACGCGCCCTTCACCGTCCATTTCGCCCATACCGATGAATTTCCCTTCGTCACCTTCCGTCACGCGTACCAGTCCATCCAGCGGCGCATCCGCCGTACGAACCGGGTTTCCGTTCTTAAAGTAAACGGACGATGTTAAAGGAAGATTAACGATCGGGAAGTCCGCTGCCGGACTGTCCATTGGCATCAGCAGTGGATCCAGCAAATCTGCTGGTTCCACTCCCTGCGCTTGTGCCTGTTCAGCCAGCGCGCGCAGCTGCTCAAGCGTCACCATGCGTTCCACCGGATATTTACTGACCGCCTGACGACGCAGATAAATCACATGCGCACCGCAGCCCAGCTTTTCACCCAGGTCGTCGATGATGGTGCGAATATAGGTCCCTTTCGAACAGTGGACTTCCAGCTCCAGCTCGTCACCTTCGTGGCGAATGAACAGCAGCTCATACACGGTTATCGGACGCGCTTCGCGCGGGACGTCAATTCCCTGGCGCGCGTATTCGTAGAGCTTCTTGCCCTGATATTTCAGCGCCGAATACATCGACGGCACCTGCATCGTGTCTCCGCGGAAGCTCTCCAGGGCCGCATCAAGCTGTTCGGCGCTGAAGGTCACCGGGCGCTCTTCCACCACCTGACCATCCGCGTCGGAAGTATCCGTACGCTGGCCCAGTTTAGCGATAACGCGGTAGCGTTTATCGGAATCGAGCAGGTACTGGGAAAATTTTGTCGCTTCACCCAGGCAAATCGGCAGCATGCCGGTCGCCAGCGGATCCAGCGCGCCGGTGTGGCCCGCACGGTTAGCGTTATAAATACGCTTCACTTTTTGCAGCACGTCGTTGCTGGATGCACCCTGCGGTTTATCCAGCAGCAGCACGCCATGCACGTCGCGACCGCGACGACGAGGACGACTCATCAGTCCTCCTTGCTGTCGTCCGTCGGGTTAACACGACGTTCGTCGTCATGTTTCACCACGCTGGTCACCAGGTTGGACATGCGCATACCTTCGACCAGCGAGTTGTCGTAGAAGAAGGTCAGCTCGGGAACAATACGCAGGCGCATCGCTTTGCCGAGCAGAGAGCGGATGAAACCAGAGGCTTCCTGCAGTGCTTTAATGCCGTTCTTCACCGCCGCTTCGTCCTGATCGTTCAGGAAGGTCACGAACACTTTGGCATAGGCCAGGTCACGAGACATTTCCACGCCAGAGACGGTGGTCATCATACCGATACGCGGGTCTTTGATTTCGCGTTGCAGGATAAGCGCAATCTCTTTCTGCATCTCCTGCGCCACGCGCTGTGGGCGACCAAATTCTTTCGCCATAATAAATTCTCCAGACAAAAAAGGGGCTAAAAGCCCCTTTTAAAATTATTGCCGGGTGGCACGAGGCGATCCCGGCCTACATATGGACTTATCCCTAAGGATTAGTCGATGCTGCGTTGGATCTCGATGATTTCGAACACTTCGATCATATCGCCAACGCGAACGTCGTTGTAGTTCTTAACGCCGATACCACATTCCATGCCGTTACGGACTTCGTTAACGTCATCTTTGAAGCGGCGCAGGGATTCCAGCTCGCCTTCGTAGATAACCACGTTGTCACGCAGTACGCGGATTGGGTTGTGACGCTTGATGGTACCTTCGGTAACCATACAGCCCGCGATCGCACCGAATTTCGGTGATTTGAACACGTCACGCACTTCAGCCAGACCGATGATCTGCTGTTTCAGCTCAGGAGACAGCATACCGCTCATCGCGGCTTTCACTTCGTCGATCAGGTTATAGATGACGGAGTAGTAGCGCAGATCCAGGCTTTCCGCTTCGATCACGCGGCGAGCAGATGCATCAGCACGCACGTTGAAGCCAACCAGGATAGCGTTGGATGCCGCAGCCAGGGTTGCGTCGGTTTCGGTGATACCACCTACGCCAGAACCGATGATCTTCACTTTCACTTCGTCGGTAGACAGTTTCAGCAAGGAGTCGGAGATCGCTTCCACAGAACCCTGAACGTCTGCTTTCAGAACGACGTTCACTTCGTGAACTTCGCCTTCAGCCATGTTCGCAAACATGTTCTCAAGTTTAGATTTCTGCTGACGCGCCAGCTTAACTTCACGGAATTTGCCCTGACGATACAGTGCCACTTCACGCGCTTTCTTCTCGTCACGCACAACGGTCACTTCATCACCGGCAGCCGGAACACCGGACAGACCCAGGATTTCCACTGGAATGGACGGACCTGCTTCCAGCACTTCCTGGCCCAGTTCGTTACGCATCGCACGAACGCGACCGTATTCGAAGCCACACAGAACGATGTCGCCCTTGTTCAGCGTACCTTCGCGAACCAGAACCGTTGCAACCGGACCACGACCTTTATCCAGGAAGGATTCGATTACCGCACCGCTCGCCATACCTTTACGAACGGCTTTCAGCTCCAGAACTTCGGCCTGAAGCAGGATAGCGTTCAGCAGGTCGTCGATACCAGTACCCGCTTTTGCAGATACAGGGATGAACTGCGCTTCGCCGCCCCACTCTTCCGGCATAACGCCGTACTGAGACAGTTCGTTCTTCACGCGGTCCAGATCGGCTTCTGGCTTATCGATTTTGTTGACCGCAACAACCAGAGGCACCTGCGCCGCTTTCGCGTGCTGGATAGCTTCAATGGTCTGTGGCATAACGCCATCGTCTGCTGCAACAACCAGTACAACGATATCCGTAGCCTGAGCACCACGAGCACGCATTGAGGTGAACGCTGCGTGGCCTGGGGTATCCAGGAAGGTGATCATGCCGTTTTCGGTTTCTACGTGGTAAGCACCGATGTGCTGGGTAATGCCACCCGCTTCGCCGGAGGCAACTTTCGTAGAACGAATGTAGTCGAGCAGAGAGGTTTTACCGTGGTCAACGTGACCCATGATGGTCACAACCGGTGCACGCGGTTCAGCCGCAGCGCCAGTGTCACGGTCGCTCATTACTGCTTCTTCCAGCTCGTTTTCACGACGCAGGATAACTTTGTGGCCCATCTCTTCGGCAACCAGCTGTGCGGTTTCCTGGTCGATAACCTGGTTGATGGTCGCCATTGCGCCCAGCTTCATCATCGCTTTGATGACCTGAGAGCCTTTAACCGCCATCTTGTTCGCCAGATCGCCAACGGTGATGGTTTCGCCAATCACGACGTCACGGTTAACCGCCTGAGCTGGCTTCTGGAAGCCCTGCTGCAGAGAAGAACCTTTACGCTTACCGCCTTTACCACCGCGAACCGCTGCACGAGCTTCTTCGCGGTCAGCTTTAGATTCAGCGTGTTTGTTACCTTTCTTAGCCGGACGCGCGGCTTTTGCATTACGACCACGGCCACGGCCGCCTTCTACTTCACGGTCGTTATCATCTTCAGCCTGACGCGCATGCTGAGAAGTGGTCACGTGATAGTCGCTGGTGTCTTCAGTCGGTTCAGCGGTATTCACGCCATTCTTCTCGTTTTCTTCTGCCATACGGCGCGCTTCTTCAGCGACGCGGCGAGCTTCTTCTTCCAGCTTACGGCGGGCTTCTTCTTCCGCTTTACGCTTCAGCTCGGCAGCTTCATTTTCACGGCGGGCTTTTTCAGCCTGGGCGGTTTTGGTCATTTCGTCTGTCTGTTGATTGCTCACTTTGTCTTTTTCCGCAGCGTCACGCTTCACTTTATCACTGGCGTCGCGTTTCGCTTTTTCTGCGGCCTCACGTTCAGCTTTTAATTCTGCTTCACGTTTGGCGGCTGCTTCCGCCTCACGCTGAGCTTGTTCTTCCGCTTCACGCTGTGCCTGCTCTTCCGCGGCAAGGCGTTCTGCCTCTTGCGGATCACGTTTTACAAAGGTGCGCGTCTTGCGGACTTCAATTTGTACCGATTTGCTTTTGCCACCGGTACCAGGAATGTTTAACGTGCTGCGCGTTTTGCGCTGCAGCGTTAACTTGTCAGGCGTAGAACCGTGTTCGCGGTTCAGGTGCGTTAACAAGGTTTGTTTTTCTTGCGCGGTCACCGAGTCATCAGCGGACTTCGGGATCCCTGCATCAGCAAATTGCTGTACCAGGCGGTCCACGGAGGTCTGAATCTCAGCAGCCAGCGATTTTACAGTTACATCAGTCATGCTGTTCCTTCCTGCTACAGTTTATTACGCTTCGTCGCCGAACCAGCAAATATTACGTGCGGCCATGATGAGTTCGCCGGCTTTCTCGTCGGTTAAACCTTCGATATCGGCCAGGTCATCAACGCCTTGCTCAGCGAGATCTTCCAGCGTACAAACACCACGGGCAGCCAGCTTGAACGCAATCGCACGATCAAGACCTTCCAGATTCAGCAGGTCATCAGCCGGCTTCTTATCGCCAAGGCTTTCTTCCTGAGCCAGTGCCAGGGTGGTCAGTGCGTTTTTAGCGCGTTCACGCAGGGCTTCAACGGTTGGCTCATCCAGACCGTCAATTTCCAGCAGCTCTTTCATTGGCACATAGGCCAGTTCTTCCAGCGTAGAGAAACCTTCTTCTACCAGAACAGTGGCGAAGTCTTCGTCAATGTCGAGGTATTTGGTGAAGGTATCGATCGCCGCATGGGCTTCAGCCTGATGCTTAGCCTGCAGGTCATCAACGGTCATGACGTTGAGTTCCCAGCCGCTCAGCTGTGACGCCAGGCGTACGTTCTGACCGTTACGGCCAATCGCCTGCGCCAGGTTGCCCGCTTCAACAGCGATATCCATGGTGTGTTTGTCTTCGTCAACAACGATAGACGCGACATCAGCCGGAGCCATTGCGTTGATCACGAACTGCGCCGGGTTGTCGTCCCACAGAACGATATCAATACGCTCGCCGCCCAGTTCGGTAGAAACCGCCTGAACGCGCGCGCCGCGCATACCGACGCAAGCACCGACCGGATCGATACGCTTGTCGTTGGTTTTCACCGCAATTTTCGCACGAGAGCCTGGATCGCGAGCTGCTGCTTTGATCTCAATAACTTCTTCGCCGATTTCCGGCACTTCGATGCGGAACAGTTCAACCAGCATTTCTGGTTTAGAACGGGTCACGAACAGCTGTGCACCACGCGCTTCAGGGCGCACGGCGTACAGAACACCACGAATACGGTCGCCCGGGCGGAAGTTTTCACGCGGCAGCATGTCTTCACGCAGGATCACGGCTTCAGCGTTGCCCGGCATCCCTTCGGATTTAATTTCCAGAGAGATGTTGTCACGGTTCACTTTCTTCACCACGCCAGTGATGATTTCGCCTTCCTGATCGCGGAACTGATCGACAACCAGCGCGCGCTCGGCTTCGCGCACTTTCTGCACGATAACCTGCTTAGCGGTCTGGGTGGTGATACGGTCGAAGGTCACAGATTCAATCTGATCTTCAACGTAGTCACCCACGTTCAGACTTTCGTCTTCAAAACGTGCCGCTTCCAGGGTGATCTCTTTGGTCGGCTGGGTCACTTCTTCAACGATTACCCAACGACGGAATGTATCGAAGTCACCGCTTTTACGATCGATTTCTACGCGAACATCGATCTCTTGTTCGTATTTTTTCTTGGTTGCTGTAGCCAGTGCACTTTCCAGCGCTTCGAAAATTTTCTCACGCGGCAGTGATTTCTCGTTGGAGACGGCTTCAACAACAGCCAAAATTTCTTTGTTCATCGCGGGCTTTTCACCTCAATCCAGACTGTTAAAAGTGGGGAACCAGGTTCGCCTTCTGGATATTACTCAGCGCGAACACTTCATCTTTGCCTTCGACTGTTACCGTGATCATTTCACCATCAACGGCTTTGATAATTCCCTGCCATTTACGGCGGTTCTGTACGGCCATACGCAGAACGAGAGCCACTTCTTCACCGGTAAAGCGCACATAGTGCTCGGCCGTGAACATCGGGCGATCCAGGCCAGGTGAGGAAACTTCCAGGTTGTACGCAACGGTAATCGGGTCTTCAACATCAAGAACCGCACTCACCTGGTGGCTGACATCAGCACAATCATCAACATTGATGCCATCTTCACTATCAATATAGATGCGCAGCGTCGATGTACGGCCGCGAACGAATTCGATGCCGACCAGTTCGTAGCCCAGTGCTTCGACCGGTGCAGTAATCATCTCTGTTAATTTTTGCTCTAATGTGGACAAGCCCACCCCCAAGACATAAAAAAAGGGCGTAAAGCCCAGTTATTCTGTAGTCAGATAACAAAAAACCCCGATAAATCGGGGCTTTAGATAACTGAACCCTATAGCCACAACTGTGGCCTGGAGCACTCTCCGAAAGAATTTTTTCAAATCCAGCTACGAAGGCTCTAAGTCTTCACAGTATATTTGAAAAAGAACTTTATGGGAAAGTGGTTGCGGGGGCCGGATTTGAACCGACGACCTTCGGGTTATGAGCCCGACGAGCTACCAGGCTGCTCCACCCCGCGCCTGAAACGTGGCAAATTCTACGCGTTTTGGACAGAATTTGCAAATAATGCTGGGATTTGGTACCGAAGACGGGACGTAAAATCGGCGTTTAGTATATTGATAGTTGACCCCACCTGTCAACCCAGCTTCCGCCAGAGAGAACAGACCAAATTTTTTACAAAAAACGCATGAGTCTCTTCCGGTATTCGATAAAAGATGATTAAATGAATACTCACTTATTTTGCATAAAAATGCACAAGAGAACGAAAGCGGTCTCTAATCAGTCAATCAAGCAGGGTTTTATTCTATGACGACGATTCTCAAGCATCTTCCGGTAGGACAACGTATTGGCATCGCTTTCTCAGGCGGCCTGGATACCAGCGCTGCACTGCTGTGGATGCGCCAGAAGGGAGCGGTTCCGTATGCATATACTGCGAACCTGGGTCAGCCGGATGAGGACGATTACGATGCTATTCCTCGTCGCGCTAAAGAGTATGGCGCAGAAAACGCGCGACTGATTGACTGCCGTAAGCAACTGGTTGCTGAAGGTATCGCCGCTATTCAGTGCGGTGCGTTCCATAACACCACGGGCGGCCTGACCTATTTCAACACCACCCCGCTGGGTCGTGCCGTCACCGGCACCATGCTGGTTGCCGCCATGAAAGAAGATGGCGTAAACATCTGGGGTGACGGCAGCACCTATAAAGGCAACGATATCGAACGTTTCTATCGTTATGGCCTGCTGACCAACGCGGAGCTGCAGATCTACAAGCCGTGGCTGGACACCGACTTCATCGACGAGCTGGGTGGTCGTCATGAGATGTCTGAGTTTATGATTGCCTGCGGCTTTGACTACAAAATGTCCGTTGAGAAAGCCTACTCTACCGACTCCAACATGCTGGGCGCGACGCACGAAGCGAAGGACCTGGAGTTCCTGAACTCCAGCGTGAAGATCGTTAACCCGATCATGGGCGTGAAGTTCTGGGACGAGAGCGTGAAGATCCCAGCAGAAGAAGTGACCGTGCGTTTCGAACGTGGTCATCCGGTTGCCCTGAACGGTAAGACCTTCTCTGACGACGTTGAACTGATGCTGGAAGCAAACCGCATCGGCGGTCGTCACGGTCTGGGCATGAGCGATCAGATTGAAAACCGTATCATCGAAGCGAAAAGCCGCGGCATCTATGAAGCTCCAGGGATGGCGCTGCTGCACATCGCTTACGAGCGTCTGCTGACCGGTATTCACAACGAAGACACCATCGAGCAGTATCATTCTCATGGTCGTCAACTGGGCAAACTGCTGTATCAGGGTCGCTGGTTCGATCCGCAGGCGCTGATGCTGCGTGACGCGCTGCAGCGTTGGGTAGCGAGCGCGATCACCGGTGAAGTGACGCTGGAACTGCGTCGTGGTAACGACTACTCCATTCTTAACACCGTGTCGGACAACCTGACCTATAAAGCCGAGCGTCTGACCATGGAAAAAGGTGAGTCTGTGTTTTCTCCGGACGACCGTATTGGTCAGTTGACCATGCGTAACCTGGACATCACCGATACCCGTGAGAAGCTGTTCAACTACGTTGAGAATGGTCTGCTCTCCGCGAATTCCGGTAACGGCCTGCCGCAGGTTGAAAACCTGGAGAATAGCGATAAGAAGTAATCGCTGATGTAACATGCAAAAGGCGCCCAATGGGCGCCTTTTTGTTTGGCTTTTGTAGGGCGGGTAAGCGCAGCGCCACCGGGCCTACGAAAGGCAAATGCTACAGACGAAAAAAAAGACGCCTTTCGACGTCTTTCTTCTGGAATATTGGTACCGAGGATGGGACTCGAACCCACAAGCCCGTTAGGGCACTACCACCTCAAGGTAGCGTGTCTACCAATTCCACCACCTCGGTACGGAATACTTACTGCGGGATATCGCTGGTTGGCTTAGCCGGTGCAGCTGGCTGAGTCTGCTCAGTTTTGGCTGGCGCGCTCAGATTTTCCCACTCGCTTCCTTTGCTGGTCTTGTTGCTGTTGATATTGCCCAGCACCAGACTGATGATGAAGAACAGCGTAGCCAGAATCGCCGTCGTGCGGGTCATGAAGTTCGCAGAACCACTTGAACCGAACAGCGTACCGGAAGCGCCTGCTCCGAAGGAGGCTCCCATATCAGCGCCTTTACCTTGCTGCAGCATAATCAGCGCTACGAGAGCGATGGCTACAATAAGGAAAATAACTAAAAGAGCTTCGTACATAATCAACCTGTTCCTTGCGGATTTGCCGCATACCAATGCTTCGACCAATTAGCAGGATTTTTGTTTCCCACTGAAGCGGGTGTGAATACTAACCAAAGCGAATCACCTTCGCAAGGGCATTTTCGACGCATTGTATCAACTGCGGAAAAAAACAGCAAAAAGCCATTAATTGCTTAAAACAAAGGCGGCAAACGCCGCCTTTTTAAACATTTAGCATGCAAGATTATGCAGCTTTTACGGCATCCGCAATACGGTGCGCAAATTCGGTGACCTGCGCTTCGTCTTCGCCTTCCACCATCACGCGGATCAGTGGTTCGGTACCGGACTTACGCAGCAGCACGCGTCCACGGCTGCCCAGCGCCGCTTCAACGTCAGCCATTACCGCTTTCACGTTGTCATTTTCCAGCGGATCGCCTTTACCCGCAGTGAAACGCACGTTTACCAGGATCTGCGGGAACATTTTCATCCCGCTGCACAGATCATGCAAACTCATATGGTTGCGCGCCATCGCGGCAACCACCTGAAGCGCCGCTACGATACCGTCGCCAGTCGTGGTTTTGTCGAGCAGGATCACGTGGCCGGAGTTCTCAGCACCAATGCGCCAGCCTTTCTCCTGCAGCTTTTCCAGCACGTAGCGGTCGCCCACTTTCGCGCGAACAAACGGAATACCGAGCTGTTTCAGCGCCAGCTCCAGACCCATGTTGCTCATCAACGTCCCAACCGCGCCGCCGCGCAGCTGCCCCTGGCGCAGGCCTTCACGGGCAATGATGTAGAGGATCTGATCGCCGTCGACTTTATTACCTTCGTGGTCAACCATGATCACGCGGTCACCGTCGCCGTCCAGGGCAATACCCAGATCGGCTTTTTCCGCCAGCACGCGCGCCTGCAGGGCGCGCACGTCCGTCGCCCCGACTTCTTCGTTAATATTCAGACCATCCGGCTCGCAGCCGATGGCGATCACTTTCGCACCCAGCTCGCGGAAGACATTCGGCGCAATGTGATAGGTCGCACCGTTCGCACAGTCCACCACAATTTTAAGATGCGCCAGGCTCAGCTCGTTCGGGAAGGTGCCTTTGCAGAATTCGATATAACGACCCGCCGCATCGACGATACGGTTCGCTTTACCCAGCTCGGCGGAATCAACACAGGTGATCTCTTTTTCCATTTCGGCTTCAATGGCCTCTTCCACTTCGTCCGGCAGCTTGGTGCCGTCAATGGAGAAGAACTTAATGCCATTGTCGTAGAACGGGTTATGAGACGCCGAGATCACAATTCCCGCTTCCGCGCGGAAGGTGCGCGTAAGGTAGGCAACAGCAGGCGTTGGCATTGGGCCAGTAAACGAGGCTGAAAGCCCTGCCGCTGCCAGACCCGCCTCCAACGCAGATTCCAGCATATAGCCCGAAATACGGGTATCTTTACCAATAATGATCTTACGTGAGCCATGACGCGCCAGTACCTTGCCGGCAGCCCAGCCGAGCTTCAGAACAAAATCAGGGGTAATTGGAGCATCGCCTACGCGCCCACGGATACCATCGGTACCAAAATATTTACGGTTACTCATAGCGTTTGTTTTCCTTCGCTGCCAGTGTGGCTTCCACCACACGCATGGCTTCTACTGTTTCTTTGACGTCATGGACACGGATAATGTGCGCGCCTTGCATCGCCGCAATTACCGCGCAGGCCAGGCTGCCACTCAGGCGCTCGCTCGGTCCTACATTCAGCAATTGGCCAATCATCGACTTTCTCGACATACCCACCAGCAGTGGCAGACCAAAGTGATGAAATTCCGATAAGCGCGCAAGCAACGCATAATTGTGTGAGAGATTTTTACCGAAACCGAACCCCGGGTCGAGCAGCAATTTCTCTTTTGGGATGCCTGCACGCTCACAGCGTTCAATATGCTCAATAAAGAAGCGATTCACGTCGGCAAAGACATCATCATACTTCGGCGCTTCCTGCATAGTTTTCGGTTGCCCCTGCATGTGCATCAGGCATACCGGCAGGCCGGTTTCTGCAGCGGCCTCGATCGCACCTGGTTCGGTAAGCGAGCGGATATCATTGATAATGTGAGCGCCCACTCTCGCCACTTCACGGATCACTTCTGGTTTGGACGTGTCGACGGAGATCCACACCTCGAAACGTTGCGCGATTGCCTCAACCACCGGCACCACGCGCGCCAGCTCTTCTTCCACCGAAACATCTGCCGCGCCGGGACGCGTCGATTCACCGCCCACGTCAATGATGGTGGCACCCGCGTTGATCATTAGATTTGCGTGCTTAACCGCGTCGATAAGCGTGTTATGCGTGCCGCCGTCAGAGAAGGAGTCAGGGGTAACATTCAGGATCCCCATCACGTGCGGATGTGAAAGATCGAGATGCGAGTCCTGGGCGAAGAGTTTCATGGTCAAATCCCTGGTTTTAGTATGGTTTAACGGAAAAGAAAAACCCCGGAGCAAGCTCCAGGGTTTGGGGTACAGACAAACGCTTCAACAGCAGTGACTTACTTGTCGCCCAACTGCTCTGACATGGTGTTGCCCGGGTTTGGCGTACGCGGTTCATCGACCGGACGCGGCGCGCGCGGGGTACCATTGTTGTCAGAATTGTTGGAAGCGCCTGGGTCTTCCCAGCCAGCTGGCGGACGCACTTCGCGGCGAGCCATCAGGTCGTCAATCTGCGGTGCATCGATGGTCTCATATTTCATGAGCGCATCTTTCATCGAATGCAGAATGTCCATATTGTCGTTCAGGATCTGACGCGCGCGACCGTAGTTACGTTCAATCAGCGCTTTCACTTCCTGGTCGATGATACGTGCCGTCTCATCGGACATATGTTTTGCTTTCGCTACGGAGCGGCCCAGGAATACTTCACCCTCTTCCTCTGCATACAGCAGCGGACCGAGTTTGTCGGAGAAGCCCCATTGAGTCACCATGTTACGCGCCAGGTTTGTCGCCACTTTAATGTCGTTCGACGCACCGGTAGAAACATGTTCCGGACCGTAGATGATCTCTTCTGCCAGACGACCGCCGTACAGGGTCGAAATCTGGCTTTCCAGCTTCTGACGGCTGGCGCTGATCGCGTCGCCCTCAGGCAGGAAGAAGGTCACACCCAGCGCACGGCCGCGCGGAATAATCGTTACCTTGTGTACCGGATCGTGTTCCGGCACCAGGCGACCGATAATCGCGTGACCCGCTTCGTGGTAAGCCGTGGACTCTTTCTGCGCTTCCGTCATCACCATGGAGCGACGTTCCGCACCCATCATGATTTTGTCTTTCGCTTTCTCGAACTCCACCATGGAGACCACGCGCTTGTTACCGCGAGCGGCAAACAGTGCAGCTTCGTTGACCAGGTTAGCCAGGTCCGCACCGGAGAAGCCCGGGGTACCGCGCGCAATGATTGCCGCGTCGATATCTGGCGCCAGCGGTACGCGACGCATGTGCACTTTCAGAATCTGTTCACGACCACGAACATCCGGCAGACCGACAACAACCTGACGGTCGAAACGGCCTGGACGCAGCAGCGCAGGGTCAAGTACATCCGGACGGTTAGTCGCCGCGATAACGATAATACCTTCGTTACCTTCGAAGCCGTCCATCTCAACCAGCATCTGGTTCAGGGTCTGCTCACGCTCATCGTGACCACCGCCCAGGCCCGCGCCACGCTGGCGGCCTACGGCGTCGATTTCATCGATAAAGATGATGCACGGTGCTGCCTTCTTGGCCTGCTCGAACATGTCACGCACACGAGATGCACCGACACCCACGAACATTTCAACGAAGTCAGAACCTGAAATAGTAAAGAACGGCACCTTCGCTTCACCCGCGATGGCTTTCGCCAGCAGGGTTTTACCGGTACCCGGAGGGCCTACCATCAGGACGCCTTTCGGGATCTTACCGCCCAGTTTCTGGAAACGGCTCGGCTCGCGCAGGTATTCAACCAGTTCACCCACTTCTTCTTTTGCTTCGTCACAACCGGCGACGTCAGCAAACGTGGTCTTGATCTGGTCTTCCGTCAGCATACGCGCCTTGCTCTTACCGAACGACATGGCACCTTTGCCACCGCCGCCCTGCATCTGGCGCATAAAGAAGATCCAGACGCCGATAAGAAGCAGCATCGGGAACCAGGAAATGAAGATAGAAGCCAGCAGGCTTGGTTCTTCTGGCGGCTCGCCTACCACTTTGACGTTTTTGGTCAGAAGGTTATCAAGCAGCTTAGGATCGTTCACCGGGATGTAAGTCGTGTAACGGTTACTATCTTTCTTGGTAACGTTGATCTCACGTCCGTTGATACGCGCTTCGCGAACCTGGTCCTGATTGACCTCTTGCAGGAAGGTAGAATAATCCACCTTGCGGCCATTCGACTCGCTGGGCCCAAAGCTCTGGAATACTGACATCAGCACAACGGCAATGACCAGCCAGAGTATTAGGTTTTTCGCCATGTCACTCAAGGGATTAACCTCATATTACAACTGTGTTAAAAACAGCGTCAGGATACTCTATATCCAGTTTCATTCAAACTTTCGTCTGAAATCTCCCGGTTATCATTTTCGCCCGGTCGCTACAATATACACTTCACGGGAACGGGCCCGGGAAGAGTCCGGCTTACGAACTTTGACCTTCGCAAACAGGGAGCGAATTTCCTTAAGATACTCCTCGAAACCTTCGCCCTGAAACACCTTCACAACAAAACTACCACCAGGCGCTAGTACATCACGACACATTTCTAACGCTAGCTCCACCAGATACATGGCGCGGGGGATATCCACCGCCGGTGTTCCGCACATATTTGGTGCCATATCCGACATGACAACCTGGACCTTACTGTCACCAACACGATCAAGTAACGCTTTCAGCACTAATTCATCACGAAAGTCGCCCTGAAGGAAGTCGACACCAACGATGGGATCCATTGGTAAAAGATCGCACGCGATGATTCGGCCCGTTCCGCCGATCTGCGTTACCGCATACTGGGACCATCCGCCAGGTGCCGCACCGAGGTCGACAACCGTCATCCCCGGCTTAAAAAGTTTGTCACTTTGCTGTATTTCATCAAGTTTAAACCAGGCACGGGAACGTAACCCCTTTTTCTGTGCCTGTTGAACATATTTATCGCTAAAGTGTTCCTGAAGCCAGCGGCTGGAACTGGCAGAACGCTTTTTACCTGTCATTTAACATTTCCGTCCTGGTTCATCGTTGCTTGCCTGTGACGTAAATTTCTACGCAGCTATTTGGCGATATAAGGGAGATGGCGGTAGAATGAACCGTTTTCAATCCCAACGTAAGCAAAAATATACGATGAATCTGAGTACTAAACAAAAACAGCACCTTAAAGGTCTGGCACATCCGCTCAAGCCTGTAGTCATGCTTGGCAACAATGGTTTGACCGAAGGGGTGCTTGCCGAGATTGAACAAGCGCTGGAACACCACGAGCTGATCAAGGTGAAAATCGCCTCTGAAGACAGAGACACTAAAAACCTGATCGTGGAAGCCATCGTGCGCGAAACCGGCGCCTGTAATGTACAGGTCATCGGTAAAACGCTGGTGCTCTATCGCCCATCTAAAGAGCGTAAAATCTCGCTGCCACGCTAAGGATATCCTGAATCAATCACATTTTCTGTGTGAAACGAGGGATTTCTTTCAGCAGGCTCAGCAAAATGCCATGCTCCTTGAGTTGATAAAAGGCCGCTATGCGGCCTTTTTCTTTTCTTTACAATGTATCAACATCTTAGTAGAGAAGCGAATTACAGGTATTCAACCTTGATAATTTCGTATTCCACTTCACCGCCAGGGGTGCGGATGGTGACAACATCGTCCTGCTCTTTGCCAATCAGGCCGCGAGCAATGGGTGAGTTCACCGAAATCAGGTTCTGTTTGAAGTCTGCTTCATCATCGCCCACGATGCGATAGGTTTGCTCTTCATCGTTGTCGAGGTTCAGAACGCTGACGGTAGAACCAAAGATCACGCGACCGTTGTTAGGCATTTTGGTGATATCGATAACCTGCGCATTAGACAGTTTCGCTTCGATATCTTTAATGCGCCCTTCACAGAAACCCTGCTGCTCGCGCGCCGCATGGTATTCAGCATTCTCTTTCAGGTCGCCATGCTCACGGGCTTCCGCGATAGCGGCGATGATTTCAGGGCGACGCACGGATTTCAGGAAATCCAGCTCTTCGCGCAGTTTTTCGGCACCACGTAAGGTCATCGGAATAGCTTGCATTTGTTATACCTCTTAAACATTCCTGTTGGGAGCAGTGTTCCCTGCTCCTGCCCCCCGAAGCGGGCAAGAAGCAAAAAGAAAACCGACCCGGGAGCGACGCCCCAGGTCAGCAGCAATTTTTCAATTTGATACGCATTTTACCGCGAAGTTCACTATGGGTCATCGTTTACTTTGCAGTGCCATGCACCGTAGTATGACGGTTTGTTTTCGGGTTGTTAGCGCGAGATTATGCGATTTTCCAGTTTTATCATCGGATTGACTACCAGTATAACGTTCACCGCCCAGGCCGCGAATGTTGATGAGTACATTAATCAGCTCCCCGCAGGCGCGAACCTCGCCCTGATGGTGCAGAAGGTTGGCGCACAGGCTCCCGAGATTGACTATCACAGTCAACAGATGGCGCTGCCTGCCAGTACCCAGAAGGTGATCACTGCCCTCGCCGCCCTGCTCCAACTCGGGCCTGACTTCCGTTTTACCACCACGCTTGAAACCAAAGGTAACGTCGACGGTGGCGAACTGAAAGGCGATCTTATCGCCCGTTTCGGTGGCGATCCCACCTTTAAGCGCCAGGATATCCGCAACATGGTAGCGGTGTTGAAAAAATCCGGCGTGACAAAAATCGATGGCAACGTGCTGATCGATACCTCCATTTTTGCCAGCCACGATAAAGCACCAGGCTGGCCGTGGAACGACATGACGCAGTGCTTTAGCGCCCCGCCAGCCGCCGCGATTGTTGACCGCAACTGCTTCTCGATTTCCCTTTACAGCGCGCCCAAGCCAGATGATTTAGCGTTCATTCGCGTGGCATCTTACTATCCGGTGACCATGTTTAGCCAGGTGCGAACGCTGGCTAAAGGCTCCCCTGATGCCCAGTACTGCGAACTGGACGTGGTGCCTGGCGATCTTAACCGCTACACCCTCACCGGCTGCCTGACGCAGCGCGCCGATCCCCTGCCGCTGGCCTTCGCGATTCAGGATGGCGCAAGCTATGCGGGTGCGATTCTCAAGGATGAGCTGAAGCAGGCGGGAATAACCTACTCCGGCACGCTGCTACGCCAGACGCAGGTCAACCAGCCCGGAACGGTCATTGCCAGCAAACAGTCGCCACCGCTGCACGATTTGCTGCGAATTATGCTGAAAAAGTCTGACAACATGATTGCCGACACCGTGTTCCGCATGATTGGCCACGCGCGTTTCGGCGTGCCGGGAACCTGGCGCGCGGGCTCAGACGCTGTTCGTCAGATCCTGCGCCAGCAGGCGGGGATCGATCTGGGTAACACTATCGCCGTTGATGGTTCAGGATTATCGCGTCATAACCTGATTGCCCCGGCCACCATGATGCAGGTGCTTCAGTACATTGCACAACATGACACTGAGCTAAACTTTATCTCAATGCTGCCGCTTGCCGGACACGACGGTTCGCTGCAGTACCGCGCCGGGCTTCATGCAGCGGGTGTGGATGGCAAAGTCTCCGCGAAAACAGGTTCACTGCAGGGGGTGTATAACCTGGCAGGGTTCATCACGACCGCCAGCGGACAGCGCATGGCATTCGTGCAGTATCTTTCCGGCTATGCCGTCGAACCGACCGACCAGCGCAACCGCCGTATTCCACTGGTTCGCTTCGAAAGCAGGCTTTATAAAGACATCTACCAGAATAACTAGCGATGAAACTACTTATAGTTGAAGACGATCTGTTATTACAGGAAGGACTGGCTCTGGGACTCGCCAATGAAGGCTATGCCCTGGACTGTGCCGGCACCGCGGCAGAAGCAGATGCCCTGATCCAGAGCGGCGAATACAGCCTGGTGATCCTTGACCTGGGCTTGCCGGACAAAGACGGCGCGACGTTGCTTACCCAGTGGCGTCGCCGGGGCATCGCCAATCCGGTGTTAATCCTGACGGCACGCGACGCCATTGAAGATCGTATTACAGGCCTTGATGCTGGCGCCGATGATTACCTGGTGAAGCCCTTTGCGCTTGCAGAACTTCAGGCTCGGGTGCGAGCGTTAATACGCCGTTATCAGGGCCATAGTGATAACTTACTAACCGACGGGGACATTACCCTGAATCTGCAAACCCAGCAGGTATTGCGCCAGTCCCAGCCCGTTGAAGTCACACCAAAAGAGTTCGCCTTGCTGACGCGTCTGATCATGCGCAGCGGACAAACGGTACACAGAGAAACCCTTCAGCAGGATATCTATTCCTGGCAGGACGATCCGGGGTCAAATACCCTGGAAGTCCACATCCACAACCTGCGTCGTAAGCTCGGCAAAGACCGGATTAAAACCGTCCGCGGCGTTGGCTACCGCCTGGAGAGCCAGAAATGAACAGCATGCGTCGGCGATTAATGGTGTTGCTGGCGGTCATTCTGTTATTTTTCCAGCTGATAAGCGTCATTTGGTTGTGGCACGAAAGCCGCGAGCAGATTGGCTTTCTGGTGAACGAAACGCTGTCGGCAAAATCGCGTAACAACCACGTCGAGAAAGAGATCCGCGAAGCGATTGCCTCGCTGCTGGTTCCTTCCCTGGTGATGGTTGGGTTTACGTTGTTTTTCTCGTTCTGGGCGGTCACCTGGATAACCCGACCGCTGAACAAACTGCGCGTGAGCCTGGCTAACCGTTCGGCGGATAACCTAACCCCACTTCCTATGTATTCCGACATGGAAGAAATCGGCGCCGTTACCACCTCGCTCAATCAGCTACTCGCCAGGCTGGACAGTACCATTCAGCAGGAGCGTCTCTTCACGGCTGACGCCGCCCATGAACTGCGAACGCCTCTTGCCGGAATCAGGCTCCATCTGGAGCTCATGGCCCAGTCAGGCTCTACGCAGGCCACGACGCTCATCAGCCGTATTGACCAGCTAATGCACACCGTTGAGCAACTGCTGATGCTGGCCCGTGCAGGACAGGCATTGGCGAGCGGCCACTATGAAACCATCAACTGGACGGACACCATTATCACGCCTCTTGGTCTTGAGCATGAAGCCAAAGAGCATACGGTGATTTGGCCTGCTAAAAGCGCGCTCACGGTTCAGGGAGACGCGGTACTGCTGCGGCTGATGCTGCGCAACCTGCTGGAGAATGCCGGGCGCTACAGCCCGACAGGCACCACGATTACCGTGACGCTTACCGAGGTCGAAGGCGGTACGCAGCTCAGCGTTATCGATCAGGGGCCTGGTATTGACGAAGCGCATCGACAGTCGATCACGGAGCCGTTCCGTCGCCTCGATCAGCGTTACGGCGGCAGCGGCCTTGGCCTGAGTATCGTACAGCGCATCCTGCAGCTTCATCACGGTAAGCTGATGCTGGAGAATGGTGCTGAAGGCGGCCTGATAGCAAGCTGCTGGCTGCCCTCAACGCTGGAATGAAAAAAGCCCCCTGATGGGGGCTTTGGACAGATATTAGTGCTTGTAGATGAACTCGACGCCTTCTTCGTCGTCTTCATCCCAGTCATCGTCCCAGTCGTCTTCCTCTTCCGCTTCCAGCTCTTCGAGCTGCTGGCGGTGGTAGTCATCCCACATGAATTCGACTTTTTCTGGCTGTTTCGCTTCTTCAGCCTGAACGACAGGGTTCTCGATGATGAAGGTCATCACATCCCAGCAGAGATCTTTCACGCCAACCTGGCTTGCCGCGGAGATAAGGTAGTATTTATCTTCCCAGCCCATCGCTTCGGCAATCGCTTTGGCTTTCGCTTCGGCTTCCGCTTTATCCATCAGGTCGATCTTGTTGAAGACCAGCCAGCGTGGCTTACTCGCCAGTTTTTCGCTGTATTTTTCCAGCTCACCGATAATGATACGGGCGTTTTCAACCGGATCGGAACCGTCGATCGGATCGATGTCGATGAGGTGCAACAGTACGCGGCAACGCTCAAGGTGCTTCAGGAAGCGAATACCCAGGCCAGCCCCTTCCGCAGCGCCTTCAATCAGGCCCGGAATATCGGCGACCACAAAGCTCTTCTCGTTATCCATACGGACAACGCCGAGGCTTGGTACCAGCGTGGTAAACGGATAGTCCGCTACTTTTGGCTTGGCCGCAGAGACGGCGCGAATAAAGGTCGATTTACCTGCGTTTGGCATACCCAGCATGCCCACGTCAGCCAGCAGCATCAGTTCAAGTTGCAGGTCGCGCTTATCACCCGGGGTACCCATCGTTTTCTGACGCGGGGTACGGTTAACGGAAGATTTGAAACGGCTGTTACCCAGACCGTGCCAGCCGCCTTTCGCCACCATCAGGCGCTGACCGTGTTTGGTCATATCGCCCATGGTTTCACCGGTGCCCTGATCGATAACGCGCGTACCAACCGGAACCTTAATGGTCACGTCTTTACCGCGTTTACCGGTACAGTCACGGCTCTGGCCGTTCTGTCCGCGTTCTGCGCGGAAGGATTTTTCAAAGCGGTAGTCGATCAGCGTGTTGAGGTTTTCATCCGCCTCCAGCCACACGTCACCACCATCGCCACCGTCACCGCCGTCAGGGCCGCCACGAGGAATATATTTTTCACGGCGGAAGCTTACACAACCGTTACCGCCATCACCTGCCACGACCAGAATCGTCGCTTCATCAACAAACTTCATTTTACTCTCCGTAACTCATTCGCCTGAGCGGGGGACTACTACGACCGCTTCATTTTTGCGCCAACGTCCCCAAAGACGATGACCAATGGCGGAATACATCGCGCCCGCAACCACGACAAACGCACCGAGATAGCCCAACAGGTTGAGCATCGGTCTGACGAAGACATCGGGCCAGGCCATTGATAACAAATCTGAAAATAACAGCGTAAACAGCGGGGTAAGCGTGATCAATGCGCTCACCTGTGCTGCCTGCCAGCGCGCCATCGCTTCCGCCAGCGCGCCATAACCGACCAGCGTGTTAAGCCCACAAAAAATGAGGCACGCCAGTTGCCAGTCGCTCAGCTGGGTAATGACGCCCGGCTTCGCTAACGGCAATAATGCCACTGTACACAAAGTGTACAGCAAAAAAAGGATCTGCTGTGAGGCCAGGCGACGCAATAACACCTTTTGCGCGACGCCATAGCTCACCCAGACCGTTGCTGCACCCACGCCGAAGATCACGCCCCAGGTGTAGTCCGTAAGCCGGGTAAAAATCTCGATCAGGCTGGTGTTGAAGAACATCACCAGGCCGCATAGCAGCATGCTTGCCCCGATAATCTGCGTCCCGCGCATCTTCTCTTTGAGGATGAACACGCTCGCGACCATCATGCCGACAGGCGAAAGCTGACCAATCACCTGAGACGCCGTAGGGCTCAAATACTGCAGGGAAGAGCTGAACAGGATAAAGTTACCGAACAGACCACCCGTCGCAATGGCCAGTAACACCAGCCATCGAGGTTTGCGGAAGAGCCGTAGCGGTGGAAGCTTGCCTTTAACTGCAAGGATGGTCCCGAGACCAATGCTTGCCATCAGGAAGCGATAAAAGACCACCGTAGGCGGCTCCATCACTTCCAGTACCTGCTTCATTGCAATTGGCAGCGCACCCCAGCACATTGCGGTCGTGAGCGCCAAAAGAATACCAATGCCGGCCTGCTGCTTCATGCCCGTTTTCCCTACAGAAAATTTTCCGGGTTTCCAATGTAAAAAGCCCCGCAACACGTTGCGGGGCTTTAATCCGTTACCGGACCGAGAAAACCTTACTCAGCAACGATGCTGATGTATTTACGGTTGTTCGGGCCTTTAACTTCAAATTTCACTTTACCGTCTGCTTTAGCAAACAGAGTGTGGTCACGACCGCAACCTACGTTGTTGCCAGCGTGGAATTTGGTACCACGTTGACGAACGATGATGCTACCCGCCAGAACGGATTCGCCACCGAAACGCTTAACGCCCAGGCGTTTAGCTTCTGAATCGCGACCGTTACGTGTGGAGCCGCCAGCCTTTTTATGTGCCATTTAAATCTCTCCTCAGGTCTTAGGCGCTGATGCCAGTAATTTTCACATCAGTGAACCACTGACGGTGGCCCTGCTGCTTACGGTAGTGTTTACGACGACGAAACTTAACGATTTTAACTTTCTCGCCACGACCGTGTGCAACAACTTCAGCTTTGATAACGCCGCCATCAACGAAAGGAACGCCGATTTTGACTTCTTCACCGTTTGCGATCATCAGAACTTCTGCGAACTCAACAGATTCGCCAGTTGCGATGTCCAGCTTTTCCAGGCGAACGGTCTGACCTTCGCTTACTCGGTGTTGTTTACCACCACTTTGGAAAACCGCGTACATATAAACTCCGCTTCCGCGCACGTCCTCGTATGAATCAGAGTGCGCTATAAATATTCACAATAGGGCGCGAATATTACGCAAAACGCGAGCCTTTGACAAGTGCTACCGTCAATACATGAAGAAAAAAAACACAACACGTACGGTAACGTTTATCTGAGCCGTTTTTTCAGTACAATCAGCACTACTATTGATAAACCGAAACCCTTCGTTACCCCATTGAAGATGGGATCAACAGGATAAAAAGCCCGGCTTTTGCGATGAATTTAGAAAAAATCAACGAGTTAACCGCGCAAGATATGGCGGGTGTAAATGCAGCAATCCTGGAGCAACTCAACTCTGACGTTCAGCTGATCAATCAGTTGGGCTATTACATTGTCAGCGGCGGCGGTAAACGCATTCGCCCGATGATTGCCATTCTGGCTGCCAGAGCCGTTGGCTATCAGGGAAATGCCCACGTGACGATCGCCGCGCTGATCGAATTTATTCACACCGCGACGCTTCTGCATGACGATGTTGTGGATGAATCCGATATGCGTCGTGGCAAGGCCACGGCAAACGCTGCCTTCGGGAACGCCGCCAGCGTTCTGGTCGGGGACTTTATCTATACCCGCGCCTTCCAGATGATGACCAGCCTGGGCTCTCTGAAAGTGCTCGAGGTGATGTCCGAAGCCGTCAACGTCATCGCTGAAGGCGAAGTGCTGCAGCTGATGAACGTCAATGACCCCGATATCACCGAAGAAAACTACATGCGCGTTATCTACAGCAAAACAGCGCGCCTGTTTGAAGCGGCCGCCCAGTGTTCCGGCATCCTGGCTGGCTGTTCCGAGGCGCAGGAAAAAGGATTGCAGGATTATGGGCGCTATCTGGGTACTGCCTTCCAGCTGATTGATGATTTGCTGGACTACAGCGCGGACGGCGAAACGCTCGGCAAAAACGTTGGCGATGACCTGAACGAAGGCAAACCGACCCTGCCGCTGCTTCACGCGATGCGTAACGGAACGGCCGACCAGGCGAAAATGATCCGTGAGGCGATCGAACAGGGAAATGGTCGCCATCTTCTGGAACCTGTACTGGAAACGATGGCCATCTGCGGCTCGCTGGAATGGACGCGTCAGCGTGCTGAAGAAGAGGCTGACAAAGCCATCGAAGCTCTCCAGGTTATTCCAGACAGCCCATGGCGCGATGCCCTGATTGGTCTTGCCCACATCGCTGTTCAACGCGACCGTTAATCTTGCACCCACCTCCCCGTATCCATCGCGGGGAGGTTCAAAAACGCACCAGTAAATTCCGCATTCATGTAAATGAATCGGGTTAGAGCCCGCATGAATAAAGCCATGTCTTATTCTGAATATCCCTTCAAGTAACGCGAACTTTTTAGAACAAGAAGTCGAAATGGGTATAGTAAGCCAGTCGTTTCAGAAGAAACGGCGTAGGTGAATCCGAACTTAAGGACAGCGTTATGGATACGAAATTTATCGACTGGCATACGGCAGATATCATTGCGGCACTGCGCAAAAGAGGTACGTCACTTGCAGCAGAGTCCCGCCGCCATGGTCTGAGTTCTTCCACCCTGGCCAACGCCCTGACCCGCCCCTGGCCAAAGGGAGAATTGATTATCGCGACGGCGCTGGAAACGCACCCGTGGGTGATCTGGCCTTCACGTTATCACGATCCTGTTACTCATGAATTTATCGACAGAACGCGCATGATGCGCCAGAGAAAAGCAAAAACAGAACCGCAGGGATAACGGTTTTTTTGACAGGAATAGCAACCCCCCGGTCATTTCTGGCAGGGGGCTGCCGGAACGATTATTCGCCCTTCACACGCTCGATATTGGCACCCAGCGCGCGCAGTTTGTCTTCAATACGTTCATAGCCACGATCGATGTGATAAATACGATCCACCACCGTTGTGCCTTCCGCGATACAGCCCGCCAGCACCAGGCTTGCAGACGCACGCAAATCCGTTGCCATTACCTGAGCACCGGACAGTTTCTCAACGCCATGGCAAATCACGGTGTTACTTTCGATCTCAGCATGTGCACCCATACGGATCAGTTCAGGTACGTGCATAAAACGGTTCTCGAAAATCGTCTCGGTAATCACACCGGTTCCTTCGGCAACCAGGTTCAGCAGAGTGAACTGTGCCTGCATATCGGTCGGGAATGCCGGATGCGGAGCCGTACGCACGGTCACCGCTTTAGGACGCTTACCGTGCATGTCGAGGCTGATCCAGTCTTCACCGGTTTCAACATCGGCACCCGCTTCACGCAGCTTCGCCAGAACGGCATCCAGAGTGTCTGGCTGTGCATTACGGCAGACAATCTTACCGCCGGAAATGGCCGCAGCCACCAGGAAGGTGCCGGTTTCGATACGGTCCGGCAGAACGCGATACACACCACCGCCCAGACGCTCAACGCCTTCAATGGTGATGCGGTCAGTACCCTGGCCGGAAATCTTCGCGCCCAGCGCCACGAGGAAATTGGCGGTATCCACGATCTCCGGTTCGCGCGCGGCGTTTTCGATGATGGTGGTACCTTCTGCCAGCGTTGCAGCAGACATGATGGTGACGGTAGCGCCTACGCTCACTTTGTCCATGACAATGTGCGCGCCTTTCAGACGACCGTTGACGGAGGCCTTAACGTAACCCTCTTCCAGCTTGATCTCTGCGCCCAGTTTCTCCAGGCCAAAGATATGCAGGTCAACCGGACGCGCGCCGATGGCGCAACCACCCGGCAGCGAAACCTGACCCTGACCGAAACGTGCCACCAGCGGGCCAAGCGCCCAGATAGATGCACGCATGGTTTTAACCAGATCGTAAGGCGCAGAGAAGTTGTTCACGTTGCTGGCGTCGATCCAGACGGAACCGTTGCGCTCAACTTTAGTGCCCAACTGGGTGAGCAACTTCATGGTCGTGTCGATATCTTTCAGCTTCGGTACGTTCTGAATTTCTACCGGCTCTTCCGCGAGCAGCGCAGCAAAGAGGATTGGCAGCGCGGCGTTCTTCGCGCCAGAAATTGTGACTTCGCCCTGGAGACGCGTTGGCCCCTGTACACGAAATTTATCCATTGTGTGCTCTCTTATAAATTCAACCGTGCTGCGGGCCTGTCGCCCTCAGCTCAAAAACCGTTTAGTTTGCGATCGCGTGCCCACTCTTGCGGGGTGAACGCTTTAATCGACAGGGCGTGGATGCGGTTATCCGCAATATATTCCATCAGCGGCGCGTACACAGCCTGCTGCTTCTTCACACGGCTCATACCGTCGAACATCTCACCCACAGCAATAACCTGGAAGTGACTGCCATCGCCAGTGACGTGGGCTTCCTGAAGGGAGAGTGCATTCATCAGCACTGTCTGGATTTCATGATTTTCCATGGGCTCTTAATCATCTGATAGTGAAAACAAGCCCAACATCTTAGAGCAAAGTGGCGTCGTCTTAAACAAGCAAAAAGCCCCGACGATGAAACTGTCAGGGCTTTCGGAAGTAACGCACTGAAAATATTAACGAGGCAGTACGTCCTGAGGCAGATTGTAGAGTTGCGCAAGGGTAACGACATTGTCACTTGCGCCATGAAGCATGACGCTTATTCCCTGCTTTTTGCCCACGGCAACCAGATGGGCGAGCAGCGCAACGCCTGCCGTATCCACCCGCGTGACGTCGGTTAAGTCGATAAGCGTCACGCCCTGCATCGCTTCCTGGCGTTTATCCCACAGTGGGTTCAGCAGATCCTGGTCCAGCTCGCCGGACAGCCTTAACGTCTCACCTTCACGCGACCAGCGGAGTTGCTGCGACATTACTTCTTCTCGTCCAGGGTAATTTTCTGACGAGCAATGGACTGCAGCTGTGCGGTCAGGCCATCAATGCCCTTGGTGCGCAGCAGGTCGCTCCACTCGTTCTGCTTGGTGGTGATCATGCTTACGCCTTCGGCGATCATATCATACGCCTGCCAGTGGCCGGTCTGGCTGTTTTTACGCCACTGGAAATCCAGGCGCACCGGCGGACGGCCGTTAGGATCGATGATCGTTACGCGAATAGGCACGATGGTCGCATCACCCAGCGGCTGCTCCGGGGCGATCTGATAGGTCTGACCGTGGTACATCGCCAGCGCCTGACCATACGCCTGCTTCAGGTATTCACGGAATGCGGCAAAATAGGCCTCACGCTGCGCCGGGGTGGCGTCTTTGTAATAGCGGCCGAGCACCAGCGCTCCCGCATATTTGATCTGCACATACGGCAGCAGTTCCTGGTCAACCACGTCACGCAGATAGTCAGGATTCGCGCGAATTTTTGGCTGTTCGTTTTTGAGACGGTCGAAGGTTTTCTTCGCAGCTTCGTCCATCAGTTTGTACGGGTTGCTCTGATCCGCAGCATGTGCCGCAGTGAGAGGGGCAATGACCAGCATGGCAACCATTAACAGTCGTTTAAACATGAATGACTTCTCCTGAATTAATTCGCAGCACCAGGGGTCGGCGCAACGTTGGTATGGTCTTCACTCTGCGCAGGGGCATCGTCAGACTTTTTATCATCCCCTTTACTGTTGTAAAGGAACTGACCAATCATGTCCTCCAGCACCATCGCGGACTTCGTATCCTGGATAACGCTACCGTCTTTAAGGATAGTCGTTCCCAGCTCAGGATCTTCAAAGCCGACGTTAAGTGCCAGATATTGTTCACCCAGCAGGCCGGAAGTACGGATAGAAAGGGAGCTGGTGTCCGGAATGTGGTTGTAACGTTCTTCGATATCCATCGCGACGCGCGGCAGATACGTTTTCTCATCGAGCGTAATGTCAGATACGCGGCCGATCACCACGCCGCCAATGCGGACCGGTGAACGCGCCTTCAGCCCGCCGATGTTATCGAACGTGGCATAGATGCGATACGTCGGCTCGGTGCGCACAGACGTAATATCTGCCGCTCTCAGGCAGATAAACAGCGCCGCCAGCAGCGCCAGCAGCAGGAAAACGCCGACCCAAATTTCATTTTTTCTCGTTTGCATGAACTCAATTCCCAAACATCAGTGCGGTGAGCACAAAATCCAGGCCCAGTACGGCCAGCGACGAATGTACGACAGTACGTGTAGTTGCACGGCTAATGCCCGCCGACGTCGGGATAGCATCGTAACCATTGAACAATGCAATCCAGGTGACCGTAATGGCAAACACCACGCTTTTAATCAGGCAGTTAACCAGATCCATTCGCAGGTCGATGGCGTCCTGCATCGCGGACCAGAAGAAGCCGGCATCGATGCCTTTCCAGTGGACCCCAACCAGCGAACCGCCCCAGATCCCCACGGCGACAAACAGAATAGTCAGTAGCGGGAGCGAGATCACCCCCGCCCAGAAACGCGGCGAGATCACGCGACGCAGCGGATCGACCGCCATCATTTCCATGCTGGAGAGCTGCTCGGTGGCACGCATCAGGCCAATCTCAGCCGTTAATGCCGACCCAGCGCGTCCGGCAAACAGCAGTGCCGCCACAACCGGACCCAATTCGCGCAGCAGCGAAAGCGCCACCAGCATTCCGAGGCTGGTTTCCGCACTGTAGGTTGTCAGAACAAGGTAGCCCTGCAGCCCCAGCACCATGCCGATAAACAGACCGGAAACAATAATGATGAGCATCGACAGCACGCCGACATTATAAAGCTGACGCACCAGCAGAGGGGCGTGCTTGCTAAACTCCGGCTTGCCGACCAGCGCGTTGAATAACATCAATCCGGCACGCCCGAACGTCCTGATGGTTTTTATGCCACGGTGTCCGAGAGCGGCCAACGCATTTAACAGCATGAGTGGCTTAACTCCCTATTCCCAGTAAATCGTCACGATAATCGCCCGCCGGGTAGCGGAACGGTACGGGTCCGTCAGCAATACCGTCGAGGAACTGCCGCACGCGTGGATCGCAATTTTCCTGCAGCGCCTGGGCGCTGCCGTGTGCAACGATCTTTTTGTCCGCCACGATATAGGCGTAATCGGCAATGCTCAACACTTCCGGTACATCGTGAGACACCACGATACAGGTGACGCCGAGCGCGCTGTTCAGTTCAGAGATGAGCTTTACCAGCACGCCCATCGTGATGGGATCCTGCCCGACG
Source organism: Enterobacter bugandensis (assembly GCF_900324475.1). Taxonomy (NCBI): domain Bacteria; kingdom Pseudomonadati; phylum Pseudomonadota; class Gammaproteobacteria; order Enterobacterales; family Enterobacteriaceae; genus Enterobacter; species Enterobacter bugandensis. Next base: position 4,165,892 of record NZ_LT992502.1, read on the forward strand.
AACGGTTCGTCGAACATGATTAAATCGGGCTCTAATGCAATAGCTCGCGCCAGCGCGGCGCGGCGCGCCATCCCGCCGGACAGCTCCGAAGGCATTAGCTTCGCGGCTCCCCGCAACCCCACAGCTTCAAGCTTCATCATCACCGTGCTTTTCAGCAGCTCAGACGGCAGGCTGGTATGCTCGCGCAGCGGATAGGCCACGTTATCAAAGACGTTCATGTCGGTGAACAACGCCCCCGACTGAAAGAGCATACTCATACGTTTGCGGACAGTATACAGGCGCGAGCGCGACATCTCCGGGACGTTTTCGCCATCGAAGAGGATTTCACCGCTATCCGGTGGGATCTGACCACCAATAAGGCGCAGGAGGGTCGTTTTACCGATCCCGGACGGCCCCATGATGGCGGTGATTTTGCCACGCGGTACGGTCAACGAAATATCATCGAATATCAGTCGATTGCCGCGAGAAAAACTCACACCGCGGACATCGACGATATTCGCCATCGTTTGGCTCATTTATAGTTCCTTTCTTACCCTGCTCACGTTAAGACGTGCAGCCTGAATCAGCCCTTAACCCCGCATTTTTACAGAATATTAGCCGTTGAGGTTAGCGAAAGCTGGCATTTGTTTTACTTTTCCGGCGCATAAAGTCAAAATTAGGAATTCGTTACGCCTCAGACCGTATGCAGTCCAGCCATTCCCGCGCGATGGACCGACAAGTATACCTGAAGAAAGGACTTTTGATGCTTTTAGCAACAGCACTGTTAATCATTGGTTTACTGTTAGTGGTCTACAGTGCTGACCGTTTAGTCTTTGCTGCATCTATCCTGTGTCGCCTGACGGGTGTACCGCCTGTAGTCATCGGGATGACCGTGGTCAGCGTTGGCACGTCACTTCCTGAAATCATCGTCTCCGTCTCGGCGTCGCTGCATGGTCAGTTAGACCTGGCAATTGGCACCGCGATTGGCTCTAACATCGTCAATATATTACTGATTTTAGGCCTTGCGGCACTGCTCCATCCATTTCGCGTGCATTCTGATGTTCTGCGCCGTGAATTGCCGCTAATGTTAGTCGTAAGCCTGCTGGCAGGGTGCGTATTTTATGATGGCGTATTGAGCTATAGCGACGGCATTTTCCTGCTGGCGTTGGCCGTCATCTGGTTACTGTATAGTGTTAAAATTGCCCGCCAGGCGGAAAAACAGGGTCAGGATAGCCTGACGCGTGAACAGGTTGCCGAACTCCCGCGGGAAGGCACGCTGCCGGTCGCCCTCCTCTGGCTTGGCGTTGCGCTGATTATCATGCCGATGGCAACACGCATGGTCGTGGATAACGCGACGGTACTGGCGAACTATTTCGCCATGAGCGAACTGACGATTGGCCTGACGGTTATTGCTATCGGCACCAGCCTGCCGGAGCTGGCCACCGCCATTGCGGGGGCGCGTAAAGGGGAAGATGACATCGCCATTGGTAATATCATCGGCTCCAACATATTTAATATCGCGATTGTCATGGGCCTGCCGGCTCTGATTACGCCGGGGCCGTTTAATCCTCTGGCGTTTTCACGCGATTACGGGGTGATGTTGCTGGTCAGCGTGATATTTGCCCTGCTCTGCTGGCGGCGGCAACGCCAGATCGGCAAAGGCGCAGGCGCGCTGCTGACGGGTGGATTTATCGTATGGATGGCGATGCTGTACTGGCTCTCGCCTCTTCTCTCTGGGTAAACGGAAACGCATTATGTCGCAAATAGAATTGCAGCCGGGTTTTGACTTTCAGAAAGCAGGCAAAGAGGTTCTGGAGATTGAACGTGAAGGTCTGGCGCAGTTAGATCAGTACATTAATCAGGATTTTAGTCTGGCATGTGAGAAGATATTCTACTGTGCCGGGAAAGTCGTGGTGATGGGGATGGGCAAGTCCGGCCACATTGGGCGCAAAATGGCGGCAACGTTTGCCAGCACCGGAACCTCGTCCTTCTTTGTACACCCGGGGGAAGCCGCGCACGGCGACCTGGGGATGGTCACGCCGCAGGATGTCGTTATCGCGCTGTCCAACTCCGGTGAGTCCAATGAAATTCTGGCATTGATCCCCGTACTGAAGCGTCTGCAGGTGCCGCTGATTTGCATGACCAGCCGTCCGGAAAGTAGCATGGCGCGTGCAGCCGATATTCATCTGTGCGTTAAAGTACCGAAAGAGGCCTGCCCGCTCGGCCTGGCACCAACGTCCAGCACCACCGCCGCGCTGGTCATGGGCGATGCGCTTGCCGTCGCGCTGCTTGAAGCCCGCGGTTTTACGCCGGAAGATTTCGCGCTCTCCCATCCGGGCGGCGCGCTGGGGCGCAAGCTGCTGCTGCGGGTAAACGATATTATGCACACCGGGGATGAGATCCCTCACGTCAGCAAAGAAGCCTCCCTGCGTGATGCGCTGCTGGAAATCACCCGTAAGAATTTGGGTATGACGGTCGTGTGCGACGATCTGATGAAAATTCAGGGGATCTTCACCGATGGCGACCTGCGTCGCGTGTTCGACATGGGTGTAGATGTCCGCACGCTCGGCATTGCCGATGTGATGACGCCCGGCGGCATTCGCGTGCGTCCGGGAACGCTGGCCGTGGATGTGCTGAACCTGATGCAGTCCCGCCATATCACCTCCGTTATGGTTGCCGATGGCGACCAGTTGCTGGGTGTGGTACATATGCATGATCTGCTGCGCGCTGGCGTAGTGTAATAAAGGATAAGACAATGAGTAATGCGGGTGCATCCCTTGCAACCTGTTATGGTCCGGTCAGTACCCAGATGATGGCAAAGGCGGAAAATATTCGTCTGCTCATTCTGGATGTGGATGGCGTACTTTCCGATGGCCTGATTTACATGGGCAATAATGGTGAAGAGCTGAAAGCGTTTAACGTTCGCGACGGCTACGGTATCCGCTGTGCGCTCACCTCGGGTATCGAGGTTGCTATCATCACCGGACGAAAAGCTAAACTGGTAGAAGACCGCTGTGAAACCTTAGGCATTACCCATCTTTACCAGGGTCAATCCGATAAGATGGCAGCGTTCAATGATTTACTGGGTAAACTGGCTATCGCACCGGAAAACGTGGCCTACGTCGGGGACGACCTGATTGACTGGCCGGTGATGGCTGAAGTCGGTCTCAGCATCGCGGTTGCTGATGCTCATCCGCTGTTAATCCCGCGCGCTGACTACGTTACCCACATCAACGGTGGCCGGGGTGCCGTCCGTGAAGTCTGCGATCTGCTTCTGCTGGCGCAGGGCAAGCTTGATGAAGCCAAAGGGCAATCGATATGAGTAAAACCAGACGTTGGGTTATCATTCTGCTTTCGCTTGTCGCACTGGTATTGATTGGCGTGAACCTTGCCGATCGCGACGATACGCAAACGGAAGTCGTCAACAATAACGATCCAACCTATAAAAGCGATCACAGCGACACCGTGGTCTATAGCCCGGAAGGAGCGCTGAATTATCGCCTGATTGCCCAGCACGTTGAATACTTTTCCGATGACGGCGTTTCGTGGTTTACCCAACCTGTCATGACCACTTTCGATAAAGACAAAGTGCCGACGTGGTCAATTAAGTCAGATCGGGCCAAACTGACAAATGACCGTATGCTTTATCTGTATGGCCACGTTGAAGTCAACGCCCTGACCGCTGACTCGCAACTGCGAAAAATTACGACGGATAATGCCCAGATCAACCTGGTAACCCAGGACGTGACGTCGCAGGATCTGGTCACACTGTATGGCACAACATTTAATTCCAGCGGTTTAAGAATGCGCGGGAACTTACGCAGCAAGAACGCCGAGCTGATTGAAAAGGTTAGAACCTCCTATGAAATTCAAAACAAACAAACTCAGCCTTAAAGTAATTATCGCCAGCGCGATGCTGGCGGCCAGTCTCCCCGCGCTTGCTGTAACGGGCGATACCGACCAGCCGATCCATATCGAGTCCGACACTCAGTCTCTCGATATGCAGGGTAACGTCGTCACCTTCACGGGTAACGTCGTCATGACTCAGGGGACCATCAAAATTAACGCCGATAAAGTGGTCGTTACCCGTCCGGGCGGCGAGCAGGGCAAAGAGATCATTGATGGTTACGGCAACCCGGCCACCTTCTACCAGATGCAGGACAACGGCAAGCCGGTGAAGGGCCACGCCTCGCATATGCACTATGAGTTGGCGAAGGACCTGGTCATCCTGACCGGAAACGCGTATCTGGAACAGCTGGACAGCAATATTACCGGTGACCAGATTACCTATCTGGTGAAAGAGCAAAAAATGCAGGCCTCCAGCGAGAAAGGCAAACGCGTAACCACTGTGCTGGTTCCGTCGCAGCTGCAGGACAAAGGCAAGGGCCAGGCCCCGGCACAGAAGAAGAGTAACTAATTCGCTATGGCAACATTAACTGCAAAAAATCTCGCGAAGGCCTATAAGGGCCGCCGTGTCGTAGAAGATGTCAGTCTGACCGTCAACTCCGGCGAAATTGTGGGCCTGCTTGGCCCGAACGGTGCGGGTAAAACCACCACCTTCTACATGGTGGTGGGTATTGTGCCGCGCGATGCCGGCAACATTATTATTGACGATGAAGATATCAGCCTGCTGCCGCTGCACGCGCGCGCGCGCCGTGGCATCGGCTATCTGCCGCAGGAAGCCTCTATTTTCCGTCGTCTGAGCGTCTTTGATAACCTGATGGCAGTCCTGCAAATTCGCGACGACCTGACCAACGAACAGCGTCAGGATCGCGCCAACGAGCTGATGGAAGAGTTTCATATCGAACACCTGCGCGACAGCCTGGGCCAGGCCTTGTCCGGGGGGGAACGCCGTCGTGTTGAGATTGCGCGCGCGCTGGCCGCCAATCCGAAGTTTATCCTTCTGGATGAACCGTTTGCGGGCGTTGACCCGATCTCCGTTATCGACATTAAACGCATTATCGAGCATCTGCGTGACAGCGGACTTGGCGTGCTGATCACCGACCACAACGTTCGTGAAACGCTGGCGGTATGTGAACGCGCGTATATCGTGAGCCAGGGCAATCTGATCGCTCACGGTACGCCGCAGCAGATCCTCGAAGACGATCATGTTAAGCGCGTCTATCTTGGGGAAGACTTCAGACTCTGATAGGGTAGAGGTAACGTAACGCCGAACCGGAGAAAAATGCTCTGAACATGAAGCAAGGTTTGCAATTAAGGCTCAGCCAACAGCTGGCGATGACGCCGCAGTTACAGCAGGCAATTCGTCTGTTGCAACTGTCCACCTTAGAACTCCAGCAGGAGCTCCAGCAGGCGCTGGACAGCAATCCCCTGCTGGAGCAAGCCGATCTTCATGACGAGGTAGATACCCAGCAGTCACAGGACACAGAAGCGCTCGACACCGCGGATGCACTCGAACAAAAAGAGATGCCGGACGAGCTTCCGCTGGATGCCAGCTGGGATGAAATCTATACCGCCGGGACCCCTTCCGGCACGCGTGCAGACTACCAGGACGACGAGCTACCGGTCTACCAGGGCGAAACCACCCAGTCGCTGCAGGATTACCTGATGTGGCAGGTAGAGCTTACCCCCTTCTCCGATACCGACCGCGCTATTGCCACGTCGATTGTCGACGCCGTTGATGACACCGGTTATTTGACCGTCACGCTGGACGACATTCTGGAAAGCATGGGCGATGAAGAGATTGAGATTGAGGAGATTGAAGCGGTACTGAAACGCATTCAGCGCTTCGATCCGGTCGGGGTGGCCGCGAAGGACCTGCGCGACTGTCTGCTGATCCAGCTTTCTCAGTTCAGCAAAGAGACGCCGTGGCTCGACGAGGCACGCTTAATCATCAGCGATCATCTGGATCTTCTGGCTAACCACGATTTCCGCACCCTGATGCGCGTCACGCGCCTGAAGGAAGAGGTGCTGAAAGAGGCGGTAAATCTGATTCAGTCCCTCGATCCGCGTCCCGGTCAGTCGATCCAGACCAGCGAACCCGAGTACGTTATCCCGGACGTGCTGGTCAGAAAACACAATGACCGCTGGGTCGTTGAACTGAACTCTGATAGCATCCCTCGCCTGCAAATCAACCAGCAGTACGCCTCCATGTGTACCAGCGCGCGCAACGACTCCGACAATCAATATATTCGCAGCAATCTTCAGGAAGCGCGATGGTTGATCAAGAGCCTTGAGAGCCGGAATGATACCCTGCTTCGCGTGAGCCGCTGCATCGTCGAACAGCAGCAGGCCTTCTTTGAGCAGGGCGAAGAGTATATGAAACCGATGGTGCTGGCGGATATCGCCCAGGCCGTCGAGATGCATGAATCCACTATTTCCCGCGTTACTACGCAGAAGTATCTGCACAGTCCGCGCGGTATTTTTGAGCTTAAGTATTTCTTCTCCAGCCACGTGAACACCGAGGGTGGCGGCGAAGCCTCCTCAACGGCGATTCGCGCCCTGGTGAAGAAGTTGATCGCCGCGGAGAATCCCGCGAAGCCACTAAGTGACAGTAAGTTGACCACCATGCTGTCCGATCAGGGTATTATGGTGGCACGTCGTACTGTTGCGAAGTATCGAGAGTCTTTATCCATTCCGCCGTCTAACCAGCGTAAACAGCTGGTCTGACACAACCGATAAGGAAGACACTATGCAGCTCAATATCACAGGACATAACGTCGAGATTACTGAGGCTTTACGTGACTTCGTGAACGCTAAGTTCGCGAAACTCGAGCAGTATTTCGAAAGGATCAATCAGGTCTACGTTGTGTTAAAAGTGGAGAAAGTGACTCATATCTCGGATGCAACCCTGCATGTAAACGGGGGTGAACTCCATGCCAGTGCGGAAGGGCAAGACATGTACGCGGCTATCGACGGCTTGATTGACAAGCTTGCGCGACAGCTCAATAAACATAAAGATAAACTGAAACAACACTAATTGTCCGGGCAGTTAACGGGTGCAGGACGGCCTGTTGTGAAACACAACGGGCCATTTGTACAGTTAGCGCTTAGGTGAAATTATGATGAACAACGATTCCGCTCTTCAACTGAGCAATGTCCTTAACCAGGAATGTACCCGCAGTGCCGTTCACTGCCAGAGCAAAAAACGTGCGCTGGAGATCATCAGTGAATTGGCTGCAAAACAGCTGGGCCTGCCGCCGCAGGTGGTGTTCGAAGCCATTCTGACCCGTGAAAAGATGGGCAGTACCGGTATCGGCAACGGCATCGCGATCCCGCACGGCAAGCTGGAAGAGGACACCCTGCGTGCCGTCGGTGTGTTTGTGCAGCTGGAAACGCCAATCGCTTTTGACGCCATTGATAACCAGCCCGTCGATCTCCTCTTCGCGCTGTTGGTGCCTGCCGACCAGACCAAGACCCACCTGCATACGCTTTCGCTGGTTGCTAAACGTCTGGCGGATAAAACCATCTGCCGTCGACTGCGCTCAGCCCAAAGTGATGAAGAGCTTTATCAAATTATCACTGAAGCAGAAGGCAATCAGGATGACGCATAACCAGGTGATGGCCTTCACATCTGTTGTCCTGAGGAGAAACGGAACATGGTGCTGATGATTGTCAGCGGTCGTTCAGGGTCGGGGAAATCCGTTGCTCTGCGCGCGCTGGAAGACATGGGTTTTTACTGCGTCGATAACCTGCCGGTCGTGTTATTGCCCGATTTGGCACGCACGTTAGCGGAGAGACAAACCTCCGCCGCCGTCAGTATCGACGTTCGTAACATGCCGGAATCGCCAGAGATCTTCGAACAGGCAATGAGTAACCTGCCTGACGCGTTCTCGCCTCAGCTGCTGTTCCTTGACGCCGACCGCAATACCCTGATCCGCCGCTACAGCGACACCCGTCGTCTGCATCCGCTTTCCAGCAAGAATCTCTCGCTGGAGAGCGCCATCGACGAAGAGAGCGATCTGCTTGAGCCGCTGCGCTCTCGTGCCGATCTGATTGTCGACACCTCAGAGATGTCCGTTCACGAGCTGGCGGAAATGCTGCGAACCCGGCTGCTGGGCAAACGCGAGCGCGAGCTGACGATGGTGTTCGAATCCTTCGGCTTTAAGCACGGTATTCCGATTGATGCGGACTATGTTTTCGACGTGCGCTTCCTGCCGAACCCGCACTGGGATCCTAAACTGCGTCCAATGACCGGTCTGGATAAGCCCGTGGCGGCGTTCCTCGACCGACACACAGAAGTTCACAATTTTATCTACCAGACGCGAAGCTACCTTGAGCTATGGTTACCTATGCTGGAGACAAACAATCGTAGCTACCTGACAGTGGCGATTGGCTGTACCGGCGGTAAACATCGTTCGGTCTACATCGCCGAACAGCTGGCCGACTATTTCCGCTCGCGCGGTAAGAACGTTCAGTCCCGTCATCGCACGCTGGAAAAACGTAAAACATGACCGTAAAACAAACCGTTGAGATCACCAATAAGCTGGGCATGCATGCACGCCCGGCGATGAAGCTGTTTGAGCTGATGCAGGGTTTCGATGCAGAAGTGCTGCTGCGTAATGACGAAGGCACCGAAGCGGAAGCCAACAGCGTGATTGCGCTGCTGATGCTGGACTCCGCCAAAGGGCGTCAGATTGAGGTTGAAGCCACCGGTCCTCAGGAAGAGGAAGCTCTGGCAGCGGTAGTTGCGCTGTTTAACGCCGGGTTCGACGAAGATTAGGCCTGCTATTATTCTGGCGGGTGGCGCTGCGCTTACCCGCCCTACATTAACGCATTTCTCTCCATAAACCCTTCCCCACCCAGCTGGCGCATCTGGCGCATGATCCACGCCTGACGGCTTCGCACGTACCCTGACGGGGCGCTGGCCTTGAAGCGGACAGGATTAGGCAGAACAGCCGCGAGCAGCGCCGCCTCCGACATGCTCAGCCTGCTGGCAGGTTTATTAAAATAGCGTTGTGATGCAGCTTCGACACCAAATACCCCGTCGCCGAACTCGGCGATATTAAGGTAAACGGTCAGAATACGCTTTTTGCTCCAGACCGTTTCCATTCCCAGGGTCAGGCCCGCTTCCAGCCCTTTTCGCACCCAGCTTCGGCCATCCCACAGGAACAGGTTTTTAGCCGTCTGCTGCGACAGCGTTGACGCACCGCGCACGCGGTTTTCGTGACGTTCGTTATGGGCCAGCGCCTTTTCGATCGCGGCCACATCAAACCCCCAGTGCTGCGGGAATTTTTGATCTTCCGCCGCGATAACCGCCAGCCCCATGAACGGAGAAATTTCATCCATGCTCACCCAGTCAGAATGGGCAACATAGCCGAAATCACCGGAGAACCACGCGCTAAGCTGGCGCTCAACCATGACCGCTGAAAACGGTACCGGCAAAATGCTGAACACGGCCAGGCCGCCCCCCCAGAACACCGCCAGGACGAGAACGATGCGTAAAAGAAGGCGTTTCACCCATGCGCCTGCGGAAGACTGACGCCTCATTCCGTCAGCACCAGCACTCGGGCGACCAGCTTTTCAATGCCCACGGCGGCTTCCGCAATATTCTTCGCCAGCATATACGCGGGCGTGGTGACAATTTTGTTGTCCTCATCCACCACAATGTCATCGACCGGGCACGGAACGTGTTCGCCCCCCATATCCTCGACGACCTCTGCGGTATCAATATCGGTTCCGATCGTCAGCCGTAACGGAAAATCGAAAATATTTGGCAGCATGGCCGGTGCAATACAGATAAAACCCAGCGGCTTGCCCGCGGCATGCATCGCCAGCGTCAGCGCTTTGAGATCAGGGTCAACCGTGCATGCGGCACCTTCGGCAGCAAAGGTGCTGAGATTTTTCGCGGCGCCGAAGCCGCCCGGCACAATGAGCGCATCCAGTTCAGCGGCATCTGCCTTCGCCAGCGGATGAATCTCTCCCCGGGCAATACGCGCGGCTTCAATCAGCACGTTACGCGTTTCGCCCATCGGCTCGCCGGTCAGATGGTTAATCACATCCGACTGATTTTTGTCGGGCGCAAAACAGATAACCTCTGCTCCCTGTTTTGTCAGGGCCAGCAGCGTGATTACGGCTTCATGTATTTCTGAACCATCAAAAACACCGCATCCGCTCAGGACAACACCAATTTTTTTCATCTTGACGATCCTTCTTTGCAACTCGCTGAAGCACATTAATAATTTTGATTAAAACGCTATGCTTCACACATTTCACTGATTCATGTAACAAACCATTTAAGATTTGCTATCTTATCTGCGTGCGGCCTAAATTTTTACGGCGGCGCCGATTAGAAAATTACTTTAAAAAACAGGCGCAGCCACGATTTCCCTGGTGTTGGCGCAGTATTCGCGCACCCCGGTCTAGCCGGGGTCATTTTTTTCTGGCATCCACCCAGGCTTTAAGCACCGCAACATCGTTCTGCCACTCTTGTTTCATCTCTTCAACCCAATCACCAACGTTATCTTCCCAAGCTGGTAAATCAGGCGACTGAATCTGTTGACCCAGTTGCTGCAGGTGGCGTAACCCGACCGAGCCGGCTGCGCCTTTGATTTTATGCCCTTCTTCCACGATGCCCTTCTGGTCACGCGCCGTCAGGTTTGACTCCAGCACGCTCAGATAACCCGGCATCATTTTTTCAAACACCGCCAGGCCGTCGGTAATCAGTTTCGGGCCGACCAGATCGATATACTGCTCCAGCATCGCGGTATCGAGTATCGTTTGGGCTTTTGCGCTATCAACAGACGTCATGGTGCTCTCCTCTTCATCGTGGGTATCCCAGAACTTCTTGATCATGGCGGTCAGAGCAGGCACCGCCAGAGGCTTGCTGAGTACATCGTCCATACCGGCGTCGAGGTACTCTTTTTTATCTTTCAGCACGTTCGCCGTCAGCGCCACCAGCGGCGGCAGTTCATCAGCCGCGTACTGACGCGTCAGTTCACGCGAGATATCCAGCCCGGTCATATCCGGCAACTGGATATCCAGCAGAACGAGGTCATATTCACCAGGTGTAAACATCTCCAGCGCGGCTTTACCGGTCATCGCGACATCCACGCTGTTGCCCAGTTTTTCCAGCACCGAGCGCGCTACAATCACGTTAAGCTCAATATCCTCCACCAGCAGGACGTGCAGCGCAGGCAGCGGCATATCGTCATTTTCAAAGGTATCCTCTACCTCTTCCGCCACCGCCGGCGCATGCACCGTCAGCGTGAAGGTTGACCCTTTGCCCGCCTGGCTGGCAACGGTGATGTCACCGCCCATGCTCTTCGCCAGCCGCTTAGACACCGCCAGGCCGATTCCGGTACCAGTGGCCGGTTTTCCACCGTTGCTGTCCTTCACCTGGTAGTACATCGCGAAAATCTTGTCCTGCTCCTCCTGCGGAATACCAATCCCGGAGTCCTCCACCTCAAAGTGCAGCATGTCGCCGTCGTCATAGCGAATACGCACCGCCACCTGCCCCTTCTGGGTAAATTTCACCGCGTTGCTGATGAGGTTCCACAGGATCTGACGCAGCCGCGTGCCGTCGGTAATCACTTTATGCGGCAGCGGCAGGGTGGGATCCATGACAAAATTCAGCCCCTTCTGCTGGGCCTGCAGACCAGACAAGTTTTCCAGATCGGCAAGGAAGCTGGTGAAATCAACCGGCTGATTATCAAGCTGAACCTTTCGGCGCTCCATCTTATCCATGTCAATAATATCGTTGAAGATATTACCCAGCGTGACCGCCGAGACATGAATCGTTTTGAGGTATTTTTCCTGCTCTGCGGTCAGGTCGGTATCCAGCAGAATGCGGCTCAGCCCCACAATGCCATTAAGCGGCGTACGAAGCTCATGGCTGATGGTGGAGATGAAGGTGGTCTTGTCGCGGCTGGCGCGCTCCAGCGCATCCTGATAACGCTTACGCTCGGTAATATCACGGCCGAAGCCCATCAGGCCGTGGCGCTTCCCGACGCGGTCATAGTACGGCACCTTACGGATCTCAAAGCAGGCTTTGCGCCCGTCCGGGTAATCCAGCCACTGTTCGTAGGTCAGCGAGACGTTATGGCGGAACACTTTTTCGTCCGTCTCCATGACCTTGGCGGCCGCCTCTTCGGAGTAAACGTCCTGCGGCTTGAGGTGAATCAGCTGCTTCTCACTTTTCCCGGTCAGGAGCTCCATCGCCCGGTTACAGCCTGAAAATTCTTTATCTTCGTTACGGTAGAATACCAGATCCGGCGAAGCGTCCAGGAACGAACGCAGGAAGGAGGATTGCTGCTCAAGCTGGATCTGCGTCACCTCGCGCTCTTTCATTTCGATTTTCAGCTGTTCCAGCGTGGCCTGACGCTCTGCCTCCGCCTTCTCACGATCTGAAATTTCCTGATTCAACTGAGCAATGTTGTCTTTAAGCTGAACATTGAGCTTCAGGTCGCGCTCGCGCATCTCCTCCAGCTTATCGACCAGTTTTGATAAGCGCTGACGGGATTCCTCCAGCTGTTCGACCACCACGGAAAGAAAATAGACTGCCCAGGGGGTAATGAGCAGGCCGAAGAAGATAGAGCGGATAACGTCGATACTCTCGACCTGACCATGCAGAACCATCGTAACGGCCATCTGCACGACAATCGCCAGAACGACCAGCGCCAGCGCCAGCAGCATGGAGAAACGCACCAGCCCAAGCTTCATCATCAGGTCGACGTAGTACTGGGCTAGCATTCGAATTTGCTTCATAGAGGATCCCTTCACGACTTTATCGCTCAATAATACTCAAATTCGAGGCGGGACGTTGAAGGTTGTGAGAAAAAGTGCGGGGTGAAACAGGAGATTAGCCTCGCCTCCGGTTCACCGGAAGCGAGGAGAGGTCAATCAGGAGCGTTTCAGCAGCAGCCAGAGGCTGATCAGGAAGAAGCTGGCGCTCGGCAGCAGCGCACCGATAATCGGCGGGATGCCATAAACCAGCGTCAGCGGACCGAAGATCTGATCGAGTACATAGAAGACAAAGCCGAAGCTAATACCGGTCACGACGCGCACGCCCATCGGCACGCTACGCAGCGGGCCGAAGATAAACGACAGCGCCATCAGCATCATCACCGCCACGGACATCGGCTGGAAGATTTTGCTCCACATGTTGAGCTGATAGCGTCCGGCATCCTGCCCGCTCGACTTCAGGTACTTCACATAGTTGTGCAAGCCGCTGATAGAGAGCGCGTCAGGATCCAGCGCAACAACCCCGAGCTTATCCGGCGTGAGGTTGGTCTTCCAGGTGCCGGTCACCGTCTGTGACCCGGTAATCTGTTTTGGATCGGTCAGGTCAGATTCATCAACCTGCGACAAACGCCACTGCTTATGTTCAGCGTCAAACTTCGCGGAAGAGGCGTGTCGGACAGACTCCAGACGGCGCTGGTCGTTGAACGCGTAGATGCTCACCCCGCCCAGTTCATCATTACCCTTTACCCGTTCGATGTAGACGAAGTTTTTCCCGTCTTTCGCCCATAAACCTTGCTGAGTCGAGAGCAGTGAACCACCGTACATTGCCTGAGCACGATAGTTACGCGCCATCTGCTCGCCCTGCGGTGCCACCCACTCGCCAATCGCCATGGTCAACAGCACCAGCGGGATTGCGGTTTTCATTACCGACAGCGCAACCTGCATACGGGTAAAGCCTGAGGCCTGCATCACCACCAGCTCGCTGCGCTGAGCCAGCATCCCCAGCCCCAGCAGCGCGCCCAGCAGAGCCGCCATCGGGAAGAAGATCTGCACATCTTTTGGCACGCTGAGCAGGGTGTACATCCCCGCACCCATCGCGTCATAGCTGCCCTGCCCGGCTTTTTTCAGCTGATCGACAAATTTGATAATGCCGGAGAGCGACACCAGCATGAACAATGTCATCATGATGGTGGTGAAAATGGTTTTACCGATATAGCGATCAAGAACGCCAAACGCCTGCATTAGATGGCTCCTTTACGCGAGAATCGGGCACGTATGCGGCGCACAGGCACCGTATCCCACAGGTTTAATCCCAGCGCCAGTAAGATGTACAGGCTGTTAACGAACCATGTCCAGACCATCGGATCCAGCTTACCCTTCGCGCCGTTAGAGCGAATCGAGGTTTGCAGCAGGAAGTAGATCAGGTAAAGCAGCATCGCTGGCAGCATAGAGAGCACGCGGCCCTGGCGCGGGTTCACCACGCTCAGCGGCACGACAATCAGTGCCATCATAAACACGGTGAATACGAGCGTAATACGCCAGTGGAACTCAGCCCGCGCTCTGTCGGTATCGGTATTCCACAGCGTGCGCATATCCATTTGCTCGGTATCCGTCGGATCGAGCGCCACCGCCTGATGACCAATAATGGCCTGATAGTTCTGGAAATCCGTAATACGGAAGTCACGCAGCATCGCGGTGCCTTCGAAACGGGTGCCTTTATTCAGCGTGACGACCTGAGAACCGTCTTTGCGCTGAGAAAGCTGGCCAGAATCGGCAACCACCACTGACGGACGCGCGTTACCTTTAGGACGCAGCTGCGCCAGAAATACATCGTTGAATTTACTGCCGTCAACGCTCTCAATAAACAGCACGGAGTTTCCGTCAGTCGCCTGCTGGAACTGCCCCTGCGCGAGCGCCGCCATGCCGGGGTTTGCTTTCGCCTCGGCCAGCACTTCGTCCTGATGACGGGAAGACATAGGGCCCGCCCACATCACATTCACCGCCGCAACAATGCCCGTGAATAGCGCCAGTATCATCGCCGCTTTCACTAGTACGGCTTTACTCAGGCCACAGGCATGCATCACCGTAATTTCACTCTCGGTGTACAGCTTACCGAGGGTCATCAGCAGGCCGAGGAATAGACTCAGCGGCAGAATAAGCTGCGCCATTTCCGGGATCCCCAGCCCAAGCAGGGAAAGCACCAGATTCGTTGGAATTTCGCCGTCAACGGCCGCACCGAGGATCTTAACCAGCTTCTGACAGAAAAAAATCAGCAGCAGGATGAAGAGGATCGCCAGTTGGCTTTTGAGCGTCTCCCGCACCAGATATCTTATGATTATCACTTTAAATACGCCCGTAAAAACCCGTCTCTTTGCTGGAAAATCGCTTGTTTCATGGCTTAAACGTCATTTATTCTCTTGAGTCGTCGAAATCGTCGCTAAGATTAAAACATCCGGCGGATTCACGCTTCAGGACTTTTTCTGACGTGTCGAAACCGTAGTAACGTAAGATTAACACGAAGTCACCACAACAGCGGACATGAGTTACGAAAGGTTTCAATTCTATCCGTAGCAGCCGCCGTTGTCTTTAAGATTCAGGAGCGTAGTGCATGGAGTTCAGTGTAAAAAGCGGTAGCCCGGAGAAACAGCGGAGTGCCTGCATCGTTGTGGGCGTCTTTGAACCGCGCCGACTCTCCCCGATCGCCGAGCAACTCGATAAAATCAGTGACGGCTATATCAGCGCCCTGCTGCGCCGTGGCGAACTGGAAGGCAAACCTGGGCAGACGCTGTTACTGCACCATGTTCCGAACGTCCTGTCAGAGCGTATTCTGCTGATTGGCTGCGGCAAAGAGCGCGAGCTGGATGAACGTCAGTATAAGCAGGTTATTCAGAAAACCATTAATACGCTGAATGACACCGGTTCAATGGAAGCCGTCTGCTTCCTGACCGAGCTGCACGTCAAAGGCCGTAACACCTACTGGAAAGTGCGTCAGGCCGTCGAAACGGCAAAAGAGAGCCTTTACAGCTTCGATCAGCTTAAGACCAACAAAAGCGAGCCGCGTCGCCCGCTGCGTAAAATGGTCTTTAACGTGCCAACCCGTCGCGAACTGACCAGCGGCGAGCGCGCCATCCAGCATGGTCTGGCGATTGCCGCCGGTATCAAAGCGGCAAAAGATCTCGGCAACATGCCGCCAAACATCTGTAACGCCGCTTACCTCGCCTCTCAGGCGCGCCAGCTGGCTGACTCCTACAGCAAAAACGTCATCACCCGCGTCATCGGCGAACAGCAGATGAAAGAGCTGGGGATGCACTCTTATCTGGCGGTGGGTAACGGCTCGCAGAACGAATCCCTGATGTCGGTCATCGAATACAAAGGCAACCCGTCTGAAGACGCGCGTCCGATCGTGCTCGTCGGTAAAGGGCTGACCTTTGACTCCGGCGGTATCTCCATCAAGCCTTCAGAAGGCATGGACGAGATGAAGTACGACATGTGCGGCGCGGCGGCGGTTTACGGCGTCATGCGCATGGTTGCGGAGCTTCAGTTGCCCATCAACGTAATCGGCGTGCTGGCAGGCTGCGAAAACATGCCTGGCGGTCGCGCGTATCGTCCGGGCGACGTCCTGACCACCATGTCCGGCCAGACCGTTGAAGTGCTGAATACCGACGCCGAAGGCCGTCTGGTACTCTGTGACGTGTTGACCTACGTTGAGCGCTTCGAGCCAGAAGCGGTTATCGACGTGGCCACCCTGACCGGTGCCTGCGTGATTGCCCTGGGCCATCACATCACCGGCCTGATGTCGAACCACAACCCGCTGGCGCACGAGCTTATCGGCGCGTCCGAGCAGGCCGGTGACCGCGCATGGCGTCTGCCGCTGGGTGACGAGTATCAGGAACAGCTGGAGTCTAACTTTGCGGACATGGCTAACATTGGTGGTCGTCCTGGCGGCGCAATTACCGCAGGCTGCTTTCTGGCGCGCTTCACCCGTAAATATAACTGGGCGCACCTGGACATCGCGGGTACCGCATGGCGCTCCGGTAAAGCCAAAGGCGCTACCGGACGTCCGGTGGCCCTGCTGTCGCAGTTCCTGCTTAATCGTGCGGGTTTTAACGGCGACGAGTGATGTAATGTGCCGGGTGGCGGCTTCGCCTTACCCGGCCTACACGCCACTCAACCGTAGGCCGGGTAAGCGAAGCGCCACCCGGCTTTGCATTTAAATCCACGACAAGAAGCCCCATATATGAAGAATGCAACGTTCTACCTTCTGGACAACGACACCCATCAGGATGGCCTCAGCGCCGTTGAACAACTGGTGTGTGAAATTGCCGCAGAACGTTGGCGCGCTGGTAAACGCGTACTGATTGCCTGTGAAGATGAGCAGCAGGCGATTCGCCTGGATGAAGCGCTATGGGCGCGCCCGCCGGAAAGTTTTGTTCCGCATAACCTGTCGGGCGAAGGTCCACGCGGCGGGGCACCGGTCGAAATTGCCTGGCCGCAAAAGCGCAACAGCAGCGCGCGCGATATTCTCATTAGCCTGCGGACAGACTTTGCAGATTTTGCCACCGCTTTCACAGAAGTGGTAGACTTTGTCCCTTACGAAGAATCCTTGAAACAACTGGCGCGCGAACGCTATAAAGCGTACCGCCTGGCCGGTTTTAACCTGAATACGGCAACCTGGAAATAATGGAAAAGACATATAACCCACGCGATATCGAACAGCCGCTTTACGAGCACTGGGAACAGCAGGGCTATTTCAAGCCTAACGGCGACGAAAGCAAAGAGTCCTTCTGCATCATGATCCCGCCGCCGAACGTCACCGGCAGTTTGCATATGGGGCATGCTTTCCAGCAGACCATCATGGACACCATGATCCGCTACCAGCGCATGCAGGGCAAAAACACCCTGTGGCAGGCAGGGACTGACCACGCGGGTATCGCGACCCAGATGGTGGTTGAGCGTAAAATTGCCGCTGAAGAAGGTAAAACTCGTCACGACTACGGTCGCGATGCGTTCATCGACAAAATCTGGCAGTGGAAGGCAGAATCCGGCGGCACCATTACCCGTCAGATGCGCCGTCTCGGAAACTCCGTGGACTGGGAGCGCGAGCGCTTCACCATGGACGAAGGCCTGTCCAACGCCGTAAAAGAAGTGTTCGTCCGTCTGTACAAAGAAGACCTGATTTACCGCGGCAAACGCCTGGTAAACTGGGACCCGAAACTGCGCACCGCAATTTCTGACCTGGAAGTGGAAAACCGCGAGTCTAAAGGCTCCATGTGGCACATCCGCTATCCGCTGGCCGACGGCGCAAAAACCGCAGACGGTAAAGATTACCTGGTGGTGGCGACCACCCGTCCGGAAACCCTGCTGGGCGATACCGGCGTGGCCGTTAACCCGGAAGATCCGCGTTATAAAGATCTGATCGGCAAATTTGTGGTGCTGCCGCTGGTGAACCGCCGCATTCCGATTGTGGGCGACGAACACGCCGACATGGAAAAAGGCACCGGCTGCGTGAAAATCACCCCGGCGCACGACTTCAACGACTATGAAGTGGGTCGTCGTCACGCCCTGCCGATGATCAACATTCTGACCTTCGACGGCGATATCCGCGAAAGCGCAGAGGTGTACGATACCAAAGGCAACGAATCCGACGTTTACTCCAGCGAGATCCCGGCTGAGTTCCAGAAGCTGGAGCGCTTTGCCGCACGTAAAGCCATCGTAGCCGCCGTTGATGCCCTCGGCCTGCTGGAAGAGATTAAGCCTCACGATCTGACCGTGCCGTACGGCGACCGTGGCGGCGTGGTTATTGAGCCAATGCTGACCGACCAGTGGTACGTCCGTGCCGACGTGCTGGCGAAACCGGCTGTGGAAGCGGTTGAGAACGGCAGCATCCAGTTCGTGCCGAAGCAGTACGAAAACATGTACTTCTCCTGGATGCGCGACATTCAGGACTGGTGTATCTCCCGTCAGCTGTGGTGGGGTCACCGCATCCCAGCATGGTACGACAACGAAGGCAACGTCTACGTTGGCCGTAGCGAAGACGAAGTGCGTCAGGAAAATAACCTGAGCGCTGACGTGGCCCTGCGCCAGGACGAAGACGTGCTGGATACCTGGTTCTCCTCCGCGCTGTGGACCTTCTCTACCCTCGGCTGGCCGGAAAACACCGACGCGCTGCGTCAGTTCCACCCTACCAGCGTAATGGTGTCCGGCTTCGACATCATCTTCTTCTGGATTGCCCGCATGATCATGATGACCATGCACTTCATCAAAGATGAAGACGGCAAGCCGCAGGTTCCGTTCCATACCGTCTACATGACCGGCCTTATCCGCGACGACGAAGGGCAGAAGATGTCCAAGTCCAAGGGTAACGTGATTGACCCGCTGGACATGGTTGACGGGATCTCCCTGGAAGACCTGCTGGAAAAACGTACCGGCAACATGATGCAGCCGCAGCTGGCTGAGAAAATCCGCAAGCGTACCGAGAAGCAGTTCCCGAACGGGATCGAATCTCACGGTACCGACGCCCTGCGCTTCACCCTGGCGGCGCTGGCCTCTACCGGCCGCGACATCAACTGGGACATGAAGCGTCTTGAAGGTTACCGTAACTTCTGTAACAAGCTGTGGAACGCCAGCCGCTTCGTGCTGATGAACACCGAAGATCAGGATTGCGGCTTCAACGGCGGCGAGATGACCCTGTCTCTGGCGGACCGCTGGATCCTGGCGGAATTTAACCAGACGGTGAAAGCCTTCCGCGAGGCGCTGGACAGCTACCGCTTCGATATCGCAGCGGGCATTCTGTACGAATTCACCTGGAACCAGTTCTGTGACTGGTATCTGGAGCTGGCGAAGCCGGTCATGAACGGCGGTTCTGAAGCGGAGCTGCGCGGCACGCGCAACACGCTGATTACCGTCCTGGAAGGCCTGCTGCGCCTGGCGCATCCGGTTATTCCATTCATCACCGAAACCATCTGGCAGCGCGTGAAGGTCATTGCGGGCATCAACGCCGATACCATCATGCTGCAGCCGTTCCCGGAATTCGATGCGGCTAAGGTTGATGAAGCCGCGTCTGCGGATACCGAGTGGCTGAAGCAGGCGATCGTTGCGGTACGTAACATCCGTGCCGAAATGAACATCGCCCCGGGTAAACCACTGGAGCTGCTGCTGCGCGGTTGCAGCGACGCTGCCATTCGTCGCGTCACCGAGAACAACACCTTCCTGAAAACCATGGCGCGTCTGGAAAGCATCACCGTGCTGCCTGCCGATGACAAAGGTCCGGTTTCCGTGACTAAAATCATCGACGGTGCGGAGCTGCTGATCCCGATGGCGGGCCTGGTCGACAAAGACGCAGAGCTGGCGCGTCTGGCGAAAGAAGTGGCGAAAGTCGACGTGGAAATTGGCAAAATCGAAAGCAAGCTGGCGAACGAAGGCTTTGTTGCCCGCGCGCCGGAAGCGGTCATTGCCAAAGAGCGTGAGCGTCTGGTTGCCTTCGCCGATGCGAAGACCAAACTGATCGAGCAGCAGGCCGTTATCGCAGCCCTGTAATGCTTTTACCCCTTACGCTTCAGGGCGTAAGGGGTAGCCTTCCTGAAAACTCCTCGCTTGCACTCCCTTTTCTGCGGTGCTATTAACAGCAACTGTGTGTCAATTTTTGTAATGAGTAATGCTATGAGCGTGATTACCCCCGTCGCGACGACGATGCGTCGGATCACTGAGCAGGACAATCCGGCTATCGCCGCCGTTATCCGCACCGTTTCTGCAGAGTTTGGGCTGACGGCGGATAAAGGTTACACCGTTGCCGACCCGAATCTTGACGAACTGTTTAAGCTGTACAGCCAGCCGGGCCACGCCTACTGGGTCATTGAGCAGGACGGCCAGGTTGTGGGTGGCGGCGGCGTTGCGCCGCTGAGCTGCAGCGAGCCGGATATCTGTGAGCTGCAGAAAATGTATTTCCTGCCGTCGGTTCGTGGGCAGGGTCTGGCGAAGAAGCTGGCGCTGGTCGCCCTGGAGCACGCGCGCAATCAGGGTTTTAAACGCTGTTACCTCGAAACCACCGCCTTCCTCAAAGAGGCCATCGGCCTGTATGAACATCTGGGCTTTGAGCATATCGATGCGCCGCTGGGCTGCACGGGCCACGTCGATTGCGAAGTCAGAATGCTGAAAAGTCTGTAAGTTTCGTTCCTGCCCCCTTCTGTTAAGCGGCTGTAAACTGAATGCTCTACACTCTCAGTTCACACCACAACGGGGGAAACACGATGTCGAAGATAAAAAGCTACGCCGCACCGCAGGCGGGTGCAGAACTTGAGCTGTACGAGTACGATGCGGGCGAACTAAAAGCGGAAGACGTCGAAGTACAGGTTGATTACTGCGGGGTCTGCCACTCAGATCTCTCGATGATCGACAACGAATGGGGCTTCTCCAGCTATCCGCTGGTTGCCGGGCACGAAGTGATTGGCCGCGTCGTCGCGCTCGGCAGCGCCGCGCAGGACAAAGGGCTGAAGGTTGGCCAGCGCGTGGGCATTGGCTGGACAGCACGGAGCTGCGGCCACTGCGACGCCTGTATCAGCGGCAACCAGATCAACTGCCTTGAAGGCGCAGTGCCCACCATCCTGAACAAGGGCGGTTTCGCCGATAAGCTGCGCGCCGACTGGCAATGGGTCATCCCGCTGCCGGACAGCATTGATATTGAATCTGCTGGTCCACTGCTGTGCGGCGGGATCACCGTCTTTAAACCGCTGCTGATGCACCACGTCACCGCCACCAGCCGCGTGGGCGTGATCGGTATCGGTGGTCTGGGCCACATCGCCATCAAGCTGCTGCACGCGATGGGCTGTGAAGTGACGGCGTTTAGCTCGAATCCGGCGAAGGAGAAAGAAGTGCTGGCAATGGGCGCGGACAAAGTCGTGAACAGCCGCGATCCGGACGCGCTGAACGCGCTGGCTGGGCAGTTTGACCTGATCATCAACACCGTGAACGTCGATCTCAACTGGCAGCCGTACTTTGAAGCGCTGGCCTACGGCGGTAACTTCCACACCGTGGGTGCGGTGATGAAGCCGCTGCCGGTTCCGGCCTTTACCCTGATCGGTGGGGATCGCAGCGTGTCAGGCTCCGCGACCGGTACGCCATACGAGCTGCGCAAGCTGATGAAGTTTGCCGGCCGCACCAAAGTGACGCCGACCACCGAGCTGTATCCAATGTCGAAAATTAACGAAGCCATCCAGCACGTGCGCGACGGCAAAGCCCGTTATCGCGTGGTGTTGAAAGCGGATTTCTGATGTGAGTTTGCCGGGTGGCGGCTTCGCCCCCGGCCTACTTTTGCTACTGCGCCAATGTATTAAACACTTCCGCCACCGCGACCGCCCCCGGGTCCATTACCCCATCCAGATTCTCTTTATTCACATACGATGAGCGCCCTGCTCCGGCTTTCGCCATTTTCGCCGTTGCCTCCGCTCCCTGCTGCGCAGCCTGCGCTGCCGCCTGAAGATCTTTTTTCTTCAAGGCTTCCAGCGCCGGTTGCAGCGCATCGATCAGCGTACGATCGCCGAGATCTGCCCCGCCATACTGCTTCATCTGCGCCAGTCCGCTCAGCAATGCTTCAGGTAGCGGCTGTCCATCGTGAAGCTTTTGCCCCGCCGCCGTGAAGAAGATCGACATGAGTACACCGCTCGATCCGCCCATCACCGTGGCCAGTCGTTCCCCCACCAGCAACAGCAGCTTAGGCACGTCATTCAGCGGGAGAGTGTTTTCTTCCAGGCGCTGCGCAATATCCCGTGCACCTTGCGCAAACGTAGAGCCGGTATCGCCATCGCCCACTTTGGCATCCAGCGCATTCAGGCGGTTTTCAAGCTGTATGAGCGTCTTCGTCACCTGTGAAACAGACTCCTTCACCTGCGGATTGTCGGACGCGGCATATTCCACGCTATCGTGAATAGCGCTTTGCGGAACGGTACGCAGAGGGGCAAACGCCACAGGCTTCTGCCAGCCCAGCGTCTCGACCTCGGCGTGAATCGCCTTTTCAAAGTAATCGTTGAGCTTTAGCAGCGTCAGAGAAAAGCCCTTCATATCCAGCGCGCTCACCAGCGGCGCAGGGCCAATCAGGTACGCAATATTCTCTTTCAGCGCTGAATGTGCCAGCTCTTTGGTGAGCAGAGCCATCTCCAGCGCGGACACGCCGCCGAGGTTGTTGATCAGCACCGCGAAACGCCCCTCGCCCGCCTGCGCTTTGAGCGGCGTCACCAGCGTGTCGATAATCGCTTTGCTGTTTTGCGTATCAACCACCGAGGCTCCCGGCTCCCCGTGGATCCCCAGCCCCAGCTCGACATGGCCCTGCTTGATGCGCCCCTCTTCATCGTCGGTGCCCGGCAGGTTGCAGGTTTGCATCGCAACGCCCAGGCTCCAGAGGTTATCGCAGGCCTGCTGAGCAATATCCCGCACCTCGCTCAGCGATTTTCCTTGCTCCGCTGCATAGCCCGCAATCTTGTGCACCAGCGCCGTGCCGGCAATGCCGCGCGGCTGCTTGTTGTCGGGCAGCGCGATATCGTCCGCCACAATCACCATCTCGACCTTCAGGCCGTAGCGTTTGGCCTTTTCTGCCGCCAGGCCAAAGTTAAGCCGGTCACCGGTATAGTTTTTGACGATCAGCAGGCAGCCGCGATCGCCCGTCACCGCCACAATAGCGTTCAGCACCGCATCCACGCTCGGGGAGGCGAACAGATCGCCACACACTGCCGCCGTCAGCATGCCTTTACCGACAAATCCGGCGTGCGCCGGTTCGTGCCCGGAGCCACCGCCGGAGATCACCGCCACGCGGCTTTTATCCCAGTCGCCGCGGGCGACAACCCTGATAGCTGGATCGATATCAAGTTTGACGAGATTCGCATGTGGCGCAGAAAGCAGTATGCCTTCAATGGCGTCATTGACCAGCTGTTTGCGATCGTTAAAGAAGAATCTGGACATTGTTTTCCACTATTTTATGAACCGTATGCAAAAGCATAGTCCGCGCTGGACAATGCGCCGCAAAGTCAGCAATTTACTCAACCATTTTGCCGTCAGGTTGCCTATACTCCACCCAGGACTAAGAGAGGAAGCGCATCATGAGTACACCATTGTTAATTGCCCGGACGCTGGAAAAAGAGCTGTATCTACTGCCCGCGATGGCGAACCGCCACGGTCTGATTACCGGCGCCACCGGCACAGGGAAAACAGTCACTCTCCAGAAGCTGGCGGAGTCACTTTCAGAGATTGGCGTGCCGGTCTTTATGGCTGACGTGAAGGGCGATTTAACCGGTGTGGCTCAGGAAGGTACAGCGTCAGAAAAACTGCTCGAACGACTGAAGAATATCGGTATCACGGACTGGACGCCACACGGCAACCCGGTGGTGGTCTGGGACATCTTCGGTGAGAAAGGCCACCCGGTACGCGCCACCGTTTCCGATCTCGGCCCGCTGCTGCTGGCCCGCCTGCTCAACCTCAACGACGTGCAGTCCGGGGTGCTGAATATTATCTTCCGTATCGCCGACGATCAGGGGTTGCTGCTGCTTGATTTCAAAGATCTGCGCGCCATCACCCAGTACATCGGCGATAACGCCAAATCTTTCCAGAACCAGTACGGCAATATCAGCAGCGCCTCTGTCGGTGCCATTCAGCGTGGGCTACTGATGCTGGAGCAGCAGGGCGCCGAACACTTCTTCGGCGAGCCGATGCTGGATATTAAAGACTGGATGCGCACCGACAGCAGCGGCAAAGGCATCATCAACATTCTGAGTTCAGAGAAGCTCTACCAGATGCCAAAGCTTTACGCCGCCAGCCTGCTGTGGATGCTCTCCGAACTGTACGAGCAGTTACCGGAAGCGGGCGATCTGGAAAAACCCAAACTGGTCTTCTTCTTTGACGAAGCACACCTGCTGTTTAACGACGCGCCGCAGGTGCTGCTGGATAAAATTGAACAGGTTATCCGCCTGATCCGCTCCAAAGGGGTCGGCGTCTGGTTTGTGTCGCAAAACCCGTCGGATATTCCTGACAATGTGCTGGGCCAGCTTGGTAACCGCGTGCAGCACGCCCTGCGCGCCTTTACGCCGAAGGATCAGAAAGCGGTGAAAGCCGCCGCGCAAACCATGCGTGCCAATCCGGCCTTTGATACCGAAGCCGCGATTCAGGCGCTGGGCACCGGTGAAGCGCTGATCTCGTTCCTGGATGCTAAGGGCAGCCCGTCCGTGGTGGAACGCGCAATGGTGATCGCGCCCTGCTCGCGCATGGGGCCGGTTACCGACGATGAACGTAACAGCCTGATTAATCACTCCCCGGTGTACGGCAAGTATGAAGACGAGGTGGATCGGGAGTCTGCGTTCGAGATGCTGCAAAAAGGGGTACAGGCAACCACCGAATCGCAGGATGCTCCACCCGCTAAGGGCCAGTCAGTCGCAGTTGATGACGGCATTCTCGGCGGGCTAAAAGACATTTTGTTTGGCACAACCGGACCGCGCGGCGGCAAGCGCGACGGCGTGGTACAGACTATGGCGAAAAGCGCCGCGCGGCAGGTCACCAATCAGATTGTGCGCGGCATGCTGGGGAGTCTGCTAGGCGGCCGCCGTCGATAGGCGGGGAACCCACGAGCGGCCCAGCGCCGAACCCTGTACGCCGTTTTCCTGAAGATAGCGGTCGATTTCCACCATCCCCGTCCACCGGTTCTCGCACCAGAGCGGTGCCAGAAGCGTTGGACGGCGGGCGCTGGCGGAGATGCGGTGGTAGACAATCTCCGGCGGCGTGTGGCGAATCATCTCTCCCGCCGTCACCGTATAGTCGGCGAGCTCGATACTGCTTAACCGCCCGGCTTCCCAGGCTTTCGCCATTATGCTTCCCTTCACGATATGCAGCGGGTGCAGCTTAATGCCGTCTACACCGGTTTCCACGACTTTTTCCAGCGTCTCCAGGCCATGCTGCTGCCCTTCTCCGGGCAAGCCGACAATCAAATGCGAACAGACTTTCAGGCCACGCTCGCGGGCGAGACGCGTGGTGCGCTGGTAGCAGGCGAAATCATGCCCACGATTGATACGGTGCAGGGTTTTATCGTGCGCGGTCTGCAGGCCCAGCTCCAGCCAGATCTCATAGCCCTTCTCTCTGTACTCGCTAAGTAAATCCAGCACCGCCTCCGGTACGCAGTCCGGGCGCGTACCCACGCACAGCCCGACAATGTTCGCCTGAGCGACCGCCTGTTGATACATCGAGCGTAATACCTGAACCTCCGCCCACGTGCTGGTGTAGGCCTGGAAATAGGCCAGATACTGCTTCGCGCGGTTCACCAGGCTGGCCTGATGGGCGAGCTGTTCCGCGATAGATTTATGCTGCTGGGCTTCGTCAGCAAACGACGCAACGTTACAGAAGGTGCAGCCGCCGCGCCCGATGGTGCCGTCGCGGTTCGGGCAGCTAAAGCCGCCGTGCAGCGTCAGCTTATGCACCTTTTGACCGTACCGCTGCAAAAGATCCCCACCAAACATATTGACTAATTTCTGTAACTGCATAATCTGATAGACCGTCCCGAAGAAAGGGGACAAGCCTGCCATTTTTAGCCTCTGTCGGCGATGACCTGGATCAATCGCCCTGGATGGCCTTTATCTATTTGAATAAATAATCACGATTACCGAGATTT
Organism: Enterobacter bugandensis; assembly: GCF_900324475.1. Lineage (NCBI taxonomy): Bacteria > Pseudomonadati > Pseudomonadota > Gammaproteobacteria > Enterobacterales > Enterobacteriaceae > Enterobacter > Enterobacter bugandensis. The sequence continues at coordinate 4,192,149 of NZ_LT992502.1, forward strand.
CATTCACCCGCCACGTAATTACTTTTCCTTATGTTCTGATGGTTTTTTTCATTTATAGCGCCAGGACTGAAAAACAGTGATTTTATGCGGGTTCGAACACTGCACCAGATTATTATTCTGCCATAAATCCGCATTTCAGCACGCTGCATCAATAATACCGCTTTCATATAGTGAGTCAGATCACACTCCCCTGCACCTTCCTGGCGCTTTCAGTGGTTGTAAAATTAGTAAAATAACCAATAAAAACATAATGATAATTACGCTTTAGCACATTTTTGTATAAATAAGATTGCCATTTGACCTGTGTACCAATTCCCGATAAGTTGGAAATCCGCTGGAAGCTTTCTGGATGAGCGGCCTGCTCATCATATTTATGCAGTAATTGAGATTCCCTCTGAAGCAAGTCCTCAAACTTGTTTACCTGCGCGAAAGGATGAAAAAGAGGGCGAATGCGAGGTCCGCGTATGAAACGCTAACCCCGTCGCCATGCTCTTTCTGCGCCTGTGCGCCACGGTAAAGTTCAGTGGGAAGCCCGACGAGCCTGGGGAGGTTCACTGATATGTTGTACGATAAATCCCTTGAGAAGGATAACTGTGGTTTCGGCCTGATCGCCCACATAGAAGGCGAACCTAGCCACAAGGTAGTGCGTACCGCTATTCACGCACTGGCCCGTATGCAGCACCGTGGCGCCATCCTGGCCGATGGTAAAACCGGCGACGGTTGCGGCCTGCTGCTGCAAAAACCGGATCGTTTCTTCCGCATCGTGGCGGAAGAGCGCGGCTGGCGTTTAGCCAAAAACTACGCTGTCGGCATGCTGTTCCTGAATCAGGATCCTGAAAAGGCTGCCGCCTCACGCCGCATCGTTGAAGAAGAACTTCAGCGCGAAACCCTGTCGATTGTCGGCTGGCGCGATGTGCCAACCAACGAAGGGGTACTCGGTGAAATCGCCCTCTCCTCGCTGCCTCGTATTGAGCAGATTTTCGTTAACGCGCCTGCGGGCTGGCGTCCGCGCGATATGGAACGCCGTCTGTTTATCGCCCGTCGCCGCATTGAAAAACGTCTCCAGGACGATAAAGAGTTCTACGTCTGTAGCCTCTCTAACCTGGTGAACATCTATAAAGGTCTGTGTATGCCGGCTGACCTGCCGCGCTTCTACCTGGACCTGGCGGACCTGCGTCTGGAATCGGCCATTTGCCTGTTCCACCAGCGCTTCTCCACCAACACCGTGCCGCGCTGGCCGCTGGCGCAGCCGTTCCGCTACCTGGCGCACAACGGCGAGATCAACACCATCACCGGTAACCGCCAGTGGGCGCGTGCTCGTACCTATAAGTTCCAGACCCCGCTGATCCCTGACCTGCACGATGCCGCACCGTTCGTGAACGAAACCGGCTCTGACTCCAGCTCCATGGATAACATGCTGGAACTGCTGCTGGCAGGCGGGATGGATATCGTGCGCGCCATGCGTCTGCTCGTGCCACCGGCCTGGCAGAACAACCCGGATATGGATCCGGAGCTGCGCGCGTTCTTCGACTTTAACTCCATGCATATGGAGCCGTGGGACGGCCCGGCAGGTATCGTAATGTCCGACGGTCGCTTCGCTGCGTGTAACCTGGACCGTAACGGTCTGCGTCCGGCGCGCTACGTCATCACCAAAGACAAGCTCATCACCTGCGCCTCTGAAGTGGGGATCTGGGATTACCAGCCTGACGAAGTGGTCGAGAAAGGCCGCGTCGGTCCGGGCGAGCTGATGGTGATCGATACCCGCGGCGGCCGTATTCTGCACTCTGCGGAAACCGATAACGATCTGAAAAGCCGCCATCCGTATAAAGAGTGGATGGCGAAAAACGTCCGTCGCCTGGTGCCGTTCGAAGATCTGTCTGACGACGAAGTGGGCAGCCGCGAGATGGACGACGATACCCTCGCGAGCTTCCAGAAGCAGTTTAACTACAGCGCGGAAGAACTGGACTCGGTTATTCGCGTGCTCGGCGAAAACGGCCAGGAAGCGGTCGGCTCGATGGGTGACGATACCCCGTTCGCCGTGCTCTCCAGCCAGCCGCGCATTATTTACGACTATTTCCGTCAGCAGTTTGCGCAGGTGACCAACCCGCCAATCGACCCGCTGCGTGAAGCCCACGTGATGTCGCTGGCCACCAGCATCGGCCGTGAGATGAACGTCTTCTGCGAAGCCGAAGGCCAGGCGCACCGTCTGACCTTTAAATCGCCGATCCTGCTGTACTCTGATTTTAAACAGCTCACCACCATGACCGAGGAGCACTACCGCGCCGACACGCTCGATATCACCTTCGACGTGACCGAAACGAGCCTCGAAGAGACGGTGAATGCGCTGTGTGACAAAGCCGAGCAGATGGTGCGTAACGGCACCGTTCTGCTGGTGCTGTCTGACCGTAACATTGCGAAAAACCGTCTGCCGGTGCCTGCGCCAATGGCGGTGGGAGCTATCCAGACGCGTCTGGTCGACAAGAGCCTGCGCTGCGACGCCAACATCATTGTGGAAACCGCGAGCGCCCGCGATCCGCACCACTTTGCCGTGCTGTTAGGCTTTGGTGCGACGGCGATCTATCCATACCTGGCCTACGAAACGCTGGCTCGCCTGGTAGACACCCGCGCCATCGACAAAGATTACCGCACGGTGATGCTGAACTACCGTAACGGCATCAACAAAGGCCTGTACAAGATCATGTCCAAAATGGGCATCTCGACCATTGCCTCTTACCGCTGCTCGAAGCTGTTTGAAGCGGTCGGCCTGCACGACGACGTCGCCAACCTCTGCTTCCAGGGCGTGGTCAGCCGCATCGGCGGGGCCGGTTTTGCTGACTTCCAGCAGGATCTGGTGAACCTGTCGAAGCGCGCCTGGCTGGCACGTAAGCCGCTGGAACAGGGCGGCCTGCTGAAATACGTTCACGGCGGCGAATATCACGCCTACAACCCGGACGTGGTGCGCACGCTGCAACAGGCGGTACAGAGCGGCGAATACAGCGATTATCAGCAGTATGCCGAGCTGGTGAACAACCGTCCGGCAGCGACGCTGCGCGACCTTATTGCCCTCAATCCGGGCGATGAAGCGGTCAGCGTTGACGAAGTTGAGCCTGCATCCGAACTGTTCAAACGCTTCGATACCGCGGCGATGTCCATCGGCGCGCTGAGCCCGGAAGCGCACGAAGCGCTGGCGGAAGCCATGAACAGCATCGGCGGCAACTCCAACTCCGGCGAGGGCGGTGAAGATCCGGCCCGTTACGGCACCAACAAAGTGTCGCGCATCAAGCAGGTGGCGTCCGGCCGCTTTGGCGTAACCCCTGCCTACCTGGTTAACGCCGATGTGATCCAGATTAAGGTCGCTCAGGGTGCAAAACCGGGCGAAGGCGGTCAGCTGCCGGGTGATAAAGTCACCCCGTACATCGCCAAACTGCGCTACTCGGTGCCGGGCGTGACGCTGATTTCCCCGCCGCCGCACCACGATATCTACTCTATCGAGGATCTGGCGCAGCTCATTTTCGACCTGAAGCAGGTCAACCCGAAAGCGATGATCTCCGTGAAGCTGGTTTCCGAGCCGGGCGTCGGCACCATCGCCACCGGCGTGGCGAAAGCCTATGCGGATCTGATCACCATTGCCGGCTACGACGGCGGTACCGGCGCAAGCCCGCTCTCCTCCGTGAAATACGCGGGCTGCCCGTGGGAGCTTGGCCTGGTGGAAACCCAGCAGGCGCTGGTGGCTAACGGTCTGCGTCACAAGATCCGTCTGCAGGTGGACGGCGGTCTGAAAACCGGCCTCGACATCATCAAAGCGGCGATTCTGGGTGCGGAAAGCTTCGGCTTCGGTACCGGCCCGATGGTTGCGCTCGGCTGTAAATACCTGCGTATTTGCCACCTGAACAACTGCGCAACCGGCGTTGCGACCCAGGACGAGAAGCTGCGTAAGAATCACTATCATGGCCTGCCGTTCAAGGTGACTAACTACTTTGACTTCATCGCCCGTGAAACCCGCGAGCTGATGGCGCAGCTGGGCGTGAAGCGTCTGGTGGATCTGATTGGCCGTACCGACCTGCTGAAAGAGCTGGAAGGCTTCACCGCCAAGCAGCAGAAGCTGGAGCTGTCTAAGCTGCTGGAAACGGCTGAGCCGCATCCTGGCAAAGCGGTTTACTGCACCGAGAACAACCCGCCGTTCGACAACGGCGTGCTGAACGCGCAGCTGCTGCAACAGGCGAAGCCGTACGTGGACGAGAAGCAGAGCAAAACGTTCTGGTTTGATATTCGCAATACCGACCGTTCTGTCGGCGCGTCCCTCTCCGGTTATATCGCGCAAACGCACGGCGATCAGGGGCTGGCGTCGGATCCGATTACCGCGCACTTCAGCGGTACCGCGGGCCAGAGCTTCGGCGTGTGGAACGCCGGCGGCGTTGAGTTATACCTGACCGGCGATGCCAACGACTACGTCGGCAAAGGCATGGCGGGCGGTCTGCTGGCGGTGCGTCCTCCGGTCGGTTCAGCCTTCCGCAGCCATGAAGCCAGCATCATCGGCAACACCTGTCTGTACGGTGCGACAGGCGGTCGTCTGTTTGCCGCGGGCCGTGCGGGCGAACGTTTTGCGGTGCGTAACTCCGGTGCCATCACCGTGGTGGAAGGCATCGGCGATAACGGCTGCGAATACATGACGGGCGGAATTGTGTGCGTCCTGGGTAAAACCGGCGTGAACTTTGGCGCCGGCATGACGGGCGGTTTTGCCTACGTGCTGGATGAAGACGGTGAGTTCCGCAAACGCGTGAACCCGGAACTGGTGGAAGTGCTGGACGTTGATTCGCTGGCCATTCACGAAGAACACCTGCGCGGTTTGATTACCGAACACGTGCAGCATACCGGTTCTTCGCGCGGCGAAGAGATCCTGGCGAACTGGCCAGCGTTCTCTGCGAAATTCGCGCTGGTTAAGCCGAAGTCCAGCGATGTTAAAGCCCTGTTGGGTCACCGTAGTCGTAGCGCAGCAGAGCTGCGCGTGCAGGCGCAGTAAGGAATTCAGATGAGCCAGAACGTTTACCAGTTTATCGACCTTCAGCGTGTTGATCCGCCAAAGAAACCGCTGAAGATCCGTAAAATTGAATTTGTTGAAATCTATGAGCCGTTTTCAGAAGGCCAGGCCAAAGCACAGGCAGACCGCTGCCTGTCCTGCGGTAACCCTTACTGCGAATGGAAATGTCCGGTCCATAACTACATTCCGAACTGGCTGAAGCTGGCCAACGAAGGGCGTATTTTTGAAGCCGCCGAGCTGTCTCACCAGACCAATACCCTGCCGGAAGTGTGCGGCCGCGTGTGTCCTCAGGATCGCCTGTGCGAAGGCTCCTGTACGCTGAACGACGAGTTTGGCGCGGTGACCATCGGCAACATCGAACGCTATATCAACGATAAAGCGTTCGAGATGGGCTGGCGTCCGGATATGACCGGCGTGAAGCAAACCGACAAGCGCGTGGCGATCGTCGGCGCGGGTCCGGCAGGCCTCGCCTGTGCCGACGTGCTGACACGCAACGGCGTGAAGGCGGTGGTTTTTGACCGTCACCCGGAAATCGGCGGTCTGCTGACCTTCGGTATCCCGGCCTTCAAGCTGGAAAAAGAGGTAATGACCCGCCGCCGTGAAATCTTCACCGGCATGGGCATTGAGTTCAAACTCAACACCGAAGTGGGCCGCGACGTGCAGCTCGACGATCTGCTGAAGGATTACGACGCCGTGTTCCTGGGCGTGGGTACCTATCAGTCCATGCGCGGTGGTCTGGAGAACGAAGATGCGCCAGGCGTGTACGACGCGCTGCCGTTCCTGATTGCTAACACCAAACAGCTGATGGGCTACGGCGAAACTGCCGACGAGCCGTTTGTCAGCATGGAAGGTAAACGCGTTGTCGTGCTGGGCGGCGGTGATACCGCGATGGACTGCGTGCGTACGTCCATTCGTCAGAACGCGGCGCACGTCATCTGTGCTTACCGTCGTGACGAAGAGAACATGCCGGGCTCTAAGCGCGAAGTGAAAAACGCGCGTGAAGAGGGCGTAGAGTTCCAGTTCAACATCCAGCCTCTGGGCATTGAAGTGAACGCCAACGGTAAGGTGAGCGGCGTGAAGATGGCGCGCACGGAGATGGGTGCGCCGGATGCGAAAGGCCGTCGTCGCGCGGAGATCGTGGCTGGCTCTGAGCACGTGATCCCGGCCGACGCCGTGGTGATGGCGTTTGGTTTCCGCCCTCACAGCATGGAGTGGCTGGCGAAGCACAGCGTAGAGCTGGACTCACAGGGCCGCGTGATTGCGCCGGAAGGCAGCGACAACGCCTTCCAGACCAGCAACCCGAAAATCTTCGCCGGTGGCGATATCGTTCGCGGTTCAGACCTGGTGGTGACGGCAATTGCCGAGGGCCGCAAGGCGGCTGACGGGATCCTGAACTTCCTGGAAGTGTAAGACCCTCTGACTCCCTGGCAGAAGCATAAAGCGGAACGCCGGGGAGCCTGTTTTCAGTAACCTCCCCTTCAGTTAACGATACCCATTTCCCCACAAATGCAGTGTAAACCCCGGACGTAAACGTTTGCATTGATGAAAAAAATGGATATTATGCGGCGGATTTTTTTGGCCAAAATTCAAGGAGGCGTTGTGTCGCAAGATAACAATTATAGCCAGGGCCCCGTCCCTCTGGCGGCGCGGAAAGGCGTGGTTCCACTCACTTTTGTGATGTTAGGGTTAACGTTTTTTTCCGCCAGTATGTGGACCGGAGGCACGCTCGGTACCGGTCTTTCCTATAATGATTTCTTCCTCGCAGTTCTCTTCGGCAATCTCCTCCTCGGTATTTACACTGCTTTTCTTGGCTACATTGGCGCAAAAACCGGCCTCTCAACCCATCTTCTTGCGCGTTACTCGTTCGGTATAAAAGGTTCCTGGCTTCCCTCCATGCTTTTAGGCGGTACGCAGGTAGGATGGTTTGGCGTCGGCGTAGCGATGTTTGCCATCCCGGTGAGTAAAGCCACGGGCATCGACGTGAACGTCCTGATTGCGGTTTCCGGCCTGTTGATGACGTTGACCATTTTTTTTGGCATCTCGGCACTGACGATTTTATCCATCATCGCCGTACCCGCTATCGTCATCCTGGGTAGCTACTCCGTCTGGCTGGCGGTGGACGGCGTGGGAGGGTTGGACCACCTCAAATCCATTGTGCCGCAGACGCCGCTCAACTTTTCCAGCGCGCTGGCGCTGGTTGTAGGTTCGTTTATCAGCGCAGGCACGCTGACCGCCGACTTCGTCCGCTTTGGCCGCAATGCTAAAGGTGCCGTTCTGGTGGCGATGGTGGCATTTTTCCTTGGCAACTCGCTGATGTTTATCTTCGGTGCGGCAGGCGCTGCTGCCGTAGGACAGGCCGATATTTCTGACGTGATGATCGCCCAGGGACTGCTGCTGCCGGCGATTGTCGTTCTCGGCCTGAATATCTGGACCACCAATGACAACGCGCTGTACGCCTCTGGTCTGGGTTTCGCCAATATTACTGGCCTTTCCAGCCGTACGCTGTCGGTGGTAAATGGCATTATCGGTACGCTGTGCGCGCTGTGGCTATACAACAACTTCGTTGGCTGGCTGACCTTTCTGTCGGCAGCGATTCCGCCGATTGGCGGGGTAATTATCGCCGACTATCTGATTAATCGCCGCCGCTATGCCAGCTTCGACCACGCAAAATTTGTGTCTGTTAACTGGATTGCCATTTTCTCGGTCGCCCTGGGTGTTGCTGCCGGGCACTACATTCCGGGAATTGTCCCCGTTAACGCAGTATTGGGTGGCGTCTTCAGCTATTTGGTGTTAAACCCATTCGCCAGACGTACC